>JBKEEB010000003.1:0-141548 GCA_047975735.1 Niabella sp.
AGAGGACGAACTTTTTAATAAAGAAAAAGAGTTAAGGGATTTACAAAAAAAGCGTTTTGGTTTTGAGGGTGATTTGTTCCAGAAAAGAGTAGAACTGATGAAACCTTTACAAGACAAAATAGCCGATGCTGTTAAAAGGTTGGCAAGTGCTTATGGTTACGATTTGATTTTTGACAAAAGTGAAGGGAAAACCATTATATTTGCCGACCCGAAGCTGGATAAAAGTGATGAAATCTTAAGAGAATTAAGATTAAAATAGCAACCATCTGCGGATTTATCACATCATAAAAATTGAATAAATATTTTTAAATGAAAACAATAAGAACTATTGCATTGGCATTAGCCGTAATTATCGGTGGTAGCATTACCACTAATGCTCAACAAAAAATTGGTTATGTAGATGGCGAAGCCCTTGTTTATTTATTACCTGAAATTAAAGATGTTCAGGCAAAATTAGATAAGTACACAAAAGATACGCTTGACGGGCAATTGAACAGGTTTGTTGCAGATTACAAAGAGAAAGATAGTGTATATAAGAATCCGTCAACTGTGGCTTCGGTAAAACAAGTTTTGGAAAAAGATTTGGCGCAATTAGGCGAAACAATTAATAATTGGCAGCAAATAGCCAATCAAGCCTATCAATCAAAGCAAAATCAATTATTAAATCCATTATTTGCTAAAGTGCGTACTGCCATTCAGGCGGTGGCCAAAGAAAAAGCCTATGCTTATATTTTATCTCCTGAGGCTATAATTGTCAGCCCTCCCGGAGATGATATTACAAAGGCGGTAGCAGATAAGCTTGGTGTAAAAATACCCGAGCCCGGTGCTACTCCGGCAGCAACCAAATAATTAGTTTACCAACATATTTTAAAAATGTCCGGCATTCCCGGGCATTTTTGTTTTACCATCAGCCATTAAATTTTTATATTTGATTTTAACATGGCAAAACCTGCTCCCATAGGTGTTTTTGATTCCGGATATGGTGGATTAACTATTTTAAGAGAATTAGTCAACCACTTACCGCAATATGATTATTTATATCTGGGCGATAATGCCCGGGCACCATACGGTACCCGATCTTTTGAAACCGTGTATGAATATACATTACAAGCAGTAAATTGGTTTTTTAATCAGGGGTGTTCCTTAGTTATTTTAGCCTGTAATACTGCATCAGCCAAAGCATTGCGTAGCATTCAGCAAAACAATTTACCTACACTGGCACCGCAAAAAAGAGTGCTGGGTGTTATACGCCCCACTACCGAAGCTATTGGTAAATATACCCAAACCCATGAAGTAGGTATTTTAGCCACTACGGGTACAGTAGCGTCCCAATCTTACCCAATTGAGATTGCAAAGTTTTTCCCCCATGTAAAAGTGTATCAGGAAGCCTGCCCTATGTGGGTACCGCTTATTGAAAATAACGAGATAACCACACCCGGAGCAGCATATTTCATTAAAAAAAACTTACATTCCTTATTCCAAAAAGGAGATAATATTGATGCCGTTTTGCTGGCCTGCACGCATTACCCACTTATGCAGGAACAAATAAGAGATTATTTGCCCGTAGCGGCAACCCTGCTTTCACAGGGCATTATAGTAGCAGAAAGTCTGATGGATTATTTACACCGCCATCCAGAAATTGAAACAAAATGTAGCAAAAATAACCAATTGCAATTTTTTACAACCGATGCTACAGAAGATTTTGATAACCATGCCACCCGCTTTTTTGGAGAACCGGTACGCAGTCAACACATTACCCTCGAAGAAAAACAATAGCAGTGCTATTTTTTGATGATATATTGAACATTTTACACAAACCATAAATTATTGCAACAACTTTTTGATTTAATAGAATACACACATCGCAGTATTTTCCTTACCGGAAAAGCAGGCACCGGAAAAACTACTTTCCTTAATTGGTTTGTACAAAAAACGCAAAAAAATTATATTGTTGTTGCGCCCACCGGCATTGCGGCCATTAACGCAGGGGGCGTAACCATTCACTCCATGTTTGGTCTGCCGTTACAAACCCATGTTCCCACTTTTGATGACACGGATCCTAATATAGCTATTAACATACAGCATTTATTGCCCCATTTTAAATATCGTCGGGAAAAACTAAAGCTTTTGCGCAACTTAGATATTTTAATTGTAGATGAGGTATCCATGCTTCGTTGCGATGTGATGGATATGATGGATTTGGCTTTAAGAACCGCTCGCCGTACTACACAAAAATTTGGCGGCGTACAGCTATTGCTCATTGGCGATCTTTATCAGCTACCACCCGTTGTAAAACAGGATTCGGAAAGTATTTTAAACCGCTATTACCACTCTCCTTATTTTTTTGATGCCGCTGCATTAAAAGATCTACCGCTGTTAACTGTTGAACTTAAAAAAGTATATCGCCAAACAGACGGTAATTTTCTGCAAATGCTTAACGCCATCCGCAACAGGGATTTTGATGCGGTTAATTTTGAGGAACTCAATGCCCGGTATCAACCCGATTTTGAACCGCAGGAATTTTACGTACACCTCACCACCCATAACAGAATAGCGGATGCTATTAACAATCGGAATTTAGAAAAAATTGATAGCAAACCTTTTGAGTATAAAGCCATTGTTAGCGGCGATTTTAAACCCCATCTTTACCCAAATGAAGAAACGCTGATTTTAAAAGAAGGGGCTCAGGTAATGTTTATAAGAAACGACAGTACCGAAGCTAAAAGATATTTTAATGGCAAGCTGGGCGTTGTTACATTGCTGGATGAAGACCATGTACATGTTTTACCCGATAATGAGACCGAAGAACTGATAATAGAAAGAGAGCTTTGGGAAAACAAAAAATACTCGATTGACAGTAAAAATAATATTCAGGAAGATGTGGTAGGCAGTTATGAGCAGTTTCCGTTTAGGTTGGCATGGGCAGTTACCATACATAAAAGCCAGGGGCTTACATTTGACAGGGTGATTATTGATGCAGGTCGTTCATTTACCAGCGGGCAGGTGTATGTGGCATTAAGCCGCTGCCGTACATTAGAAGGTATTATTTTAAAATCAACAATTACACCGGCAGCTATTTTAACCGATAGCAGGATCGCCCGTTTTCAGGAAGAAACCGATGCGGGGAATCATTTTGAAGCTATTTTAGAAGACGAAAAATATAATTATGCCGTAGAAAAATTATTAGCACGCTTAGATGTTCATTGGTTAAACGAGGAATCTGCCAATTGGCAGCAACAGGTAAACGATAGTAGATTTTTACATAATGAGCAGGCAACAACATTGGCTGTAGAACTAATAGAAAAAACGGCTGCACTTGTAATTGTTTTTGAAAAATTCGCTTTTTTTTCAAGAAACAAAGCCATAGCTGCTACACAGGAAACCGAAGATTGGTTGTTGGTAGAAGAAAAATCGGTTGGTGCGGTTAACTATTTTTTTGAACAGGTGAACGCCTCTTTTTTTAATCCTTTAAAAAATATATACGCTGAAACAAAAGGTCAAAGCGGGTTAAAAAATTTTAATACAGGGTTTAAAACATTTTTGGAAGACTTGGAAAACTATTTAAAGAACCTGCAAGATGTAACGCTCTTAGGAAAAAAACTCTATCAAAAAACAATCGAAGAAGATGTAAACATTAAAGTTGCTAAGAAACCTTCGCACCTCATTAGTTTCGAAATGTTTGAAGCAGGCAAATCAGTTCAAAAAATAGCAGAAGAAAGAGGTGTAACCGAAGGCACTATTTTAAGCCACTTGGCAAAAATGGCAAGCGTAGGTGTTTTGGATATAGAAAAACTCTTTTCTAAAGAAATGCTTAACCAGTTTGCCGGTATTTTTGAAAAGAACACTTTTAATAGTTTGGGACAATGGAAATCGGCTTTGCCCGAAAGTTTTGGTTTTAACGAAATACGGGTATTGCTTAATCATTTTAATTATCATAATCGGAAAACTGAAAAAACAGATAATTCATTTAAACTGTAACCTGAAGCAATATTTACCTATATACGGCTACAATTCAATCAATTAATTAAAAGAAGTCCTCCTTTTTTTAAAAAACCGATAGTTTTTTAAAAAAATCATACATTTTACCTGCTTTTTTGCTATTTTTGATGCCCCAATGTTTATTGGGAACTAACAATTTTTTTTAAGCCTTAAATTTCTATTTAAAATGGCAGCTAAAATCAGATTGCAAAGACACGGGTCTAAGAAAAGACCTTTTTACTTTATTGTGGTGGCTGACGCAAGAAGCCCTCGTGATGGTAAGTTCATTCAAAAATTAGGGACATATAACCCTCTGACTATTCCGGCTACTATAGAGTTGGATCGTCAAAAAGCTTTAGAATGGTTGAATAAAGGTGCTACACCTACTGACACTGTTCGTCGTATATTAAGCTTTAAAGGCGTACTGTACCTGAAGCATTTACTACGCGGAGTTAAACTTGGTTTATTTGATGAAGCAACTGCTATGCAAAAATTCACTACGTGGAGTGCAGAGCATGAAGTTCAAATGAAAAAACGTCAGCAAAAGGCTATTGATGAAAGAAGAGCTAAACGCAAAGTAGCCAGTGCAGCACCCCGTAAAGTAGCTGAACCTAAAGCCGAGGAACCCGCAAAGCCCGAAGCCGCAGCTAATGTAGAGGCAGCAGCAGAAGGTAGCGCAGAATAATTTCAACGCTAAACGGAACAAAGAATTAAGGCAGCCAATTTTGGTTGCCTTTTTTTATGCCGATGCCTAATAGCAAATAACCGCATGAAAATTGTTTTATACCTTAGCAATACCAACAGTAATAAAAATTAATAATAGTTGAGCAACGAACATTACATTAGCATAGGAAAATTTGCCGGTACTCATGGCCTTAAGGGAGAGTTAGTATTAAAACATGGTTTAGGGGCAAAAGAAGCATTAAAAGGGTTAAAAACTTTTTTTATTAAAGATAAGTCCGGTCATTATTTACCTTGGTTTATTGAGGCTGCACGTCTTAAAAACGACAAGGAAGTATATATAAAAGCAGAAGAAGTAAACAGTATAGAAGCAGCCCGCAATTTGCTACAAAAGGAAGTATGGCTAAGCCGGAAAGACTTTGACCAGTATGCCGATAGCAGCACCCCCGTAGGGTTGCTGGGATATAAGGTAATAGATAATACGAACGAGCTGGGCATTATTGAAGAGGTTATAGAACAACCGCACCAAATCCTTTGCCGCCTGCAAATACAACAAAAAGATGTATATATCCCACTACACGAGGAAAGCCTTCAAAAAATTGATCGTAAAAGAAAAAAGATTTGGGTAACCCTACCTGAAGGCTTATTAGATGTTTACCTAAAATAAAAGCCCCCGATTGGGAGCTCAATACCTTCTGTTTTGCTAAAAATTTACTTTAATTTCCTCTCGTCAGAAACGGTTAATTTTTTGCGGCCCTTAGCACGGCGGCTGGCCAAAACTTTACGCCCGTTTGCTGTTTGCATACGCTTGCGAAAGCCATGAACACTTTTACGACGACGATTATGAGGTTGAAATGTACGTTTCATACTATTTTATTTTTCACTTTTTTTTGAATGCGCATGGGAGAACATGCTTGTTTTCAATATTCTTAACAATAAAGCACCACCCTTATTGTTTGTGAAAGGACGGCAAAAGTAAGAAAGTTTACTGAAAAAAACAGGTTTTATGGGAATAAAAGATTTAAATATATCTGGAATTGAGGACACTTTGTAACTTACTAATACCGATAGAACAAACAAAATAGACCAGCCCCCGCCAAATCTCCATTGTGCAATGTTGTTTGTATGCCAACAGCATAATACGAATTTGAAATATATTGTTTTGGTATGTAATGTATTTCAAATTCGTATAACTTTGTAAGAATAGCTATTTATATGAAAGAAAAAATTTTAAACCACCTCTTGCCTCATCTGGAAAGCAGTATTTCTAGTTTTCAGGAGTCCATCAACGAGTTGAAAGAAATATGGGATATTGACGAAAATAGCACCATTGACCCCGATGATCTTTCGCAGCAAAACGAGTCGAAAGACATGGAAATGCGCTATAATTTGCAATTGCAACAGGCTAAAAATGATTTAATTGCTGTAAAACAATTAATGACAAGCAAAAATGACAGTATTAGTTTAGGAGCATTAATTGATACTGATAAAAAGTATTTCTTCATTGGTATTTCCAATCCTGTTATTGATGCCGGTGGTAAAGAGCTAATTTGTGTTTCAACCAAAGCCCCCGCATATGCAGCTTTAGAAGGGAAAAAGCCGGGCGACAACTTTCAGTTAGGTAAGGAGTCCTATACTATTAGCAATATCTATTAGATGTTTCGTTGTAAACTACGTAATTTTGCTTATGGCAATTTTTAAATTCAGGATATATTTTGAGGAGGATGACAGCATATACAGGGATATTGTAATCATGCATACCCAGTATTTTGCAGAGCTACATCAGGCCATTTTAAAAGCTTACGAGTTTGACAATAAGCATCAGGCTACATTTTACCGCAGCAATGATAATTGGCAGCGGGGCAGGGAAATAACGCTTGAAGTATATGATAAATCGTACAAAGTACCTCCACTTTTAATGGCTGAAACAACAGTAGGCTCCGAGATTAAAAACACGAACCAGCGGTTCACCTATACATATGATTTTCATAAGCAATGGAATTTTTTAATAGAGCTTATTAACGTTTCTAAAGAAGCCGATTCTAAAATTTGTTATCCAGCTACCGTACGTACGGAGGGTATTAGCCCCAAACAGTACGGCACAAAAGGTTTGTTGGGCGAAAAATTTGCCGATATTGAAGAAAAATATGACCTCACTAAAGGAGCCGTAGGTTTTGGAGAAAAAAATGAAAAAGGTGAAGACTTCGGTATTGATGAGTCGGCTGATGAATTTCAGGACGAGGACTAAACCATTATACCCTGCAAAACACATCCCATAAAGTAATTGTAATTGCCGGTCCTACTGCTGTGGGTAAAACAAATGCAGCTATTGCTGTAGCCCGTAAGTTAAATACAGTAATCATTTCGGCAGATAGCCGCCAATGTTATAAAGAACTAAAAATTGGCGTAGCCCGACCTTCTATAGCCGAATTAGAAACAGTAAAACATTATTTTATTGCCTCACACAGCATTCAGCAAAAAATAGATGCGGCTTATTTTGAGAACTATACTTTGGCTCTTTTAAAAAAACTTTTTCTTACACATAAAACGGTAGTAGTTACTGGAGGTACCGGCCTGTATATAAAAGCTTTAACCCAAGGGCTTGATGTTATTCCGGAAGTACCGGAAACCATACGGCAGGCTATCATTAAAAAATATGAAGTAGGGGGGATGGAGTGGTTACAACAACAACTGCATATAAAAGACCCACTATTTGTTGCGCAAGGCGAAATGCAAAATCCACAGCGTATGATGCGAGCCTTAGAAGTAATTGAAACCACCGGCTGCTCCGTTATCAGCTATCGCACCTACACTAAAACAAAAAGGGATTTTGGTATTATACAGATAGGTTTGGAAATGCCCCGCATACAGCTGAACGAGCGTATTAATAAACGTGTAGGAGTTATGTTGGCGGGAGGACTGGAGGCCGAAGTAAAATCTTTATTACCATACCGCCATTTAAACGCCTTGCAAACTGTAGGCTACAAAGAAATGTTTGAGTATATTGATGGGCACCTATCGTTGCAACAAGCTACCGAAATGATACAACAAAATACCCGGCGATATGCCAAAAGACAAATGACCTGGTTCAAAAAGCAGGAAGAAATGCAATGGATTGATATTGCTGATTTTACCGATACAAAAAATATAGCCAATCTTATTTTGGAGATAAGTATATAGCCTCTAATTTTACATTTTAATTCATTAATATGCAGGAACAGGAAAACGAATCTATTTTTGAAGAAAATATTTCTCCGGGAGCTTTGCAGGCAATATATGAAACGGGTCGTTGGGGAAAAATGCTTGCTGTTGCCGGTTATGCAATAGGCGCATTTGTTGTAATAGTTGTACTATTTAATGGAACTACACTGTTTAAAACTATTGAACGTGTAATGCCTGTATCCTTAGAAGGCCTTTACGGACTTTTTATAACCGTTTTTTTTATAGCTTTTTTTATTATTGCGGCTATACTGTATTTTCTTTACAAAGGGGCTACTTTATTGCAACAGGGTGCGCAACAAAATAATACGACCCTTATTGCAGAGGGGTTTTCTTTTTTTAAAAAATTTTTTCTTATATCGGCCATTGTTGGCAGTATAGGGTTACTGATAAATATTTTTACTTTACTCAGTTAAATTATGACAGATTTTCAATCCACCGAAACTCCTTTACCGGTAAAACTTGACGTATATACAAAACACAGTATTATTAGTACGGCAAAGGTTGCAGGCATATCTGCCATCCTTTCCATTAGCAGTGTGGTGTTGGGCTTTATTATTTTTTTTACAAAACCGCAAACCGTAGCTCCTGCCAAAGAAGGGTTTGAAGAGAGTTCGGCAGCCAGTATAGCCACGGGTTCATCAATTGCATCATTACTATTTTCTTCGGCTATTAATATACTGCTGTTTTATTATTTGTACCGGTTTGCTAAAATTAGCAGAAAGGCTTTACAAGCTAACCAGCCTCAACTACTTGAAACAGGACTTTATAGCCTTTCGGGATATTTTAAAACCAGTGCTATTCTTGTTATTGTGTCTGCTGGTTTATTGGTGTTAGCCGTATTGGCAGCCGGATTGGGCGGTGCATTGTAAATGAAGGGTTATTTTACCGATAAATAATTATAATCCTTTAACAGCCTGTCAAGAAAATCTTCCGGTTCAAGGTCTGATTGTATTTGCAGAAAATTTTTTATCTTATCCGATGCCGTTCTGGCATAAGCATAATTGCCCGTTTTACGGCTGGTGTCTAAAATAGTTTTAATAATATTCAAATCCTTATCGCTCAAACGCATTACTGCTTTAAACGCAGGTACATAATCATCTTCCACTTCTCTAAATACTGTATTGTCAAGGCTTTCCTTTGTATTAGTTTTTATCAGTATCGTATTTGCCAGCATGTCGCCTATTCGTTGCGATCGTTTGGAGGTTATAACCAGCACAATATCTGTAAGTAAAAAAAGAAAACCAAATATCAAGACAATTATCGTTTCGTAATTGCCATAGCCCACCATAATAGACAAGAGCAGGATAAGTAAAATAACCATCCATGTATCACTTATTCTTAGCAACCAGCGTATCATAAACTGGCTAATACTGGCTTTGCCCCCGTTAATATTAACCACCCGCAGCTTCATTAATTTTTTACCCAAACTTTGACCATTAGTAGTAATTTCCATTACAATATAATACACAAATATCGGAGTCATAAAAAGCAGGTTTACGGCCCATAAATTATGGCTTTCGTCTTTAAAGCCCCAGGTATTGGTTTTTTGTATAAAACTAACTATACGGCTTGCCATAATTAAATAACATACCTGTATCACCATATCAATTAATAAAGCTATCATACGTCTGCCAAAAGAGGGAAGCTCAAACTCAACATCAATATTAAAACTGGTAGGAATACTAATTACCGGCATATTCAAATTTTCGTTAACATGTAACTTCGTCGGCTTTAAAAATAATTGAAATATTGATAATCGTAAAAATAAAAGTATATTGGGAAGCAAATAGGCCTAATTATTTTAGGATTATTTGAAAATCAAATAGGGATTTTTCTTGTAAATTTATTTATTGATTTCCCATAAAATTAAATAGTTTTGAAGGATAATCACAGCTGTTTGCGCAATAAATATGCTGATTTTAATAAATAATATTCAGGGCATTATTAAAATCTATATATTAGCAGCCTCATATTAACAATAATGGCGTACGAAATTAAACAACACGGCAAATTCAGTTTTATTGAAGAAGGGGAGGGGGATCCTCTTGTGTTGTTACACGGACTTTTTGGAGCTTTGAGTAATTTCACTCCTTTAGTTGATTATTTTAAACAATTCAATAAAGTGGTGGTACCCATGTTACCATTGCTTGATTTAGATATTTTACATACCAGTGTTACCGGATTGGCAAAATATGTTGCAAAATTTATTGAAGTAAGGAATTACGAAAACGTAAACCTCTTAGGCAACTCCCTTGGTGGGCATGTGGGTTTGGTATATTTATTAAGAAATGAGCCAACTGTAGTAAAATCTGTAATTCTTACAGGAAGTTCTGGTTTGTTTGAAAGTGCTATGGGAGACAGCTATCCCAAGCGGGGCGACAGGGAATATATTAAAAAGAAAACCGAATATACTTTTTACGACCCTGCAATGGCTACGGAAGAGCTGGTAGATGAGGTATTTGGAATTACGAATAACAGGATGAAAGTAATTAAAATTATTGCATTGGCTAAGAGTGCCATTCGTAATAATTTAGGCGAGGAATTAGGTAATATTAATATTCCGGCACTACTTATTTGGGGTAAGAACGATAATGTTACCCCTCCATTTGTTGCCGAAGAATTTCATAAATTATTACCTAACAGCGAACTTCATTTTATTGACAAATGCGGGCATGCTCCAATGATGGAAGTTCCCGAAGAATTTAATAAAATTTTGTTTAATTTTCTTAAAAAGAACGCCTCTATTGCAACAGAAGCCTGATTATTTTAGTCATACAACTAAAAGGCATTATGTTAATAAAAAATTTACCATTTGAGGCCATTCCTCATGTAAAATTTTCGGATCCTGCATACAGGGTATTGACTTTAATGCAGGATTATAATGTTCGGCAAATGCCTGTAACCAACCAAGGTAAGTTTGCCGGCCTTGTTAGTGAAGATTTACTCTTAGAAGTTGATGGAGATTGCACCATAGGCGAATTACAGCACTTATTACAACCCGTATTTGTAAATGAGGATGATCATTTCTTAAAAGCCGTGGCACTGGCTACTGCCAATAATTTGAATTTAATAGCTGTAACCGATGCCGAAGCTGTGCTAACAGGATGCATTAAAAGCGATCAATTGTTAAAGCATTTGGCCGGTTTTATGAATGTACAGGAACAAGGAGCTATGATTGTTTTGGAGGTAAATCCACAGCAATATTCTTTTTCTGAAATGAGCAAAATAATCGAATTGAACGATGCGCATATTACACAGCTAAATACATCTTCCATACCAGATAGCACAAGCATGCTGGTTACCATTAAAATTAACAAACTGGAAATATCTGACATTGTATCTTCGTTTCAACGGTACGAATACAATGTAAAATATTATTCCGGAGAAGAATTATATGCAAACGAATTAAAAGACAACTATGAAAATTTGATGAATTATCTTAACATTTAAATGAGTGAACTATATTGCTTTTGAGGACAACGAATGCATAGTGCAAAAAAAAATATTCCTTTTTTACTGGTAGTTTTAATTTTAAACTGCAGTAGTGTGCTTCCTGTATTTGCACAAAACGCAGCTATAAATACAATCGCATCCGAATACGCTCCTGCAATGCTTGTTGGCGATTCTTTGCAATCATTAGATAGCACTGCTAAGTATTTTATTATAAACAAAATTATTTTAGAAGGAAATAAAAGAACTAACGATAAAATTATTTTACGGGAGTTGGCATTTACGCAAGGCGATTCTATTAGAATAGAAGACCTTCCCGAAAGTTTTCGGGATGCTGAATACAGATTACAAAATCTAAGCCTTTTTCACGAAGCTCATTTATCTGTTTCAAACCTAACACCCGATAGTATTGATATAAAAATTGCAGTAAAAGAACGTTGGTATATATGGCCTTTCCCTTATTTAAAACCAGTGGATAGAAACCTTAGCCAATGGGCTTTTAAGGAAAAAATGAGCCTTTCCAGAGTTGACTATGGTTTAAAGCTAATGCTTGACAATTTTACCGGCAACAATGATAAACTGCGCTTTTTTTTCATTACCGGATATACAAAACAACTTATGCTTTCCTACCGGCGGCCATTTATTGACAAAAACATGAAATGGGGAATTAACTTTGATATGGCCATTGGAAAAAATCATGAAATAAATTATAATACCATTGGCGATAAACAGGTTTTTTTAAAGCTGCACGATAAAAATTTTGCTAAAATTTTTTTCAATACCAGGGTAGAAGCCACCTATCGTCCGGCATTTTACACCCAGCATAGTTTTGGAGTAAGTTATAACAAACTCCGGGTTAATGATTCTGTATTAATATTAAATCCCAATTATTTTAAGCAACTTAAAAATACGGTAAGTTATCCCGAAGTGTATTACAGACTTAACCATCGAAATTTTGACTATAACCCTTACCCTACAAAAGGACATGCATTTGAATTATTGCTTGCGAAAAGAGGCTTTGGCCGAGATGTGGATATGACCATCTTTGGCGTAAAAGGTATTAAATACTGGCCTTTAACTAACCGTGCTTATTTTAACATGGGTACGGCAGCAGCCATAAAAGTGCCTTTTAGGCAACCCTATTACACTTCGCAATTATTAGGGTATGATGATTTTTACCTGCGCGGTTACGAGTATTATGTGGTTGACGGAGCTGCCGGTGGGGTTTTTCACACTACCCTTGCACAACAAATAGCCAACTTTAAACTGCACATACCCGGTACAAAATGGCTTACGCCCAAACTAATACCCTTAAAAATTTACGGAAAAGTATTTGGTAATGTTGGGTATGCCTATCACCCAAACCCGGCCAGTTTAGTATTAAACAATAAACTACTATTTGGAGGTGGCATAGGGCTTGATGTTGTTACCATGTACGATTTTACTTTAAAAATTGAATGGTCGTTTAACCAATTAGGGCAAAACAGCTTATATTTACAAAAGAAGAGTACTTTTCAGTAAATATAAAATGAGCTATAAAAATAATTGATTTTTAAAACGAGATTGTTTATAGCAAAATGAATTTTACCGCAGGTATTTACGTCTGCCAGCCAGCAGGTGGAACAATAAAAAATACAAAATCAACAGTTGAAAGTAGCCGTTTATAGTCGTGGGATTGAATCAGCCCAAATACAAGATGTTAAAACTTTTTTTAACGAACTAGAAAAGTATAAGTTAGAGTATGTAGTATATAAACCCTTGTTACAGGAATTATGTAGTAGCATTCACCTTAATACAGATACCCCTTCTTTTACAACCCATGAAGATTTAGATAAGAATATTGAATTTATGATTGGGTTGGGCGGCGATGGCACCCTTTTAGATACCATAACTATTATTAAAGATAAACCCATCCCCATCATGGGTATTAATTTTGGCAGACTTGGATTTCTTTCCAGTATTAATAGAGAAAATCTGGACTTAGCCATAAGAGCCCTTGCTTACCGTACTTATGTAAATGAAAAGCGCTCTTTAATACATTTGGATGCAGATCTTCCCTTATTTGGTAATATCCCTTTTGGGTTAAATGAGTTTTCTGTATTGAAGCGGGATACGGCTTCCATGCTAAAAATACACACTTACATGAATGGAGAATTTTTAAATACTTACTGGGCCGATGGGTTAATGGTAGCCACACCCACAGGTTCTACAGGATATTCATTAAGTTGTGGCGGCCCTATTGTTTTTCCCGATTCGGAAAATTTTATTATTACGCCCGTTGCCCCACATCACCTAAATGTAAGATCGTTGGTAGTAAACGACAATAGTATAATTTCTTTTGAGATTGAAAGCCGTTCAGATGAAATTATTTGTTCGCTCGATTCAAGAAAGGAAGTGGTTTCTAAAAACGTATCGCTGGCCGTAAGAAAGGAAAAATTTCATATTAATATGCTACGCCTAAGCGAAAATAATTTTTTACATACCATACAAACCAAATTAATTTGGGGGCTTGATAGAAGAAATGTATAAACGTTTTTTTATTAGGGTAATCTCACTTCAAACTCTGTTGACCAATTGGGCTTTACCGATAATTTTCTTTCAATAAAAGTTACCATTTCCGGTTGGCGGTGTTCTGTAAAAAATGCTCCTGGATCCCATTTGCTGTTTTCATTGGTATCGTGCAGTATTTGCATTTCATAATCACCGGGGTTAATTAACTGCAATTCAATTTTATTGGTCTTTAATGGAAAAGCGTTTTTTAGTTGGCCGTTTTGCATCAGTAGCAATACCGGATGAATTGCCATATCAAGATTTAGGAATGTAAGCTTCACCTGCCCATATTCGCTTTTAGCCTTAGTGGTAAAATGCAGGGTGTCAGTTTTAAGTAATTGCTTGCCCAAACTGTCTGTAGCAAAATCCTTTGCCAGTACTAAATTGTAATTTTTATTTTCTTCCCAAGGCATGTTCATGGTAACCATTTTCTTAGTGCTGTCAAGCGTAAAGCGGTTGCCGCTTACGGCAGAAAAAGTAGTATCAGTAGTAAGTGTTATTTTTTCTGCATCAAAATTCTTCAAGGGGGTTTCAAACTTCATAATAAAAGCCTGTAATAAGTCCTGCTTCGCACCTTCTAAGTTGGTGGTAAATTTTAGCCGTCTGCTATCGTCTTCTTTTTCTGTGGATGTGTTGTCATTTTTTTCCTCCTCTTCTGCGTATGCATACATGATAACGGGGTCATGCTGTTCTCCCCCCTTTAATACAATGGCACTATCGGCAAAGCCGAAAATTTGTGTTTTATCCATGTATTTATAACTGCCGCTTTCGTCCTTTAAAGCATACAACCTGTAAGTGCCGGGTGTAAGGTAGCGAAATAAAAATGTTCCCGATGTATCTAATTTGGCAATATACCGGGGGCGGTCTTTCACCACAGCACTATCGTCCAAATTTTTGTGTAACATTACAATTAAGGTGGAGTCCGGCTTTCCTGTTCTGGCAATTTTTACATTGCCGCTTAATTGCAAAGAGTCAAAATAAGTACCGGTTGAAAAAATGTATAACAGGTCTTTGGCGCGGTTGCCCTCATTTACATCCTTAATTACGTTTTTAAAATTGATGGAATAAGTTGTATTCTCTTCCAGAGAATCCTTCAGTTTTACTGTAACAGTCTTTAATTTACGTTTAACCTCGGGAAGTTTTACGGGTAACGGTGAAACCACCATATTTTCAAAGGGGTTATTCAGTTCTACATATTCATCAAATTGTATGGTGATGGTTTTGTTTTTGAAATTAGTAGTTTCATTGGGTGGATCTACTGTTACAATAACCGGAGCCAGTGAATCTCTGGGGCCTCCCGATGGCGGTACAATACTGGCACAACCTCCTGTAAAAAGTAAGGGTACTACCGTTATTGCCGTTGCAATAAATCCGGCTACTATTTTTTTTACCTGCATACAGTTGCAAACATAAATCTTTTACTGTTATTGCCATCGTTTCCTTGTAAGGAAGATAAAATATTAACAGATAGTAAAACCTGCGTACCTTATAATTATTTGTAAAACAGTTATGCGTTGGCTGCTACCCATTATCTTTGCAGGATGCAGTTTTCATCTAAATTATTAGAAGATGCAGTCAATGAATTTGCCAGACTGCCCGGTATTGGCAAAAAAACAGCTTTAAGATTAGTATTGCATTTGTTAAAGCAGGACAGTAATGATGTATCCAAATTTAGCGATACGATTGCTCGTATGCGTACAGAAATTAAATTTTGTACTCGCTGTTATAACGTAGCTGATGGGGAGCTTTGTACCATTTGCGCTAATAGTTACCGCCAGCAAAAAGTGATTTGCGTAGTAGAAACCATTCGTGATGTAATTGCTATTGAGAGTACCCAACAATTTAACGGCACCTATCATGTGCTGGGCGGTGTAATTTCTCCTTTAGATGGTATTGGCCCTGCACAATTGAATATAGAATCCTTGTTAACCCGGGTAGAAAAGGAAGCAACCGAAGAACTTATTTTTGCTTTAAACCCAACCATTCAGGGAGATACCACTATTTATTATATTCAAAAAAAATTACAGGAAAAACCGGTGCAGATTACTACCATTGCCAGAGGTATTGCTTTTGGCGGAGAGCTGGAATATGCCGATGAACTTACTTTAGGACGTAGTTTGCAAAACCGGCAACCAATAGAAAGGTATGTAAATAAGTGAGGTTTTAAAGCAAAAAGGGAAAAATAAAAGCCGAGGATTACTATTATGGCTTGTTATGCTTGCATTTAAAATTGTCGCTTCGCCATGTCGATTAAAAGGAAACATCCCATCACAATAATCAAAGAAACTTTTTTCCGAAGGGACTGATCGAAATGACACCAAAAGGAGTGCTTTTTCTACTGCGATAATTTTAAATACGCCCCTTGGTATTTTATTTAATTACAAACCAAGTTTTGCATTACGCTAATATGCATCTTATATCCTTGTTGCGGTGGGTTGTTTAAGTATTTTCGTTAAAAACAGTATATATTGGTAGATAAAAATTAGAAGCATCCATGCTGTGCATATAATTTGTATTTTACAAATAGACTAAAACTTTGGTATCTTTAAGCAAGTTAATGTAAAGTATGAAAATAGCCATTCCCCTACAAAAGTTTACAACCATTTTGATTATGCTTTTGGCATTATCCGTAATAATTATACATGCCGATAGTTTTATAACCCCTCTGTATTTGGCCATTCTCATTACTATGCTGTTGATACCGGTAGCTAATTTTTTTGAACACCGCAAAATAAACAGGCCGTTAGCAGCTTTATTGTCTCTGGTGTTAGCCTTATTGTTTGTTAGTTTGATTGTTTTTTTGTTAACCTCACAGGTTGTTAGTTTTTTTGATGATCTGCCGGCCATTAAAGAAAACCTTCAGGAAAAATTAAATACGGTAAAAATATGGCTGGAACACACCTTAAATATACAGGTAAACACCAAAGAGGCCGGACAAACTGTTAATAAAAACATTGAGAACAACGGATTTGCTTTTATTAGAACAACGGTAGTTACCGTATCGGAGTTAATTGGTTTTATTATAATTGTGGCTGTTTATATTTTCTTTATGCTATCCTCTCGTCATATTGTTAAAAATTTTTTATTGGCTTTGTTTAAGAAAAACCAAGAGATGGTGAAAAAGGTAGCAGATAATACCCAAAAAATATTACGACAATATTTATCCGGCTTATTAATTGAGATGCTAATTGTAGGTGTGGCCAATACTACGCTGTTCTCCGTTATTGGTATAAAGTATGCAATCTTTCTGGGTATTTTAACTGCTATTCTTAATATACTACCCTATATAGGAATTTATTCTGGCATAGTAATTACCGTACTGGTATCATTAACTACCGATGCATCCGTTTTACAAATAGTATGGATTGTTGCAGGTATGATTATTATTCATTTTTTTGACAGCAATATATTGATGACAAAGATTGTAGGATCTAAAGTAAAAATCAATGCGCTGACAACTGTATTGGGGGCTACCATTGGCGGTTTTTTAATGGGTATCCCAGGTATTTTTTTCGCCATGCCCACCCTTGCCATGCTAAAAGTAATTTTTGAAGAAACCAATACCATGCAACCATGGGTAGTATTAATGAGTGTGGATGAAGAAAATAAAAAAAACAGCATGCAGGACGATTCAAAACGCATAAAAAAAGAGGAAATATCTGATTAATTATCACGTCATTAACAGTTTTTCATTTACTTTACAAGTAAAACCCTGTAAGTGAAATTTGTATTATTGCTAACACTATTTTTTTGTATTGTGAGGCCTGCTAATGGGCAACTGCAAAAAATTTATATCAGCCCCAAAGCAGCTTTGGGCGAAAACCAGTCTCGTTTTATCGACTCTCTGAAATTTTATCCCTTGGAAACCAAGAAAGGGCAAAATTATAGCAAGTACAGTAATATTCAAATTACCGATAAATATTTTATTGTTTCTAATTACTTTGAAAAAGAGCTGGTTTTTTATACCAAAGATGGTAAAATCTATAAAACCATCTCCTTTAAAAAAATGGGGGATGGTGCATCGCCAAGCTATGATAAAAACAAAAATGGATTCATTTTCTTTTTTACTAATAAAAACTACAGTTTATCGGAAAAAGACACCAGAGAAATTCAGGATAATTTTGCCAATCCGAAAAACAAAAAGTACTTCAAAAAATTTTTTATTGATTTAGATGACAGCCTGCTTGCCATTAAAAAAGCCACCCCAACTGCTTTTGATATTTTGGATGCTTATAATTTAAAAGATGATTTGTATGCTGCTAATAGAATTGATGTAAATAAGAACTATAAAGACAGCTTCGATTACGAAATAAAAATTTACAAAAACACAAAATTTATAAAAGGCTATTTTCCTTATAATAAACAAAACGAGCCCAAGTATTTATATGCCCGGTATGTTGGTTCTTCTATCTATACACTTAATCGTAAGGATTTATTTTTTGTTTCCCGTCCTTATAATGATACTATTTACACTATTAGCCAGGATAGCATAACGCCATTATACCAAATAGTATTGCCTATGGGAAATGCGATACCTGCAACCTACCTTACCCAACCCTTTAAAAACAAAACCGACCGGGAAAATTTTGAACGCAATAACGGTAATATGATGAGGCAGGTGTACTTGGGTTATGATGAGAATAAATTCCTAATTATTAGCGTTAGCCTTTGGGGTAATTACTATCAAATATTATACGACAAAAAGACGTTTGCTACATATAACATGCAAAAAATAAAACCAGACAGCCTGAGCTTTCAGCTACCGATTTTGAACGAATATGGATATACCAGAAAGGATAACAGGTATTATAAATTGCTAACCCCGGAAACCTTAAAAGCAGCTTATGAGCAAAAAGGCAAATCGGCTTCCTATCCACCGGAATTGCAAGCCTGCTTTACCGATCCTAAAAACCCCACTCCGGTAATTGTTGAATACACCATTAAAGACAACTAATGACAAGATATTTTTATCTGATAACAGTACTAACTTTTTTTTCGTCCGGTCTGCTTGCGCAAACCGGTATTTTAAAAGGAACGGTAAAGGATTCTCTTACCGGCGTTGTGTTGGAGTCTGCCACGGTTACGGTATTAAAAAAAGATTCATCTTTAGTTAATTACCAACTTACCAACGGGTACGGCGGTTTTACCATAAACAAACTGCCTTTGCAAACAGATTTATTACTGAATATTACTTATGCCGGATTTAAAAGTTATAACAGCATCATTACAATAGACAGTAGTATTTTGAATATAAATGTGATACTCTCCCCATCTTTTAACGATAGCAATAATGTAATTGTTACTGCCGTAATCCCTATTAGGATGAATGGCGATACACTTGAAATAAATCCGGCGGCTTTTAAAATGGATCCCAATGCCGTGGTGGAAGACCTGCTTACCCGTGTACCCGGTATTACAGTATGAGCCGATGGCAGTATTACCATGAACGGGAAACCTATACCGAATGTTTTGGTGGATGGCAAACCTTTTATGGGACAAAATGATGCCCGAATAGCCACCCAAAATTTACCTAAGGAGGCTATTGATAAAATTCAGGTATATAGCGAGGTGGACAGAAGCCTAAGCCAGGAACAGCGTAAAATACAGGACTCGCTGTTAACCATGAATATTAAATTAAAAGAAAATAAAAAAACAGGATATTTTGGTAAATTAGGCGTAGGCTATGGTACCAGAGACCGTTTTGAAACCGACCTCTCCTTTCAAATGTATAATAAAACCACCTCCTTTGGAGTTGGCGGTGGGTATAACAATATTAATAAAAACATAGGCAACCTTAAGGAAATGTTTCAAAACAATACTTATCGCAACTATAATCCCAACCTTAGATACGTAGGTAATTTTAATAATGATGGTATTAATAAAAACCATTCCATTGGCGGCGTATTTACCCATAATTTTATTGAAACCACCAATAGCCGCCAAAATAACCGGATAACGGTGAACTATACAAAATCCGGTGCCGACAGATTTGTAAACATTCAAAGGATTAACAACCAAACCATACCGGGCCATCAACAAATCATTGAATCCAATTAACTCTTTAAGCAATAATCATAATTTTGGTATTCAATATATAAAAACTAACAGCTATGATGATAATTTTGAAGTGAACGGTAACGGAGGATGGAGCAATAACCGCAATAACGCCAACAGCATTACAGATGTTAAAGACAGTATCGGCAATCTTATCAGTAATAACCGTAACCGTAATTTTGGCAATTCCCAATCAAATAATCAAAACCTCAGTATAATATTTTCAAAAAGGAGCCAGGACAATCCATTGGCACAGTACAGAGTAGATATAAACGCTAACCGAAGCGACAATAAGAGCGACCGCTACGAGAATAGCATTTTCAATTCATTTGTTGATGATGCAAAAGATACCAGTTATAACCGCCGTTACCAAAACAACAATAGCAGCACGGAGGCTACTGCAACGCTTACGTATGAGGGGCTTAAAAGATTATTGTTAGGCCGGTATAATTTCTTCGGTATTGATATGAACTTTGTACAGTGGCTAAATTATAACAATAGCGAAAACAACCAGGCAACATTTAATTATGATAGCACCACACAACAATATAGAACCGATAACCGGCTTACCTATCTAAATAAGAACAAAAAATTAGAATACTCGCCACAGATTCAATTTAGAAAAAACTTTTTTAAATGGAATGAGAAACGGGATAGAAACATTGGAATTAATCTTACGCTGATAGAAGACCTTAAAAAAGATGAGAACAGTTCCTCCATCAGTAATCGAAATCTTACCCGGTCCTTTGCTTTTTTTAGGTACGAAGCCTTTTTATACGCTTATTACAATATAAGAGAGAAACGGCGGTTTAACTTTTCTGCAACCTATCGTAAAAATTTTGGTTACCCTACTATTGACGAGCTTTATACTATTACTGATGATATTAATGCCTATTCCATCAGGTATGGCAATCCTTTTTTAAAAAATAATATTAACCATAACTATTCTCTTTCCGGAGGCATTAACAGCCAAAACCCCAAAGCAAAATATTCCTATAATGGAAACTTTAATGCAGGGTATGTTTATACAAACCATCCCACAGTGGACAGCCTTATTACAGACAGTTCCGGAAGAAGAACCTATTATTATATTAATGTACCGCAAAGCAATGCTTATAATGCCTCTTACGGTTTTAATATCTCTAGAAAAATAAAAAAGAGCAACTTGCAATTAATGTACAACGGCTCTTATAACAACCGCCAAACGCCTACTTATATTAATGAAGTATATACAATACCTAAGGCTATTGGCTTGTATAATAAGTTTACATTTCAAGTATCCATACAGTCAAAATACATTGTAAGTATTGGGCAATCGTATAATATTAGCCGCACCATTCAAAATGTAGCAGGGCTTACATCGTATAGAAACTTTACCAATATTACCAATTTAGGGGTAACTGTAAACCTGCCGAAGGGTTTGGGCGTGAGTTCCACCTTTGATTACACCAAGAACAGCAACTTGGCAAAACCCATGCCTTTATGGAATGCCTTTGCAACATACAGGGCATTAAAAAGCGAAACAATAGAATTAAAATTTTCGGCAATGGATATGCTGAGGAAGTTCCAGAATATTTCTAACAGCTCCGATATGTACGGTACATCAACCCGTATTAGCAACGGGTTGCAGCAATACTTTTTATTCACTATTTCTTATTTCCCCAGAAAATTTGGTAAAACCGAAATTAAAAGGCAGGTGGTAGAACAGGTTTGGTAATAAAAAGATGTTACTCCTGCTTAGTCAGCTTTTCAGAGTTTTCGGCAAATTGTAATTTATCAATAAACTCCTGAATATCGCCATGCATAAATGCATCTAAATTATAAGAGGTGAGGTTAATACGGTGATCGGTTACACGCCCCTGCGGATAGTTATAGGTACGGATTTTAGCACTCCTGTCTCCACTACTTACCAAGCTTTTCCGGTGGCGCGATATTTCTTCCTCCTGCTTGCGTACCTGCTCTTCGTATAATTTGGTACGCAGCATTCCCATTGCTTTTTCGCGGTTGCCCAATTGTGTTCTTTCTGTTTGGCAAATAACCACAGTACCCGACGGTATGTGCGTAAGCATTACTTTGGTTTCTACCTTGTTTACGTTTTGGCCGCCGGCCCCACCACTACGTGAGGTTTCCATTTTTACATCACTTTCTTTTAAGTCAAAATCTATTTCCTCGGCTTCGGGCATTACTGCTACGGTAGCTGCCGATGTGTGTACCCTGCCTTGTGTTTCCGTATTGGGCACCCTTTGTACGCGGTGTACGCCACTTTCAAACTTCAGGGTGCCATATACATCTTCGCCTTTAATTTCTAACTGTACTTCTTTATAACCACCCACGGTTCCTTCACTCTCACTTAAAATGGCCGTTTTAAAACCACGCCTTTCACAATATTTAATATACATTCTAAGCAGATCCCCGGCAAAAAGACTGGCTTCATCGCCCCCGGTTCCGGCACGTACTTCCATAATCACATCCTTTTCATCCTGTGGGTCTTTGGGTATGAGTAACTGGCGAATATGTGCTTCCAACTCATCCTTACGCTCCTCCAGTTCCGGTGCTTCCAATTTGGCCATCTCGCGCAATTCTACATCACTATCATTCAATGCCTCTTTATTAAAATCGATATCGCTCAATAATTTTGTATAGTCGTTATAAGCTGTTACAATTTTTTCTAAGCTCCGGTACTCCTTGCTGGTGGCCGTAAACCGCTTATTATCGCCCACTATCTCCGGGTTGGTTAGTGCTACTGCCAACTGGTCGTATTTTGCTTTTATGGCCTCTAATTTATCTAACATCTAAATAGTTTATTTTTGACAAGGGAGCAAAGGTAATTTAATTTCTGATTTTGGAGTTTGTCTTATTCCCGGTGGTAAACAACTATACAACTTTGGCATGTATAAAAAAATTAAATCCAAACAATTGTTTGACGGTTTTCGGTTTAGACCCGATGAGGTTTTAATATTGAACGAAAACGATATTGTAGAAGATATTGTTAGCGCAGCGGATGCCGGAGAGGATGTATTGACAGTAGAAGGCATTGTTAGCCCCGGGTTCATCAACTGTCATTGTCATTTGGAGCTCAGCCATTTAAAAGGAAAAATTGAAGAAGCTACCGGTTTAACCGGATTTGTGGGCCGTGTGGTTGCCAACAGACAGGCATCGGCAGAAATTATAGAAAATGCGATTGAAGAAAGTGAACGGGAAATGATTAAAAACGGAATTGTTGCCGTTGGCGATATTTGTAATACCGCCGATACGGTTGTGCAAAAATCAAAGGCCAACCTTTACTATCACAATTTTATTGAGGTGTTGGGATTTGACCCTGCAAATGCCGAAGCCAACTTTGATCAATATTCTTCCATAAAAAAAATCTTTTACGATGCCTTACCGGCCGAACAGGTTTCTTTTTCGCCCCATGCTCCCTATTCCGTATCGGCACCGTTATGGCAAATGCTGTTGGATGCCGAAAAAAAACTAATAACCATACACAATCAGGAAACTACAGACGAAAACTTATTGTTTGAAAATAAAACAGGAGCATTTGTTGACTTATATAAAAAAATGAATCTAAATGCCGAAGCATTTATGGCTACCGGAAAAAGCAGTCTGCAAAGCTATTTGCCAAAATTTAATGCCGGCCAACAACTAATACTGGTACACAATGTTCATACTTCTGAAAAAGATATTCTTTTTACCAAAGTACAGCCCGTACATATTTCCTGGTGTTTTTGTCCGGCTGCAAACGAGTACATTAGCCGGCAATTACCCGATATAACCTTGTTTGTAAAAAACAATTGCTCAATTGTGTTGGGTACAGATAGTTTAGCCTCTAACCATCAATTGAGCATTTGGAATGAAATTGAGATTATTCAAAAAAAATTCCCCCATATTTCATTGGAAATGCTTTTAAAATGGGGTACCAGTAATGGCGCAAAAGCATTGGGCATATCAGGCCGGTACGGTAGTTTTGAAAAAGGGAAAAAGCCGGGGGTACTTAAACTGAACGAAGATGCCAAACCTGTTTTGCTGTAACAAAATTATTTTGTTCAACAATTATTTTACTAAATTTGGGCAAATGCTGAGCTTTTAAGAGGAAAACACCGGAAACACCAAATATTCTCTCCTGAGCTGTGCATTGTAATTAACAAACCATTTGCGTACACGGGCTGTAATCATTTTTACGGTTCATCGTATTTATTAACTTCTAAACAATACTTATTATGGATTTAATTATTATTAAGAGAGACGGTTCTCAAACTACTTCAATGCCACAACAACAGGCCGAAAGCTATCTGCTAAAAAGCGATCTTGTTCCTAAGAATTTAGAATCCAACCTTAAACAGGTTCTTAACGATGTTTATTCAGGTAAAGGTAAAGCCTCGTCAAGTTATGTTTATAACGGCCACCCTGTTTTGCATGCAAGTTCCGGTAATTCGCAAAAAAGTGTAACCGCTTTTTTTTACAAGGGTACCGATGCCAACTACCTGATAGCCTTAGGCGAACATTCGGGGGAAATAAAAGGGAATACTTCTTACAGGATAACTATTTATGGACAAACTGCCGGTGATTTTAAAGAGAACGGGCGGGTTACACTTTCTTAAAAAAGATTTTAAATAAAAAAAGTGCGAAAATATACTTTCGCACTTTAGTAAATATATTTAAAACGGGCCACCGCCACCGGGGGGAGGGCCGTAACCACCGCCGGGAGGAGGGCCACCTTCACCTCTACGCCAGTTACCTCGTTCTTCACTACCGGAAGAGGCTCTTCCTTTTCCAAAATTTTTCAGGCTATAAGTAAAGGTGAGCATAAAATATTGTTTTAAAACTAAGTTTTCACTATCCTGAAAATAGTTATCACCAATAGTTCTGGCATAGCTTTGGTTTTGGTTTAACAAATCAAACACACTCAATTTCAACTCGCCGGCATTATTTTTTAAGAATTTCTTTCCAGCCCCTACATTCCATAACCAATAATTTTGTGTGCCGGATAAGGTAAGTCCGGTATAACGTTGCTGGCTAAGGTCGTTTTGTAAAAACCAACCGTTCTTGCTTAATAAATTTATTTGCGCACCAATGCTTTGGTTCACAAACCTGTTATTACTACTGCTGTTGGCATCGCTTATTGTATTATTAAAAGCTACATTATAGGAAAGGTTAAAATCAACATACTCACTAATATTACTTACTAAGCCAAGTCCGCCGTTGTACACAATATTTTTTGTTATCGTGTTTTTATAGTTAATTAAGCCCGGCCTGCGCTCGTAATTGGCTCCGGCATTAATATTGATATTTGATTTAATAGTATTGATAGGCGTAGAAAAAGTAACCATTGAATAAAAAGACTGGTAACCGTTAAGGTTTACGGGTTTGCTCAATTGCGAGTTTCTTAAAATAGTTACACCGTTTTCAATGGTAGAGTCGGCACCTCTAACTAAATAAGTAGCTGTAGAAATATAGTTTTGTGTATTTCTGGCCGACAGGTTTACAAAGAGTACTTTATTGTTTTGCGTATTAGTATAGGTATATCTACCGGAAATATAATTAGAAAAGGTTTGTTTTAAAGACGGATTTCCTACACTGGGTGTAAGTTGGCTGCTTAGGTTTACCACATCCTGTAATTGGGTTACACTTGGAAAATCGGTATTGGCACGATAAAAAATACGCATATTACTAAACCTGCCTAATTTACGCATCCAACGAAGATTGGGTAATACATTATTAAAAGTCTGATCAACAGTAGTGGCAGTAGGTAAAATCCTATTGCTTTCTAATCTGGCATTTTGAAAATCTACTCCAAAAGACAACTGATTATCCCTGCTTTGCCCAATGCGGTAATTAAGCCCGGCACTATTTCTGGTGGTTTTATTATCAAATACATTGGAGAGTTGCGGAAACGGTATAGTATAATCAGTGCCATCAAATTGATTAGATTCATTATTGGCTTTATTGTTTTGTACAGAGAGGTTATAAGAAACCTCCAACATGGTTTTAGTACCAATCGGTTCAGTATAACCTATGCGGCCGCCATATTGGTTACTATTGGTATTGTTGATGGTTTTTTGATTTTGCGTAGAGTCTTTTATAAATGTTGGATAAAAGGTTCGGGTAAACTCATCAGTAATACTATAACCATCGTTTTTATTGTAGGAGTTATTCAATGCCACAAACAGGGTTCTGCCTTTTTTGGCAAAAGAGTGCCGGTACATTAACAGGTTGTTAATGTTAAAACCATTTCTGCTTGATTCCGAACGACCATTAGAAGTATTGGTAGAGTCGTTAGGCGCATAATAACCTTCTGACCCATAAACTGAATTAGACTCATTATTTTGAAAACTAAGGCTGGGGATAAAGAAAATGGTATTATTAGAATCTAATTTATATTCAAAGCGGAGGTTTACCCTGTGGTTATAATCATTTCCTTCGGAGTTGTACCAACTATTATCAGTCAGCAGGGAGTCGGGGCTGATGGTAGTAATTTTGTTGGTAATACTTTCATTTGTTGTTTTTCTATTATTGAAAAAGTAGCTGCCGCTAACCGATAGCTTATCACCCCATTGATCAGAATAGTTAATGCCAAAAGCATTGGTGCGGCTGATGCCCGGGGATTGCCCTACCATAAAATCGCTGCCACCGCCTCGTCCGCCACGGCCACGTCCACGACCGCCACCACCGCCGCTTGAAACACCCAATAAATCCTGCCCGGCAAAATTTTGCTGGTTAACATTATTAAAATTACCTACTAAAGAAATTCTTCTATCCCCGTTAAAAAAGCTTACATTACCTCCTGCCTGATAGCGGTCATTGGTTCCATATCCGGCAAAAATCCTCCCAAACTGCCCGTTTTTAATGCCGCTTTTGGTTACAATGTTAATTGACCGTTGGGAGTTACCGTCATCAAACCCGGTTAACTGTGCCTGTTCGCTCAATTTATCAAAAACCTGAATTTTATCTACTACATCTGCCGGTAAATTACGCATGGCAATGGTGGCATCATCTCCAAAAAAGTCTTTACCATCTACTGTTACTTTTTTTACCTGCTCGCCCTGTGCAGTTACCGTACCACTTTTATCTACGGTTACTCCCGGCATTTTTTTAACCAAATCTTCTACAGTAGCATCCGGATTCACTTTATACTGGCTGGCACTATACTCCGTAGTATCGCCTTTTTGCGCAGCGGTTGGTGGTTTATATACTACCACAACGCCCTCTAAGGTTTCGGTTTTTTTAGGCAGATATACTTCGCCCAAATTGAGGTTTGGAATAGAATCGGTTAACGAAAAAGGTTGTTGTAAATATTCAAACCCAACAGAGCTGGCCTGTAATATATAATTACCCAACGTAAGACCTGGGAAATTAAATGCACCCTTACCATCAGAGATGCCCATTTCTTTCTTTGATGTATCGGCTACATTTTTAACAACAATAGTAACTCCCTTTACCTTCACATTTTCAACAGGGTCAATAATAACCCCTCTTACCGATTGAGAGCGACTTAAAAGACTGAAAATGAGAAAAATAGACAATAGCCCTGCTTTTTGCATATACATGATTTGTTTATTTTGACGACATAAAAAGCTTAAACCTTCGGAATGAGGTGTAATTATTCTACATTATTGTTGTTTTAACAAATAATATAAAACCCTCTATTCCTATCATCTTAGTAATATTATTAGCATCCTTTATCGTCGTTAACAAAAAGTAATTTATCTTAGCAGCCCTAATAATTGAAATATGGAGTATAATAAGTTAGTAGCAGTTACCGGTTTACCGGGATTATTTGAATTAGTCAGCAGTAAAACAGACGGAGCCATTGTACGCTCTTTGGAAGAAAAGACGACTAAATTTGCCGCATCGCGCAAGCACCAGTTTTCTCACCTTGAGAGTATTGAAATTTATACGGTGAGTGATAATGTAAATTTGGTTGAAATTTTTAAGGCAATGGATAAAGCTACTGAGGCTTTGCCCGATGCAAAAGATAATAAAGCCATTAAAAGCTATTTTGAAAAGGTTTATCCCGAAATGGATTTTGACAGGGTGTATAACAGCGATATGAAAAAAATGGTGAAATGGTTTGATATTTTGAAGAAAAATAATATAGAAATCAAACTCACTGAGCCGGAAGAAGAAATAGAAGTAGAAGCAACCGAAGCTGTAACAGAAGAAAAAACTGAAAAGCCGGCTGCGTCTAAAGACAAAAAAACAACCACGGCAGAAGCTCCGGCAAAAGAAAAAGCTGCGGCCAAAAAAGCCCCTGCAAAAAAGAAAGCGGCCGCAAAGAAAAAAGATGCTTAATGTTTTATTAATTAATTTTTTAATTGGCCATGAACTACATGGCCTTTAATATTTATAAGAACCCGAATTTCCCCCTTTTTTTAATTTAGAAATTATGTTAAACGCTGATATTAAACCCATACCCAGAAAATTTTTACCCGAAAATTTTGTTGTTACCGATTGGGCAGGTTTAGAACCCTATTTTATTGAATTGAAAGAACGCCCCTTACATTCTTTAAACGATTTAGAAAAATGGATGCAGGATATGAGCGAAATAGAAGCGGTGTTAAGTGAGGATGCCTGCTGGCGGCAAATACGCATGACCTGCGATACAGAGAATCCCGAACTGGCAGCGGCGTTCAATTATTTTATGATGGAGATTCAGCCAAAAATTCAGCCGTACAGCGATATGTTGAACAAAAAATTGGTAGAAAGCCCGTTTACAAAAGAATTAGCTCCCACACAATATTTTACTTATTTACGAAATGTAAAAAAGAATATCGATCTGTTTAAAGAGGAGAATATTTCCCTGCAAAGTGAACTGACTGTGGAAGCACAAAACTTTGGTGTGATTGCCGGAAAAATGAGTGTAACAGTTGAGGGTAAAGAATATACCCTGCAACAAGCGGCCAAATTTTTAGAAAATCCTGACAGGAAGCTCCGTGAAACAGTATATAGAAAAATAAATGACAGAAGGTTAGAAGATGTGGATGCTTTAAATCAGTTGTTTGATTCTCTTTTGCAAAAACGACATCAGGTAGCACTCAATACCGGTTATAAAAATTACCGGGATTATCGCTTTGCAGAGTTGGGCAGATTTGATTATACGAAAGAAGATTGTTTTCAATTTCATGAAGCCGTAAAGCAGCATGTATTACCAATAGTGAACGATATTTATACAAAGAAAAAAGAAAAACTGGGTGTTGAGCCTTTAAAACCCTGGGATGTGGATGCCGAGCCGGCAGGTATTGAACCGCTAAAGCCTTTTACTAACGGAAATGATCTTTTACAAAAATCTATTGAAGCGTTTAACCGCCTAAACCCATTTTTTGCAGATTGCCTAAAAAAAATGAATGAGATGGGGCGATTGGATTTGGAAAGCCGCAAAGGCAAAGCACCGGGCGGTTATAACTGTCCGCTGGCAGAAACTGGTGCTCCATTTATTTTTATGAATGCTGCCGGCACACTGAATGATGTAATTACGATGGTACACGAAGGCGGCCATGCGGTACACTCGTTTTTAGCCCATCCGCTACCACTAACCGGATTTAAAGAATACCCGATGGAAATTGCCGAGGTAGCCAGCATGAGTATGGAACTTTTTACCATGGGCGATTGGGATGTGTTTTTTGATAAAAATGAAGAATTGATCCGTGCCAAAGAACAACATTTGGAGAGGGTATTAACCATTTTCCCATGGATTGCTGTTATTGATAAATACCAACATTGGCTCTACGAAAATCCGCAGCATACGCATGAGGAGAGAGTAAGCAACTGGCGCAGGATTTTTGACGAGTTTACACCCGAAAGCCTTGATATAACAGGGCTTG
The DNA here is from genome assembly GCA_047975735.1 of Niabella sp. GTDB lineage: Bacteria > Bacteroidota > Bacteroidia > Chitinophagales > Chitinophagaceae > Niabella. Next base: position 29,754 of record JBKEEB010000003.1, read on the forward strand.
ACGAATACCGTAACTACGGCTGGCAAAAACAACTGCATTTATTTGAAGTGCCTTTTTATTATATTGAATACGGTATTGCGCAATTAGGTGCTATTGGTTTATGGCAACAATTTAAAGCCGATAAACAAAAAGCCCTGAATAATTATATTGCTGCGTTAAGTTTGGGCGGCATCAAAACCTTACCACAACTTTTTGAAACAGCCGGATTACAATTTGATTTATCGCCGGCCTATATTAAAACTTTGATGGAGTTTGTAAAGGAGGAGATGGGGTAATAGTAAGAAAATAGTTACTCCCTTAACACAAATCAATAACCAAATGTCCTCCGCCCAAAAGTAGCCGGATTGTCATTGTTTTTTTGAACCTCTAAAATCTGAAAAGTAATTGGCTGCCTTCTGTAAGCTTTTACCTTTCGCCCAAACTGTTCTGCATCTTGTCATTTTCATATACAATGGAATCAATTAACAAGCCTGTTGAGTCCCAGCTTTGCGTAATACCATTTAGTACATTATTACTAAAGGTCTCAGATTTTTTCAGTTTTCCATTGTCGTAATACTCGCTATTATCACCATTCAATATGGCAAGTGTAGAGTCGCTATAGCTGCATATATTAAACACCTTGCCTGTTTTGGTATTAAAAAAATTGACAATGACACCATTCTCTGTTTTTATACCACGGCCCATTACAATAGCCTTAGATTTAATTGTAGGATTGAAATCTGCATCAAAATAATACACAAAAACTTTTGACTGGCCAAAGGCAACAAAAAACATAAACTGGAATAGCAATAGAAAAGAAAGTTTCATAGCTAACAATATTATTGAACAAATATATCAAATGCAATTGAACAAAACATACTCATTAAATTTCTTTAAAATATATATTGTTACAACAAAACTGCTGATTAAAGAAGATGAAAAACAAGCTGGTGGAATTGGAGAAAATCTTGCTTTCTCAACTGCTTAAAAAACAATTTCTTTTACATTCCCCTTTATCACCAATTTCCCTTCTGTAGCTTTTTGAATTTCCTCCACTGTAACGCCGGGCGCATGTTCGAGCAAAACAAACCCTTCATTGGTTACCTCCAATACTGCCAAATCAGTTACTATTTTTTTTACGCAACGGATGCCCGTGAGCGGTAGCGCACATTTTTTCAGCAATTTTGATTTGCCGTCTTTGCTGCAATGCTGCATGGCTACAATAATATTTTTGGCAGATGCTACCAAGTCCATCGCCCCGACCATACCCTTTACCATTTTGCCGGGAATTTTCCAGTTGGCAATATCCCCGTTTTCAGAAACTTCCATAGCTCCCAGAATGGTGAGGTCAACCTTTTGTGCCCGTATCATTCCAAAACTCATGGCAGAATCAAATATGGCGGAGCCGGGTAATGTTGTTACGGTTTGTTTTCCGGCATTGATGAGGTCGGCATCTTCCTCCCCTTCAAAAGGAAATGGTCCCATGCCAAGCAAACCATTTTCCGATTGTAATTCTACATGAACGCCTTCGGGAATATAGTTAGCCACCAAGGTTGGAATGCCAATACCCAGGTTTACATAGGAATTGTTTTTTATTTCCTTTGCAATGCGTTGCGCTATTTGCTGTTTGGTTAAAGCCATTTTTAATTTTTATAAAAATATATAACACTTGTGCTACATCTGTTATTAAAAAGCCGACAGGTGGTCTGAGATTTCTCCATAGCTCCTCACGTCGCTTTGTTGAAAAGACGATAATATTTATCCGTTCCGTTTTCTCACCGTACGCTGTTCAATTCTTTTTTCGTAGTTAATACCCTGAAAAATACGGTGTACATAAATACCGGGCGTGTGAATTTGATTGGGAGCCAATTCCCCTGCGGGTACTAATTCCTCTACTTCCGCAACAGTAATTTTTCCTGCCATTGCCATCATAGGATTGAAATTGCGGGCGGTGTCTTTATAAATCAGGTTGCCTGCCGTATCGCCCCGCCAAGCTTTCACTATTGCAAAATCTGCATCAAAAGCATACTCTAATAAGAAATCTTTTCCTTTAAAGTTTCTTATTTCTTTTCCTTCGGCAACTTCCGTACCTACGCCGGCTGGCGTATATATTGCCGGCATACCATACCCGGCGGCCAGGCATCTTGTAGCTAAGGTTCCCTGAGGTATTAGTTCTACTTCTAATTCACCGCTTAGTAATTGCCTTTCAAACTCTGCATTCTCTCCTACATAGGAAGCAATCATTTTTTTTATCTGCTTCTTTTGTAAAAGCAAGCCCAGCCCAAAATCATCCACACCCGCATTATTGGAAATGCAGGTAAGGTTTTTTACATTCAGCCTTACTAATTCGGCAATGCAGTTTTCGGGAATACCGCAAAGCCCGAAACCGCCCAGCATCAGCGTCATGCCATCTTTTACGCCGGCTAAAGCATCGCTAACATTCTTTACGGTTTTATTAATCATGGTCGTTGTTTTAATGAAGTGTATGGATTGGCGGCTTTACTATGGCAAGCTTATCACAGGTTCTCAAAATCACTATAACTTATAGCCAAATCGGCAATCACATCTTCTTTTAAATTATTCGGGATATTATTCTCCTTAAAATAATGCAAAATATCTAAGGTATTTACATTTCCAAGCAATTCATAACCCGTCATCGGGCAACCGCCAAGGCCATTCATCACACTATCAAACCTGCGGCAACCGGCTTTCCATGCAGCATCAATTTTTTTCAGGCTTTCATGTGGCAAACTGTGTAAATGAACCCCACATTGAATATACAAATCTTTGATAAGTTTTTCAAATATGGATGTAATAGATTCGGGTGTTGCCAAACCGGTTGTGTCAGACAACATCACTTCTTCAACTTCCAGATTCTGTAATTGCCAAAGGCTTTGTTGTAAAATACTTTCATTCCACTCATCGCCATAAGGATTGCCAAAAGCCATACTAATGTAAACCCTTAATTTTTTATTGGATGCAGCGCAAACCGATTTAATACCTTCCACTAAATGCAATGCATCTGTGGTGCCGGAATTAATATTTTTTTGCAAAAATGTTTCACTGATAGAATATGGGAAACCTATAATATCCACCTGTTCCTGATTGGCGGCATCGCTTGCCCCACGAAGATTTCCAACAATAGCAAGAAGTTTTGTATTAGAATTTGTCCGGTCAATTTGAGCGAGTACTTTATCGGAGCCTGCCATTTGTGGTACTGCCTTTGGCGATACAAAACTGCCGAAGTCAATTACGTCAAAACCGGCATGCATTAATTGGTTAATGTAAGCAGCCCTTTTACCGGGGTCGATTACATAGGGTAATCCCTGTTGTGCATCTCGCGGGCATTCTGTAATAAAAGGTAAATTGTTTTCTTCCATTTCAACAACCAATATATTTTGAAATAACGATGCGTTGAATTTCCGATGTGCCTTCACCAATCTGGAGCAAACGCTGATCTCGGTAAAAGCGTTCTACGTTGTAATCTTTTAACAGGCCATAACCGCCGTGAATTTGTACCGCTTCATCCGCTACTTCTTTCGCTATTTCAGAACAATATAATTTTGCCATAGCGGCCTCTTTGGCAAAAGCCTGTTTTGTATCTTTCAACCAACAGGCTTTGTACAAAAGGTTTCTGGCTAATTCAATCTTTGTGGCCATATCTGCCAGCTTAAAGGCTATTGCCTGAAATTTGGTGATTGATTTACCAAACTGCTTTCTATGTTGCGCATAATTTAATGCCAGTTCATACGCACCTTGCGCACAACCTAATCCCATGGCAGCAATGCTAAGCCGCCCGGACTCGAGTGTGTGCAACATTATTTGTGAACCCTGCCCAACTTCGCCCAGTAACTTACTTTGTGGAATTTTACAATCATCACAGTCTCAAGTTGACGTATCACTGGCTCGCCACATTAGCTTCCCATGTATCTCCCTGGCTGTAAAACCGGGTGTTCCTTTTTCTACAATAAAAGTACTAAACTCTTTTTTTATTTTTCCAACAGATGTTACAGCCTGAACGGTAACTCCCAAACTCATTTCTGCCGAGGCATTGGTTATAAAAATTTTACTACCATTAATCACCCATTCATTTCTCTTTAACTTAGCGGTAGTTTGTGTTCCTCGAGAATCGCTGCCTGCTTCAGGTTCTGTAAGTCCAAAGGCCCACAAGCCTTCCCCATTGGTTAAATGCGGTAAGTATTTTTCTTTTTGGGCTTCCGTTCCATAATAAAAGATTGGGCCGATTCCTAAGGAATTGTGTGCAGCCAGTGTTGCCGCCTGCGACCCATCTATACGGGCAATTTCCTCTACGGCAATAATATAGGCTAAATAGTCCATGCCGTAACCACCGTATTGCTCGGGAAGATAAATTCCAAACAATCCTAACTCGCCCATTTTCCGGGTAAGCTCCGGAGAAAACTCAGCCCGGGCATCCAACTCTCCGGCTTTGGGCTTAATTTCTTTTTCTGCAAAATCCCGAACCATTTTCCGGATCATCTGGTGTTCTTCACTTAAATTAAAATCCATAGAACTTTTTTTAATTGATAAGGTTTTTTAATTAACATTTAAATGTATTAATGGGTCGCTGGCGTTTACTTTTATGCCTTCTTTAACCATAATTTTTTCAACAGTAGCATCAACCGGAGATATAATATTGTTCTCCATTTTCATAGCTTCTACAATTAATAACAAATCGCCTTTTTTTACAACGCTGCCTTCTTGTACGTTTATAGCAATTACTTTGCCCGGCATGGGGGAGGTAATATTACCCGGATCGTTGTTATTGGTTTCTGATGTAACAACTGTTATATCCTGCTCAAGCATATCAGGCCTTTTAAATATATAATGAAAGCCGTTATAAAAGATATTGTAAACGCCCGATTCTTCAGTAGTAACAATCATTTTATACAATACATCATTGATGTTAAAAACCGGTGTGCCGTTTTCGTCTTTTTCTACTTCAACCTTAAATTGCTGCTGGTTGTTTTCAAAAAAAATAATAGGAAAAGATGAACTTGGTATATCAAGCGTATAATTGTCTTCATCTAATTTTACATGCAATCTGTTAATTTGCCGCCAGTAACCAATTTGTTGCCAGATGTTGTTATCAGATTTCTTAATTGTGGGTCTTAAACTTTCTGCCAATCCGGCTGCAATTAAAATTTGTTTATCTACCGATTGCCTTATTTCTTCTATTGCTTTATTGATGCTATTCAAATTAGTATCAATGTATTTTGTATCAATAGCGTTGGAAATATAATCTGTGTGTTGTAACAGCCCGGTTAAGAAACTAATATTTGTTTTAATGCCTGTGATGTTATATTGTGCTAATGCATCAATCATAGTATTCCTTGCAGATTCCCGGCCTTTTTTCCAAACAATCAGTTTACTAATCATTGGGTCATAATCTCCCGAAATAACATTGCCTTTTTTGAGTTGCAATCCATCTACACGAATGTCTTTTCCATTTGGCTCTATATAGCAATTAATTTTACCGGGCGATGGCATAAAATTTTGTTGCGGGTCTTCGGCATAAATGCGGCATTCAATAGCATGCCCATTTTGGTTAATATCTTTTTGTTGAAATAAAAGTTTTTCCCCTGAAGCGATTTTTATTTGTTGTTCCACAATGTCAATGCCCGTAGTTAGTTCGGTAACAGGATGTTCTACCTGTATGCGGGTATTCATTTCAAGGAAATAAAAGTTCAATTTATCATCCACTAAAAACTCGATAGTTCCGGCATTATAATAGCCGATAGAAGCAGCCAACTGTACCGCAGCTTTGCAAATATTTTCTCTTACTTCTGGCGTTAATGTTGGAGAGGGAGCTTCTTCAATTATTTTTTGATGCCGTCTTTGCAGGGAGCATTCTCTTTCATACAAATGCAGCATTGTGCCAAATTGGTCGCCCAAAACCTGAACTTCCACATGGCGCGGTTTTTCAATCAGTTTTTCTATATAAACTGTTGCATCACCAAAATAATTTTTTGCCTCTCTTGCTGTAGCTTCTAATGTTTGTGCCAACTCTTCTTCACTTCTTGCTATTTTCATTCCTTTGCCTCCTCCGCCAGCCGCCGCTTTAATGAGCAGGGGGAAACCTACCTTGGTATAATTTTTCAATAATTCATCCGGGGTTCCTGTAATGCCCGGTACTACCGGCATTCCGGCTTTTACGGCGGTTTCCCTTGCCTGTATTTTATTGCCCATAGCATAAATTGCTTGTGCCGGCGGCCCAATAAAAATTATTCCTGCTTTTTCGCAGGCCTCGGCAAAATCAGCATTTTCCGATAAAAAACCATCCCCCGGGTGAATGGCATCTGCGGCACAAATTTGGGCAGCTGCAATTATTTTTTCAATATTCAGATAGGTATCGCTTAGTTTTTCTCCTGTGAGTAAAACTGCTTCATTTGCTTCTTTTACATAAGCTGCTTCTTTATCGGTATTTGAGTAAACAGCAATAGTTTCAATGTTCATGGCTTTTGCTGTTCGTTGAATTCGTAAGGCTATTTCCCCGCGGTTTGCTACTAATATCTTTTTAATCATTTTAATTTTCCTGTAAGATTATCCATCTATTTTACCCAATTCGGATTTCTTTTTTCTAAAAATGATGCCATGCCTTCCTGGCCTTCTTCGGATGTGCGGATGTCGGCAATTATGTTTGCAGTAAATGATAATGCTTCCTGTAAATCAATTTCATTAGTAACCTTATGAATTAACTGCTTACATTTTTCTATTGCTTTTGGCCCACTCGAACTTAAAAGCCCAATAGTTTCCTTCAGTGTTGTTTCAAGTTCATCGTTAGTAAGGGATTTGTTTATTAGTTTCAGTTTTTCAGCTTCTTCGGCCTTAAATCTACGCCCTGTGAGCATCAAATCTTTGGCGGGAAACTCTCCCACTCGTTTTATAATGTATGGCGATATGCAGGCCGGGATAATCCCTATTTTAACTTCTGATAAAGAGAAAACCGTATTCTCTTCGGCATAAACAAAATCGCAAGCCGCTAACAAGCCGTTGGCTCCACCTATGGCAGCCCCATGTACTACCGCTATTGTTGGTTTATTACAGGTGTAGATGCTGTAAAAACATTCGGATAATTGTTGGCTTTCTTTTAAATTTTGTTCATAACTGTATTGAGCTACATCACGCATCCAGTTAATATCTGCGCCGGCACAAAAGCTTTTTCCTCTTCCTCTTAAAACAATCATACGTGTATTTTCTTCGAGATTGATTTCCTTAAAAACCTGAGTTATTTCAGCAATCATCTCTTCATTAAAAGCATTATGTACTTCCGGGCGGTTAAGCCAAATGGTTGTTACCTGATCACTATATTCTATTTCAATTGTTTGATACATGGTTTATTTTTATCAATACAAATATTAAATATGGTTCAACAAATATGTTGCGTTAAACTTTAAGGATATTTACATCACATTCTGAAAACCCCATTTACGGTGGGCTCCCATTGCTTATTTAATGAAGTAGCAATACCCATTGCAATGATTTTGCGTGTGTCTGCCGGGTCAATAATTCCATCGTCCCAAAGCCTTGCCGTACTGTAGTATGCCGAGCCTTCTGTTTCATATTTTTCAAGAATAGCATCGCGCAGCGTATTCAGTTCATTCTCATCAACCGTTTTTCCTTTGGCGGCTAACTGATCTCGCTTTACTGATGTTAATACACCTGCCGCTTGTTCGCCACCCATTACAGAAATTTTTGCATTGGGCCACATAAATAAAAATCGGGGATCGTAGGCTCGTCCACACATGGCATAATTGCCGGCGCCAAAAGAACCGCCAAATACTACGGTAAACTTTGGAACATTGGCATTAGCCACAGCATGAACCATTTTAGCACCATCGCGCGCAATACCCTTGTGTTCGTATTCTTTTCCCACAATAAATCCGGTTATATTTTGAAGAAAAAGGATTGGTGTGCTTCTGGCAGTGCAGAGTTCAATAAAATGTGCTCCTTTTAAAGCAGACTCTCCAAACAATACGCCGTTATTGGCAACGATACCTACCGGGAACCCCATAATATGGGCAAAGCCAGTAACTATTGTTGGCGCATAATTTGCTTTAAACTCGTGAAAAAGACTTCCATCTACAATGCGTGCAATAATTTCCTTAGAATCAACCGGCTTCCGTAAATTAACAGGTGCAATGCCGTATAATTCTTCCGGATTGTAAAAAGGTTCTTCTATGGTGGCAAGGTTTAACACTTGTTTTTGAGGCCGTGCAAATGTGGCAACGATATTACGGCAAATAGCCAAAGCATGTTGATCGTTTTCGGCAATATGGTCTGCCGTTCCCGAAACAGAAGTATGTACTACTGCTCCACCCAGTTCCTCTGCCGATACCTCCTCGCCGGTAGCAGCTTTTACTAAGGGTGGCCCTCCAATAAAAATGGTTCCCTGGTTACGAACAATGATCGTTTCATCACTCATTGCAGGAACATAAGCACCGCCAGCCGTACAGGAGCCCATCACTATTGCAATTTGTGGAATTTTCAAAGCCGACATTCTTGCCTGATTATAAAAGAAACGTCCGAAATGGTGTCGGTCGGGAAATACTTTATCCTGCTCCGGTAAAAAGGCTCCACCGCTATCTACCAAGTATATACAGGGCAAATTATTTTCAAGTGCAATTTCCTGCGCACGAATATGTTTTTTAATAGTGATTTCCATATAAGTGCCACCCTTTACGGTAGCATCATTGGCAATTATCATTACCTCGCGGCCGTGTACCAACCCAATGCCGGTAACAATACCTGCTGATGGGAAATCGTTATTATACATATTAAAGGCGGCTAAAGGAGAAAGTTCCAGAAAAGGTGTATTGGAATCAATCAGCAAATCAATACGCTCTCTTGCCAATAATTTTCCACGTTTTTTATGCTTTACAATGCTGGAAGAGTTTTCAGGATGCGTAATCTCCTTCATTCGTTTTCGAAATAGCTGAATGCTTTTAAGGTATTGCTCTTTGTTTTCTGCAAACTGTGCAGATGTTGTATCTATTTTAGATTCAATTCGGTACAAGGTTATTAACAATTTTATGGTGGCTTGATTGACAATCCTAAATTTCGGGCAAATATAGGTATTTACAAAATACAAACAAACGTTAGTTTGTTTTGGGCTTTTATCTTTGTTAATAAAAGATTACTTCCATACCTAAAAATACCTTATATTTGAAGTTTAAACATTAATCTATAAAATAATTTTCATGCGAAATCTTTTATTCCTGTTATTAATTATTACCGTTGTATTTGTTTCCTGTAAGTCGGCTCCTAAGGCTGATGATGCAGCTACCGGTGAAGAACAAACCGCCGCTACTACTTCTGGCGAAGCCTATAAAATTGACAGCACGCAAACCGTAAACTTTATTGGTACAAAACCCGTAGGGCAGCATAATGGAAGTTTTAATATTGCTAATGGCGAAATTTTTGTAAACAACGGAGCTGATGTTACCGGAGGTAAATTAACACTGGATATGGCGAGCCTGAAGATAAACGATGCAGATACCAGCGGTTCTTACAAACTGGCTGGCCACTTGGCTTCGCCCGATTTTTTTGAAGTAGCAACGTTCCCTACGGCTGTTTTTGAAATAACAAATGTGCAACCCTACTCTGCAGATAGTACACAGAAATTATTGCTTGAAGGGGCCACACATACCCTTAGCGGAAACCTGACACTGAAGGGCTCTACCAAAAATGTGAGCTTCCCTGCAATCATTACAGTATCTGGCAATACAGTTACCGCGCAGGCTAATTTTAATATTAATCGTACCGATTGGGGACTGGTATATGGTAACGATCAATCTTTGGGCGATAAATTTATTCGTCCGGAAGTAAATATCAGCTTCAATATTACGGCAACAAAGTAATTACAACAAGTTTTGAATTTATTTGTCATGGTGATTCATTTTGCCATGACTTTTTTTTAAAATAACCCTTGTTGTTCTTCATCCGGCCTTGCCGGAATTTTTAAATCGAGTGTTAAAGTCTTATTCAGTTTTTTTATAAAATAAGTTGCCAGTAAGGGAGAGGAAAGTTCCATATTTTGGTGAATAAAAAAATACAGGTTTTGTAAACCTTCTTGCCGCCACAATTGTATGTGCTTTACCCAGTCATCTAAGCGTTTTTGATCAATGCCATCATCATTACAACCCACCCAGCGAACAAAGGCTGATGGTGTTGTTAACTGCATATGCATCATGTCCCGTCTTCCGGCAGTATCCACCAAAATATTACTTACTTTATATTTTGTCAGCAGTTTGCAGTAATCATTCCAGACAGCATCATCTTCAAACCATTTTGCATTGCGCACTTCCACAGACAGTGGAATACCCTTAGGAAACTGCTCTACAAAAGCTTTTAATTTCCCAAATTCTTTGGGCGAAAAATTATCGTGCAATTGCAGAAATACCATGCCTAATTGCTTTTCAAAATTAGCAATTGAATTACAATAGTCGTCTGTAATGTCTTTTACATTCAACAGTCGCTTGTAATGGCTGATAGCATTGGTTATCTTAGGGAAAAAGAGAAAATCTTTTGGAGTTTTTTCTTTCCATTTTATTACCTGTTGCGGTAAAGGCATGTTGTAGAAAGTAGCATTTAACTCAATTGAATTAAACTGCCGCGAATAATATACAAGTTCATCTTTTGTACCTTTTGGATAAAATTTTTTTAAGTCGGTTTTATTCCACTTAGCACATTCCAACAGCTACTTTAAAACTTTTGCCTTTAGTTTTTGATAACACTTCTTTTGTAGCCAGACTGTCTTCAGGCAATGTAAAGTCCACCGCTTTAGGGTTTGTAACCTGTCCGAATTTCATATTATTGATTTTGTAAGTGTTGAATTTTATTATATACCTGTAAGTCCAGCGTTTGATGGTTGTTTTGCATATATTGATGGTAAAGCATGAGGCTTTTTTGGCGTACTGCATCGTTATTTTGCTGCTGATGTATCTCATAAAAAACATCAGCGAGTAGTTTTAAATTATCCATAGAATAACGTTGGTCTTTTTTAATTGTCAAACTCAATGTATCATTGTCTAATTCCAACAATTGCTGTATATCGGCCATCATTTTTTGTTGATGCTCCTTCTGCGGTTCTTTAGGATTTTGCAGTCCCTGTAAAATTGCCTGTAACAACAGGGTTGTTTTCTTAATTTCTCTTTCTATATAGTCCAGTCTGAATTCCATGTTAGTACAGTTGTAATGCAAAAGTATTAATTCTTTTTGCTATTATTTTTTAGCCTTTGAGGGCGTAATTAAAGACAGCATTAGGTAATTTTCCTATATTTACAGCACTTATTTAATTATAAATTAATTATTAATCACGTAAATCTATGACAATCACATCTCTTATCATTTTGGGTATTTTAGTACTCCTCATCATTTTTGCCATCAGCATGTATAATAAGCTGGTGAAATTAAAAATATTAGTACAGGAAGCATGGAGCAGTATTGATGTGATGCTGAAAAAGCGTCATGACCTGATACCTTCTTTAGTAAATACTGTAAAAGGATATGCTCAACATGAACAGGAAACTTTTACGAAAGTAATTGAAGCCAGAAATGCTGCAATTGCTGCTAAAAGCGTAAAGGATATAGAAAATGCTGAAAATATTTTAACTAAAGCCGTATCGGGTCTTTTTGCATTGGCAGAACAATACCCTGATTTAAAAGCCAATACCAATTTTTTGCAACTACAAGCTGAATTAAGCAATTTAGAATCGGATATTGAAAAATCACGCAGGTATTATAATGGTACCGTAAGAAATAATAATACGGCTGTACAAACCTTTCCCGGAAACATATTTGCGGGTATTTTCAATTTCAGCAAAGCTTCGTTTTTTGAATTAACGGATAACCGAGAAAGAGAAGTACCCGAAATTTCATTTTAAATTAATGAAACTATTACAATACGCTTTTGTATTTCTACTACTGTTAAGCCATCAATTTACGGTGGCCCAGCAGGAAGAAATTTTATTTTACCATGCTGATATACAAATTGACAGTACTACTGATATTACCGTTTCCGAAACCATAAAGGTGTATGCTGCAGGCAATTTAATACAAAGAGGTATTTTTAGAACCCTGCCTACCAGCAGAAATATTAACAATACAACCGAAACCGTTCGATACAAAATTATTGAGGTTACCAAAAATGGTAGCCCCGAGAAATATCATACAAAAAACACTTCCGGTAATTTCACCATTTATATTGGAGATAAGGATGTGTACCTGAGCCCCGGTGAATATACATACCAAATACAATACAAAGCCAGTAATCAAATTGGGTTTTTTACTAACTATGATGAATTGTACTGGAATGTAACCGGAAATGAATGGGATTTTGGTATTAAAGAAGCTTCGGCCACAATTTTTTTGCCAAACAAGGCCTCTGTTATTCAGCAAAGCTGTTATACCGGAGCATATGGTAGCGCACAACAGGATTGCATTTATAGTAACAACTTAAAAAAAAATACTGTATCCTGGAAAACCGAAAACCTTGCTGCCGGTGAAGGAATGACGGTAGCTGTAGGATTTACAAAAGGTGTTATTGCGCAACCACCCCCACCCGGTTTTTTTGACAAATATGGATTGGGTATTATGCTGTCTTTTATATTTACTTTTTTGTGCGGTTATTTTTTTGTTAGTTGGAAAAAATACGGAATTGACCCCCCCAAGCCAACAGTATATCCACAATTTAATATTCCAGAAGATTTATCGCCGGCATCTGTTGGTATTATAAATAAAGAGTCTTACCGAAATAATTTTTTAACAGCCAGCATCGTTAGCCTTGCTGTAAAAGGTTATTTACACATTGAACAAGTAGAAACTAAATCACTGGGAATATTTAAAAATACTTCTTTTATAATTAAGAAATTAAAAGAGGCAGACAACAGTTTACCTACTGAAGAAAGAAAATTTTTTGAGCAGCTATTTATAAATAAAGATAAGGTGGTGTTGGATGGTAAGTATGATTCTAAATTAAAAACAGCTGTTTCAAAATATAAGCAGGCAATTAATTCAAAACATCGCACACTCATCAATAAAGGCAACAACTCCAAACGATTAGTTATACCTGCTTTGATTATTATTGGTGTATTTTTACTGGCACAATGTTATATTTGGTATAAACTGTCTTTCGATTTTGTTATAATCTTTTTTACACTGTTTTTTCTTATTGGCGGCATTATTATGTTTTTTATCGTCACCTACTTGTTAGGCAGGTATAAATGGTTTGGGTGGGTATTTGGGATTATGAGTATTATTGTCATTCTTGTTTTTTTAGGTTTTTTATTTATTAGCAAAACCACCGGTATTAAAGCTAACCTACATGCGACTGCGGGCTTTTTTATTTTTTCTTTTATAGCCATTTGTATTTATCAATATTTAATAAAAAGACCTTCAGAAAGAAAATTACAAACACAATCATTAATAAACGGTTTTAAAATGTATTTAGGAACTGCCGAAGAAAAGCAGTTGCAACATTTTAATCCGCCACCCATGACCCCCGAAGTTTTTGAAAAGTTGTTACCTTATGCGATGGTTTTGGGCGTAGATAAAATTTGGGGGGCAAAATTTCAAAATATATTAAGCAGTTCTATTACAGATAATCACTCCTATAGTTCTACGTGGTACACCGGGCAATCTTTTTCACCTATTTATATGGGCAACAAACTCAATGCCTCACTCACAAATTCACTTACTTCGGGTTCTACACCTCCTTCTTCATCCTCGTCCGGCAGTGGCTCGGGCGGTGGTGGTTTTTCCGGCGGCGGTGGTGGCGGTGGCGGCGGTGGCGGCTGGTAATACCAGTTGTTAATCTTCTGTATTATGGGGTGTTACCTCTTTCATTTTTTCCCATATCTCAGGTATTCGTTTTATCCATACAAGCTCTTTAAATTTTACTTTTGCCTCTTCTGCCGGGGATCCAAAGTAAACCTTCCCCTCCTTTAATGAAGAGGGAACGCCACTTTGCGCATTAACAATTACTCCTTTACCAATGGTAAGCGTTTTACTTACGCCCACCTGCCCCCAAAGGATTACTTCATCTTCAATTTTAGTAGCTCCGGCAATGCCTACCTGAGAAGCAAACAAACAATTTTTACCTATGATAGTATCGTGCCCGATTTGTACCAAATTATCAATTTTAGTGCCGGCACCAATTCTTGTTTCTCCAGTTACGCCACGGTCAATAGTGCAATTAGCACCAATTTCTACGCCATCTTCAATAACAACTGTACCACAACTAACCATTTTTTTGTATTGAATAGAACGCTTGGTTTTCTTATTATAATAAAAAGCATCGCCGCCAATTACAGTACCGCTTTGTATAATTACATCATTGCCAATAAAGCAATTATCTAATATAGTAACATTAGGGTAAATAATACAGTTAGTGCCAATAGTTACATTGTTGCCAAGATACACATTAGGCATTACTACAGTTCCCTCTCCGGTTACGGCGGTGTTAGAATGCAACTGCATTGATGGGTTAAATGGATGAAAATAATTGACGATGGTTAAATACGCTTCAAAAGGTTCCTCTACAATTAACAAAGCTTTTCCATCCGGAAAAGTTGTTTCTTTATTAATAATAATAAAACTTGCCGCAGAGTGAATACAAGTATCATAATATTTTGGATGATCTACAAATGCCAGATCGCCTTCTTCTACAACATGAATTTCGTTTATTCCTTTTGCTGATGCAGTAGCATTACCAATTAATTTTGCATTAATAAGTGTGGCTATTTTTGTAAGAGGTACCGGCTGTTTAAATTTCATATCAATGATTTTTTTCAAAGTTAATGGCAATGTTATTCACATTCGTCAAAAAAAATATAAAAAATATCCCCCGAATTTATACACTGAATTATACCCAAAAACGACTTATCTAAACATGCTTTCTTTATTAAAAATAATATCAGCAATTTTAATACATTCCTTAAAAAGCCTTTATAGCAGTGCTTTTCATAAAAAAATAAAACCATTTAATTAATACCGGCCATTTAAAAAAACCAGATAGAAGTTTTTACAATACAAAAACCTTCAACTTATATCAATAAAACTCAAAAAAAATGTGTATAAAATTTACGGTAAATAATTTTTTGATAGCAGAAATAATTTTTAATATTGTGGAGGGAAATTTAATTCCCTTACTTATTAACCCATCCATATAATAATCCCTTCTCGTTCGGAGGGATTTTTTTATTGCTTTGTGTTACAACAACTAAAATCTTATTACCTTCATGCAGTCTTTTTATAAAAATTTATCTGTACATGTTACAATCTATGACCGGATTTGGCCGAGCTGAAAACTCAATAAACGATAAAACGTTTTTGATTGATATAAAATCTTTAAATGGCAAACAATTTGATTTGTCTTTAAGACTACCGGCTCTGTTAAAACCTTTTGAATTTGATATTAGGAAAATATTAGCCGGCGGACTTAATCGCGGTAGTGTTGACTGCAATATTAGCCTAAAGGATACCGGCGATGCCAAACCTGTTAGTATTAATACTTCTTTGGCAAAGGCTTATTATCATTCATTGGCAAACCTTTCAAATGAACTGGGAATTGACACAACAAATATTTTAAATGCTTTGGTTAAATTGCCAGAAGTTATTACACCCAGTAGCGATACGCTCACAGATGAGGAGTGGACTGCTTTTCAGGTATTGCTAAAAGAGGCGATAAACAACATTACCATGCACCGAAAAAATGAGGGCAGTATTCTCGCTACGGAACTTTCGTCCCGTATTAATAATATTAACAGGTTAGAAGAAGAAGTGGCTATTTTGGAACCCCGTCGTAAGGAAATGATAAGAGACGGTATTGTTAAAGTGTTAGAGGAAAAAGTGGGTGCCGATAATTATGACGAAAACAGGCTGGAGCAGGAACTGATATACTATATTGAAAAAATAGATATTACAGAAGAACAGGTAAGGTTGAAAAACCATTGTGCTTATTTTATGGAGGTGCTACAAGAAAATACAAATCTTAAAGGCAAAAAGTTATCTTTTATTTTACAGGAAATTGGCAGGGAAATAAATACTACCGGTTCAAAAGCATATGATAGCCAAATTCAAAAGCTTGTAGTAATGATGAAGGATGAACTTGAAAAAGCTAAAGAACAGGTATTAAATGTACTATAAAAAGATATAAAGTAGTACTCATTTACTGATAGTACTGCCTATTACAGCATAGTAGTATATATCCTACTATCTTCAACAACTATACATTACATTTGTACCAAACAAACAGCGTGCGGTATCTTTTTTACATGGTATTTATAATTAGTACAACAAAAAGTTGTACACCTGTAACGGTACAGGAAAGAACTGTTACGATTTCTGCTATGGAGTGGAAGGCTAATCAAAAAGCAATTGTAAAACTTGCTGTACCGGATAGTGCTTATTATAGTATTTTTTTTGTAATGAGGCATACCGAAAAATATGCTTATAATAATATGCTGGCTGTATTAACTATACAGGATACTGCCTTAAAAGCAAAGCCGTTTACTACATTACAACTTACTATACCACTTACAAATAATAACGGTAAATGGATTGGAGAGAACATGGATGACCTATATTATACACGAGTAAAAATAAGCCAACCTGTATTTTTCAAACCCGGCATGTATAAGTTTATTCTTCAACATAAAATGAAAGATAATCCCCTCTCATACGTTATGAATGTGGGTGCTGCTATAAGAAAAACCACCCCGCAACCATGAATCAAAAAGCCAATAATAAATTAAGGAAAACTGCCTTTATTTTTAGTCTGCTTTTCATTTATATTGTAGCTGCATTAGTGTGGTGGTTTATATCACTTGAAAAGCAAAATGATGTAATGCTGAATTTTAAATTACATCAAATACAAATCAATCAAAAAAACAGTACTGAACTTTGGGCCCCTCAGTTGGAAAAAGATAAAGCACTGAATGAACACCGCCGTAACCGTGTAAAATATGCGGGTGAGGGTATTGTGTTTTTAGGTCTGATGCTTGTTGGTGCATTTTATATTTATCGCTCTATTAAAAAACAAATGCTAATGCAACAACAGCAACAAAATTTAATGATGGCGGTAACACATGAGTTAAAAACACCTATTGCCATTGCCAAATTAAATGTGGAAACATTGCTCAAACACCGGCTTGATGGAGCTAAGCAGGAAAAAATAATACAAATGACCCTGGAGGAACTTAAACGGCTTGATTTTTTAACCAATAATATTCTGATATCATCGCAGCTTGAAAGCAGTAACCATCAGTTAAATAATGATGACCTTAACTTTTCAAACTTACTTAAAGACAGGGTGGCTGAATTTAGAGGGCGCTTTCCCGACAAAATTTTTTTGGAAGAAATTACAGAAGATGCCGAAGTATTTGGCGATGCCTTACTCCTTCAAATACTTGTAAACAATTTAATGGAAAATGCTGTTAAATACTCCAATAAAAACAGTACCATTTATATTAAGTTGCAAAAGAATAACAAAAATGTTTCGCTGTATATTAGCGATGAAGGTATTGGAGTTCCCGATGACGAGAAATTGAACATATTTAACAAGTTTTACCGGGTAGGTAATGAGGCTACCAGAAAAGCTAAAGGTAGCGGTCTGGGTCTTTACCTATGTAAAAAAATAGCCAAAGACCATAATGCAGACATTTATGTGACCAATAATGAACCAAAGGGAAGTACCTTTGTTGTTAAATTTAAGCGGAAAGGGTAGTAAAGCCTGTTATCGTTCCCAATAATGTTAGGGGTTGGCACCGGTGGCTGCGTACACAAGCAAGTTCTCCTGCATTCGTGCTAAACAAAACAACAAAATATTATAACATGGCGGAAAAAGAAGCATCCATTTTATTGGTAGAAGATGAAGAAAATTTACATGAATCGTTAAAGCTAAACCTTGAACTGGAAAATTATTCTGTAACCTCAGCCTTTGACGGTAATGAAGCACTGGAGGCTGTAAAGGGCGAGTACTTTGACCTGATAATATTAGATGTAATGTTACCGGAGGTTGATGGAATTACCGTTGCCGAAACCATTCGTATCAGCAATAATGAAGTGCCAATTTTAATGTTGAGTGCCAAAAGTACCGGTGCCGATAAAGTATTAGGGCTTAAAAAAGGTGCCGATGATTACCTTACCAAACCATTTAATTTAGAAGAACTTTTACTACGCATTCACAAGCTTATTGCTAAGAATATGAAGTTGCAGGACAAAAGTACCATTGGCAATACATATAGTTTTGGAGAAAATATTATTGATTTTAAAGCGCAGGAAGCACAAACCAGGTATGCCGGTAAAGTACAGCTTAGTAAAAAGGAAGCCATGTTGCTAAAATTACTTATTGAAAACAAAAACGAAGTTGTACCCCGCGAAAAAATATTACAAGCTGTATGGGGCTATAATGTTTACCCCACCACACGTACTATCGATAATTTTATTCTTAATTTTAGAAAATATTTTGAAAAAGACAGCCGCAATCCCAAATACTTCCAATCTGTAAGAGGCGTTGGGTATAAGTATTTAGAGTAAATTATTTCTTGCCCTCTTGTAAATGTGCTGTACAGTCTTTTTTCCTTTCTTCCACATGTCTGCGCTCGGCAGCACTGGCAATTTCAAGCGTTGCTGCTTTTTGATAAAGAACTAAAGCTTTTTGATAATTTTTTTGTTTGTAATACTGATCTGCCGCAATTACGTAACTGTTATACAAATAAGGATTAGCCGTTACAATACTGTCGGGAATAATCGCTTTTTTATCAAACACCATTTGTTTATAATGCCTGTATTGTTCAAATTGTTTGAACTGTGGTGTATAAATAAAACTGTCCGGTGCAATGGTCAGGCCGGGTTCGTAAATTTCATGATTAACTTGCATACCGTTCATAGCAAAGATCTTTTTCAGGTCGTAACAAACAAATTCACCCATTTGCCAGGGCGAAGTAGAAACCCACACCAATAATTTTTGAGGCTCAAACACAATGGAATGATGCGCAATAAACTGGTTCACTGCCTTTTCATTTCCCAAACCAATATTGGCGTTATCAATACCCCTGAAATCTCTGAGAATATTTACGGTTTTTTGCACCGTATTTTTGCCCTTCTGTTGTACCAATTGCGAAAGCCTCTTGTAACGATAGGTTGTAGCGTTTTCTGCCATTTGCTCCTCATTGCTTTTTAAATGCAAAAAACTGTTGCTTTGAAAATGATTAGTACAAAGAATTTCATTGGTGTTAGGATCGTACACCGCTAAGGAGTCAGGTGTTTTTTCAATCAGCACGGCTTTATTATCCGCAGCAGAGCCTACCAGAAAAGATTCGCTCACAAACATTTTTCTTTTTTTGGCTATAGCAATTGCTTCCTCTATATTTTTTGCGTATTGAACAATTTCTCTGGCTACTAATGAAACCGGAGTGGCCGCCCCTTTGGGAATATTGCTTTTGGCGGCATTAATGGTTACCGTCAACTCTTTTTCGTTCATACCACTTACTACTCCTACAAATCCACCCCAAGTTACACTCATAAATTTATATCCAGATGATGGGTGGTTAAACGAAACAATTTTATTCTTAGCGAAATCATCACCTACATAAAAATCAAAATTTCGGCCAATAATCAATGTGCTGTCTTCCGAGGCGTTACCCCAAGTGCCAAAAGAAGTACATCCTACTAACATAAGATTTTGCAGTGCGTGGCCAATATCGTGGGCAGAATGGTAATTGAGGATCCGCTGGTACTTTGTACCTATAAAGCCGTAATCATTAGAGGCGGCAAATGAAATACCGTAAATCTCATCTTCAAATTCGGGTAAAACATAATCCGGCAAGTTCCTGTTAAACCAACCAATAAAATATTTTAAAAAATGACGATACCCGTTAGAAGGAATCATTTTAAATAGCTGCTCGGTAAAATAATCTTCCTGCTTTTTTATTAATCCTTCGGATAATTTACCTTCTATAACGCCTCTAAAAAAAGGTGTATTACCTTCGGTGTACATTTCGTACAAACCCGAATTACTTTTACGAAACCAGTTATTTTGAATGGTGTATAAACCGCTATCCGGTTGCTGAACTTGTAACTGCAAGGCCGACTTATCAGTAACCTCCGGCGGTTTTATATTTGATACCCACATCAGGTACAAAAACAATAGACCAAAAAGCAGTATAATTACTGCTAATACCCTTAATAATCTTCTTAAAAATTTACTTCGTTTAAGCATTCCTTATTTTATCCACTAATGTATTATCTTTTAAAAGCATGGTGCAGGTAAGTATAGCACTCAGCGAAGTTCCCAAAATACCATGCAAATTCAAATTTTGCCCTGTTAAAAACAGGTTAGGAATTTTTGTACGGGGGCTTATGATTGCCTGCATTGGATGGTTATAATCTTTTTGAATGCCATACACAGACCCGTCCTCCATTCCAATATAATCCCGGTTAGTAAGCGGTGTAGCTGCATATATAGCTTTGGTATTGTTTCTCAAATGGGGAAAACGCTCACATACCAAATTGAATAATTTTTCCGACCGGTTAACTTTAAAGGCCTCGTAGTCTGCACCTCTGGACCCCTCAAAGCGTGTAGTATGAAAAGTATCTGCCCAGCGGCCTACATCATTAAACTGCATCAGTGTTAACACAGAAATTGTTGCTACAAAACCTTTGTTTTTTTTATCCTCAGTAAAATACAACCCGTATCCTAATGGCCATTCTTTATAATCATACGCTCCCAAACTCCATAGCTTTCCATTTTTATGAAAATAATAATTACTGTTTTCGTATGGGATTGTTTTTTCTTTTACAACAATATATAAGGAGAATGAAGCGCAGGTATTAGGCAGGTTTTTAATTCGTTTCCGGTAAGTGTTTTTTATCAAACCAGAGTCCAACATTTTTAAAGTTGCCGCCGGACTAATGGCCGAAATATAATTGTGGGATGATATAAAACTTCCATCTTCTAATTCAATGGCAGTAATGTTTCCGGCAGCTTCCGTTATTTTATTTACTGCTGTATTTTTGATAATGGTAGCCTTATACTTTCGTAATTCTTTTGTTAGTAGTTTCACAATACTAGCACCACCGTTTATACATTTCCAGCTGCTTTCGATATAACTGTTTACAATAAGCGCATGTATATGAAAGGGAGTTTTATCGGCAACGGCAGCATACAATAAATTATTTCCTACTAAAACTGCTTGTAGCTTTTTATTTGTAGTAAGCCCTTCAATTACCTGCTTTGCACTTTCAGCTGTTACGGCAAATTTTGCCATTTCATCACCATCCATTTTTAAATGATATAATGGAAATTTGCTACAGGCTTCTTTTACTTTTAGATAATAATTTTCAATAGCCTGCATTTCTAAGGGAAAATCTTTTGCTAAAACATTTTTAAATTCAGTCCATCCCTGGCATTGCGAATAAACCTGAGGATCATCTTCTATAAGTATTTTATCAAAAGCCGCATTCATTTTTTGTAGTGGTAGCGCATCCATAATACCTGCATACTTAAATATCTGGTAAAGATTTTGCCCTTTATCTAAGCCACCTATATAATGCACCCCTGTATCAAACAACTGCTTATTGCGCGAAAATGTTTGCAGGTTGCCGCCTAATTGTTTATTCTTTTCAATCACACACACTTGCATCCCTTCTTTTGCCAGAAAGGCAGCACATAATAAACCGCCAATTCCACTTCCTATAATTGCTACATCGTACACTTTGTTTCTATAATTTGAATGGATAAATATAACAACAATTCAAAATTATTGTATAGTAAAACTTGCAAAGCCTTCTTATAATGCAAAAAACCGATACGCCGGTATCGGTTTTTTGTAACAAATCAAAAAAAATACTTTTAAGCTTGTTTAACCAGTTCGATATTGATGGATAATTTTACTTCATCACTTACTACTACTCCGCCGGCTTCGGTAACTGCACTCCAGTTTAACCCAAAGTCTTTACGGTTAAATTTTCCTGCTAATTCAAAGCCGGCAACAGTTTGCCCGTATGCATTGGGTCCTATACCGCCCAATTCTGCTTGTAAGGATATGGGTTTTGTAACGCCTCTTAGTGTAAGGTTCCCGTTTAGTTCAAAGTCGCTGTCGTTCTTTTTTGTAAACCCGGTTGATTGGAATTTTAGCGTAGGGTGTTGAGTCCCATCAAAAAAATCCGGTGATTTTAAATGTGCATCACGATCTCCAACACCCGTATTAATACTGTCAATATCGGCACTAAATGAGATGCTGGCATCATTAAAACTATCATCGTCAGCTTCTACAGTTCCTTCAAATTTTTCAAATTTTCCCGAAACGGTAGAAATTACGAGGTGTCTTACTTTAAATCCAATTTCGGAGTGCATTGGGTCTATTGTCCATGTAGCCATATAAAATTTTTTAAGTGATAGAATACCGCAAAACTAATGTTGCAACACATAAAAAATCTTGACCTATGGTAATATTTTCATATAATACGAAACATATTTATAAAACAGACCAATGATACTTCGTATAATGCTCCCGAAAACATTCGGGACGATATTCGTTGATGCTTAATGACTCAATTCGCGCATGTAAATAGTTTTTAACCTGTCGTAAAGTGAGCGTTTGCTAATCAGTAGCGAAACAAAACCTGCCACCAATGCCGCTGTCATTAAATCTAATATAATACTATGCCTGTCCGTCATTTCTAACACAATAATGGCCGATGTAAACGGTGATCGTGTAACACCAGTTAAAAAAGCCACCATACCCGCAAGGATTAATACATTGGTTTCTGTTTGCGAAAAATTGAACCAACCGGATATAGCACTGCCTATACTGGCTCCACAGCTTAATGCAGGTGCAAAAATACCACCGGCTCCTCCCGAGGTAAATGCAAGTGAAGTTCCCAAAACTCTAGAAAAAGGAATCAGCTCGCTGGCATGGTTATTTTTTGTAAAAAGGTATTGCTCTATTAACCCCTTACCCGAGCCTAAAATACTTTCATGGATAAAAAAAGCAAATGTAGCAACGATAAGTGCTGAGGCTGCTAAAAATAAAAGATGGTGAGACGGCTTGGTAAATTTTTTTTTGAAATTTAAAATAGCCAAAATCAACTTTGACATGATGGCTGCCGACAGGCCTGCAATAGCGGCCACTAATATGACACTCAAAAATATTTTTCCTGAAACAGAACCGATTTTTGGATAACCGAGATAAAGATAGGGTCCTGCTAATTGTTGCGCAGTTAAACCGGCTATAATTACTGCGGTAAAAATAGCTGTTTTAAAATAGTTAAAATGAATTTTGGTTAATTCTTCTACGGCAAATACAATACCGCCCAAGGGCGTATTAAATGCTGCAGAAAGCCCGGCAGCGGCACCGGTAAGAATCATATTTTTTCTGGATACTTTTGGCCACCACTTAGGAATAATTTGATTAATAAAATTAAAAACCGAACCGGAAATTTGAATGGTAGGTCCCTCGCGGCCAATGGCACCGCCACCCAAAACAAGAACGATACTTGAAAAGAATTTAACCACAATTATCCGCAGGCTTAATAGTTTTGACACTTTTCTTTCCGTTGCCGGAGAATCTATTTCTATGGCAGCCATTACTTGCGGAATGCCGCTACCCTTGGAGTATGGAGCAAATTTAGTAACCAGCCACCACGAAATTATGAAGCCGGCAGGTGCTAATAAAAAAATTAGCCAAGCCTTATAATCCATTATTTCAAACATCAAAAGCTCTGCTTTATGAAATATCCAAGCGTAAAAAAAGGCCAGAACACCAATAACAAACGAGCCTACCCAAAAAGGAACTGCGGTTAGCACGCCATGTTTTAACCGGTTGGTGAGCAACCTGTCCAATATTTTTTTTGCCCTGAGCCTTGCAGTGGATATGAGTTTAAAAAATCTGCGTTTCAGTCCAGTCATCGGTTTACTTATTGAATAGCTTCATTTAAAAATAGCGTAAGTGGCCTGAGTGCTTCATACGCCTTAACTGTTTGGGCAAGTAACTGTTTCGAGGTTAGTGCTTCATCCTGTACCGGTGCAATAGCCACAAAGCTTTTATATTTCAAATATTCGGCGGCAGGGTTCTCCGGGTTGTAACCCTTTGGTACCCTAACAAGAATCGTACCTTCTTCTTCTGCTAATTTACCATATGTTTTCACAAAGCCGGAAGCCTTAATAAGTTTCTTAAAAGCCGAAAAATTATAATCTATTTCCTGCCTTACTTTATGCAGCTCAGGAGGCATAGGCATCCACATGCCCCCACCTATAAAACTATTACCGGGTTCTAAATGAAAATAATAGCCTGCAGTAACGGCTTTTTTCCCATCTCCGTTAATATTGGCTCCAAAATTCGTTTTGTAGGGGCTTTTATCTTTAGAAAATCGCACATCTCTATTGATACGAAACAGGCAGCTTTTTGCCTGCAAATGCAATAAGGATGGTTCGGTTTTTGAAAATTTATCAAGTACAGTCTGTATAAAATATATAAAATCTTCCCTCGCTGCCTCGTATGCTGGTCTGTTAGCATCAAACCAGGGTTTATTATTGTTTTTTTTAAGATTCGATAGGAATTGTAATGTTGACGGCTGTAACATGATTTTTCAATAATTTAGGACGACAATATAAAACAAATTTTAAAACGTAGCTCGCTCTAAATAATATTAGCAGTTTTTTTAAAAAGAACTTATTATATTTGTCCACCATTTTAATAGACTAATGCAGGAAAAATTTATACAGGATTTATATAATCATAATTCAACGTGTTTTAGGGAATTTCCCGAAAAAAGAGCGGCAGGAACTTTTATTGACAGTTTGTTTGATTTTTTGTTTTTACCTAATAATATTAGCGAAAAAACAGAAGCCGGCATGTTAGCTGAATTTGAAGAGCTAAAGCACAGGTTAAGTAGTGTGCTACAGCCGGTTTTAAACGATGTAGAAAAAGCCCGACAGATTGTTGACAATTTTTTCTCTACAGTTCCCAATATTTACCAACAGTTGTTGCAGGATGCTAATTCTATACTGAATTTTGACCCGGCTGCAGAAGCATTAGAAGAAATTTTAGTTGCGTATCCCGGTTTTTATGCTACGGCCATTTACAGGTTTTCCCATCAGTTATACGAATACAAAATACCAATATTGCCCAGGTTGTTTTCTGAATATGCCCATAGCAAAACGGGTATTGATATACATCCGGGAGCCAAAATTGGCCATCCTTTTTTTATTGATCATGGAACGGGTATAGTTATTGGCGAAACCAGCATCATTGGTAATAATGTAAAAATTTATCAGGGGGTAACGCTTGGAGCCCTTAATGTGGCCAAAGAATTATCTCAGGTAAAACGGCATCCAACCATTGAAGACAATGTGATAATTTACGCTAATGCTACTATTTTAGGAGGAGAAACAATTGTGGGCAGGAGTAGTATTATTGGCGGTAATGTATGGCTTACCGAAAGCGTACCTTCCAACTCAGTTGTTTATCACAAAAGCGAAATTTCGGTTAAAGACAATCTTCTACCAGGTGATATGGAAATTAACTTTGTGATTTAAACAATTAACATAATAATTATTTTAATAAACAAAAAGCATGAAAGCTACAAACATTCTACAAACAATAGGCAATACACCCCATGTAAAAATCAACCGCTTATTTGGTAACGACCACGAGGTGTGGATTAAATTGGAAAAAGCCAATCCCGGCGGGAGTATTAAAGACCGTATTGCATTGGCAATGATTGAAGATGCCGAAGCAAAGGGCCTTTTAAATAAAGACAGCGTTATTATTGAGCCTACCAGTGGTAATACCGGCATCGGCCTTGCATTAGTGGCTGCTGTAAAAGGCTATAAATTAATTTTAGTAATGCCCGAAAGTATGAGTGTGGAGCGAAGAAAACTAATGAGCGTTTATGGGGCAGAATTTGTGTTAACACCTCGCGAAAAAGGGATGAAAGGAGCCATTGAAAAAGCAAATGAATTGGCGGCTGCAACACCTAATTCCTGGGTGCCACAGCAATTTAATAACCAAGCCAATACAGAAATACACCGCAAAACAACCGCAGCCGAAGTACTGGCTGATTTCCCAGAGGGGTTAGATTATATTATTACCGGTGTGGGAACCGGCGGGCATATTACCGGACTTGCCGAGTTACTAAAAGATAAATGGCCCAACTTAAAAGTATTAGCCGTAGAGCCGGAACAATCACCCGTGATTGGCGGCGGAGCACCGGGTCCGCATCCTTTACAGGGATTAGGTGCCGGGTTTATTCCCGAAATACTAAATACCGAAGCTTTAGACGGAACAGTACAGGTAAATAAAGACGAATCTTTTGATTATGCTAAACGCATTGCGAAAGAAGAAGGCATTTTTGTGGGCATTTCTACCGGAGCTGCGCTGGCTGCCGTTGCAAAAAAGCTGGCAGAAATTCCTGCCGGTTCAAAAATTCTCACCGTCAATTACGATACCGGAGAACGCTATTTAAGTATTGAAGGATTATACTAAACCTTCTTATAAAGAAAAATCCCACAGGTTACTACCTACGGGATTTTCTTATCTGTTAATTGATTTTTTAGAAGAACAACGAAAATCCTGCTAAAGCACTAATAGTGCCGGACTTCACACCCAATTTACTGTCGCTGGCATTTTTGAAATTTGAATACTGATATTGTCCACTTATATCAAAAGATATTGTGTTGTTTAGAAAAATAGCGATACCAGCACTGCCAGCGGCCAAAAATCCGCGATCCTTGTCTGTTTGATTACTGCCATTGCTCATACCGCCATAACCGGCTCCCACTCCAATAACAGGACGAACCATCCCATCTAAGGGAATATAATAGTTTGCAATTGGCATTATAGCATAAAAATTTGTTGCATCGGACCAACTATCGTTGCCATCTTTGTTTTTGGACGACTGGAACAGTCCCGACAAACCCAAGGCGAGATTATCTATTACAAAATAACCCACCGAAGGTGCGATAGAAAAAGACTGAGATTTGTAGTCAAGGGCAGAATTAGTGCTTCCATCGTTATAATACTTTGATGTACTGGAATTAAAATCAAGACCTGTTTTCCCAGAAACCGTCCATTTCCCTTTCTGAGTTTGGGCTTGTATAACGAAGGTTAGCAATACGAATAGTACGCTTAAGAATGACGCTTTTTTCATGTGTATATTTTTTTGATTTTAAAGGATACATGTTAGCATAACCAATGCTGGCCAACGTCCGCATCGGTAGGGCAAGCCAAAACTACATTTTGGCAGGTTAAAGAGCTCCGCATAAAAAATTTCCTACTACCTACAAATGGCTAGAACGATAGGTGTAAAAAATTTTTACATTTATTTCATAAGAATTATAATTAACCAAAATCTTGCCAATTTTTGGATTTGACATGGGTGGTGGTAAAGTAACTACCAATTGTATAGAGTTTTTTGTGGCTACTTTAACTTGATTAACATACAACTATGAGGTTGCAAATTAAAAGAAACCTTATTCTTAAATTTTCCTAAGGATTTGCCCGTCCATAAATCCACCGCTTTTACTTTTTTATTGATGCCTAAATCGGAAAGATTGACGGAAACTTCCTGAGGGTTTTTATCATCTGATAAATTAAACAGTGCTACATAACGCCCACCTGTTTTTGCATTACGTGATGTTACAGCAACTTTTCCATCTTTATTATATAGGAATTTTACATTGGTTCCTTCTTGGTGCATTTTCAAAACGGCTTTATTGGTAAGCAGCGATTTTGTAAAAGGATCCATGCTGGGCAAATCGCCGCCAAACATTAAGGGCGATTTAAAAATAGTGAAGAAACTCATTAATACAAATTGCTCGTCTTTCGTAAGGCGGCTTTGACGGTCTTTACCTCTTTCACCCCGTATTGAAATTCTCCCCAAAGGGATCATATCACAATCAGGCCATGCGCCCGGATTGATGTAAGGATACCATTTTTCAGCGATATTTATTAAATGAGTGATGTGCGGCCAAGTATCCCACACATCATCCACCATACGCCACATGTTAGCATGGTTCATGATATGGTTTGCTTTATCTACAGGCGTTTCTCCTGGGGAAGTACTCAACACAATTGGCCGGCCTGTTTCATCAATCGCTTTTCTAATTAGTTCAATCTCTCCCTGATGATAGGGTCTTGAAAGGTCATCTACTTTTATAAAATCTACCCCCCAGGATGCATACAGCTCGAGTATGGAATTATAATATTCTTGCGCACCGGGTTTTGTGGCATCAATAGTATAATTATCTTTTAGCCACTCACATTGCAGCTTGGTTGAATAAATTTTATCGGCTGTAATCGTAGTTCCTTTTATGAGCAGTTTTTCTTCCACCGCTTTTTTAGGAATACCTCGCATGATGTGGATGCCAAATTTCAAGCCCTTGCTATGTATATAATCTGCTAGTACTTTAAAGCCTTTACCATCAGAGGCAGAAGGAAAACGATTTACAGCCGGTAAATACCGCCCGTAAGTATCCATCACATAGCGTGGGTCGGTTTGGTTATAACCACCGGCTTTATCGTTTTCTACAAACCACCTGATGTCCACAACAATATATTCCCAACCATGTTGTTTTAATTCTTTGGCCATATAATCGGCATTGGCCTTCACTTCGGCTTCTGTAACCGTGGGGCCATAACAATCCCAACTATTCCAACCCATGGGTGGCGTAAAAGCCCATTGTTTAAAGGATTGCTGCGCAGAAAGGGTTAATGAAAAAGTAAAAAGTATAAAGGTTACAAGTAGTGGCTTCAATTTCATGAGTTTAACTTATTTGTGAGGAGCAACAAGTTAACAAAATCTACATGAAAAATGACTAAAGTTGGGTTTTTTGTAAAAATTACAATTTATTAAATATAGCTGACGGGCTGATTTAGCATATGTCAATATCCCGGTTTATTTTCATTAAGGCTGTCTAATATATTAACGTAGCTTACATATCTATTTTCATTAATCAGACCATCAACCACGGCTTGTTTCACAGCACATTTAGGTTCATTAATATGAATACAGTTATTATATTGGCAGTGATGTAAAACACTACGCATTTCGGGAAAATAGTGAGAGAGCTCTTCTTTTTCAAGGCCTGTAATAGCCAGTTCGCGGATGCCGGGTGTATCTATCAGCTTTCCACCTCCGGCAACATCATACATGGTTGCAAAGGTAGTGGTGTGCATACCTTTGCCACTCCACCCGCTTACAGCCTGTGTTTTAATATTTTCATCAGGCAATAAAATATTTATTAATGATGATTTGCCTACACCGCTATGTCCGCTTATAAGAGTTGTTTTATTTTCAAGAACGGATTTTAAAGCATTAACACCGATGGTTTCTTGTACCGAAACTTCGTAAACAGGATAACCCAAAGGTTCATAAACATCCTTAATTTTTGTTAGCTGTTCCATTTCTTTGGGCCGGTAAATGTCCAACTTATTAAATACAATAATTGCCGGTACATGATACATTTCATTCACTACCAAAAACCTGTCAATAAACCCTGTGGAAGTACGGGGGTCTTTAAGTGTGGCAATTAATATGGATTGGTCTAAATTGGCTGCAATAATATGTTGCTGGTATTTAACTCTGGGCGATTGACGATTGATGTAATTTCGACGGGGAAGTATTTGCGTAATAACAGCAGTAGTGTCGTGAGCATTTTCTATTTCAATTTCCACTTCATCACCTACAGCAATGGGGTTGGTACTGGTAATACCCTCTATCTTAAACACACCTTTTATACGGGCATTATGAAATTTACCCTGCTCGTCTTTCACAGTGTACCAGCTTCCGGTAGATTTATAAACTAATGCTTTAATAATTGGATGTTTAAGGTAAAAAAGCGCTATTGTTTAATAAACAATCAGAGTTCTCTGATATTCAATCAATCGCCTCACCCCAACCCTCTCCTTCCGGAGAGGGAGTAAGAAAATCTACTATTTTAAGATTATTATCATCAATACAAAAAATCAAACTCCAAATCTATACACTTACTTTAAAATCTCTTAGGGCATCGTTAAGGCTGGTTTTAAGATCGGTGCTGGCCTTACGTTTACCTATAATTAATGCACAGGGCACCTGATATTCACCCGCAGGGAATTTTTTTGTGTAAGTGCCCGGTATTACCACACTGCGTGCAGGAATACGGCCTTTACTTTCAATAGGTACAGTATTACTAACATCAATAATACGGGTGCTTTTAGTAAGTACTACATTAGCACCCAGTACAGCTTCTTTTTCTACAATTACACCCTCAACCACAATACAGCGGCTACCCAAGAAACAGCCATCCTCAATGATTACAGGAGATGCCTGTAAAGGCTCTAACACACCGCCAATACCCACACCACCACTTAAGTGCACTCCTTTACCAATTTGGGCGCAGCTACCTACGGTTGCCCATGTATCAACCATTGTACCCTCATCTACATAAGCGCCAATATTTACATAGGAAGGCATTAGGATTACATTTTTGCCGAGGAAAGAACCATAACGCGCAACGGCATGGGGTACCGCTCTTACGCCTTGTGCTTCATAATCTTTTTTCAACAACATTTTATCGTAAAACTCAAAAGGAGCTACATCCCATTTTTTCATGGGCTGGATAGCAAAATACATTAAAATGGCTTGTTTTACCCATTCGTTTACTACCCATTTTAACCCTTTCTTTTCCGAAACTCTTAACCGGCCTTTATCCAATTCTTCCATTACCGTATGCACGGCATCGGCATGTTTTTTGTCTTTTAGTAGTTCTCTGTCAGCCCAAGCCGCATTTATAATAGCTTCTAAATTCATATACTATTTAATTTTTGCAAATGTAGGAAACTCAACCGAGAGCATATATATTTGTGTCAATAAGTTAAAATGGTGTCTCAAAAACTGATATTTGGCGTAATCTTACCGCATACATTACTTTTTGGTGGTGTAAGGCGTTTTTTTGAGCTGGGTGAAGAATTTATACACCATGGTCATGAAATGATTATTCTTACGCCGGATGGGCTTATGCCCGACTGGTTTGATTTTTCGGGAAAAATAGACAAGTTAGACAATATTGGCAATTATTCGTTTTCGGCTTTATTTACTACCGAGCCGGTATTTTTATCCTATTTACTTAATGCAAATTCTATAAAAAAAATCTTCTATCATGTAGGGCCCAGTGCATCGTTACATGAGGTTTTGAAGCATAAAGAAATTGATGTTTTCGTTAATTCAACAAACCTTTTCTTGCAGGATAAAAAAAAGTACGGTATTGAAGCTGTTAAAGCATTTGGAGGCGTACATATTCCGGCAGAGCCCAAAACTATTATTGATAAAAGACCAACTGTTATTATGTGCTACGGGCGTTTATCAAGAAGGGGGAAAGGTACGCATATAGTGGTAAAAGCAGTAGAACGAATTTACAAAAAAGGGGGTGATGTCAGTCTTTTATTGTTTGATACCCCAATTGATGAAAAATCAAAACAACTTATTGAAAATTTTAAAAGTACTGTTCCTTTTGTGTTTGTATTAAATCACCCGGTTGACAAAAATGCGGAATTGTTTAAAAAGGCTGATATTTTTGTAGCAGTAGAAAAAAAAGGAGGTTGGAGCAATACAGCAGCCGTGGCACTGGCTTCGGGTGTACCTGTAATAGCTTCTAATACCGGTACAAGAGATTTTATTATTGATGGACAAACGGGTCTGAAGGTTTGGCGAAACTCATATTCCGTAGAAAGAGCCATCAAAAAAATGATCAATAATGTAGCATTACGAAAGCAACTGGCTGCTAATGGGAGGGAGAAAGTAAAGAGTCTTTCGTGGCAAAATCTTGCCAATTTTATTATAAATTTTGTCAGCAAGAGCTAAAAGTGTAGTCTTAAATGTACTATCAAAATTGGTTAGGGTATGGTTTCTTGTTTTTGTTAACCTTCTAATTTTTGCATTATTGTAAAACCTTAGTTTTATTGTATGAATATAGGATTTGATGCTAAAAGGGCTTTTCATAATAACACGGGATTGGGAGTGTATAGCAGGGTGTTGTTAGGCTTATTGGCAAAACAATTTCCTGAAAACGGCTATTACTTGTTTAATCCTAAATCGGGGTCTTTATTTGATACTTCAGCAACCGTTTTTCACGAGGTGTTACCTCAAAAATTTTTTCATAAAATATTTAATAGTGTCTGGAGGGGCAAATGGATGGTTCAGGACTTAAAGAAAATGAACATCGGCCTGTTTCACGGTTTAAGCCATGAAATACCAGTGGGTATTCATACAACAGGCATCCCATCTATTGTAACCATGCACGATATGTTTCCCGAGTTATACCCCAAGAACTTTAACCCCATAGACCTGAAAATTTATCGCACTAAAACCCACTATGCCTGTACCCATGCCACCCGTGTGTTAGCCATTAGTGAGGAAACCAAAAAGCATATCGTAAAAATTTATGGTATTTCTCCCGAAAAAATTGATGTGATTTATCAAAGCTACGACCCAGTTTTTGATATAAAAGAATCTGAAGAAAAAAAGGAGGAAGTAAGAAAAAAATATAACCTGCCGGATAGTTATTTTTTACATGTAGGTACTATTATCGAAAGAAAAAACCTGCTGAATATTTGTAAAGCCATTCATCTTATTCAGGATGAAATTGATATTCCCTTGGTCGTAATTGGAAAGGGAAAGGAGTATAAAGAAAAAGTACAAGCCTATATTACGCGAAACAACCTTTCTAAAAAAATTATGCTGCTTTCAGACAAATTAGCCGAAACGGGCAGGAATACTTTTATAACTACGGAAGATATGCCGGCTATTTACCAATCTGCTGCTGCTTTTATTTATCCGTCCTTTTATGAAGGTTTTGGAATACCGGTGGCCGAAGGGCTGGCCAGCGGTGTGCCGGTAATTACGTCTAATACGTCCTGTCTGCCGGAGGCAGGAGGTGAAGCGGCTTATTATGTAAACCCCGAAAGTGCGGACGAAATGGCCGCAGCTTTTAAAAATATTATTAACAATCCAGAACAAGCAAACAGCATGGTACAAAAAGGGTTGGTACAGGTTAAAAAATTCGATCAGCAAGTATATGTAAAAAATGTGATGGATATGTATCTAAAAACTGTTCTGTCTTAAGCCCTGAACTTTATCAGGCTTCGCTATCTTTGCTAAATGGAATTGTTTACAGAATCGTTTACATCTTATAAAAGACTTTTAACCAAGGAGGTAAAAGTTGGCAATATGCTTATTGGTAACAACCATCCGGTAAGAGTGCAAACCATGACAACTACGGATACCATGGATACGCTGGCTACCGTAGCGCAAACCATTCGTTGTATTGATGCAGGAGCTGAGCTGGTGCGCATTACGGCTCCCTCAAAAAAAGAAGCAGAAAATTTACTGAATATAAAAAATGAGTTGGCCAAAAGAGGTTATCATACCCCTTTAATTGCCGATATTCATTTTACACCTAATGCGGCAGAAATTGCAGCCCGAATAATTGAAAAAGTAAGGGTAAACCCCGGCAATTATGTTGACAAAAAGAAGTTTGAACAAATAGATTATACAGACGCCGAGTACCAGGAAGAAATTGACAGGATAAGGCAGCGATTTACACCGCTGGTGAAAATTTGTAAAGAACATGGCACCGCTATGCGTATTGGAACCAATCATGGCAGCTTAAGCGACAGGATTATGAGCCGCTACGGCGATACACCGATGGGTATGGTAGAAAGTGCGATGGAGTTTTTGCGTATTTGTCGTGATGAGGCCTACCACCAAATCATCTTGAGCATGAAGGCCAGCAATCCACAGGTAATGGTACAGGCATATCGTCTGCTAATAAAAATGATGGATGAGGAGTTTGGAGAAATATATCCCCTTCACCTTGGTGTTACCGAAGCCGGTGATGGTGAAGAGGGGCGCATAAAATCTGCCGTAGGCATTGGAACACTCATGGAGGATGGTATTGGAGATACCATCAGGGTTTCGCTAACGGAAGATCCCGAATTAGAAATTCCCGTATGTAAGGATATTGTAAAAAGATATACGGACTGTAAAACAAAAAGCGAAACACAAATGCCTCCGATGCCAGCCAATATGATTTCGGTTTACAATCCTTTTCAGTATAATAAAAGAAAAAGCAACACAATAGATAATATTGGCGAAGGCCATTTTCCTGTGGTTATTGCAGATTTAAGCAAGTTAAAAAACTTAGAGCCTGCCAGTTTAAAAGCCATTGGTTATGATTATGATGCCGCCTTAGATAAATGGCATATTGCGGATGCGGCCGCAGATTATTTATATACTGATAAACAATTGCCAAGTTTTTCTTTACCCGGAACATTAAAAGTTATTACCCCTCATCAGCAATGGGTGAAAAATAAAACAGCAGGCATATACCCCATTTTTTGCTTAGAGCATTTTTTGGCAGAGAAAGAGTTGCACCATACATTAAATTTTGTGATGGTGGATTGTTATAATCAAAACAGCAAAGATGCAGCTTTGATTGATGGCTTGAAGGAATGGAAGAACATAGTACTCTGCCTTAGCAGTACTAACAAAAACGCATTGCAAAGTGTACGCCGCATGCTTGTTACTCTTGGCGAAAAGAATATTACCCATCCTGTAGTGCTAATAACAGATAGCCATTGGCAGAATGCCGATGAACATTTAATACATTATGCTACGGAAACGGGTGCTTTGTTTTTAGATGGTTTTGGGGATGGTATTTGTTTGGGTATGGGCAGACAGGCCTATGATGCCTTTACGAATGATGATAATCAATTATCCGGTAGGCAATACTCTGATAACAACGGTGGGGTAGAAGCTTTTTTAAATAATACGGCTTTCAGTATTTTGCAAGCTACCCGTACCAGAATTTCAAAAACTGAATATATTAGTTGTCCATCCTGTGGCCGTACTTTATTTGACTTGCAGGAAACTACACAGAAAATCCGCTCAGTAACCCATCACCTCAAAGGGGTTAAAATTGCTATTATGGGTTGTATTGTAAACGGACCAGGCGAAATGGCCGATGCTGATTTTGGCTATGTGGGTAGCGGACCCGGGAAGATCACACTTTATAAAGGTAAAGAAGTGGTGAAAAGGAATGTAAATAGCGAGGTAGCCGTGAATGAACTCATTAACCTGTTAAAAGAAAATGATGTTTGGGTAGATCTGCCACAAAAAGCAATGCCACAGATTTCTTAATCACCTGATATAATTTTTACTTGCCAAAAAACAGGTTTATAAAAATGTTTTTCCTTACATGCCTTATTTACTTTACAGGCATGGGGCTGCATAACAATACTGTGCAGATGATAAGCAAGCCGCTGTTAGTAAGTTTTCTTTTACTCCATTTTTTTACGGCTACTGCGCAAACGCCTTCGGCAATAAAACCCTTTACAATTGCAGCATTATTTTTTTCAATTGCGGGCGATACGTTACTGATGTTTGTATCCAGTAATGAAGTGTTTTTTCTACTGGGGCTCTCTGCTTTTTTAATGGCGCATATTTTTTATATCATTAGTTTTCATAAAATTAAAGTACGAGAACAGGTTATTGGTAAATGGCCTTGGGCAATTGTGGTTTTGATTTATTATTTTTTTATCATCAGTTTTTTATTGCCCCGTTTAGGAGAGATGAAAATTCCTGTATTAGTATATGGCTTAGTCATTAGCTTCATGCTTTATGCCGCTACCCTTTTGTATGATTTAAAAGATAATAAAACCGCTCGTTATATTTTAACCGGTGCTTTATTATTTGTTATCTCCGATTCTGTGCTGGCTATCAACAAATTTCATACAGCTTTTGCATGGAGTGGCTGGGTTATTATGCTTACTTATTTAGCAGCACAGTATTTATTGGTAAAGGGTTTGGTAAGGTATGTACAACTTGCTCCTGTTTCTATATAAAAAGTGTTATTGGGTTTACCAAATGATAACATTTTATTAAATTGTTAATCTTTACCTTTAAAACTCACTTTAAACAAACAACTTTTATGGAACTACTAAACGAATTGAAAAAGGAACTAAAGCAAGAATATCAAATCACCCAAAAATTTATAGAACGCTATCCCGATGATAAAAACGATTACCGCCCACACGAAAAAAGCATGAAAATGCTGCCACTGGCAGCGCATATTGTAGAAGTATATGGTTGGCCGGATTTTATTATCAATACCAGTGAATTAGATTTTGCAAAAGGCGGTGAGCGTCCTAAAATTCAAAACCGGGAAGATCTGTTGAAAGCCCTTAATGAGAATTATGAAAAAAGTAAAAAAGTTTTGGAGGGCATCAATGATGCTGATCTTGAACCTTCCTGGGCCATTAAAATGAACGGACAGGAGCTGGCATCCTGGTCAAAATACGGTGCTATTCGCCATGCATTAAATCAGGGTACCCACCACCGGGCTCAGTTGGGCGTATATTATCGTTTAAATGATATTGCCTTACCGGGCAGTTATGGTCCCAGTGCAGACGATCAATCTTTTTAAAAAAACCATCCTTATTTATTAAAGCTGCCTGCATAATA
This sequence comes from Niabella sp., assembly GCA_047975735.1. GTDB lineage: Bacteria > Bacteroidota > Bacteroidia > Chitinophagales > Chitinophagaceae > Niabella. Next base: position 66,255 of record JBKEEB010000003.1, read on the forward strand.
ACAGGCAGTTTTTTGCTCTTATTTCAAGAAGAGGCATTAAAACTTTTAGTCAAAATATATTTCAATAATAACCAATAAATTTGCCTATTCGCAAATCAACTAAATAAGTGTTACATGCAACAAGTAGATTTTCTGGTGATAGGTACAGGCATTGCAGGACTTACCTATGCCTATAAAATGGCTAACAAATTTCCCAACAAAAAAATACTGATACTTACAAAAGCAGCGGCTGATGAAACCAATACCAAATATGCACAGGGCGGTGTAGCTGTTGTAAACGATACGGAAAACGATAGTTTTGATAAGCATATTGAGGATACCTTAATTGCCGGAGACGGACTTTGTAATAAAACCATCGTTGAAATAGTTGTAAAAGAAGGTCCCGACAGAATAGCCGAACTAATTGCATTAGGAACCCAGTTTGATAAAGATGCAGACGGCGATTATAAATTAGGAAAAGAAGGCGGCCACAGCGAGTTCAGGATATTACATCACAAAGATATTACCGGATGGGAAATGGAGAGAGCCTTATTAGAGGCTGTTTCAAAAATGAAAAATATTGAAATTATTAAACACTGTTTTGTAATTGATATTATTACCCAGCACCATTTGGGTTATTTGGTAACAAAATCCACACCCGATATTCGATGCTATGGTGTTTATGCCCTGAACCTAAAAACAAATCAGATAGAAACCATACTCACCAACTATACCTATCTCGCTACCGGCGGTAACGGTCAGGTATATCGTACCACCACTAATCCGGGCATTGCCACCGGCGATGGTATTGGCATGGTATATCGTGCAAAAGGACGCATTGAGAATATGGAGTTCATTCAGTTTCACCCCACAGCTTTGTATGAGCCCGGCTTAACCGGTCAGGCTTTTTTAATTACTGAAGCAGTAAGAGGTGATGGTGGTATTTTGCGTAACAAGGATGGAGAGGCTTTTATGGAACGATATGATGAACGAAAAGATTTGGCTCCCCGCGATATTGTTGCCCGCGCTATTGATAACGAAATGAAAGTAACCGGTACAGAGCATGTATGGTTAGATTGCCGGCATTTTGAATTAGAAAAATTCTTAGAGCATTTCCCCAATATTTACGAAAAATGCAAAAGCATTGGGATAGATATTACAAAAGATATGATTCCCGTATCGCCGGCAGCGCATTATAGTTGTGGCGGCATAAAAGTAGATGATAACGGATGTACCTCTATTAATAATTTATATGCCGTAGGCGAATGTAGCAGCACCGGACTACATGGTGCTAACAGGCTTGCAAGTAACTCACTATTAGAGGCAATGGTATTTGCCCACCGCTGTTTTGAGCATGTTGCCAAAATGGTTGAGAAGGGAACAAATGACCACTCGGCCGATTTTCCTGATGTTCCGGGATGGAACGCCCAGGGCACTACACAACCCAAAGAAATGATTTTAATTACGCAAAGCCTTAAAGAACTACGTATGGCCATGAGTGATTATGTGGGTATCGTTCGTAATAATATACGTTTGCAAAGAGCCTCGCACCGTATTGATCTTTTATGGGAAGAAACAGAGGAGTTGTATAAAAAAGCAATTGTATCGCCACAATTGTTGGAACTGCGCAACTTAATTACGGTAGGATATTTAATTACCAAGAGTGCTATGTTCCGCCACGAAAGCCGTGGGCTGAATTTTAATACCGATTATCCGGAAAAAAGTGCACTGGTACAAAACATCGTTTTATAATCATACATCATTATCTTTTTCTTACCTGAGGATAAAAAGACAGGCCGAAAGAAAATAAGAAGTTTCTTGATTTTACATTATAAATATCTGATTCCGGTGTAGGCCCGCCATCTTCGTTATTGGTTGTAAAAGGATCGCTGGAAAAGTTAAAGCCAAAGTCTAATTTCAACCAAGGCAAATTCCTAAAACCGGTTTGTAATAAAACTGCCGGTTCAAACAAGCCAAACGTATTATTTCTGGCCTCATTATATCCCAGTGTTCCTTCTTCTGTATCGTTATATGTACTATTGATACTGTTTAACCGCAACACCGAAAACTTAGGGGCAATGGACATACGAAAAACATCATTAAAGAAAAAATTGAACGAGGGGTGTATATTAAATTTCGTATAGTTGGCATCAAATTTCCGTTCCCTTATGCTGGTAATAGGTTTTGCATTATCTTTTATATGTAAAGAGCCAAAACCTACCCCAAATAAACCGTTAAAATAAGCTCTGTTACGGCTGCTTAAAGAGGTATAAAATCCTGCTCCTATATCAAACATCTGCCGGTTGTAATCAACTTTTGTTTGCGAGGTTACCAATCCAAGATCATCGTTATTATAAATATCCTGCTCACTTCTTATAGTACCACTTCCGGCAATAAAAAAATGATTGGTCAGTGCTACTGCAGCCTGTCCGTCAAACCCATAGGAATAACCGTTTTCGTAATACTCATCATGGTTTTTGAATAGCTTATCAGGGTTTACGGCACCACTCACACTAAATTTATAATCCCCCTTTTGTTGTAAAAATGCTGCATTATGCACCGGCGGGCTGGAAATATAACGAGGGTTAGAGCAGGAACAAAAAGCGATAATTAACCCTGAAAATAAATAGTAAAAGAATTTCATACTTATGGCTTTATGTTAAGAAAATCAGTTCAAAGATATGGAAATAAAATCCTTGCCGGATAATGAGCAAAGCAAAACAAATCCATAATATGCTGATTATTAGATTAGTATATATAAATTTTATTTATTAGAATACTATTTAGTAATGATGAAATACCCAGAAGTAATGAGGTGGGAAATAGATGCTTAAAGAAAAAGAGACTTATTTTATTTACAAACACTTACATATTAAGCCTGATAAAATGATTTTCTAAGTGGCCACGCATACCATTACGGAACTCCTCAGGAGTTCCTTTCTCTAAAATCTTTACCAATTGTTTGTGAGAAATAAATTTTTTAGGATTAACTACAGGTTTAAAAATGGAACTCTTTTCTACAAAATCAAATATTGGCAGTAAGAGGCTCTGAAATTTTATAAGTGTTTCATTATGGGATATCTGGTATAGTTTTCCGTGAAAAGCAATTTCGTAAGCGGCTTCAAACATATGGTTATTGGTAGCAGTAGGCTCGTCCTTTACAATTTCTTTAAGTTCTTTTATATCATTATCAGTTACATTTCTGAATAATAGGTCAGCCATACCTATTTCAAGAATTAGTCGTATTTCAAATATTTCTTTTAGGGTATCCACACTAAGTATAAAGGGGTTCATACTTTTAGCTAGGTTGCCAAAAATATCAGGATTTGTAATAACAGCTCCTTTTTTCTTTTTACTTTCAATAAGTCCCATCATTCTTAACCGCATTAGAGCTTCGCGGATTACAGTCCTACTTACGCCCAAGGCAGTAGCTAGTTCAAGTTCTTTAGGAATGCTATCACCAACCTTTAGTTTTCGTTTGTGCAACAAATCAATCAGCCTTGCTTCTACTTTATCAACCAGGCTTTGCGTGTCTATAGATTTAAAAACTTCTTCCAATGTAAAAAATTTATACTCTTAACTGCTTTCAAATATAAGCAGAATTAAAAAAAATTTGTCAGTTTCAAAAATAGTATATAATTTTATTATGTCGTACATAATAATTTAATTTTTAAAACCGATTATATTATGCGATTTGCTTTGTTCAGTACACTGCTATTGGTTTTCGGTATTTTATTTGCTTCCGTTGCATGGGCACAAACCAGCATCTATACTGGCATTGTGCTGGATGAAACAAATGGAACTGCACTCATTGGTGCTACTGTAACCAATAAAGAATCCACTGCTACATCTATTACGGATAGTAACGGTTCGTTTTCAATTACGGCAGGAGAAGGGAATGTTCTTGAAATTACCTATACAGGTTATACAACCCAACAAATTACTTTGGGTCGGCAACTAAAATTATCAATTGTATTATCAACTGGAGTAGCCTCAAAACTGGAAGAAGTAGTAGTTGTAGGTTATGGTACCCAAAAACGTTCTAAACTTACAGGGTCAGTTTCAAAACTTGATAATAAGATTATGGAAACCGGTATCCGCTCAAATCCGGCACAGGCGTTAGCGGGAACTATTCCTGGTTTACGCGTAATAACTGGAACAGGTCGTCCGGGTTCTATACCTGCAATTATTCTTCGTGGCGGTACCAATTTTGACGGTACAGGTAGCCCACTGTACTTGATTGACGGTCAGGTTCGCGAATCATTAAGCGATATTAACCCAGAGGAAATTGAAAGCATGGAAGTGTTAAAAGATGCCTCTGCAACTGCAATTTATGGAGCAAGAGCAAGTAATGGTGTTGTGCTTGTAACCACAAAAAGGGGTAAAGTTGGTTCATCATCAATTAACCTGAAAGCCCGGTGGGGACATAATTATTTAAATATACCATACAACTTTTTAAGTGCGGAAGATTATTTAAAATGGGCGAGATTAGGAGTCGTTCAAGCCATCATTAACGGACAACGTACTGCGGCGGAATTAAATAATGTTGGTGCGCGAGGTACTGGCAATATGTATTTTGCTCCAGGTACTACCACCCCCCTTGATGGCAATTATGATTCTAGAGCACGGTGGAGTACAATGCGGTTGACGGAAGAAAACAGATTTTTGTTGAACGAAGGTTGGAAAACGATGAAAGATCCGGTTCCTACTAATACTGCAGGACACTATGATCCCAACGGAACCTATGCCGATCTTCTTTTTCAGGAATTTAATTTCAGAGAAGCTGCTTTTAAATCGCCAGCCCCTTCTCACGACTATAACATTGGTTTCACCGGAGGAAATGAAAAAGGAAAATACTATGCCAATATTGGGCAGTATAATGAAGACGGATTGTCTTTAAATACTTTTTACAAAAGAATAAATCTGGCACTTAATGCAGACTATCAGATAAAACCCTGGTTAAAATCTGAATCGGGATTTCAGTTTGCTAAAGCCAACTGGCGTGATAATTCGCTGCTTTCAAGTGAGGACGGTTATTGGGGCAGAATGCTCTCGGCACCCCCTACACTTCGTGAAAGGAGCCCCATAACAAACGAACTGATTTTAGGCCGCGATGCAAATGACGGAAATCCCTTGGTGAACGCTAACAAATTTATTAGGAAAAACCAGACGGATAAATTTACTATGAATCAGGCACTGACGGTTTTTTTATGGGAAGGGTTAAATGTTCGTTTTAATGGTATCTTATACTATGATGAAGGCCACGAAGAATCGTTTAACAAAGACTATCGTACAGGATTTTTAAGCTACACCAATCCTAATGCAGGTTGGAACAGAGATAGAGCCAGTTCCGCCAGCTTTGACAGAACGATAAGGCAAACCTATAATGCCGTAGTCAATTATAAAAAGGAAACTGGCCTACATTATTTTGATGCTATGGCAGGGGCTGAGTATTATGATGCCTACACCAAAGGCCTGAGTGCAGGGGGAAGGCTGGCTCCTACTGATGACTTCATGGATTTGGGGCTGACGAAAAACACGAGTACTGATTTCACACGTAGTACAGATTCCTGGCACTCGCGCGAAAGGATAATTTCTCAATTTGGAAGAGTGAATTATGATTTTGATGATAAATACCTAGCATCTTTCACACTGCGCCGTGATGGTGTTTCACGGCTAGCTACGCAAACCAGGTATGGTGTATTTCCCGCCGCTTCATTAGGCTGGATGGTTTCCCGTGAGAGTTTTATGGGCAACACATCAGACTGGTTGAATTACTTAAAGTTGCGCGCCAGTTGGGGTAAAAACGGAAACATAGGTATTGGAACCAGTAATGCCATTGGTATTTATGAAGTGCAGGGAGCTTATGGTTCCTTAACGCCTTACAATGGTGTTACAGGGTTTCTTTTAACCTCGCTGGCAAATCCCACACTGCAATGGGAAAAATCTACTACAACAGAGTTTGGCTTTGATATGGGATTATTTAAAAATGCTATTTACTTATCAGCAGCGTACTACAACAGGGTTACAACAGATAAACTAGCATTTGTTACGTTACCTGTTTCCTCAGGCATCAGCAGTAACAGAACCAACAACGGAAGTTTAAGAAACCGGGGTATTGAAATGGACATTACAGCAAACATTATAAGGAAAACTGATTTTAAATGGTCCGTAAGTGCTAATGCCGCATGGAACAAAAATATTGTTTTAAAACTGCCGTTTAATGGTAATGAAAACAACCGCCAGGGTGGGCAGAGGGTGTATGACCCCGCATCGGGCCAGATTATTTGGGTAGGAGGGTTGCAGGAAGGACAGGAATGGGGCACTGTGTATGGGTTTGTTTCGGACGGCATTATTAGAAACGCAGAAGACTTGGCCAACTACAATAAGATTGATGAGGCTGCAGGTGTTGCTTACGATTTAGGCAATGCGGCGGGTAGAAAAGTTGCCAGTCAGAAACTTATAACAGAAAGGGGGTTAACAGGATTTATTTCTACGCAGTTGGGGGATATGAAGTGGAGGGATTTGGATAAGAACGATACCATAGACTATAGGGATATGGCACCACTTGGCAGAACCTTACCTAGATGGACAGGAGGCTTCAACACTTCACTCTCTTATAAGGGGATTAGTTTGTTTATGAGGCTCGATTTTGGTTTTGGCCATGTACAACGCGATTTTATGCAGGGGTGGTCTTTGGGAGCCATGCAGGGGGAGTTTAACCCCACTAACATCGTAATGGATACCTGGACAGCGGATAATCCCGGGGCAAAATATCCAAGATACACCTGGGCGGATCAGTTGAACACGAAAAACTTTGACCGGCCGAGTACCCTTTTTTGGGTAAACTCAAGCTATCTCGCATTCAGGGAAGTTTCGCTTAGCTATTCTGTTCCTAAATCGCTTTTGCAAAAAGTAAGGATAACAGGCCTCACACTTACGGCTACAGGGCAAAACCTGGGTTACCTAACTAACAAAATGCTAAAACTTCCTGAAAGAACGGGTGCGCAACGCAGTGCTTACACTATACCTACTATTTTAGTTTTTGGAGCAAACCTTTCCTTCTAATTTAAAAAAGACAAAGAAATGAACAAGTTTAAAATAATAATAGTGCTGTCATTCTTAATCTTCACAATCTCTTCCTGTAAAAAATTATTAGATCTTACACCCGAAGATTATTTTGGAGAAGGAAATTATTGGCAAAATGAAACACAGGTAACCAATTTTGTAGCTGCACTCCATAGCCAATTTAGAAGTAACCAATTCATGTTCTTCCGCTTAGGAGAAATGCGGGGTGGTGGGTTAATTGATTATTCAAGAATGCCTGCCTCCTTAAACGAACTGCCAATCATTAGGCAGGAATTATCTGAAAACAATCCGGGTGTTACCAGTTGGGCTGGTTTGTATGGCCCTATTTTACAAGCCAATCTTTTTATTAATAAAGTAGAAGCAATTAGCTTCATTACCGAGGATAAAAAGAATTTCTTGCTAGCTCAGGTTTATGGTATAAGGGCTTATTATTATTTTCAGCTATTAAAAACTTACGGCGGCGTGCCGCTAAGGTTATTGCCAGATGTAACAACTGATAAACCTGATGCCGTACAATTACGTATGGCAAGGTCAACAGAACAGGAAGTGCTTGCTGCCATTAAAGCTGATATCGAACAATCACTCGCATTATTTGGGAACCAGGCTTCTACCGATAAAAAGCAATGGAGCCCAAATGCTACCCGTATGCTGAAGGGCGAGGTTTATCTTTGGTCGGCAAAAGTCTATAACGCTACCGCCGACCTTAGCGAAGCAAAATCTGCATTAAATGCCGTCACCGGCTATAGTCTGCTACCCAACTTTGCAAATGTTTTTAAAACTAAGGCCAACAATGAAATAATATTTGCAATACACTATGCGGTGGGAGAAGCCGAAATGACAAGTGTAGCGGGTTTTCTGTACGATCAGTTCAATTTTAACGCACAATATTACGAAGATTCCTCTGCAACAGGTGTAACATTAAACGATCCGTTAAATATAGCACAAACAAATTCTGTAACCGGCATTCAACGATATGCATACACATATGATATGTTTCAGGCTTATTCCGCAAATGACCAGAGAAGAGATGCAACTTTTTTCGATTTCTATGCTGTGAACAAAGCAACCACACCTCCTACCGTTACCATACGAAACACTGTTCTTAACAAATTTATAGGAGAGATTAACGCTAACAAAAGATATTGGAGCGATGACTGGCCTATTTACAGGGAAGCAGACAGGTTACTGATGCTGGCAGAAATTGTTAACGCCGAAGGCGGCAACCCTACACAATACATCAAACCCATAAGGGACAGAGCTTTTAATAATGCCGACCCTACTCCATTCGTGAATGGTACAAAAGACCAGAATGAATTAAATATATTTGGAGAACGGTCTAAGGAATTTGTAGGGGAGGGTAAAAGGTGGTATGATTTAAGGAGAATGAAATACGGTAGTGATCCTTTAGCTTTTAAATCAGCTAATCACAATTATGGTTTGTTGAGCAAAGCAACACAAAGCCATTTATTACTATGGCCAATTGATGCAGCAATATGGACTAACGATCCGTTGGTAGATCAAACTCCGGGATACGCAAGTGCCAAACCTTAAAATATAAATTAATGGTACCAAACAGGAAAATAATGACCAAACTCTTAAACTATTTGGCTTTTCTTATCATAGTGTTATTGTTATTCAATTCACCGGTTTGGTGCTTTGGAGCTATTAAAAACGAAAAAACTGCGGTTCCTAATATTTTGCTTATTGTGTCTGAAGATAACGGTCAAGATCTTGGCTGTTATGGGGTTAAAAGTGTAAAAACACCCAATCTTGACCGATTGGCTACCGAAGGTGTGCGTTTTGAAAATGCTTTTGTAACATCTTCCGTTTGCAGTCCATCCCGGGGTAGTATTTTTACGGGGCTGTATCCACACCAAAACGGTCAGGTTGGTTTAGCTACACACAGGTATCACATGTATTCAGGTATAGTAACTTTACCAGTATATTTAAAAGTAGCTGGTTACCGTACAGGATGTATAGGTAAAATACATGTAAATCCAGAGTCGGCTATTCCTTTTGATTTCAGGCCAGCCAACAAAGACCCCCTTGCTGGAGATAACTTTGGAAGAAAAAACCTTGAAAGGTATGCCATACTTGCTGATAGCTTCATTAAAAGATCAAGTACTCCTTTTTTCCTAATGGTCAACTATCCTGATGCCCATTTTCCTTTGATAGAACAAGTAGCTGGAATGCCTACAAAACCTTTAACTGGAAATGATGTTGTTACGTTGCCTTTTATAGGTGCAGACAGCAAGCGTTTACGTGAATTTACCGCAAATTATTATAACAGCATTGAACGGATGGATAAAATGGTTGGCGATTTATTGGAGAGATTAAAGGCTTTGGGGCGTGCAGAAAATACATTGATTATTTACATCGGAGATCATGGTGCGCAATTTTCTAGAGCCAAATGCAGTAATTATGAAGCTGGCTTAAAGATTCCAATGATTATTAAATGGCCTGGCAAAACCCTTATATCTTCGGTAAGAAAAGAATTAGTTTCAGAACTGGATTTAGTACCAACAATACTTAGTGCAGCACAGATTCCTGTTCCCCAAAACCTGCCTGGCAAAAAATTGCACCCGCTTTTGTTCAACAAGCAAACAAAGCATTTGCGTCGTTACATTTTTGCAGAAAGCGAAGGCTCTGCGGCTATGTTTTATTATCCCCGCAGAAGTGTAAGAAACAACAGGTTTAAGCTAATTCATAACCTGTTGCATCAAAGAGAAAATCCAAAATTTTATTATTATGTAAATAATATTGGGCATTTTAGCGGTGGTACTACAATAGCAGAAATAGATTCTTCAAGTAAGGTTGTTCAGGTTGCTTATGCTACGTGGAAACATCCACCTGAGTATGAATTATATGATTTGGAGAATGACCCTTATGAATTTTATAATTTATCTGATGATATCCGCTATACTAAAACGCTTAATAAATTAAAAGAAATACTTAATAAATGGCAGAAAGAAACGATTGATCCGCTATTAGATAAAAAAATATTAGGCAGGTTTACCGCCGAGGTTGATAGCATTAACAAGGCTTATCCTAAACATGATTATGCTAAAGATCCCAATTTTCATTGGCGGTATCCGCAATATTATCTCGATTACATTAAAAGCCATAAAAGTAAATAATATGATTAATAAACTTACAGGCCTCATAGCAGCACCTTTTACCCCAATGGATGAAAACGGGAAACTTAATTTGAGTATTATTCCCAACTACTACCGTATGCTTAAAACCAATAGTGTACAAGGGGCTTTTATAAATGGTTCCACAGGCGAAGGTGCATCACTCACAAAAGATGAAAAAATGCAAGTAGCAAAGGCCTGGGCAAATGTTACTATTAATGATACGAATTTTAAAGTAATTAATTTGGTAGGTGGAACGTCGATAAACGATAGTATGGAAATGGCTGCATATACAAAGCAATTGGGTCTTTATGCAGTATCGTTTACTGCGCCTTTTTACTTTAAGCCTGCATCGGCAAACGCATTGGCAGAATGTTGTAAAAAAGTTGCTGGGGCTGCACCTGATACCGCATTTTACTACTATCATATTCCCGTATTAACAGGCTCTAATGTTTCCATGTATGATTTGTTAAATGCAGTAAATGGTTCCATCCCTAATTTCGCTGGTATAAAATATACCCATGAAGATTTTATGGATTTCCTTTCCTGTATGTATGTAGATAATGGCCGGTATGATATGCTTTGGGGACGCGATGAAAATATGCTGTCGGCATTGGCTTTAGGAAGTTTTGGTGCAGTAGGAAGTACCTTTAATTATGCTGCACCATTATACCACCAACTGATGGAAGCTTTTAAAAATGGTGAATTGATAAAAGCCAGAGATCTGCAACAAAAATCTATTGAGATGATTCGACTACTTGGTAAATATGGTGGCATCGCTACAGGAAAAGCTTACATGAAATTAATAGGAATAGATTGCGGCAAGTTCCGACTGCCTGTTCTAAACATGGGAAAAGTATCCTTTGAGGAATTTAAAAAGGATGTTGCTGCTATTGGTTTTGAAAGTTTTTGCTCAAAATTTAATAAAGCAGAATCATCATGATGAAGTTCAGGACAGCTTATTTATTTTTTATATCATCGCTTACCATGCTATTAGCGGCCTGTAATATTATGCAAAAAAATAAACCTGTTTTCACTTGGGAACAATTTGCTATGCTGCCTAATGTAGGTGGTGCTTCTTCTCTGGGCTATGCCGGCCCCGTAACAGGGATCCATAATAACGCCCTTATTGTTGGGGGGGGCACTAATTTTCCAGTGGGTATGCCCTGGAGTGGCGGCAAAAAGAAATATTATGATGTTGCTTATGTTTTAGATATCAAAAACAAACAGGCGGGATTTAAGGAATTCAAGTTACCCTTTACAGTAGGTTACAGTGCGGTTGCAAGCACAATAAAAGGGGTGGTTAGCGTCGGTGGTGAAGATGAAAACGGCCCAATAGAGAAAGCCTTTCTGATAAAATGGGAAAACGGCTCTCTGCTATTCGAAACGTTGCCCAACTTACCGTTAAAACTTACAAATGCTGCGGCAACTGTTATTGACAACCAAGTGTACATTGCCGGTGGTGAAACCAATTTAACAGCTTCATCGTTCTTTCTTAAGTTAGATTTAGATAATAAAGATATAGGCTGGCAAGAGCTAAAAGAAATCCCAAAAGCAGTTTCTCATTTTGTGTTACTTACAACAGGCAATGGCAAGAAAATTTACTTAATAGGCGGTAGAAAAAAAACTGAAACAGGCATTAGTGAATTATACAACAGCCTGTATGAATATGATGTTGAAAAGAATATATGGAACGCTAAAAGCCCCCTGCCATATAATTTATGTGCCGGTACGGGAGCAATAGTTAACGGGCAATATATTGCTCTATTTGGAGGGGACAAAGGCACAACCTTTCATAAAACCGAACAGTTAATCAATGCTATTAATACGGAACAGGATAGTATAAAAAAGCAGATGTTAAATAAAGAGAAAAGGCAATTACAGCAATCACATCCTGGTTTTAGTAATGAAATATTGTTGTACGATATTGCAAATGACAAATGGGTAACAGGGGGTGATATTCCATTTTATGTAGCGGTTACTACAACAGCAATCACGGTTGGTAATAATGTATGGGTACCTTCCGGGGAAATAAAGGCGGGTGTGCGGACACCACAAATATTGAGGGCTACAATTAAGTAATATTCGTCCTTTTAAAAAATATGGATACAAAAACAACAGAATCATCAGGAAACAGCACAACAACCTACGCCTGGGTAGTAGTAGGTTTATTATGGTTTGTAGCCCTGCTAAATTACATGGACAGGCAAATGCTCAGTACCATGAAGGATGCCATGATGATTGATATTGAGGAGCTGCAATCCGCCAAAAATTTCGGGTTCCTTATGGCCATCTTTCTTTACATCTATGGTTTTATGAGCCCGGTAGCGGGTATTATAGCCGACAGGGTAAACAGGAAATGGCTGATTGTTGGTAGTTTGTTAGTATGGTCTGCGGTAACCTATGGTATGGGTTTGGCCACAAGTTTTAACCAATTGCTATGGCTACGCGGCCTTATGGGTATTAGCGAGGCTTTATATATACCCACGGGTTTAGCAATGATAGCAGATTATCATACAGGTAAAACAAGGTCTTTGGCAATAGGTATCCACATGACGGGGTTATACACCGGGCAGGCATTAGGTGGATTTGGTGCTACAGTAGCAGCAGCCTATACCTGGCACACGGCATTTCATTGGTTTGGTATTGCAGGTATTGTATATGCTATTGTGCTGGCAATTATTTTGAGGGATAAAAAATCAGTAAGCAACGTACTGGCAACGAACGCTGGAAAAATTCCATTATTCAAAGGCTTGGCAGCATTATTTTCCAATATCGCATTTTGGGTAATACTATTGTACTTTGCAGCACCCAGCCTGCCAGGATGGGCTACAAAGAACTGGCTCCCCACATTATTTGCAGAAAGTTTACAAATCCCAATGTCTAAAGCAGGCCCCATATCTACCATCACCATTGCGGTATCCAGCTTCGTAGGCGTAATACTGGGCGGTATTGCATCGGATAAGTGGGTACAAAAAAATATTCGCGGACGTGTTTATACGAGTGCCATTGGTTTAGGACTGACCATACCTTCTTTAATTCTGTTAGGGGTGGGTTATAGTTTTTTAACTGTAATAGGGGCAGCTATTTGCTTTGGCGTGGGCTTTGGTATGTTCGATGCCAACAACATGCCCATTCTTTGCCAGTTTGTTCCTTCAAAACTAAGAGCCACAGCCTACGGGTTTATGAATATGGTTGGCGTTTTTGCGGGTGCGGCAATAACTCAGGTGCTTGGCGATTTTACTGATGATGGAAATTTGGGCTTTGGATTTGCAATACTGGCTGTTATAGTTTTATTTGCCCTGATTATACAACTAAGTGTTTTAAAACCCAGTGTTCAGAATATGGAATAAAAATTATAATAATGGTAATTAAATCGATTTTAAAAATGTCTGCTAAAAATACATCAGTTATAACAACTGCTGTTCTTTACCAAGGGATTGTATTATTGCTTGTATTACTTTCATCGTTTGCTTTCGCACAAAAAAATATACCGGTTTTTGTATCAGGAGAAGAAGGTTATCAAAGTTACAGGATCCCTGCTATTATTAATCTGCCCGACGGAAAATTATTAGCATTCGCCGAAGGAAGGGTGAATAATGCCAATGATTTTGGGGATATTAATATTGTTTTAAAAATGAGTACAGATAAAGGTTATAGCTGGAGTTTCCCACAAACCGTAGTCGATGAAGGAATGTTACAGGCAGGCAATCCTGCCCCGGTGGTTGACCTCACGGATCCGGATTATCCAAAAGGAAGGGTTTTTCTTTTCTACAACACTGGTAACAATCATGAAGGTGAGGTTAGGAAGGGTAAAGGATTGAGAGAAGTATGGTATAAAACTTCTACAGATGGGGGCATTAGTTGGAGCAAACCGGTAAACATTACTACACAAACACATCGGCCAAAACAGCCAGAAATAAACCCTACTTATAATTTTTATCAAGACTGGCGCAGTTATGCAAACACTCCCGGCCATGCTATGCAGTTTATTACTGGAAAATTTAAAGGAAGGATTTTTGTTGCGGCTAATCACTCGGAAAGAGACCCTCTGCCCAATTTTAAAGACTATAAAGCACATGGCTTTTATACTGATGATCATGGAAAAACTTTTCATTTAAGTGAAAATGTAAACCTAGAAGGAGGTAATGAAAACATGGCCGCAGAAATAAGCAAAAGCCGCTTAATGTTAAACCTCAGGAACCAACAAGGGCACGTAAAAGCACGCTATACGGCTTTAAGTAGTGATGGAGGTATTACCTGGTACAATCAAAAATTCGATAACAATCTTCCTGACCCGGTATGCCAGGGTACTTTATTAACTATTGGCAAAAGCCGGGGAAAATACATACTGGCATTCTGTAATGCGGCTGATACAAAACAGCGGAATAACCTTACATTAAGAATAAGTAAAGATGATGGGGTTAACTGGACAAAAAATATCCTTGTTTATGCGTCAGGCATAAAAGGCTCGGCAGCCGCTTATTCCGACATCGTAAAAATCAGCCGAAAAAAAATCGGTGTCTTTTATGAAAAAGATAATTATTCTAAAATAGTGTTTACGGTTGTTAAATGGTAAATAATTAAACAAAAAAATAACTCGCAATATGCTTGTTGAACTCAAAGATTTTTACCGTAATCAGTTACTAAACGATACCATACCCTTTTGGTTTCCCCGGAGTGTTGATCGGCAATATGGCGGCTATCTTTTAATGAGGGATGCCGATGGTTCTTTAATTGATGATGATAAAGCCGTTTGGATACAAGGGCGCACTGCCTGGCTGATGGCTACGCTGTATAATACAATTGAGCCTAAAGAGGAATGGCTGGTTGCGGCAAAATCAGGCATCGATTTTTTAAATAGGTATTGTTTTGATGCCGATGGGCAAATGTTTTTTCATGTAACCAGAGACGGCAAACCTTTAAGAAAACGTCGCTATTTTTTTTCGGAAACTTTTGCTGTAATTGCTAATGCCGCTTATGCCAAAGCCGCAGCAGACGAACAGGCTGCCGATAAAGCCAGAGAATTATTTACAAACTGCATCCTATACGTTTCGGGAGAAAAAAAGCTGCCGCCTAAATTTACGGGTACAAGGCCATCGAAAGGAATTGGGGTGCCAATGATAATGATAAATACCGCTCAGCAACTCAGAGAAACAATAGGCGATCCCCGATGCGATAATTATATAACTAAATGGATACAGGAAATTGAAGAGTTTTTTGTTAAAGATGATATCCGTTGTGTGATGGAGCAGGTCGCCCCCGATGGCAGAATTATAGATTATATTGACGGGCGCACATTAAACCCAGGCCATGCCATTGAAGGCGCATGGTTTATTTTGCATGAGGCCATATACCGGAATAACGACCAGGATTTGATTGATTTGGGGTGTCGCATGTTGGATTATATGTGGGAGCGCGGATGGGATAAGGAATACGGCGGTATCCTCTACTACAGGGATGTATATAATAAACCGGTGCAAGAATACTGGCAAGACATGAAATTTTGGTGGCCCCATAACGAAACCATTATTGCAACATTATTGGCCTACCTGGTAACAGGGAATGAAAAATATAAACAATGGCACCAACAGGTACATGATTATGCGTACAAACATTTTCATGATAAACTGTATGGAGAGTGGTTTGGGTATTTACACCGGGATGGAACCATAGCGCAATCGGCAAAGGGCAACATGTTTAAGGGACCCTTTCATTTGCCGCGCCAAGAATGGTATTGTACACAGATATTGGAAAAACATTTATAGCATTAGTTAAAAAAAGTTTAGGATAGACCCGAGTGTATAAATCCATGAATTGTGTAATAATACCGATTGGATATTCGTAATCGACCAATATAATTGGCCTAAACGACTATCATCCCGAATGTTTTCGGGAGCATTACACGAAATATTTTATTCTGATTTGTAACTATGTTTCGTACAAGTAATCAAGGTCGTCATTGCAAAAAATTAAGATTGCATAAACAATATGTAGTTTATTATGTATTTACTACTCCCTGTTTTTGTTTTTCCAAAGTATATAAGAAAATTTAAATTCCATAGCAGGATATACAACCGTTATTTTCTGTGTAGTGTTATTGGCCACACCTACACCAAAATGCATATTATATAGCCAATGCTTTTTCATAGCTCTTTGCATGCCCCAGTGTGCATTTACTAATACCGTATTTATCCGGTTGGTATAATAGTTGTTATTTGCAGACGAAAGTTTAACCCTGGCCCCTATATAATTACCGGAATTATTAAAAGTTGTTTTTCCCTTCTGTTCTCTCTTATTAAAATTATAGAAATACTTAGGTGTAACTGACATAAAAAATTCCCGGTCCGGAATAATAGCTATCATACCCATATTTAATTGAATAATCATAAGCATCATTCCTAAGCTCATAAATGCCGCCTACGCCCCCTGTCATCTCTAAAGTAAAATCGTTTCCCAATGCTGGCTCGTAGGATATACCTATACCATGCAAACCAATTTCTGCTTTAAGCATACTGGGTAATGTTGTTCTTTGCGCTTGGGTGGTTATTTGAAGCAGTACGCTGATTACGAAAACAATAGTAAGATTCCGTTTCGCATATTTCATATTTTTAAAGTTGGAAAAAAGTTTAAAATGGAGTTTGTTTAATTTATTTTCATAGCAATCGGTATGTTAATCCATCCATTGGCCGGCACCCTCTCTAATTACTTCAAATTCGCCCTCTTGTAAAGAAAGTACGGTAGAGGGTATGGTACCGCCAATACCGCCATCTACCACAATATCTACCAAATTTTTATAATTTTCAAAAATAATTTCCGGGTCGGTATATTCTTCTACATTTTCGCCCGGTAAAGATGTACTTAAAATAGGATTGCCTAATTCTTTAATTAGTTGAATGGTTATTTTATTATCGGGTACGCGTAGTCCAATCGTATCTTTTCTACCCTGCAAAATTTTGGGAACCTGTTTACTGGCGGGCATTACAAATGTATAAGGACCGGGTAGGTATTCTTTAAGTGTTCTAAAATTGGCATTGGAAATTTGTTTGGCAAAAGTGCTCAGGTGGCTTAAATCGCTGCAAACAATACTAAACTGTGCCTTTTTAGGATCAATACCTTTAATGCGGCTTATTTTTTCAATAGCCTTCGGCTGATAAATATCGCAACCCAAACCGTAAATCGTATCTGTGGGATAAACAATAACACCACCGGTTTTAAGCGTTTCAACCACTTGCTTTAGCAATCTTGGTTGTGGGTCTTTGGGATGAATGTTTATCAGCATAAATTTTTCTTTTTACAGCGTTGTAAAAATTGATTGCTGTAAAAACGATATTAGAATATTTTTTTATTGAATCGTCCACACCTCGTTGCCTTGTAGCAAAGCATTTAAATCGGGAGCTTTTCTGGCCGCTGCATCTTCTAATTGTAAGGCCATCATTTCTTCGTAACAAGGGCGATCAGTGTTTTCATAAAAAACACCAAAAGGTCTTGGCAGGTGGCCTACAGCTTGTGGGTTATCATGAATGCGGGTTAATATTTGTGCTTTATAAATATCGTTTTCGTCGTGTACCCATAAATCATCTTCATTATAATCCTCGCCTATTGTTACTACCTGTGGCTGAAAACCATCTAAGCGAATGCCTTTATTATTTTCTTTGCCAAAAATTAAGGGTTTGCCATGCTCTAAAAACAGGGTTTCTTCGGGTTTTGACGTTTTTTCAGTAAATATTTCAAAAGCCCCGTCATTAAAAATATTACAGTTCTGGTAAATTTCTAAAAAAGAAGTTCCTTTATGCTGATGGGCTCTAATAATCATAGCCTGAAGGTGTTTGGGGTCGCGATCCATTGTTCTGGCCACAAAAGTACCATCGGCTCCCAGTGCTAATGCTGCGGGATTAAAAGGGTGGTCTATACTACCCATTGGGCTGGATTTGGTAACCTTGTTTTCCTCTGATGTTGGGGAATACTGCCCTTTAGTTAACCCGTAAATCTGGTTATTAAAAAGCATGATATTTATATCAAAATTCCTTCTTAAAATATGAATGGTATGATTACCGCCAATGCTAAGGCCATCCCCATCGCCGGTTACAACCCAAACACTCAGCTCAGGACGAGAAGCTTTTAAACCGGAAGCAATAGCCGTAGCTCTTCCGTGTATGGAGTGCATGCCGTAAGTTTCCATATAATAAGGGAAACGGCTACTGCATCCGATACCCGAAATAAATACCAGATTCTCCTTAGCTATACCCAAGCCCGGTAAAACCCTTTGTACCTGCGCTAAAATTGAATAATCGCCACAACCGGGGCACCAGCGTACCTCTTGATCGGTTGCGAAATCTTTGGCCGTTAATGTTGGCGTAATAAGTTCTGACATCTTCTAAAAAAATAATCTTCCAAAGTTAAGGTTTCCTGTATATCTTGCATATATTAAATTGCATAGCAGTTCTGAATATTCAAAAAATACGTTTATGTATTACAAAAAAGCCATTTTAGCAAGTTTAATACTCCTATTCATAACAATTACGGGTTTTGTTAGTTCAATACCAGGCGTGGCTAAAAACCTGAAAGTACTGCCGCAGGATATTAGCGAAGATAAATTAGACAGTTTTATGCACTCTTACAACAAAGCATTGGATGTTTCCTGCGATTTTTGCCATGCCAAAAACAAAGAGGGCGATTTGGATTTTGCCTCTGATGAAAACCCCGCAAAAGAAGTAGCCCGGAATATGATACGCCTCACTATCGACATCAATAAAAAATATTTCAATACCGACTCTACCATACACCCCGCCTACCTGAATATTGTAAAATGTTATACCTGCCATAAGGGGAATGCGTATCCGCAATAAACTATTCTGATTCCTTCACAAACACATACTGCGCATTATCGGCTTTATTGATGGCTTCGTAAAAACTTACAAACGTACCGTAATCGCTTGCCGGAAAACGACCGGCTTTCCTTTCGTAGATTCTGATTAACTGTATGGTGCCATCGGTATAGGTACAGGTATTGCTATAAGTGCCAAATTGATTGTTAATGGTTACTGTACGTGGTTGTGTTTCAATTTTATATCCGGCAGGTATTTTAATGAGTACGGTATCCCTGTCAATAAACGGATATTCATACACAATCTCATACATTCTTTTTTCATCGGAATTAATTTTGTTAACGTAGGTAGAAAGTATATTAGGGCGTATGAACAATCTTTTTCCGGATATATTAGCGTAGTTTTTAGAGGTAATCTCCAGCGTTTCCTTGATGGCCGGCACATCGGGCATTTCTATTGCATCATATTTAAAAGATGCTATTTCATAGCTGGGCAGCCTGAAGGCATTTCTCAATCTTTTTAACTGATCTTCATGCGAAAGACTATTGATGATGCCATGCAAATCATCTTGCTGCAGCCCGGATGTTGTTGTAATAGCCGTAAAGCCTAAAGTTCCGGCATCAGACAAATTAGCAGTGATGGTTCTGTTTTGCACATTCATTTCCTTACTATACACCGGAGTGTGTACTATACGGCTGTTTTCACTATCTATCAACAAAGCCTCTCTATTGCCGGTAAAGCTGCCCATATAGCCGGGTGCTACCGTTTGGCTGGTACACTCTAACCAAACCGTATCTTTTTTTTGAGGCACGCAAACCACCACATGGTTAAACTGATTGGAAGGAAAGTCCGTTATAATATTTTTTTCTTCATCGCCTCCGGTAATTAACGCATTATAGCCTTTAATACCGGCTTCTTTTAGCAAGGCCACCATGTAGTTAGACAAGGCTTTACAATCGCCATATTTTTTTTCGGCCACATAAGTAGCATCCAACGGTTGCCAGCCGCCAATACCCAATTGTATGCTGATGTAATGGGTATTATCTTGCATAAACTTGTAAAGCGTATTTATTTTTTCCCTGTCGGATGTAAGACGATCCGTCAGTTGGTGTACGGTAGCTTTAATATGATTGGGCAGTACATCCCGGCCGGCATATAAACTGCTGATGAAATTGCCAAAGCCCTGCCAGGTTTTCATATTGCCTTTATACCCTTTAATTTCAAAATCAGTTGGTGTTATAATCACTCTGGTTACCAGTTCCTGCCACTCGGGCGAATAGGGTTCGTCTTTTTTAGCGGTAATATTTTTTACTTGCCAAAGGTAGCTTTTGAGGCTTTTTTCATCTTTTATTTCAGGGGCTCCCTGATAGTTGAACATTTTGTACCTAAGATTATAACTATTGGGTGCCACCACTTGCATGGTAGCATTTTCTATCGAAACTTTTTCGGCATACTGGGGCATCCATTCCGGGAAATAAAAAATACCGTCCATCTGAACTTCTTCCTCATATTCTACTGTGTAAGGATACACCCTGTGATAAAAATTATGAATTTTAAACCTTGCATCAATAGCAAGGTGTGCCCCTTGATTACCACTTTCATCAATAATATCTTTCTTTTTTACACTCTTTATTTTTTTACCGGCGGCATCATACAAGGTTCCCGAAATACTGTTAATATCCCTAAACTTATCGTAATAGCTATAAAATACTGCATACCCATCGCCGGCTTCATTTAAAATAGTATAGGCATAATGCCTGTAATAAACGGCTTTACCGGGGCTTTTTATTTCAATGCGCCGTTCATCAATCCGCTTTACCACAGTAGCATCTTTTATTAATACATCCGGAATAGTACTCACCGGAAAATCTGCTGCCATGCCATAGTTTGTCCAAAAAACGCTTAAGAAAATAATATAGATTCTATTCATGAATTATGGATTTACCGCCACCTCTTTTTTTACTTTTTTAAAAACGATTAACTCGCTATGCTTCTTGGCAATGTGTCCAAAAAAATCTCGAAGGGTTTGATAATCTTCTACTTTAAAATTGGCCTTATTTAAATTGATTTTGCTTTGCAACATAATGCGATTATTGCTAACCTGTATAATATAATCAAAAGAACCCTCTTGATCGTTTAGTGCCACTCGCTCTGATTTGGGTACCTCATCTACCACGTAACCCTTAGGCACTTCCATATTAAGAACAAATAGATCTTTTATTTTAAATAACATTTCTACCGGGTATTTGCGATCTGCCGATTTAAACGGATTGTTTTTCACACCTTCGCTAAACATCGGGTTAAAATACACAATATCCTCATCGTTAAAATTTAGCTTCATGTTGTATTTAACGGTTACCGGATAGTCATATTGGTTTAAGGAATCAACCGTTTTATTTTCAAAAGTTACCGGAAAAGAATAGCCTTTTTCTGTTTCTTTTAACAAATCATCTAAAGAAGATTTGGATAGTTTTTCTCGTAACCTTGTAGATTCGTAATATCCCGGTGCGGAAGAATAATTCCCTTTCAGGCCTTTTGAGGCGGTGTCATTTGATAAAAAAATCAGTGTTGTTTTGGCTTCGGTAACAGAATCGGATGACAGTAAAATATGTTCAGGTGTGCTTTTTACTACAAATCCGGTGCCGTTATAACAAACCGGCGATAACCGGCCAAAACCTACTCTGGGTTCGGTGGCATCTAAGAAAACGGAGCTGCCGTCTATAGTTGCTTTTGCCAGCACTAAGTTGTATTTATTTAATAACGGATAAAAAGAGTTGGCCCAGCCATGACTGCGTGTACTAATCAACACAGGGTCGGCAGCTATGCCGGCATTGCGCAACATGGCTATAAGCAGCAAATTAATTTCGGAGGGGGTGCCGTTTTTCTTTCTAAAAATATCTTTTACGGTTTGTCCATTGGTCATTTGCGTATAGGATGAGGGTGTTGCCGTAAAATTATCGCGTATATAATTGTAAATTTTATAGGCGGTTTCTTTACTGTTTCCGGTACCTTCGGTTACGCTTTTTAATTCGTCTTTCAGCCAATTGTTGGGGCGGTTTATTTCGCCGCCAAAACTCTCGTCTTTCAACATTTCATCACTGGCAGTTTTCCAGTTGCCCATAATATCTTTTACCGCTACATTAGGAAACCTGTATTGCGAAAGCTGAAATTCAATTTTAGATTCATGATTGCTCAGGCTGGATGTATATACCTCTTCTTTTAACGCTGGAACATTTTCTGCTGTCCATGTATTTTCGGTTTCATAACCCAACAATGTGTAAAATTCGGTAGCATTAGCACCATTTGACTCGGATACAGAATAATTTTTCATTCTTTCCTTTGTTTCTTTTTTAACAGGGTAGTATCCCTGTGATAAAAAAACATACACAAAAAATTCCGGGATCTTTGTAGTGTATTGGGAAAAAATGCGGGGATAATCGCCCTGAAACTGCCAGGGTTGCAGGTTAAACAAAAAATCCGATTCTACTGTGTAGGTGTATTCTATAATAGAACCTTCTCTAACGTTTGGAAAAGTAAATTTTTTGATTACCCATCTTTTGTCCTGTTTGTCTTTAAAAATATTTTTCGATTCGAGCTTGGTTTGCTGTACCGATCCGTTTTCTATATTAATGGTAATGGCTTTGCACTCTGTTAGCTTTTCTTCTCTCCCATCGCAGCAGAGTATAGGGGAATAGATACATCGGCAATATCAAAAGCCTTTTTATTTAAAATTTTAACTCGTTTGGTATGCGTATATATTAAAGAAAACCATCCTTTGTTGTTGCCCTCTATTTTTGAAATACCCACATCTGCCAAAACCACGGCATTTACGTTGGAGTCAATCACCGGATTGGGAATACTAAAATCAGCAGTAGTAACCTTGCCGAATTTTATTTCCTTTTTTCCTTGTGCAGATGTTAGCGTGTACACAAAACAGAGGATGGTAATTACTTTGAGACGGACAATTATTTTCATAGTAGTTTGTTAATAGAGAGATGTTTAATTAGTTTTTTACTAAGTATTGGTATATGAGTCGCATTCGTTTTAAGAGTTTATGTCTTGAAAGCTATTAGTACGGTTGGTTTTAAGCGAAAAAAAGCAAATCTGTTCATTAGAAATTTTCACATCAAAAACAAACTCATCTGCTTTTATAAGGGAAGTTATTTTCAAATACTAAAAACAACCATCACACTCACCACAATAATGAATTTACATTACGGCTTAAATGACCGCATTCACATTAACTAAACTTCGCTTATTTCCTATAAAGATAATGTGCTTTTTATTATGATGACTGCAATTCCAGTATTTTTTATAGCCTGATTATAAATAGGGGTTAAACATTATTTTATATGAAACATATTTATAAAACAGACCAATGATACTTCGTATAATACCGGTGCGATAGTCGTTTAGACCAATTACATTGGTCTATTAAGAATATCCAATCGGTATTAAAAGTAAAACTTATTGTTTACTCAATAGATATTTTTATTGTAGTAAACAATGATCCGTATTTTGCGTAAATAAATCCATAAGCCAAACTATTACCGGCAATAAAATTACTTCCCGACATATTACCAAGTCCGTTTGTAGTAATAGTTACTCCCGATAAATTACTATTGATAATCTGGCCATACTTATTAAGTCCGTAAAAAACCGGCGTAAAACCTACTCCCCTGTTTAAACGAACTGTGTTTTGCTTGGCAACTATTTCTGTTATCTGATTATCATCGGGTGCAGAGGATACTGCAAATAAACCTGCCACAACAGATCTTTCACTGCCATCGCTAGGATTATTAACAGTACCGATTTTATCTAAGTACATAGTACTTGAGCCTCCGCCATCAAAATTTAATGCCTCTGTTGCTCCATAGTACTTTAAAATCTGTGCCATTTCAGATGTATAAACATCTGCGGCAATATCTGACCTGCCGTCAATCACGCACATATATATTTTTGAGCCGTTATTGGAGGCACCAATTCCTGTTCTGGGGTGTTTTGCCGTACCGTTCCAAATATCCGGCAACACAGTACCGTTTTTCATAATAATTTGTTTGCCACCTGCCATATTATATGGTGCAATCGTATTACCGCTACGCGAAACCATATTAAATTTAACCTTTAATTCATCGTTTATATTCAGTTGATTTAAAAAAGTTTGGCCGGTGCCTGTGCCGGATAAAATCGAGATATTATTATCTACGGCATGGTTTCCGTCGTTTACATATTTAGCAACCACCTTTACAACGGTTTCGCCGTTATAATTCCAATTACCAGTTACGGGTGTAACTGCCACTTCTGTTCTGGCATTGTTTGTTCCGGTAGTTTTACCACAATAAATATTAAAAAACATCAAACTATTAGGGTTTGACATTGTGTAATAGTTAAGCGTATCAATATTCATAGTTTGGGCACCTATTGTAGCAGTTGCAGCATAAGACAGTGCATCAATTTGCATTTTTTTCTGTGCATCAAAAATAGCATTGCCTGCATAATAGCTTCCTGTTATAGGTGTATTATCAGGCGGAGAGCCTAATACGCCATCTATCATATTTGCATTTCTTGGATAACCGGTTGTTGTATTAAAAAAGTCTGAATTAGTTCCTGCAATGTACCTGTTCCCACTTGTTGACTTGCGAGCTGCCATCAAAGATGGTTTTTCCAGATTTGAAACCGAATCTCTTCCAATTACCGTTTTAAAACTCACATATTGGTTTGTTAGATCTACTGTTGTAAGAAAAGCCCTGATAGGCTTTGTGAGACTTGCATTAGAAAAAACCAATTCCATATAATTACTTGAAGCACTAATTTTAAAATAGGACAATGTATCAATTGTGTAGAAAACCCCTCCAATAGCCACAGTACTTTTAGAAACCGAAGCAAACGAAAAATCAAACAGATTAGAATTCAATACTGTATTACCGGGACCCGAGTTTTTTACCGAGATCTTTACATTGCCCGAACCTACCGGAATAAGAGCTTTGATGGCAGTAGTAGTAACAGAAAGTACCGTAGCTTCCTGATCACCAAAATATAATTTTGAATTATTATTAATAAAAGATGCTCCATTAACGGTTACGGTATCCCCTACCATAGAAGTATTGGTAATAATATTATTGATTACAGGAGAGGGGTTATTTACAATAGCGGCATAGGTAAAAGCAACACTGTTTGACATCAAAGACCCTATACTCACTTTAATCGGTAACGTACCCGAACCTGCCGGTATAAAAACACGTATGGATGATGGAGTAATAGTGATTCCTTTTGCAGCAGTGCTTCCAAAATATACAACAGCACCACTTTTAAAATTTTTTCCTGTTATGGTTATTATATCATCCGCATAGCCTGTATTGGGATTAATTGATGTTATTTCCGGAGCTAATTCAACATCAGTTCCACCGTTTTTCTTGCAAGAAATGAACATTAATACGGGAATAAAAAAGATTAGATATTTCATGTTTCGTGTTTTTGGGGGGTTATTTACACCAGCGTTTAAATCTGTTATTAGAAATACAATGTTTTAAAATAGTTATAAGGTGAACAGAATCCACTATTTTATTCACCACAGACAAAGGTACGAATCGATTTGTTTTAATCAGAAGAAAAACAGGAAAATTCAAAAACAATATTTACCGGCTTCAATCAGGTTGTCTGCAATATGTCTTCTGGCAGTTTTGGTATTAAACGGAGTTGCTTTCGTAAACCTCTTTAACCCCATTAAAATCATTCGCTGTTCATCGCCTTCGGCAAATGCATTTACCGCATCTTTACCAAATTTATTTACTTTATCAGTAGCATCATACAAAAACACCTGCATCATTTCTTTGAAATATATAGCTTTCTCTGCTCCATCTTTCTCTGTAATTTTTATGGTGCGCAAAAGCATACTTTCCGCATGAAAAGTTTCGATGGCCATATCGGCAATATTCATTAATACCTCCTGCTCCTGCTCAATATTCATCATAAATTTTTGTACGGCTGCACCGGAAACCATTAAAATAGCTTTCTTTAAATTGGTTATTATTTTTTGTTCGGCGGCAAAAGGCGCATCGTCTGCATCGCCAAATTCCGGAATACTCATCAACTCTTTTTGTACCTCCATTGCTGGTCCCATCAGGTTTAACCTGCCTTGCATAGCACGTTTTAAAGTCATATCAAGAATTAGAAGGCGGTTAATTTCGTTAGTGCCTTCATAAATCCGGTTAATGCGGCTATCGCGATAGGAGCGTGAAATATCGTACTCTGCACTATAGCCATTACCTCCGTGTATTTGTACCCCTTCGTCCACCACAAAATCTAAGAGCTCACTGCCAAATACTTTTAGTATGGCACATTCAATAGCGTATTCTTCGGCGGCACCCAATAAAGCCTCATTTGATGGTTTGCCATCAGCCAACAGTTTTTCTTTTAAATTTTCTATCCAATTGGTAGCACGATATAAGGCCGATTCGGCAGCAAATATACCGATAGCCATTTGGGCTAGTTTGTGTTTGATGGCTCCAAAATTAGCAATGGGTTGTTGAAATTGTTCACGGGTTTTGGCATATTGTATAGATGTGTTTAGTGCTCTTCTGGCACCACCAAGGGCCGCTGCACAAAGTTTTAACCTGCCAATATTTAAAATATTAAAAGCAATGCGATGGCCTTTGCCAATTTCTCCCAACACATTTTCAACAGGTACTTTAGCATCCTGAAAATATAACTGTACAGTGGAAGAGCCTTTGATACCCATCTTCTTTTCTTCGACTCCTTGCGTAAATCCTTCGGTTCCTCTTTCTACAATAAAGCCGGTGAATCCTGCCTTACCGGCAGGCAGGTTATCACCATCTACTTTGGCAAAAACTGTATATACATCAGCAAAGCCGCCGTTGGTAATCCAGCATTTTTGTCCGTTTAATAAATAATATTTTCCATCTTCACTTAATGTTGCAGTTGTCTTTGCGCTCAATGCATCGCTACCGGCATTGGGTTCGGTAAGGCCATAAGCACCCGCCCACTCACCGGTTATAAGCTTAGGAATATATTTTTGTTTTTGTGCATCGGTACCAAAATATAAAATAGGCAGGGTTCCGATGCCTGTATGCGCAGCAATTGCTACTGCAAAAGAATGACCGGAACCTAAATATTCATTAACTATTGTGGCTGTAATAAAATCTTTTCCCAGTCCGCCATACTCCTCCGGAAATGAAGTGGCTAAAAGACCCTGCTCACCGGCTTTTTGTACTAATGATTTCATTAAGCCTTCTTCCAAACTGTCAATACGGTCAAGAATTGGAAATATCTCACTATCCAAAAATTGTTCACACATATCCCTAATCATGAATTGCTCTTCACTAAATTCGTTAGGTATAAATGTATCATAAGGTTGCGATTCCTTTATTAACCACTCTGCTCCTTTTATTGTATTTGCGTTCATAATTTTTGTTGATTTAGGTGATTGTAATTGTGCAATGCTTTATTCATCATGCTTTTTTAGGTTACCTGCAAGTTCCGTTACGATGTAAGCAAGCATCTATTTAAAGTTAGGTCAAATTTGCAAAAAATCCTTGCGGCTAAAAATTAATTGAGTTCAATCAAGATGGTTTTCTTTTCTGGTTATTCTTTTCTGGGATTGCAAAAAAAAGAAGGTTAGATTTGCATGCGATGATTTTGTTGATTATAATTTTATTGTTATTCCTGTTTTATGCTGTACTTATTCTTTTTTATAACAGCGGCTGGAAGGCATTGCAAGTATTTGACAAAACAAATTCCGGTAAAAAGTCTATTCGGTTTTCTGTAATTGTAGCCGCGCGAAATGAAGAAAAAAATATCGGTTTTTTATTGCATTCTTTAACCCTCCAATCTTACCCCAAAGATTTTTTTGAAGTAATTGTTGTAGATGATCATTCTACTGACGGTACAGCAGCAATCGTCAATAATTTTGTCCCAAACAGCAATATAAAATTAGTACAGCTAAAGGAAGATGGTATTAACGCATATAAAAAGAAAGCCATAGCAAAAGGCATTGCAACAGCAAAAAACGATTGGGTAATTTGTACAGATGCCGACTGTGTTGTGAATGAGAACTGGCTGGATACATTTAATAGTTTTATTAATGAGGAAAAACCGGTATTTGTGGCGGCACCTGTTGCATTAGTTACTGCATTGCAAGAGCCAGTTGACCGGCAATCCCCAAGTATTTTATATACTTTTCAAACATTAGATTTTTTAACCCTGCAGGGAATAACAGCGGCCTCAGTGTATAAAAACATTCACAGTATGTGCAATGGTGCTAATTTGGCGTATAAAAAAGACACCTTTTACGAGGTGGACGGTTTTAAAGGGATTGATGATATTGCCAGTGGTGATGATATGTTGTTGATGCATAAAATTTGGAAACGCTATCCCCAAAAAGTTAAATATCTTAAATCAAAACAATCCATTGTAGCTACGTTGGCAGCTGCCAGTTGGAAAGATTTTTTTCACCAACGCATTCGCTGGGCCAGTAAAGCTAAATATTATGATGATAAAAGAATATTAGCCGTATTGGTACTCGTATATCTTTTTAATTTTTCTTTTCTCATTTTATTAGCCCTCGCATGGATCAATATCAATTATCTGTACGCTTTTCTTATACTTTGGGTATCCAAAACCATTATTGAACTCCCTTTCATCACAAGTATCAGTCGTTTTTTTAATCGTATGCAATTGGTAAAATACTTTTTCCTTTTTCAACCCCTTCATATTGCTTATACAATTGTTTCGGGTTTTCTGGGCAGTTTTGGCCGGTATGTTTGGAAAGGCAGAACGGTAAAATAAAACAATTACTATCGGGCAATTTGTTTTTCTTACATTTGGCAGTACAAGTATGGCGCAACATTCTGCATGGAAAAGATTACAAAGAAATAAAGGGGCAATGGCCGGTTTGGCGGTCATTGTACTGGCTGTAATTGTAGCTGTTTTTTGTTATTTTATAGCTTCCGATTCATCGCCTGACGCAAACCGGATTATTTTAGAAATTGGTGGAGAAAAGCCGGGTTTTACACAGCAATTTCTATTAGTTAAAAAAGAAAACACACCATCTTCCGTTGGTTTTTTCAAACGATTATTTTCGGGTAAACCCGATGTATATGACTATGTTCCTATAAATGATTATCAGATTTTGGGTGATAGTCTTATAGCCCAAAAATATATTGATGAGGGCGTAAGCGAGCCTGTTCAATACTTAAAACATCAATTAGAAGCCAGCCCGGTTATTACCAATACTTACTGGATTGGCACCGATAAATATGGCCGCGATATTTTAAGCAGATTGATTGTGGGCACCCGTGTAAGCCTGAGTGTGGGATTGATAACCGTTATAATTTCTATTACAATTGGGATGATACTGGGTTCTTTGGCCGGCTATTACAGGGGCAAAACGGATGATGCCATTATGTGGTTTATCAATATCATTTGGAGCATACCTACCTTGTTGCTCGTATTTGCAATTACGCTTGCGTTAGGCAAAGGATTTTGGCAGGTATTTATTGCTATTGGTTTAACCATGTGGGTAAATGTAGCCCGCTTAGTTAGGGGGCAGGTGTTAGCCGTGAGGGAATTAGAATATATTGAGGCTACGAAAGCACTGGGTTTTAAAAATTCCCGCATTATTGTAGGGCATATATGGCCTAATATAATAGGCCCTGTTATGGTAATTGCTGCCGCTAATTTTGCATCGGCCATTGTAATAGAAGCCGGATTGAGTTTTTTAGGCGTAGGAGTGCAACCGCCAACACCCAGTTGGGGACTGATGATTAAGGAAAATTATAACTTCATCATCACACAAAACCCTATGCTGGCATTGGCTCCCGGTTTTGCAATTATGATCTTAGTGCTGGCTTTTAACCTGTTGGGTAATGGCTTGCGCGATGCACTGAATGTGAGGGGAAGGTTGTAGAAAATAAGTTATCAGTATTATTCATCCTCCAACACTTTTACATTTCTGGAAAAGCTTTCTTCTAAGGAAATGATAGTTTCTGTTCTTTCAATACCCTTTATTTTTTGCAGTTTTTCGTGCAGTACATCGCGCAGTTCGCTAATATCTTTACAAACAATTTCAGCAAACATGCTGTAATTGCCGGTGGTATAATTCAGCCTTACCACCTCTTTCATTTTATGCAACTCTTTGGCTACAGAATCATATAAAGAGCTTTCTTTTAAGTAAATGCCAATAAAAGCAATAACATCATACCCTAAAAGTTTGAGGTTTGTGCTCAATCTTGTACCTTTGACAATCCCATCCTTTTGTAATTTTTTAATACGCACATGGATGGTTCCACCCGACACAAAGAGTTTCTTACCTAAGTCGGCATAGGAAATTTCAGCATTTTCCATCATGTGCTGAATGATTTGCAAATCCAATTTGTCGAGATTTAATTTAGAAGCCATTTTGAAATATTAAATTTAATTTTTTCTAAAGATATGTAAAAATATTTAAATATTTTCTATATTTTATAAATTTTTATTGAAAAATTTGGAATAAAATGGCATAATTCTTTACTTTTGTCCTATCAAACAAAGATAATAGTTCTTAAACATTGTGGGGTGATGAAATTTTTGGCAGACATGCCCTCTTGTCTCGAGGGTGAGGAGTCCGGGATAAACACTGTGTAAAGCCGATGGCACTGCAGGGCCACCGACTGGGGTTGACCACCAGTAGGTTGAGGGTAGCACCCTCTACATTTTTGCACAGCGGCTAACTGCCTCGTGGAGGTTCGAGCCCTCCCCCTACAGCGATTTTATTATTAAAACCCTGATGGTTCAATACCATGAGGGTTTTTGTGTTTTTAGAGTAGGGCAGCCGCTAACTGTGCGCCGCGGCGTATTCGAGCCCTCCCCCTACAGCGATTTTATTATTAAAACCCTGTAGCTAAAACCGGAGGACTTTTTTGATTGAGCGAACAAACGTCAGGCAACCATATTATACAAGGTTCAAAAAGGTATTACAAATACTTTTTAATTTTTATCAGTCTTAGGTAATCCAGAATTACCGAATTTGTAAACGATGATGCCAATAAAATTATATAACTGCATTTACTTAATTTTACCGTAAGGAATACAGTTTTTTAAAGTAAAAAATAACACATTAATATATAATGCAGAAAATTGACAAAAATTTTATTAACCAACTGCAAGAACTGTTGGGTATGATATATGTGGAAGATGCCGATGGAAATGTGTGTCAGGCCAATAATAATGCCGAACTAAAAGACGATTATAAGCAAGTATTCACCTACCAAGATGTAATTAATTATATCAATGCTACAACATCTGCTAACATTGATATCCCTTTACCCCGCAATGCCAAAGAGTTTTGGGAAAAGGCTTCTTTAAAAAAGAATTCATAAAAGAATTTGTTGGAACAATATACTAATACGGGCGGGTAAAATTTATATACAGAAATAATATATGAGGTATTATAACACTAAAGACTGGGTTTCGGTATTAATTAAAGTAACCAAATCTGATGTGTTACGAAGGTTGTGGTGGATTTTACTGGTAATTGCAATATATGCAGTGGGTATTGCATACCTTGAATTAGAATACTGGCAATTATCTGAGAAAAGTGTTTTAAAAAATCTGCCAGTGCTTCATTCTTTATTGGGTTTTGCCATTTCTTTAATATTAGTTTTTAGAACCAATACTGCCTATGACAGGTGGTGGGAAGGCAGAAAGTTGTGGGGTGCCCTGGTAAATAACTCTCGTAATCTGGCATTAAAGCTCTCGGTTGTATTAGGAGAGGATCAAAAGGAGGAGCGGAGTTTTTTCAGAAAAATAATTCCTACATATGCCCAAGTATTGCACCAACACCTGCTCAAAGAGCGTACCCGCCTAATGCTATTTGATGAAGACCATCATACCAAAAGGGTGCTTTCTGCTTTAGATACGGAAAAACATATGCCCAATCAAATAGCGGGCCTAATTTATGAACATGTAAAGAAATTGTACAGGGAACAAAAAATAAGCGGAGAGGTTTTACTTTTTTTAAACAACGAGCTACAATCTTTTACTGATATTTGCGGAGCCTGCGAGCGTATTAAAAATACGCCTATACCTTCTTCATACGGCGTATTTATAAAAAGGTTTATCTTAATTTATTTGTTAACATTACCTTGGGGGTATGTATTTCAACTGGGATATTGGGTTGTACCTGTTGTAGTAATAATAACGTATGTATTAACCAGTTTAGAACTAATTGCCGAAGAAATTGAAGATCCTTTTGGAGGAGATGAGAACGATTTGCCTACACAAAAAATGGCAGAAAATATTAGGAAAAGTATTGAAGAAATATTGTAAACATTATTTATTTTTAATAAAAATATACTAACAAGTTTCAAAACAATATTACAAGCATTGCCTGTTTAAATAAGGTAGCCGTAAGGGCTGTCTTAATATTAAATTAATCAAATCATTCAATTTTAGTATTTTTAAAAAATGGTTACAACGGTTATTATTACCTTTTGTGTACTTGTACTACTGGCTTATATTTTTGACCTTACTGCAG
Organism: Niabella sp.; assembly: GCA_047975735.1. Classification (GTDB taxonomy): domain Bacteria; phylum Bacteroidota; class Bacteroidia; order Chitinophagales; family Chitinophagaceae; genus Niabella. The sequence continues at coordinate 98,816 of JBKEEB010000003.1, forward strand.
AATATACCAAAATACCATCGGTATTGCTGTTATTATTACTGGGTGTTATATTAAAAGAAGGTTCGGGGTATATTGAAGATTTGGCCGTAGAAGATATTGAACGTTGGCTTCCGGTAATGGGAACCATTGTGCTTATAATGATTGTGCTGGAAGGAGCCATGGAGTTAGAGTTTAGCCCCAGTAAAAAGGAAGTTATAAAACGCTCTTTTTGGACGGCTTTAATTCCGATTGTTTTATTGAGCCTTTTTATTTCTGCTGTTTTTAGTTTGTACGGGGGGTATAATTTTAGGTATGCACTCATTAATGCTCTTCCATTTTGTATTATATCCAGTGCAATTGCCATTCCTACCGTGGCTAATTTTAATAAGCGGGATAAGGAGTTTGTGATATATGAAAGTAGTCTGTCTGATATTTTGGGTGTTATTTTCTTTAATGCGGTAACACTGAATGAGGTTTTTTCATTTCAAACTGTTTTAAATTTTGGCTGGCAAATAGTGTTGATGTTAGTTATTTCGTTTGTAGCTACTTTAGGATTAGCATTTCTTATTAGTAAAATAAAGCATCCCATTAAGTTTATGCCAATGATAATTTTAGTAATTCTTATTTATCAAGAGGCTAAAATATTTCATTTGTCGGCTTTGATGTTCATCTTGTTCTTTGGCCTTTTTATGGGTAATATTGATGAGCTACAAAAATTAAATATACCTAAACCAAAGTTCTTAGGGAAAATAGATTTGCACTTATTGCATATAGAATCACATAAGCTGTCTGAAATTTTGCGAGAAGCTACTTTTTTGGTTCGAGCCATCTTTTTTATCATGTTTGGTTATACCATGGATTACAGACAATTGGTTGACGGAAACAGCGTGCAATGGGCTATATTGATTACGCTGGCAATATATGCAATACGCTCTGTACAACTAACTTTTTTTAAAATGAATTTATCGCCTCTTATTTTTATCGCACCAAGAGGATTAATAACGATTCTGCTTTTTTATTCTATAAACCCGGCAAACAGTATTGCTATTGTTAATAAGCCTTTGGTGGTTCAGGTAATTGTAATTACCTGCATCATTTTAATGTTTGGTTCTCTACTTGCTAAAAAGGACAGTTCTAAAATACCCTCACCGGCTATTCGAAAAAAGCACAATAGCCATTAGTGTTTTTACTAAGCAATATGGAAATTAAAAATGTTCAGCAGTTTATTTAATTGACCGTATCAACACCCGTAACAGTAAAAAAGGTGTAATGATGGCAACTGAAGCCCACATATTTCCGGGTACAAATATTTCGGGATAACGCCGCACTACAAAAAAACTGATGATAGCACCCAGAATAATGGAAATATGCATAATAATGGTACGGGGATTGAATGCATCATCTATAGTTTTGTATTCATGTATATAAAAAGTACGATAAAAAACGTTCAATGCAAACACAATAAGGTTACAATCAAAGAATATGTTGCGGAATAACAATACCTCAAAATTTAATATTACTAAATCTGTATTATCCCAGTTTGCTATAAATCCGAAGAACACTACTATAAATATTAGATAAATGAATAATAAAAAATACCGTGGGTATATTTTTTTTATTTCAGTTTTCCAGTCTTCAACAATTTTTCTTTTTTTATAGAGAAATGCTGTATCGGCCATTGTTCTAATGAGCTCCTGCCACCAAAAAAAGTACATCATATAAAATATGGTGGCCTGCCCTTTAAGCAAAGCCAACACACTAAAAAAAAGGAAAAAAGCGTTATCTAATGCAGTTATGTTTTTTACATTTTTTATAGGCATTCGTATTGTTTTCCAAGTTCAATATAGCTTTGATCCGGTTGTACAACCGGTGGACAGTTTTATTTAACAGTTATTGAAATTAAGGATTAAAAGTATATTAATAGACAAACGTAAACAAATTTATTACCGGACAAAATGCATCATAGTTAAACATATTTACATCACTCAATCACAAACCATTGCTCTCCGTGCGGCGGAATATTAATGGTGAGTAAAACTTTGTAATCTCTATTTAAACGAAGTGTTTGAAGACGACCATTCCCATCAGTAAATTTTGCCGTATTTGTTAAACCGGTATAATACAAGTTAACAGCTATTTGCTTTTGTATGGTTGTGTTCAACGGGTTGTATAACATCAGTAATCCCTTTGTTTTTCCGAATGGGTCGGCATGTAACCAACCGTCATAATCCTGCCCATCGGGTCTTCTGATGTGAATAATATCTGCATCTAAAATTTTGCGGTGTTGTTTATAAAAGTTCACCCATTGTAAAACTACTTCTCTTGTGGCAGGGCTATCGTATAATTGCGGTCCCCGGTAAGCTGCCTGTACCCCTGCTCCAAATAAATTAGCCAGGCGCTGACCGTAATGCGGTAAATGCTCTTTTAGGGGTTCAATAGTGGCAGCTTTACCACCGCCATGATATTCTACTAATGGCACAAACATCCATCCCATACTCGGCGTTTTACTCCAAGTGCCATCATATATATTTTGCCTCTCAATAATTTCCTGCTGCTCGCGTGGTAAGGACCAATTGGTTTCCCGATAACCCATACCCGTTTTGCTGCTTCCCTGTAAAAAATACTTATCAGGAACATTTAAATAAATGCCCTGTTCTCTGCACCAGTTGTAAAATTTGGCAATTTCTTCAAACTGGTTCCACTGCGAGTCGTTTAACCCTTTATGGCCGGGGTGCGATTCGCTGGCGCAAACATCGCCGGGATAGCTGCCGTCATGCTCTAAAATATCCTGCCCGGTTTGTTGATAGAAGTTGTATAATTCATTAAAATAATTAAGCCCCCATTTACTGCACAGGCAGGGAGAGTTGCCAAAACGGGGCTTCTTGCCAGTAGGCATTACCACATCATTTTCTTTATTGATACTGCGGCTGGCTAATAAAGAATATCCGCCTAATGTAATTTTTTTTGAATGTGCGTATGCTGCCAGTGCTTTCATTCTTTCAATATTTGTACGGCTGCTGTCTTCAATATTAAAGCCGCTTCCAAAAGTCATAATCACCATTTCAAAACCGACATCGGCGCATTGGTCTATGGCTTTTTTTACAGACAGATCATCGGCAGAGCGAACATGCATCATAATCGGATTTTCGGTTACCCAGGGGGCGAGAGCCCGGTACATTTTGCGTTCTGCTAATCCTTTTCGCTCTCTATCCCATTTGTCATGTATTAGCTCCCAGGTTCTAAAACTGGTAAGTGTACCTCCCGGCTGTAGTGCTTTTTCAGGGCCAATTTTAGGAAAGGCTTCAAGGTTTACAGGTGTTTTTAAATTATAATTCACCTGTGTTTGATAAGAAGGGTCGGGCAGCCAGGCAATGCTGCAATTTTCCAAATTACCATTTGACATGCCTCCAAACTGATAGTCTGTTTCTACTGTAATATTTGGTTTCATCCATTGGTTTACATCGTCAACAGAGCTTTCTGCTTCTACAAAAGCCAGCATTTCGCTTTTAAAACTGTTAACGGTTACGGCGTTGTTCGACTGGTTTATTACTTCAATCCATTTACCCATTAGGGGAATGCCGTCATACATTTCGTAATGCACTAATACTTTTATATTTTTCAGGAAATTTAATTGGGAGACTATATTACCCTGATTGTTTTCAGCAAAATTCCCTAAAATATTTACACTAATAATGCGGCTGCGGCCGGTTTCACCACGAGGTTTATCATCACTAAATCTGCCCCGGTTATCTAATTTTCCAACTCGCAATGCCGTAATTTCTCCTGATGGGAGATTGGCATCTCCTATAATTTCATAGTTTTTATTATTGTAGGAGTAGGAAAATACAATCTTATTATTTACAAGTTCTGCACGCAAAAATACTTTTTTACCATCCTGAAAATTTCCTATTGATTTTTCCTGTATGCCATCATAAATGCCAAAATTCAAATCTCTTGTTCTTACATTTAGCTTATAAATTTTACCCGTAGTACTTATTAACGAAAATCCTATTCCCCAACTTGCCGACAAATCTGTACCGGGATCTACCTGTACTACCCAAACTTTAGCATTTTGGGGGCTTTTCATTTCGGCATAAACTGATTCGTTAGCTCCTGCCCAAATTTCGCCGGGCTTTCCTTCGTTTATAAAAGAATTACGGGGGTCGCCGGATGATTGGCTTATTTTCCACTCATTGCCCAACTCTTTAAAAGTATCAGAAAATAGTAGTTCTCGGTTTTCATCGCTGTTGCTATTGGCCATGTGATATACAATCCAATCCTCGTTAGCTCCATAAGTAAAAGTTGCCATTTTCCCTGGTGTCGGCCAAGGCATGTCTTTAGGCATCCACTCCTGTTTTTTTTTCCAGCCAAAGCGGGCTTTAGTTTCTCCGGTGGTTATTTGTTGTAAGTTGAAGGCCGTAGGGTTGGGTTGCATTTTCTGTAACCAATTTTGCAACAAATAATTTTGAATGGGCTGACCTGCTAATCCGCCTACAGGAATTGAAATTCCGTTTACGGTGATTTCTGCTTCGGGCATTACGGTGCGTAATAAATTTTCTCCAGTCATCAGGTTTTCAATTCCTATGGTAGCACCGCCTCTTTTAACATCAAAAACACGGCTAATGAGCCCGTTACTTAATACAAAATAACCATCAGGGGTTGTATAAAAAGCAGCTTTTGAATTTGTTTTTTGTACCAGCCAGTCGCCATTGATTTTTATTTTTTCCTTATTATAAACAGGTAGCCCAGTAGGCATTTGTGCACCCAGATGGATAGTGATTATTATAGAGATTAGAACGAAGATTAAACGGTGCATAATTGATATTTTTTTATGAGACATAGTAAATATTGTAAATGGAGATATGTATATACAGACTTAATTGTTTTTTACGAATACAATTTATAAGACAAGGCTGAATCAAATATATTAATTTCAAATCAGCATTGCTATTTTCTAAAAAAATAAGCTATTAATATAAAAAAAGATTGTCATGGCGGGTTAACCGAACCATGACAATCATGTTTACTTTTGATTACAACCTATTAGTTATGCATTATTCATTTAAGGTAAAGTAGGATCAAAAGTGCCATTTGCCCAGCCGGTATTTTGCTGAAGGTTGGCATTTCTGTCAATATCGGATAATTTAATGGGGAAGAACGAATACTTATCGGGCATAACCATTTGTTTGGCACCTGTTGTAATTAGTTCAACTACCTGGTAAGTAAAATTTTCCGGTAATAGCGCATAAGAATTTGCTGCGGTTACATCGGCTGGTGTAACCTGATTGTAAGCTCTTCCATTTACAGTCATTGCCATTATGCCATATTTGCGCATACCATCTAACCTGTTTAAAAGTCTGAGCCTTCTCAAATCCCAAAAGCGTTGTCCTTCAAAGCACATTTCAATATACTTTTCGTTTAAAATAGCTTCTCTGATTTCAGCTGTGGTCATAGCTGTTTTTAATCCGTACATACCATCGCCACCGGGTTCTATGCCGGCTCTGGCTCTGATGTTTTTTAATACTAGTACTGCATCGGCTCCATGGCCGGTTTCGTTAGCAGCTTCGGCAAAATTAAACAGCACTTCTGCATAACGTATTTCAGGCCAATCAATGGCGTTGTTTGTAACCAAATCGGCGGTCAGTTCTTCCTGTATTCCTTTTCTGCAATACAACCCTGTCCTGTAATGATTTTCTCCCTGAATAACATATCCAAAAGCATCTACTGATAGCGCAATATTCGTCATGGTATATTGCCTGCGGCCTACTTTACCGCTAAGTGGGTAAACAGCCCCATTCCACACAAGGTTGGCTGCAAAACGCGGGTCTCTGTTTTCCCAGAAGTGCTGCGTATCAAATGTGTATGCAGATGTAGGATCGTTGGGTGCTTTACCGTCCTTCATGGGGTATGCCATTGCTAATGCCCAAATGGGCTGGTCCATACCGGTGGCGTTTTTCGATTCGGAAAGCGGTCTTACACCGTCTTCCCTTCTGCCGTTTGTTTTACTGGGTGCAACATATACTACGGTAAAAATATTTTCCTTATTTGCGGCTGCTTCAAAAACATCGGTATAGTTTGTGGCAAGCCCATAACCGTTTGCATCCAGGAAGTTTTTAGCCTCTAAATTTGCCTGATAGGCTTCCTGCCAATAAGCATTATTATATGGTTTGGAAGGGTTAAACTGTGGAGAAGCTTTGTATAGCAATACCCTGCCTTTGAAAGCTCTGGCAGCGGCCTGATCGGCTCTTCCAAAATCGGAGCCGGAGTATTTAATGGGTAAGTTGGCAATAGCTTCATCTAAATCTTGTAGCATAAAATCGAAACACTCTGCAGTGGAGTTTCTGGGTACTTTTAAATCTTCGTCTAAAGTTTGTACTGTTTGCACAATTGGCACACCGCCATAATATTTAACCATATTAAAATAAAGGTAAGCCCTAATGAATTTAGCCTGTGCAATTATGGGTTTTTGTGCTTCGGCAGAAAGTTTTCCCAAAGGAAGTTCGTGCAGCATAATATTAACCCTTCTTACAATACTGTACGGCCAATACCTCATGGTACTATTACTTTCGGTAACCCAGTCTGAGGCAATAATAGTACCGCTTTCATCGGCATTGTTTCCAAAGTTTACCGGCCATCCGCTAAAAGTACTGCCGTATAATGCTGCTAAATAAGCATTTACTGTATTCAAGTCATCAAAAGTTCCTGCAGCGGGGTAATTACTCAGATCTTTTACCTCGTCTAAGGGTTTGTTACAACCGGAAAAGAATAATCCTACTATAAGTAAACCGGCGAATATTTTATATTTCCAATCTTTTATAATGTATTTCATTGTAATAAATTTTTAGATTAAAACTGAAAGCTGAGGCCGCCAGTAAAAGTTTTCATTAATGGATACGAGTCTAAAGTATTTTGCTCGGGGTCATGTTCTTTCATTCCACTAATTACAAACAAATTAGTGGCGTTAAAATAAACCTGAACTTGTTTAATATTAATTTTATTTAACCAATTTGCCGGAAGCGAATAGGCGATGTTAATATTTTTAAGCCGCAGGTAAGCGCCGTTCCGCATCCAGAAGGTGGATGGGCCACCTCCATACTCCGGCATCATCCAACCACCATTTACACGAGGGTACTGGGCGTTAACATTTTCAGGAGTCCAATAATCTTTAGCCCATATTTCAAAATAAGGCCTGTCTCCAATTTGAAAGACACCGCCTCCGTTAATGGTGCTAATCATACGGTCGTAGGCCCCTACGCCCTGAAAGTGCATATTAACACTAATCCCTTTCCAATCGCCTCTTAGGCCAAAACCATAATTAATTCTTGGTGTGGCGTTGTTACTTAAATAGGTAACATCGTTTCCATCAATTTTTCCATCGGGGCCTTCGCTATAATTGGCTCCTCTAATATCTTTAAATAATATGGTGCCTAACATGGGAACCCTTCCAAATTGCGTGAAACCGGCTGGTAAGGCATCTAAGGTGGCCTGATCTCTTATAATGCCTTCTGAAATGTAGCCAGACAGTCTGTCGTTGGGTTGCCCAATGGCACTCCTCCAATTATCTTTATAGGTGCCGTCGGTATAGGAGCTGGGTTGGTCAATAATATCCCATTTGTCTTTGGCAAAGCCCATATTGCCATATACGCTATATTTAAATTCTCCAATGCGATCGCGCCAGTCTAAGTTTATTTCATAGCCACTCCAAGATCTTTTGGCGTAGTTTACAGGTGGTAGTGTTGCGCCAAAGGTTGTAGGTGTTGACCCTATTCTTGAACCAAGAATATTGCTTTGCGTTTTACCCCAAACATCTATTTCTCCGTAAAGCCTGTTTTTGAGAATGGTAAAGTCAAGACCAACGTCCCACATTCCTATAGTTGACCAGGAAATATTGGCATTGGGTACTGTACCTGGTGTAAGGCCAGAGTATAAAGTATTGCCAAAAACAGTACCGGTGGCAGTTTGGTATTTTTGACTCCACTGCCAAGCACTAATGCCATTATCACTACCGGTAGTACCGTAATTAGCGCGGAGCTTTAAATCGTCAAATATTTTATTGTCCTGCATGAAATTTTCATGGCTGATACGCCATGCAACAGAGCCTGAAGGGAAAAAACCCCATCTTTTATTTGGTGCAAATTTGTAATTGCCGTCATAACGGAAGGCAAACTCAGCAATGTATTTATCGTCAAAAGAGTAATTGGCTTTACCAATCCATGAGGCTCTTGCAAAGCTGTTTTCACTTCCGTCAAACCAGCGGTGGGTAGCATCGGAGGATGCATTGTAAATTTGATCGATGGATGTAGTTAGCAAGTCTTCTGCTCTGCCATATAAATTTTTTCCTTTTGAGCCGGCTTGCTCATATACACTTAACAGGTTTACTTTGTGTTGCCCAAAGTTTCTTTTATAGTTCAGAAACCAATCGAACTGATAACTACTGCTTAAAGCTACACTTTCCTGAATATTAGGATATGCAGCACTTAAATTGTGTGTACCAATTTGGCTAAAATCAACCGCTCCGGGAAGAAATTTATTGGTAGTACTGGCTGATTGAAAGATGTAAAATTTATTGGGTACTACAAAAGATTTCAAATTTCCATCATCTGCTACAATATTACCCTGTAAGCTGGTACTTAAACCTGGAACTAGTTTTGACATATCCAGATCAATCTTTAATATTCCGTCCATAGTGCGGTATCGGGTTTGCCTGTAACCGGGTTCGTTAAGCATTAATTGTGGCGGATGCCAGCCTCCTGAGGTTTTAACTGCAATATCGTTGGGGTCGTTAGATGGTGTTCCATCAGCTTTTACAAAAAACGGATAAAGCCTGGTCCAGTTAAAAGTGGCTCTGTAAAAATCTCCTACATTAAAATCTTCGGCACCGTCATAAGGCCAATACCATCGGTCATAATCTCTTTGGTTACCGCCAATATTTAAATTTACTTTTAAACTGGGTGTGATTTTTGCAGTAATATCCGACCTGAAATTGTATCTGTCAAACCCTAATTTTTTGTAGGAGCCTTCTTCTTTATGATAGCCCAAAAGCATATACTAGGTTATATTTTCGGAGCCACCGTTCACACTTAAATTATGTTCCTGTACAGTAGGATTTTGCCATATTAAATCATTGATGCTATATGATTTATCAGAAAAGTAATTCATTACTTCATCGGTAATGGGTTCTGGAAGATTTTTAGAAACAGCAGAATTGTTCAAAAACCTTAACTCTTCTTGGGCAGTGAAATTTTGTAGAGATTTGGTAGGGTTTGAAACTGAAAGGTTCCCTTTATACTCAAAAACCGGCTTTTGATTTCTCCCTCCGTTTGTTGTAACTAATACAACGCCGTTACCTGCACTGGAACCATAAATAGCTGCACTGGCTGCATCTTTTAAAAAGCTTATATTTTCTACTTCGTTGGGATTTAAAGCATCAAAATCGGATTTGCTCCTAATTATACCGTTAATTACATATAATGGCTCTCCTAAGCTTCCTCTAATACGAATAGAGGAAGAAGCTCCTGCAAGACCTGAGGTGCCCACAACCTGTATGCCCGGAGCACGGCCTGCTAATCCATTAGAAAGATTGGTAAGTGGTACATTTTGAATATCGCTTGTTTTTATGCTTGAGATAGCTCCTGTAATGCTGGCTCTTCTTTGGGTGCCATAGCCAACTACAACAACTTCATTCAGGCTGCCTACTTCGGGCCTCATCCTTATTAATAGCTTGCTACTTTCATCACTTAAAACAGAGAAATTATACAAAGCCTCCTGCTTATAACCTACGTAATCAAAAAATAAATTATACTTATCGTCATTGGATAAACGAGTAAGATTAAAATTTCCTGAATCATCAGAGAGTAGATTAGTTTTTTCCTTGGTTCGTATGTTTTCTACAGTAATAGTTACTTTCGGTAATGCCTCTCCCGACTCGGATAGAACTTTACCTGTAACTTCATTGTTTTGGCCAAAAGCAAGGTTTAGGGAAAAGCAGAGCAACACAAGCAATGGCAGCTTGCCAACTAATTTTTTCATAATCGTAATTTTTAATGGTTTATCACTGTTCGTTGCTGTAAGTGATTAAACCGTGTGTTTAGAATAATGCAATCGCAAGTTTTATTTTTGTTTTATTAATATAGTATCATCCTTTTTTTCGTATGTCAATTTATTTAAGTCGCAAATAGACTGAAGCAACACATTCAACGAATCAGAATAAAATATTTTTCCTGTTAAATAGGGTTTTAATATGGCTTTATCGTTGACTATAATTGTAACGTTATATTTTTTTTCTAATCTGGCAAATACATGACCCAGTGAAACATTGGAAAAAACTATTTCTTCGTTTGTCCATTCAATGGAATTAATTTTAGGATTTTCAGAGCCTTTTTGATTTACACTAATTTCTTTTCTTGGTTGGTTTAAAGGTTTGATAGTTTTATATACCTCTACTTTTCCTGTTGTTTTGTTAATTGCACAAGTGTGTTCCGGTTTTAAATATACGGGCTGCATTTTAAAGATATCGTCCTCTTCCGCAGCAATAACAACACTGCCTTCATTAAGAGAAACAGCAATGTAGCTACTCTGTGGCATGCTTTTTACCCAAAATGCTGTTCCAAGTGCTATGGTTTCTATTCCTTGTGTAATAACCCTAAAGGGGTGGGCCGTGTCTTTGGCTACTTTAAAGAAAACATCACCCCGAGTAATTTTTATTAGCCTGTTCGTTTTAAAATTGTTGTTTACCAATATTTCTGCTTCTGGTTCTAATAATATACTTGAACTATCCGGCAGTAAATATTTTTGAACTTCTTTTGTTGTATTCGTTAATGTAATATCTTCTGAAACAGCACTTACAGTAACGTTTTGACGATGGCTTTTAGGAAGAATAAGAAAGATGAAAAAGCCAATGAGGAATAAGATGGAAGCTGCCGCAATCCATTTTTTAATTGATAAAATCTTTTGCTGGCCACCCAGTATATGACGCAATGTTTTTACCTTTTGTTTATTCGAAACAGTAATTATTTCATGCTCGCTTAAATCTTCAATCAAAACAATCTGATCCAGTGCTGTTGGATTATTTTGTAAATACTCAACAACCCTTTCAGCTTCTGCATGATCGCATTGATCTGCCAGAAATTTTTCAACTAAAGGCCTGTAGTCAGCTTCTGTCATAATAAACTGTACGTTTGAAATAGAAAAATTACCTACCCGGCAATAAATTATTTTTGAATAATTTCTAAAATGGCAATGAAGGCTAATATTTTTCGCAATTGCTGCAAAGCTTTTAGTATATGGTTACTTACCGTTTTGGTTGATATATTTAATTTTTCAGCTATTTCTTTATGGCTAAACCCGTCAATATAAGCCAGCGAGAAAACTTTTTTACGTACAGGAGGCAGTTGCTCCATTGCATACTTGATGGAGTCCGTTACTTCAAAGTTCTCCCATTTATTATGTGTTAAGGAATGTTCCTTCATTTTTTCTGACAACTTCCTTTGGTAGGCTTTTTTGCGCAACCAGTCGATAAATACCAGTTTGGCTTTTCTGTATAACTGAATTTCGGCAGATAGTTCAAAAGTATAGGAACTTCTATATTCCCAAAATTTAATAAAGGTTATTTGAGTAAGTTCCTGTGCAGTTGCCTCAGATTTTGTTTTCTTTAAAAACCCTGAGAACACTTTATCATAATGTGTAGTAAAAATGGTTTTAAAATATTGGTCATTAAAAACCTGCATTGGAAGTAGCTTTAATCAAATATAGTAAAAATAGTTTTCGGCTTTATATCAGATTTTAGGAAAAAAAATATGTACTATTTGTAATAGTTGCCTATAATTTCAGTAAATCAAAATACGTTTGGTCGTTACATCTTTGTAAGTTGTAAATACGGGGATTTTGAATGCTACGCCATTTTTCTTTAGGTTTATTTTCGGTTTCTTCAAATTCGTTCATACCGGTAATTTCCTGAATTTTTTTTGTAGAAAAATTAATACTTGTGGAGTTGGATTCACCCGAGGCGCGGTGAAATTCGTTATGATCGAACCCTATTAACTCCATACCACCACGTTGGTAACGAAACGTATAATCGGCCGTATTTACAAACCAGGATCCGCAACTTAACCAATATTTGTAATGTATTTTTAGTACGCCCTTTTCTATAATAATACCTCCGTCTGCCATTAAAGGGTCTTCAAGGCAGGCACTTACAGCGTCGTTTTGAGAAGGCACAAAACCATTATTATTGTTAGCAATCAGGGAATAATATCCGTTATCTTTTTTAAACAATACTAATAGCCTGCGGGGGTTTAAGTTTAAGGTATCGCTACCCCAGCTGCTACTGCGTTTAAAGTTAGAACTATCTGTTTTTTCAATTACCAATACTACATCTTCTAATTTGTCTATATTCAAATCGCCTTTTACCTCAAGAATCTTTTTCCACCCGTTGGGAACAAAATCAGCAAGTTGGTTTGTGGTAGAAGTAATGGATTGGCTATTAGAAACAATCGGCCATAAAAAGCAAAAAAATAAAATTTTATGTATTTTTTTCATCTGTTTATTTTTTTCTTGTTTTTTAATTGTCAGTTGTAATTCGCATAAAAATTATAATCGCTTTGTGTATAATTTAGCTAGCTAATTTTTATGCTCTTTTCATAGATGTTAAGTTATGATTAAACAAATTAATCAGGCTAATAAACTGCGGTAACGATGGTTTTTGATATATCTTTTTTAAAAGTTATACTTGTTGTACCGCCATCAAACAATAATTCAACTTGCAGCATATCCTTGTTAGGAATGTTATAAACCACTGTTACCCTGTTTTTATTGAAACGTTTTGTAAATTTTTTTACAGGGATAGCTTCTTCTAAGTATTTTCCATCATCATTGCTTTTGTTTTTTTCTCTAAAATGGTTATAGGCATCTTTTAGAGAGTAGTTTTTATAAATACATTCAGTTACAAACCCATCCTCCATACTTCCTCCTTTATCAGAACAATTAATGTCAGGGTCAAAATGTTTTTCGGATTGTATTACTTCGGTGTCAGCATATTTAACAGTGTATATTTCCGGCGGATTTAAGAGTTTTTTCGTCTTTAACAAGCTATCCAACGCAGCTACTTCCGCATCAAACCGGTTGCGCCAGTTTTTCCCGAATTTATGCTCTAACTGGTGAAAATATTTTGAATTGTTTTTTTCATATTCTTTTTGTTCTTTCTTTGCTTCATCTGCTTCACAACCGCCTTCAATACGTTTGTACCGGATATCCCATTTTTTAATAATGCTGTCCAGTGCGTCATAATATCCTTGCGGTGGTAATTCTCCGTAACGGTAATCTACCCACTCAAGAACGGTATCGGTTTCTGATGGTAAATCGGAACGACTGTTTGTGCTATTGTTACACGAAAAAGCAGCCCAAACGATAATGTATAAAAACACAACTTTTAGAATTGGTTGGATTATAGGTCTAAGCCGGTTAATAGTATTTTTCATAATTTCTTTTAGTCTGACAAAACAAATGCCAATTACACTATTCAATGATACAAATATTAATAAAATCCACAATAGCTAAGCCTCATTGAGGAGCTTTATTATTCCCGGTTCCAAATTAATTTTGTCCCAAAACCTTTGGTACTATCGGTCATTTTAATATGTTGAACCTGTACTATCCACAGCTCGCCCGGTTTTACTAATGCCATGGGGTGTTTTTTATGATAAGTGGTAAATGCGTTGTTAGCTTTAGCATCATTTAGAGGCAATATCTCGCCTTCAAATTGAATGCCCTGAACAATTAGCTTATTCAGTTTGTCGGGGAGTATGGTGCCGGCAACGGCAGGAAACTGTAATAATAATTTCGCATGTTTTGTTTGGGGCGATGATTTAAAAATAAGAAAATGTTGGTCTTTGTCCCAAGCATAAAAAACTGTGAAGCAGTATGGTTTTCTATGTTCATCTGTACAGCAAATAGTGGCAGTAGTTTGTTTTTTTATAAAATTTACAATATCAATTTGCATGTGTTTGATTAGTTTTTGGTGGCGGCCTATATAAAGGCTCATAATATTTTGATTACTTTTACTGGACAACCCGTGATTACCTGCTCTAATTTTTCCCGATACATTTCGCGAAGGATAACAATGTGTACGTCCTTTTTTTGTGTAGCACCTAATAAGCTGGCTTTTCCGTCTTTTTTTGACATGCGCCAAAGTTCTGGTTGTTGCTCATGGCACAGTCCGCAGCCAATACATTTCGATCTGTAATGAATAATTTTACTCATCGGCAGCCGTTACAATTTTATACAGTTTATCGTTGTGGGTAACTTTTCCCGGCACGGGAAATGTAATTTTATCGCCTTTGCCGGCAGATACTGCTTCTTCGCCATTTACAATAAGTGTTGCAAAGGTTTCCTTCATCATTCCAATGTGTGAGCCGCTGATCATTAAAGTATCTCCTGTTTTTACCTGGCCTGTTTCAATTAAAAATTCACCAATTCCTATTTTAGGATAATACTTAGTACCCTTGCCTAAATAAATTTTTCTTTCGGTAGCAGCAGAACCCGGATTCCTTGTCCATTCACCCAATGTTCTTCCCAAATAATAGCCATCCCAAAAACCTCTGTTATAAACGGTTGACAATTGCTGCATCCAGGCAGCTACTTTTTCTTTTGTATAAGAACCCGCTTCAATAGCGGCTAAAGCCTCTCGGTAGCATTGGGTTACTACATGCACATAATCGGCACCTTTACTGCGCCCTTCTATTTTTAAAACATCAATACCGCTACCTACTACTTTATCTAAAAAATTAATGGTACAAAGGTCTTTTGGCGACATGATGTATTCATTGTCTATTAAAAATTCAGCACCGGTTTCTTTATCTTTTACTTCGTAAGCTCTGCGGCAGTTTTGCTGGCAGGCTCCGCGATTGGCAGAAGCGTTTTGGGTGTGCAGGCTCATATAACATTTTCCGGAAACTGCCATGCATAAAGCTCCATGACCAAATATTTCAACTTTCATTAAATCTCCTGATACTCCTCTGATGTCTTTACGTACAATTTCTTTACAAATATTTTCGGTCTGTGTCAGGGTAAGTTCGCGAGCTAATACTACTACATCAGAAAAGCGGGCATAAAATTTTACGGCATCTATATTGCTGATGTTGGCCTGTGTAGAAACATGTATTGGAATGCCCATGCTGATGCAGGGTTCAATTACGGCAAAGTCAGCAGCAATAACGGCATCTATTCCATGCGCCTTTACTTCTTTTAAAATAGTATGCAATAGCTGCCGATCGTGATCATACATTACCGTGTTTAATGTAATATATGCTTTAATATTATTTTTCTTTGCTATTACGGATACCGCTTCAATATCGTTGATGGTAAATGTTTTTGAAGAAACGGTGCGCATATTTAGCTGCTCTACACCAAAGTAAACGGCATCTGCCCCTGCGTTAATAGCGGCCTGCATACTGTCAAATGAGCCCGCAGGCGAAAGTAGTTCTGTTTTTTTCATAATCAAAGATGCGCATTGCATGTGCGCCCTGCTAAAAGTGCCAAAGGTAAATTTATTAAACGAACAATATTACTATATGACAGATATCATATTTCTTCAATTAGAAAATATGTAAAAGCGTTCTGCTGTATTGTTTCGATATCAAGCCGAAAAGTAAATATGATATAAAAAATTAATAAAAGTACTTACCTTTATATTAACCAAAAATTTAATTTGCTTTGAGGGTGCTTTTAAAAGTATTTTAAAACGGCATGAATTGACAACCATCACACTTATGAGTTGGGTTTGTGAAGGAGTATATCTCTGTGATATAAATGTTTTTTAAAAGCATTTTAACCGTTATGAACATTAAAGTCAGACATATAAGTTACGATATTTTACCTCCTAATGTATGGTTTCAAAAGTTGGAAGGATTAGGTTTGGGAAAATGTAAAGACACTGGTTTTCAATTGGATAAAACAATTGGAGATGGCGAGTTCAGTTATTTGATTTTTCAAGAAGGTCTATGGATTCAACAGATGAATTTTAGACTATATGAACAGTGGGATATAAATTTAAGGTATGGAGAAAACAATGATATATTCGTTATCTATTTTTACTTAACCAAAGCAGTTATTCAGCAACGCATGGGAGAAAAAAGTTTTCAATATAATTACGATAACTTTTCCATGCTAATGACGTATTCAAAATCAACTGTTAATTATATATTGCCGGCATATGAAGATTTACGAATGTTTAGGATTTGCGCTACACGGGAATGGTTAGAAAATAATATTGTATGTAATAGAAATATGACTCTGGCAAAAATATTTAATACACAAAACAATATGTTTTTTATTAAAAATACTGACTTTAAGTATAAACGTTTATTGGGGGAAATGCAAATTAATGAATCTAATAAACTACTATTATTATCAAACACTATATTAATTATTAGATATTTTTTTGAATCTTTAGAAGACGAGGCTTATTTAAAACTAACCAATACCATTATTCATCCCTCAGATTTGGAAAATTTATTAGCCGTAAAAACGCTGATAGATAATTATCCATTGAAAAAAAACCAAGTAAACGAGCTAGCCGTGTTAGCAAGGATGAGCCTTACGAAGTTTAAACGCCTATTCAAATTAATAACCGGCGATACTCCTTATCATTATCAAATGAAAATACGGTTAGCCATAGCTATGGAAATGCTTTCAGAAAAAAAATACAGTATTTCAGAAATTGCTTTTCTTATAGGTTATTCAAATGTGAGCAAATTTACTACTGCTTTTACAAAACAATATCATATACTACCCAGCGATGTAAAATAGATTGTACCGATATGAAAAGGCTGCCCTTTTAAGACAGCCTCTAATAGGATATTCGTAATATTATTGGTCTATTTTATAAAATATATTATATTAGATTGTTTGCTACCAGATATTCTGCAATTTGTACGGCATTGGTGGCAGCACCTTTGCGGAGGTTATCGCTCACAATCCACATATTTAGTGTATTAGGTTGTGTTTCATCTCTTCTAAGCCTGCCTACAAAAACCTCATCCTTTTCATGGGCATCCTTGGGCATGGGGTATAGTGCTTTTGCAGTATCATCTACCACTATAACGCCTGGCGATGCCTGTAACAGATTAGTAACTTCCTTTAAGTCAAAATCATTTTCAAATTCTACGTTTACCGATTCGCTATGACCACCCATAACCGGTATGCGTACGGTGGTAGCCGTAACTTTAATATTGTCATCGCGCATAATTTTTTTGGTTTCGTTTACCATTTTCATTTCCTCCTTTGTGTAGCCGTTATCGGTAAAAACATCAATTTGAGGAATTACGTTCAAGTCTATCTCATGCGCATAAGCCATTGGGTATTCCTCCATATTGCCCGCAACAGATTTACTCCTTTCGCCCATCATTTGGTCAACCGCTTTTTTACCGGTTCCGGTTACACTTTGGTAAGTAGATACCACTACTCTTTTAATTTTATAAGCTTTATGAAGTGGAGCCAAAGCAACTACCATTTGAATGGTAGAGCAGTTGGGATTAGCTATAATTTTATCGTTGGTGGATAGTATATCGGCATTAATTTCCGGAACTACCAATGGCTTTTTGGGATCCATACGCCAGGCAGAAGAGTTATCAACTACGGTAATACCCGCAGCTGCAAATTTTGGTGCCCACTCGGTAGAAGTACCGCCACCTGCAGAAAATATGGCCACAGCCGGCTTGGCATTAATGGCATCCTGCATGCCTATTACTTTATATTTATTGCCCTTAAAATCTACTTCCTTGCCTACGCTTTTTTCTGATGCTACGGGTAACAATTCTGTTACGGGAAAATTTCTTTCGGCCAAAACCTGCAACATTTTTGTGCCCACAAGGCCGGTGGCACCTACAACTGCAACTTTCATTTCGTGTGTTTTTTTGTTTTTATTATATGTGTTATAAAAAAGCCTCCCGTTATTTCGGGAGGCTTAAAAATTTATATTGATACATACAAAACCCGAACCTCCCTTATGGATGCATCTTAGTGGTCTTTGTATGTTTCTTTATTATCATTTGCGCAAAAGTAAGACTGTAGCAATTATTTGCCAAAAAAGATAAAAAAATATTTGCAATCCGGGTGCTAATTTGGCCAGGGATAGAAGCGGCATCCTTTGCAAAGCAAAGATATAGCGGATAGCCCGGTGCAAACATAGCGCAGCGGCGTGCAGCAGGCCACCAGCTGTTTATTTGTAATAAGGCAAAAAATTAACGCCCTTTTACAGGAATAATGGTTGTTTTGTTTTTATTAAACAGGTTAGATTTATTGGTTATAAACCACATGATGGTAAAAGTGGGTATAATATCTAACCCGGGTACGGCTTCTTCTATAAAGTTGAAAACTGCACCGGCCTTACCCTTAGAACCACTAAAACTTTTGGCAAAAATGGCTGCCGAAATGGGAGCCCATACAATATCTATAATTTCTCCGGCACCAGGCACAATATAGGAGGCACAACCTATAATATCCATAATGATGCAAAACGGGAGCGATGGAGATTTTTTTGTATCAGTCATTTTTTTACTTTTTTATTGTAACCATAAGAACAAAAAAAATGATGTAGGGTTGTAAGATGGCGGTAAATGACAGATAATAATCGGTAAACAGTATATAAAGGGGTAATAAAAAATCCCGTGAAATGTTTGTTTCCGGGATTGTTATTTTTATAATGAGGTGCTAATTAAAGCGTTGTTTCAAAGTTGGTAAGTTCTTTAAATTGTTTAAGGCGTTTGTTAATATCAGTACGCGTTAATTCTTTAAGGCGGGCATTACCAAATTTTTCTACGCAAAAACTCGCCATTACAGAACCCATGATAATGGCTTTTTTCATGTTTTCGAAACTGATGCTATCCATTTTAGCTAAATACCCAATGAAGCCTCCGGCAAAGGTATCGCCCGCACCTGTGGGGTCAAAAACATCTTCCAACGGAAAAGCGGGCGCAAAAAATACTTTGTTTTTGTAGAAGAGCAATGCACCATGTTCTCCTTTTTTAATAATGAGGTATTTAGGACCCATTTCCATAATTTTTTTAGCAGCTTTTACTAAGGAGTACTGATGGGTAAGTTCTCTGGCCTCGGCATCGTTTACCATTAGCAGATCTACTTTTTTTAATACTTCTTTTAAATCATCCATGGCTGTTTCCATCCAAAAGTTCATAGTGTCCATTACGATCAGCTTAGGTTTCTTTTTTAGCTGGTCAATAACGCTCATTTGTAGTTTAGGCATCAGATTGCCCAGCATTAAAAATCCGGTATTTTGATATTTTTCCGGTACTACCGGATTGAAATCTGCCAGTACATTCAGGTCGGTAATCAGCGTATCGCGACTGTTCATATCCTCGTGATACTTGCCTTTCCAAAAAAAAGATTTTTTGTTTTTTACCAATTCCACCCCGTCCATTTTTATACCGCGCTTTTTCATGTCGGTCAATTCCTGCTGAGGAAAATCGTACCCGATGATGGATATTTGGTTTACATTTTTTACAAAATAACTGGCAGCATAAGCAGCGTACATTGCCGATCCGCCAACAATTTTGTTGGCTTTTCCAAAAGGAGTTTCAACAGCATCAAAAGCCATTGTTCCTACAGTAATTAAAGACATGCGATGAATGGGATTAATGTATGAATTAAATATATAATCGGCGCAAAGTTAGGCTTTTGAGGGTTTAAAGGCAATAGATTTGTAGTGGTTTTTAACAAGAACATCCGGCATGGCTGATATATATCAGTAACCATATTGTTAGGAATTACAGTAAAAATACATAGTTTTGGTAAATGAGTGTATCTACAAGCATACGTAAAAAATCGGCTAAAAAAGCACTAATTATTGCTACTGCAGCAGGCATGTTTAGAGAAAAAGGATTTACCGGAAGTTCTATGCGTGATTTGGCTGAACAAATTGGTATTGAAGCGGCCAGTTTGTATAATCACATACAGTCAAAATCTCAGATACTGAACGAAATTATTAGTGGGGTATCTCAAGAGTGTAAGGAACAGTTGGATGAACTGGAAGCGGCTAATGGTACTGCATTACAGAAAATAGAAGCTTTAATACGTTTTCATACGCAAATGATGTTGACCCGATTTGAAGAATACTCGGTTATGGTGAATGAATGGATTCACTTAGAAACCGACAGGCTGACCGAATTTGCGGCTGACCGCAGGCAATATGTAAAACGCATGGAGGCTATTGTACAGCAGGGGATTGATGATGGGGTGCTAAAACCGTTAATGCCTTATGTGGTTGTTTTAAATATTTTATCTTCTGTAAGGGGGTTAGAGTTTTGGCATAAGAGTTCAAAAACACACACCGCCTTGGAAATGGAAGATAATATGGTGGAACATCTTATTGGCGGATTGAAGACGTAGCAGACTGTATAGCTGTCTATTGAAAATTATGTGATACCTAATTTAAGCGAGTCTGCAATTTATCAAAACTGTAATTCATAAATTCGCTTTATTAACCATAAGAACATGACTGAGACTCCTTGGACAATTACTAATAATACCTCTGGGTCATTATATCTTGGAGAAGGTGTTGTTGTTGGGGGCGGTGGTTTTCGGTTTGAGTTATCAAATGGGGCAGGATCGACTTATAATGCTGATTATATAGGCCTTGGAGCTGGTACAGGAATTGGTTTGCCTGTAGATGCTCTTGAACTAAGCCGGAATGCATTGCAGTTTTTTAATTATATTCTACCTATCCTGCGTAGTCCCTCTCAGTTGGCCTCGGTTTCACTTGGCAGTTCCAATTTATACATTATAAACGATCGGCCTTCATTAAGATTAGGTTGGGAACACTTGAATGATTTTCTTATTCTATTTAATTTAAGCGGGGAGTTGGGATTAAATATTGCGGCTACCGGATTGATTTGGGTCGGCGTAGATCGCACATCCCGGCGAGGCACTACATCCGTGCCGATGTTTAGAGCCTCCGATGATTTTGTAATGCGTACTCGCCATCAAACCATTGAGATATCACATTATGAAAGCGCTATTATTGCAGGAGCCGTAATGTTAGGTTTGGGAGTAGGTCTTGTAGGAGCCGCACTAACAGGCACTTTTGCAACTTGCCAAAGTTTTGAAAGAGCGTAAAGAATCATCAATAATTATTTATGACAAGTGACAGCTTGTTATTGTATTTTGAAACGATAATTACTGAACTTTAAAAAAGTACCGGGATCGCCTGTTATTTTGCCATTAGCCTGTAAAAAACCATCTGCAATTGTATAATCAATGGTAATAATAAGCTGGGGTGTTACCCGTGGATCAACCATACTGAGAAATTTACTACTATCGGCTTGTAGAAGTAGTAATTTTTGATCCGTTGCTTTTTCAATCAATTCCTTACAAATTTGCATCATACATACACCGGGTAAAACGGGCTGACCGGGAAAATGTCCTTCAAAGATGGGATGGTTTTCGTTCACCGTAATGTGGGCGGCTGTACTGCCGTTGTCGGTATGTAAGGAGTTGACGGTATATAAATTATTATTCAGCATTTTCGTTAATTATAGTAAGGTTAATATCAAAATTAAAGTTCAGATGATGAATTTTTAAAGTATCGGGCAAGCCATTGTGTAATTGGCTACTGTTTGCCACAACTACTTTTTTGGTGTGGCTGCCTCTTTCCATTCGTATTAGCTGCTTACAATTTATATTGGTTATATAGTAGTAAAAATCATTACCATTTTGATAAGCATAATACTTTTCATTTGCCTGCTGTCCTTTAAAGGTATAAGGTTTTATATAAGCTTGCGGAAAGTTCATGAGTAATAACTGAAAATCTTTTTGCAATGTCTTTTTAACAGCTTTTTTGTCCATTTTTTTTATGATGGCATGTACGGTAAATGCCCCGGTTTTAGAAAACCCAAAATCAAAAAACTTAAATCCGGCTTCGTTGGTGAACAGAAGCCGGGTAGTGCTGTCGGGCATTTGTTTGATTAATAAAATGCCACTTAAATGATTGCCGGCCACATCTACAGTAGTACGGTATAAAGCCCTTTTAAAATTTGGTTTAAACTGTTGCATACAATCTGCACTACCATCCAATTGCCGAAGGTTTTTATATGCTTTGGGAGCACAGGCAAATAAACCAGCAATCAGCAGGACGCAAAATAACAGACTTGTAAAGCTATACCCTGATTTATTTAACGGAGAATAATGCATCGGATAGACGGGTATTAATTTGCTGATTAGTATAGTTTAAAGAGGTGTAATCGCCTCCGGGTTCAAACATTTGCACCTGACTAACGATGTAGTTGCTTTTTTTAAGAATCACATTTACTTTCTTAAACATAGATTTTAACTGTCCTGTTTGGGGTGTCATTTCGGCAAGATAATTGTCGGCATCTTCAAAGAGGCGTACCGAAAAATTTTTGTTGCCAAATATATTACCGCTCATACAATCCATCATCAGTTGGTTAATTTGCTGAAACATTTTGTTGGATTTGCTATTAAGCGTGTTTGTTTTTTCGCCATCTTTAATAAAAACCTTTGAGCCGTTAATAATCATCAAATATTGAAACGGGGACGTATATTCCATACGCACTTTATCATTTTTTTGAAAGTAGAATTTGCCTTTGGAACTAAGTTTTTCTGATAACAAGGCCAGTGTTTTTACCTGTGTAAAATTACTAACTATACTATTGGTTTTAGCAGAAGCCTCAGTAAATGCTGCTGTAAATGCTGTAGTGTTGGATACTAATTTATACTGTGCATTTAACGTGTGAATGATGAATAGAGCGAATAGTAAAAAAAGGAATTTATGCATACATTTATATTTTTATGCCTATGGGTTAAATAGTAACCCACCTGTTAGGCATAGGGTTGCAAATGTAATAATTTATCAAGTGGTACTATAACGTATCCCTGTTCTTTAATGTACTGTAAAAAATCGGGTAGGATATGGGTTGTTATTTCTTGGGTATCATGTAATAAAACAATGGCTCCGGGTTTAATCATACCTTTTAATCTGTCTAATAATTTGGCCGGTTCTTTAATCATGGTGTCTAAAGAGCGTACATTCCAACCAATAGTTTGGTAGTTGAGTGCCGCAACTGCTTTTTTTACATTGGGATTGGTAACGCCATAAGGTGGTCGAAACCATTTTAGGTGCTTTCCTGTTAATTGGTGTACCAAATTGTGTGTTTGTTGTAATTCTGCAATCATATTTTTGGATGATTGCAAATCGAACCAATTGCTATGCTCATAAGAATGATTGCCAATAAGATGCCCGTTGGATACAATTTCGTGCACAAGTTCCGGCGATGCCTGAATGTTTTTACCAATCAAAAAAAAGGTAGCAGGAACTTGTTGCTCTTGCAATATTTGTAAAATTTTTTGTGTGTATTCGGTTGATGGCCCGTCATCAAAACTAAGCACAATTATCTTTTCATTGGTTTTAACACCGCAATGCGTTTTTATAAAAAAATTGGAATAGATGTAAAAACTTCCGTAAAACAAAACAGCCGTGTATAATAGCCCCAATGCAATAAACCAGGACACATCAAACCCATAAAAGTATTGTATTGCAATTAATACTGTCAGCAGTATAAAAAAAACAATATTGGTAGTTCTAAAATTTAACATGCCGCAAGTAAATAAAGGGTAGGGTACTGAAGTTTATAATTATTATATATCAACACTTTTTTAAGAGGATTTTCCGGTTGTATATGTTTGCTGTGCTCCATCATTTTAACAACCATCCATAAAGCAAAAGCCGATGAAGTGGGGTACTCTCCACAGTAATTTTTATAGCCCGCCAATCTGTTAGTATTAAAAACCGCTTGTGCTATCTCATTATAATGTTCATCTGTTTTTACATCGCCGTTATTGCCTAATACAACCAAATCTATTTCATCGGCTTCGGTATTATTGGCCTTTAGAAAATCATCAATAAGCTGAGTAACAGGCTCATCCGGTTTATACCAGCTTTTTACGGCTAATAATTGAGCAATAGCTTTAGGGTTTTCCATATTACTCATTACAAAAAAGGCTGCTCCTTCGCCGGCCATGGTGCCCGAAGTTCTGGTAGAGAGTAGCGTAGAACTGTCAGCGTTTTCCTTATACTGCCCAAGGCGTTTAATAATGCTATGACTATTGTCAATAATTTCGTCGGCAGCTCCTACAAGAACATCGTTGGCATCTTCCTCAATCAGAAGCGATTGGGCATCCAGTAAAGCCGTTTCAAAAGATGATCCCCTGTGTACATAAGTATTATTATAATTATGGCACTTTAACTGTAATGCAATTTGTGCGCCAACCGTGTTGTGTGTAGATTGTATAAAAGCAGTAGGCGAAAGGAGTTCTTCTTTAAACTCTACCAAGCGTGTTAAAAAAGCATCTGTATCGGCAAGGCATCCGTAAGCAGTAGCGGTTATAATGGCATCGGGTTGGGCAATTTTGCTATCCTGCAAGCAATTCATTGCTGCCGTAACTCCCATTTTAATAATCCGGCTCATACGGCGGATGAGTTTGGCATCAATATGCTTTGAGTAATCCGGTTCAATACACTGTAGCCTGTTACCTTTATATACTGATGGTTGCGTAAGCATTTCTTCAAAAGAAGCCTGTGGAGATATGGCGGATGCAGAAAGTATATACAAAACAACTTATTTAAATAATAAAATTTGATTTACCTTCAAAATTAAGGGTTTCGGTTATGTATTGCTGTAATAGCGTACCTACATGCGCAGTATTTTTGTTAAAGCGTTATAAAAGCCGGTATTATACAATAATTTCCCCCTTTTGTTCCCTTAGTTTTCTTACTTTTATCGCTAATTATGAGTTTAGCTACTGATATATTACCATTTATTCCGCAACGCTACCCGTTTGTAATGATTGACACGCTGGAAACCTGCGAGCCGGAAAGAGCCGTAACCTCGTTTAACGTAAAAGAGGATAATATTTTTACGGAAAATAATATACTTACAGAGCCCGCACTTATTGAAAACATAGCACAAACAGCTGCGGTACACATGGGGTATATTTCTCATACCAATAACAAACCGGTAGCTGTTGGCTTTATAGGTGCGGTACAACAATTAAAAATATGGCGTTTACCTACCATTGGCAAGCAATTACAAACCTCCG
This sequence comes from Niabella sp., assembly GCA_047975735.1. Taxonomy (GTDB): domain Bacteria; phylum Bacteroidota; class Bacteroidia; order Chitinophagales; family Chitinophagaceae; genus Niabella. The sequence goes on from JBKEEB010000003.1 coordinate 123,917, forward strand.
TTAAAATTATCAATCAAATTTTTAATGCCACTATTGTTGAGGGAGAAATAATTTGTGATGGTGAAAAGATAGCTCATTGTGAAATGCGGATTTTTATAGATAAATAATAAAACAGATAAGTGCAGTCATTAAGTTATACCGTAGAAGTTTTAATCCGTTTTAATGAGGCCGACCCTCTCGGTATTGTATGGCACGGCCATTATATCCGTTATTTTGAGGACGGCCGTGAGGCTTTTGGCAAGCAATACGGCATTGGCTATATGGATTTTTTTAAGCATGATGTGGTTGTTCCTATTGTACATACAGAGTGCAATTATAAAAAATCGCTTCGCTTTGGCGATAAAGTGCGTGTAGAGGCAACCTATATTCCTTGCGATGCTGCAAAAATAATTTTTGAGTATCGGCTATATAAAGTTAGTGATGATTCCTTGGTAGCTACCGGTACCACCACACAGGTTTTTTTGGAAAAAGAATCGCAGACTTTAATTTTAAACAACCCTCCTTTTTTTGAAGAGTGGAAACGTAAAATGGGTATATAATTTATGAAGGAGGTGTATTTTATTGCTGATAATATTGTTTCGCCCTTAGGGGTAACCACCAACGAAAATTTTACGGCACTTTGCCGGGGTCGTTCGGCAGTAACTTTGCATCATGATGTTACCAAAAGTAACATACCTTTTATGGCGGATTTACTGGATGATGCAGTTATGGCTTTGCAAGTAACCAACGGTTTGCAAGGTCTTACAAGGTTTGAGCAATTGCTGGCCATATCCATTAGGTCTGTTATAGCGCAGTCTGGTATTGATGTTACAAGCAAAAAAACGGCACTAATTATATCTTCCACAAAGGGCAATATCAGTTTGTTGGAAAACAATAAAATCAGCAAAACCTTAAAAGAGCAGGTAAGCCTCCCGGCGGCTGCCAATAAAATAGCAGATTTTTTCAACTTGGTTACAAAGCCAATCGTTGTATCTCATGCCTGTATTTCGGGTTTAGTAGCTATAATAACTGCCAAACGTATGTTACAGGCAGGTTTATATGAAAATATTATTGTAGCCGGAGCCGATATTATCACAAAATTTATTTTATCGGGCTTTCAATCCTTTCAGGCTGTGAGCGATGAACTGTGCAAACCCTTTGATGCCAACCGTAAAGGTATCAACCTCGGAGAAGCAGCAGCAACCGTTCTGTTGTCTGTAAATAAACCCGAACAAAACGCAGTTGAATTGGCCGGAGGAGCCATCAGTAACGATGCCAACCATATTTCGGGTCCATCCCGTACCGGAAGGGAGTTATTTCAGGCTATTGATGCAGCTTTGCAGGAATCGGCAATTCCTACAACAGATATAGATTTTATATCAGCACACGGCACGGCTACAATGTATAATGATGATATGGAAAGCAAAGCCATTAATTTGGCAGGTTTGCAGGCAATACCGGTAAACAGCCTTAAAGGGTATTTTGGCCACACACTGGGTGCTGCGGGGCTGTTAGAGGTAATCATCAGTTTACAATCGCTTAAAGATGGAAAAATAATTCCTACAAAAGGCTTTGAAACGGCCGGAACCGCAGAACCACTAAATATTTGCCATACCCTAATAGAAAAACAAATGTCGGCCTGTTTAAAAACCGCCTCCGGTTTTGGGGGGTGCAACGCAGCCGTAATTATTAAGAAACATAATATAATATGATAGATTTTTACAAAGTAGAACAAAAATCAGCCATCGAAGCCAAACACATGGCTCAAATAATAGCACACGGCCCCATATTGTTTCAGGTAGCCAGGGTGTTAAGAGATAAAAAAATTTTACAAATTATTGAAGATGCTAAATCCGAAGGTATATCCTTGCAGGAGATTGTTGAAAAATCAGGCGTTTCAGAGTATGGCGTACGTGTTTTATTAGAAGCCGGTTTGGGAATGCATTTAGTAAAATACACCGATGGTCAAAATTTTGCCATCACCAAAACAGGGTATTTTATTTTACACGATTCGCTAACCAATGTAAACATGAACTTTGTGCAGGATATCTGCTATAAAGGCATGTTCCATTTGGAAGAGGCTATAGATACCGGCAAGCCGGCTGGTTTAAAAGAGTTGGGAGACTGGCCAACCGTCTATCATGGTTTAAAGGATCTGCCACCGCAATTAAAAAAGAGCTGGTTCGAGTACGACCATTTCTTTAGCGATATTGCTTTTCCCGAAGTGATTAAACAGATTTATAACGAAAAAATCACCAAACTATTAGATATAGGGGGTAACACGGGTAAATGGGCATCGGCATCTGCCACGCATGGGGAGGATATTCATGTAACCATCATGGATCTGCCCGGGCAAACGGAAATGGCCGAAAAACGGATTCGGGAACTGGGTCTTGGCGAAAAAGTATCCTTTTATCCCTGCAATATTCTGGACGAATCCACCCCTTTTCCCACCGGCTTTGATGCTATTTGGATGAGTCAGTTTCTGGATTGTTTTTCTGAAGCCGAAATTGTTTCTATCTTAGAGCGGTGTAAGCAGTCAATTAACGATGATGGGCTCGTACTTATTTTAGAGGCATTTTGGGATACACAGCGTTTTGAAACCTCTGCCTTCTGCATACAGCAACTGTCCATTTACTTTACCGCCATTGCTAATGGCAACAGTCAAATGTACGACAGCCGCGTATTTAAAAAATGTATTGATAAGGCCGGGTATGATATTGTAGAACAAATTGACGGCATCGGCCTAAGCCACACTTTACTAAAATGTAAAAAAAGAAAATAATTATTGAACCGGCAGTAATGCAAATGGCGTCATCCTTGCCACGCTCGTTTCAACTGCAGTACAAATGGCATCTTAAAATGAAAATAGCATTTGTTGTATTTGATGGTATTACTTGGTTAGATCTTATTGGGGTGTATGATCCTATCACGCGCCTTCGGTCATTGGGATATATCCCCAACCTTAGCTGGGATATTTGTTCTTATAAACACGAAGTAACCGATAATTTTGGCCTAAGAGTTACCACCACAAAAATAAAGCCCAATCTGGCAGCGTATGATGCCGTAATTGTTCCCGGTGGCCTCGGTGCCCGCCGTTTACAATTCGATGATGATTTTATTGACTGGATCAGAACCTCCTTAAAAGTAAAATGCAAAATTTCTGTTTGTACCGGAGCCCTGTTATTTGGTGCTGCCGGTTTTTTGGGACATAAAAAGGCCACTACGCATTTTTTAGAGCTGAATGCGTTAAAACCCTATTGCCGTAATGTGGTGAAAGAAAGAATTGTGGAGGATGGAACCGTCATTACTTCCGGAGGTGTTTCCGCCTCTATTGATTTAGGCTTGTACCTTTGCGAAAAATGGGCAGGCAAAGAAGCAGCCGAAAAAATCAGGGAACGGATTGATTATAAACCATCATAAACACTATGAAATACTTACTTCACGGTAAACTTGCCGCCAAAGAAAACAAAACCGGAGAGTTGGCATCCATCCTGCTTGAGGCGGCAGCACTAATAGCTAATGCCAAAGGCTGCCATTTATATGCAATTAGCAAAGATGCTAATGATGCATCAGCCGTATGGGTTACAGAGGTTTGGGATACTAAAGAAGATCACGATAATTCATTATCAGTACCGGGTGTACGGGAACTTATTTCCAAAGCCATGCCCATATTGGAGGGCGCTCCGCAAAAAGGACAGGAGTTGGAGCTACTGGGCGGACATGGAATTTGATTTATAAAAACACAAAATTACTAAAATGGCCGAAAAAACAGATGTACTCGTAATTGGAGCAGGTCCGGCCGGCACAGTGGCCGCTTCCATAGTTAATAAAGCCGGATATAAAGTAACGGTAGTAGAAAAACAACAGTTTCCGCGCTTTGTAATCGGCGAAAGCCTTTTACCCCGCTGCATGGAAGCCTTAGAAGAAGCAGGCTTTTTAGAGGCCGTAAAAGCTAAAGGCTATCAGGAAAAATTTGGGGCAAAGTTTGTACGGGGAAACGAAACCTGTAACTATTTCTTTGCCGAGCAGTTTACTAAAGGTTGGGGCTGGACATGGCAGGTGCCCCGTGCAGACTTTGATACCGTACTGGCCAATACACTGCAATCGCAGGGCGTACCTATTCAATACCAAACAGAGGTTACGGCTATTCGTTTTAACGAAGACGGCAGCTCTATTACTACGGTAAAAGATGCTACCGGCGCAGAAAAACAAATTGAAGCCCGTTTTATTATTGACGGAAGTGGTTATGGTAGAGTAATTCCCCGATTATTTGGCATGGATCGCCCATCAGATTTACCACCGCGTAAAGCCGTTTTCTGCCACATGAAGGATCCCAACCGCTCGGGAACCGATGAGCCGGATCGTATTACTATTGTGGTACACGAGCAGGAGGTTTGGATATGGGTAATTCCCTTTTCTAACGGTAATACCTCGGTAGGTTTTGTGGCCAGTCCCGAGTTTTTTGAAAAATTTCCAGGCAGTCCGGAAGAGCAAATGCGTGCCTTATTGGCTGCCGATGCTTATACCGCCGAACGGTTTAAAGATGTGGAATTTGTTTTTGAGCCACGAATACTGCAATCATGGAGTACCACCACCGAAAAATTTTATGGTAACGGGTTTGTGCTTACAGGAAATGTAACCGAGTTTTTAGACCCCGTATTTTCTTCCGGCGTTACACTGGCTACGGTAAGTAGTCAGCTAGCCGGGCATTTGGCTATAAAATACTTAAAAGGCGAACCCATTGATTGGGAAAAAGAATATACAGAAGTAATGATGCAGGGTGTAGATACTTTTAGGAGTTATGTAATGGCCTGGTATGATGGCACTTTACACACTATTTTCTTTGCAAAAGATCAGGATGTAAAAATTAAAGAAATGATTTGTTCTGTACTGGCAGGTTATGTGTGGGATACCGCTAATCCTTATGTTAAAGAGCATGAAACTGCCTTGTATAAACTGGCTAAGAATATAAAATTAAGAGACAGCATACAGTATATCGAAAATGGGTTTAAGGATTAAAAGGTTGGTTTATGGGGCAGGATGATTTAACAATAACTTCGTGGGTGTGTGTTCAGAACAGTAGTATCACACAAAACGATGTTCCTTGCTTTAAAAGCAAGGCATCTGGTGTGGAATTTTTACAACAGGCTTATGAGGAGGCTTTTAAAATTGATTATCCCAAATTCTATAAAATGGATGTGCTGGGGAAGCTGGGCATTATTGCTACGGATGTTTTACTGCAAGATTTTGATTTTACCAAATATCAACCGGAAGAAGTAGGCATAGTGCTGAGCAATAAAAATGCCAGTATTGAAGCGGATGTAAATTATTTTGAAACGGCGTACACCTTTCCCAGTCCGGCTTTGTTTGTATATACCTTACCTAATATTGTTATAGGCGAAATTAGCATCCGCTATAAATTTAAAGGTGAAAATGCTTTTTTTATTAGTGATGGTTTTGATGCCGACTGGTTACATTTTTATGTAAACGATTTGCTTAAAAATCAAAAAATAAAAGCCTGTATTTGTGGTTGGTTAGAAGCAACAGACGATGCGTTGGATGCCTGTTTGTTTTTGGTAGAACAGGACGGCATTGAAAATGCTATTAACTTTGCAGCCAGTGAAATGAACAAGATTTACAATTTTTGATTTTTTACTTTTAAATTGACACTTTAAGAAATGGATAAGCAGCAATTAATGCAACAGTTGAAAGAGCAGATTATTAAACAATTAAAATTGGATGGTAAAACACCGGCTGATATTGGCGATCACGACCCTTTGTTTGTAGAAGGACTGGGGCTTGATTCAATTGATGCGTTAGAGTTGATTGTATTATTACAACAGGAGTATAATATAAAGCTGAACAATGACGAGCAAGGGCAGGAAGTATTCAGGTCAGTAGCAACGATGGCCGATTTTATTGTAGAAAGACAGACAACGGCATAGTGAGCAATAAAGTATATATAGCCGGAGTAGGCGTAATTTCTGCCATTGGTAATAATGTAGCCGAGAATTTAGCTGCGTTAAAAAATGGTCATCCCGGTATGGGCGATATGCAAGGTTTAAACTCTATACATAAAGGTAAGCTACCTGTGGCAGAAGTGAAGATGACCAACGAGGAGCTTTGTGAACAACTGAACTTGCCGCCGCATACCAGCAGAACGGCCTTATTAAGTATTGTAGCTGCTAAAGAAGCAATTGAAAACGCTGGCATTCATCTTACTGATTATAAAACGGGTTTTATTTCTGCTAATTCTGTAGGTGGAATGGATAAAACCGAAAACTTTTTTCCTGAATTTTTAGCAGATAATAGCAAAGGAGATTTACATGATGTAATCAACCATGAGTGTGGAGCAGTTACCGAAATTACCGCCGATGATTTGGGTATTAAAGATTTTGTAACTACGGTGAGCACTGCCTGTTCCTCATCGGCCAACAGTATTTTTTTGGGTGCCCGGCTTATTAAGCAGGGGCTTTTAGATGTAGTAATTGCCGGCGGTACCGATGCGCTTACAAAATTTACCCTGAACGGTTTTAATACTTTAATGATACTGGACAGTGAGTTTTGCCAACCCATGGACGAAAACCGCCGTGGCCTTAACTTAGGCGAAGGTGCCGGTTATGTGGTATTAGTATCGGAAAAAGTAGCTGCAGGTATGGATGCAAAACCATCTGTAATACTTTCCGGTTGGGCTAATGCCAATGATGCGCACCACCAAACAGCTTCCTCTCCGGATGGCGTTGGTAATATGTTGGCAATGAAAGGTGCTTTAAAAAAAGCCGGATTACAAACCTCAGACATTGATTATATTAACCTGCATGGTACCGGTACTAACAATAATGATATTGCCGAAGGCACTGCCATAAAAACTTTGTTTGAAGGTGCTTATCCTCACATGAGTTCAACTAAATCTTTTACAGGTCATACTTTAGGAGCCAGTGGCGGTATTGAAGCGGTGTATGCCGTATTAGCCATTCAGCAAGGTCTTGTATTTCCAAACCTTCGCTTTAAAACACCTATGAAAGAACTGCCTTTTACTCCGGTTACCGAATTGCTTTCAAAAAATATTAACCATGTTTTGAGCAATTCCTTTGGTTTTGGCGGTAATTGCAGCTCGCTGGTTTTTAGTAAGGCGGTGTAACCAAACGTATTTTACCTTTACTTTTTTTACTTCGAAAATAATTTGATCGTATAATCCAACAATGCCTGCCCGCCAATTTTCCCATGTCCCGGAATAACAGTTTTTACATTAGGATAGACCTGTTTTATTTTGGTGACAGTTGCAGGCCAGTCATCAGTATTGGCATCGCCCAAATAGCCTTTGGTGGCGTTTAATTCTTTTATCAGACATCCGCCAAATAGCACATTTTCAGCCGGAAAATAGCCAATAACATTATCCTTGGTATGCCCCTCTCCAAAAAATCTTGTTGTTACATATGTGTTGCCTAATTTCAACTGCAACGAATCTTCAAAGCCGTTATGTGGTATGGCTATTGTGTCCTTTTTTGCGAATGTTATTGTTTTATGGCTGGCGTAAGAAGGAATACTATGTTGATGAAAAGCTTTAAGGCCGCCTAAGTTGTCTTCATGAAAATGTGTGGGGATCACAGCAACGATTTTGCAATGGAGGTTGTTGCCTATCCATTGAATCATTTCCTCAGAGCTTTTGTCGTCAGTTGTAGCATCAAACACTATGGCTTCTTTACCATCTTTAACAATCATGCCATTGCACGCTACCCTGCCAAAGCTTTCTGTGTTGATAAAAGATATATGCTGATAAACGTTTTCCGATATTTTTTTAATGATCAGATCGTTTGATTTGAATACTGTTTTAGGCTTTGCTGTACTTGCGTTTTTTGACGTATTGCAAGATACGAGAATGATAATAAGTAAAAATAGGATGCTTAGCTTTTTCATATTCGGATTATTGAGATGCAAAATTAGGCGGTTTATACAAAAAAGCGGGTTATTGTTGTATAAAGCAGACTATTTATAACAATTCTTTTTTTCTATTGCTTTTTCTTAAAACTGTCATGGTGAACTTATCGAACCATGACCCCTATATTTTTATTACCCTACTAACTTTGTAGATTAATACAAACCCACTATCTTTGCCTTCCTTAACTTTTAAAACTATACAATTATGTCATTAAGATTAGGAGATATCGCACCGGATTTTACAGCCCAGTCAACTGAAGGCGAAGTAAAATTTCATGAATATTTAGGGGATGGTTGGGGAATTTTATTCTCGCATCCTGCAGATTATACACCTGTGTGTACCACCGAATTGGGTAAAACAGCCCTTTTAAAAGAAGAATTTGCAAAACGCAATACAAAAGTTTTGGCAGTAAGTGTTGACCCACTTGACAGCCACATCGGATGGAGAAGTGATATTGATGAAACGCAAAATTGTACTGTGGATTTCCCTATTTTGGCAGACCCCGACAGGAAAATTGCCGAATTGTATGACATGATTCACCCCAATGCATCAGAAAAAGTAACGGTACGTTCCTTATTCATTATTGGGCCAGATAAAAAGGTAAAACTTATTATTACTTATCCTGCTTCTACAGGCCGTAATTTTCATGAAGTATTACGCGTGTTAGATTCGCTACAACTAACAGCCTATCATAGTGTTGCTACTCCGGCAGACTGGAAAGCCGGCGAAGATGTAATAGTAGTACCTTCTATAAGCACAGAAGATGCGATAAAAAAATTCCCTAAGGGAGTTAAAGAAGTAAAACCTTACCTTCGCTATACTCCCCAGCCAAACGTATAATGTTTACAGAACAGGAAATATTAGAAATTGACAAAGCTTCACTCGTTGAGGCTTTGCACTTTGTAGCAAACAGGTTTCCGCAGGAAACTGTTTTTTCTACGTCACTGGGTCAGGAAGATCAGGTGCTTACCCATGCTATTGCAAGAAACAATTTACCCATAAAAATTTTCACCTTAGATACAGGCCGCTTGTTTAACGAGCATTACGAGCTGCTTGAAAAAACTACTGCACGTTACAAAACCAATATTCAGGTATATTTTCCGGATGCTACAGCGGTGGAAGCGTATGTAAATAATAAAGGTATCAACGGTTTTTACGAGTCGGTTGAAAATAGAAAGGAATGCTGTTTTATTAGAAAAGTAAAGCCTTTAAACAGGGCTTTACAGGGTGCTAAGGTTTGGATTACCGGCCTGCGGGGAGAACAATCGGCCAACAGGCACGATATGAAGATTTTAGAATGGGATGAGGACAGGAAATTGTATAAGTTTAACCCACTAATTCATTGGAGTTACGATGAAATGATGGCCTTCATAAAAGAAAATGATGTACCTTACAACCCCTTGCACGATAAAGGATTTATTAGCATTGGTTGCGCCCCCTGCACCCGTGCTATTGAGCCGGGTGAAGACCCTCGTGCCGGGCGATGGTGGTGGGAAGTATCGCACAAAGAGTGTGGGCTTCATGCCAGCAAATAGTTCTTAACCGGCTGCTTTACCTCTGGCATTTGTTTGTACAAAAGCTATGGGCTATTAAAAAAAGCTTCGGTAAAACAATTAAACTTTATTAGACATTAACTGAGTTCAACAAAATGAACAAATTTTATTTAGATTATTTAGAACAGCTTGAAGCGGAAGGCGTTTTTATAATGCGGGAAGTAGCTGCTCAGTTCGAAAAACCCGCTTTGTTATTTAGCGGTGGTAAAGATTCTATAACGCTGGTGCAATTAGCCAAAAAAGCATTTGCACCCGGCAAAATACCATTCCCTTTGGTACATATTGATACCGGCCATAATTTTCCAGAGGCATTGGCTTATAGGGATAATCTGGCGAAGGAACTGGGTGCTGAATTGATAGTGAGAAAAGTGGAAGATACCATCCGCGAAAAAAAATTAACAGAACCCAAAGGTAAGTTTGCCAGTAGGAATTGGCTGCAAACACATACCTTATTAGATACTATTGAGGAATTTAAATTTGATGCCTGTATTGGCGGTGCCCGCCGAGATGAGGAAAAAGCCCGTGCTAAAGAACGTATCTTTTCTGTAAGAGATGAGTTTGGCCAGTGGGAACCTAAATTGCAACGTCCGGAATTATGGAATATTTATAACGGCCGTATTCACAAAGGCGAAAATGTACGGTGCTTCCCCATCAGTAACTGGACAGAGTTAGATGTTTGGAACTACATCAAAAAAGAAAATATTCAATTACCTTCTATCTATTTTTCGCACGAGCGTGAGGTTATTGAACATGAAGGTCAGTTAATTGCCGTTTCCGATTTTATTACCATAGATGAAAGCGATGTAATCCTCACCAAAAGAGTACGGTACCGCACCGTAGGTGATATGACCTGTACTGCTGCCGTTGCATCCGAAGCAGCTACATTAGACGAGGTGGTTAATGAAATTATAGCCACCAGAATTTCCGAACGTGGCGAAACCCGTATTGATGATAAGGTTACAGAAGCAGCTATGGAAGACAGAAAAAAAGGCGGATATTTTTAGTAATCGGTCATAGCGTATGGTTCATCACTCATAATTTATAATTCACAACTCATAATGGACATATTAAGATTTATAACAGCCGGTAGTGTAGATGATGGTAAAAGCACATTAATAGGCCGCCTGTTATACGATAGTAAAAGTATTTTACAAGATCAGTTAGAAGCACTTGAAAAACAATCGAAAAATAAAAATGCCGATGGTATTGATTTGGCGCTTTTAACCGATGGTTTGCGTGCAGAACGCGAGCAGGGGATTACTATTGATGTAGCATACCGCTACTTTAATACACCTAAAAGAAAATTTATTATTGCCGATGCACCGGGTCATGTTCAATATACCCGTAACATGATTACGGGAGCTTCCAACTCCAACCTTATTGTAATTTTAATTGATGCACGTTTGGGCGTGATTGAGCAAACCCGCCGTCATTCTATCATCGCCTCTCTATTACGGTTAAAACATGTAGTAGTGGCCGTTAATAAAATGGATTTGGTGGACTATGCCGAGCAGCGATTTAATGAGATTAAGGCTGATTACGAAAAAGTAGCTAAGCAGTTGAATCTTGGCGAAATTACCTACGTACCATTATCGGCTCTAAATGGCGATAATATTGTAGATAAAAGCGAAAAAATGCCTTGGTATAAAGGGCTTCCCTTACTTCAGTTTTTAGAAGAGGTGGAAGTAAGCGAAGATGTAAATCATTCCGATCCTCGTTTTCAGGTACAGTATGTAATTCGGCCGCAAACAAAAGAACTGCACGATTATAGGGGCTATGCCGGAGAAATTATCAGCGGCGTATATAAAAAAGGCGATAAAATAAAAATATTACCGGCCGATATAGAAACCACCATCACCAAAATTGAAATAGCCGGGCAGGAAGTTGAAGAAGCTTTTGCTCCCCAACCTGTTGTATTGCAACTTGAAGATGATATTGACATTAGCCGGGGCGATACTTTTGTCCTTGCCAATAATCTTCCGGCAGTAGCAACCGAGTTGGATGTGCTGCTTTGCTGGTTAGACAATAAACCCTTGCAACAGGGCAATAAATATTACATTCAGCACAAAAGCCGCTTGGTACGTGCCATAGTGCGTGAAATTGAGTATAAGCTTGATGTGAACTCTCTCGAACATACTGCCGTTTCCGATGGAGTTAAATTAAATGAAGTGGTAAAAGCCAAATTAAAAACAGCTTCTCCTTTGGTTTTCGATTCGTTCGAAAAATTAAAAGGCACAGGAAGTGCCATTTTGGTTGATGAAACCAGCAATAGTACTGTTGCTGCCGTATTATTATCGTAATAATAATTAAAGCTCAATGGTTTTGCCATTGGGTTTAATTTATATTTAAATAGTCTATAAAAATAGTAGAATAATGATTGTATCACATCAACAAAACACCAGATCCGGTGCCAAACATTGCGGCAAGGTTTATTTAGCAGCAGCTGGCCCCGGCGATCCGGATTTGATAACGGTAAAAGCGGCAGATGCTTTACGCAGTGCGGATGTGGTGCTGACTGACCGTTTAGTGAGCGAAGAAATATTACACCGATATGTTCCGGCAATGGCCGATATTGTATATGTTGGGAAGGAATGCCGCAAAAAAGTTTCAACACCTCAGCAAACAATAAATACATTAATAGCAAAATATGCCTTACAGGGCAAAACTGTGGTACGTTTAAAAGGTGGCGATGTGTCTGTTTTTTCAAATATTTTAGACGAACTGGAAGTGCTGGCAGCCCATAATATTCCTTATGAAATTATTCCCGGTGTAACTGCTGCCCTCGGTGCTGCGGCATATTCGGGCATACCGCTAACGGCAAGAGGATATTCCACAGCGGTTCGTTTTTTAACCTATTACAAGTCTGATGTTGTTACCGAAGATTATTGGCAGGAGCTGGCTAAAACATCCGATACATTGGTGTTTTATATGTCTGCGGCTACTATTGCAACCGTAGTAGAAAAATTACAACAATACGGCATCAGCAACAACGTTCAATTAGCTGTGGCAGAGCAGGCTACTACCTGCTTTCAAAAAATACATACCTGCAATATTTATGAGTTTAATCAGAAATTTGCACATGCTGAATTTATTTCGCCCTCGCTCGTTATCATTGGAAGGGTGGTGGCTTTACACGAACAATTTAACTGGTTTGCAAATGAAGATGCAGGTACAAATCAATATTTTGCGCCTGTAGCCAAAAGAAAAAATGATTTTTACAAACTTACTAATGCTATAAAAAATGTTGTCTGAGGATAAATTACAGAAGATAAAAGAATTTACTACAAATCTTTCCAGGGAGGAATTGATTTGGCTGAATGGTTATATCACCGGTTTGGCAGGAGCATTAAAAGGTGCAATATCTACTACGCCGGTAGCGGCAGGTATTCCCAAAAAAATTACATTGGTTTATGGTACCGAAACCGGTAATGCTAAAAAGTTAGCTACTCAGTTGGCAGGTGTTGCCAAGAAAAAAGGAGTTAATGTAAAACTTGCCGGGTTAGACCAATACCGCTTTAGCGATTTAGCAAAAGAAGAATATTATTTTGTAATAATAAGTACACAGGGTGAGGGAGAACCGCCATTGCTTGCCAAAAAGTTTTATGACAATATTCATGAATCGCAGGTTGATTTGAAAAAAATGAAATTCGGCGTATTAGCTTTGGGCGATTCATCTTACGCACAGTTTTGTAAAACAGGGGAAGATGTGGATGCCAGATTGGAAGCATTAGGTGCTCACCGTATTTTACCCTTAAAAAAATGCGATGTAGAGTATGAAGAAGATGCTTTGCATTGGATAGATAATGTAGCCGCAGCGTTGGAAACAAGTGTAGGTAGTGTTCCCGCATTGGCTCATGAAAATACGGAAGGCGATAAAAAGCCGAAAGGGAAAAAAACATATAAGGGTACTATTGTTACAAAAATTAACTTAAACGACAAGGGTAGCAATAAAGAAACCTATCATGTGGAAATAGTAACAGATGACGATATTGACTATTTGCCGGGCGATGCATTAGGTTTGTTTCCGCAAAACTGCGAACCCGAAGTAAAAAAGATATTGGATATTACAGGAATAAACCCCAATAAAGAAATTCAAACCACTAAGGTAACAGCACCTGTTAAAGATTTGCTGCAAGGGCACCTGAATATATTTTTCCTGTTAAAATCAACCGTAAAACAATACGGTGAAATTACCGGAAATGAAATTCCGGAAAACCTGCGGTTAAGCCTGTACGATCTTTTAAAAAAGTATCCGGTAAAAGATGTGGCTATGTTTGAGGAGATTGTAAAAATTCTTACACCTCAGGCACCTCGCTTGTATTCTGTTTCTTCATCACCATCCAGTCATGGTTTAAATGAAATTCATATTACCGTAAGCAAAGATGAGTTTTATGTAGATGGGGAAAAGCGGGTAGGTGTTTGCAGCGATTTCTTTTCTGTTGCACCAATCGATGCCGAACTGGAGTTTTTTATTCAAAAACAAAAACATTTCAGATTGCCTGATACCGATAAGGACGTGGTGATGATAGGACCCGGTACAGGTATTGCACCTTTCCGTTCTTTTATTGCTGAACGCGATGCCAGCGGAGCCGGTGGCCGTAACTGGTTGTTTTTTGGTGAACAACATTTTATTACCGATTTTTTATATCAGACTGAGTTGCAGGATTATTTGCAAACAGGCGTATTATCAAGTTTAGATTTGGCCTTTTCAAGATATCAAAAAGAAAAAATATATGTACAACACCGTATGCAGGAAAAAGGTGCCCAGCTGTACGAGTGGATTAGTAATGGGGCATATTTGTACATCAGCGGTAAAAGAGAGCCAACCAGCAAGGATGTGGAAAAAACTTTAATTGAAATATTTAAAGAACACGGTAATAAAACAGAGGAAGAAGCAGAAAAGTATTTAAACCAATTAGCCGAGGAAGGCCGTTGGGAAAAAGATGTTTATTAAATAGTATTACAATTTTTGGGCTTAGCCCTAAATTAAACAATAAGAAATCAATTCATGAGCGAACAATCAGCTGTTGAAAAAATTAAAATTGCCAGTAATGGGCTGCGGGGAACTTTAAAAGAAAGCCTCCAAGATAATCACACCGGTGCAGTACGTGAAGATGATACACAGTTAATGAAATTTCATGGTATGTACCAGCAAGACGACCGCGACAGACGGGAAGAACGGAGTGCAAAAAAATTAGAGTGGCTGTATTCTTTCATGCTTAGGTTACGGTTACCAGGCGGATTTTTAACATCAGAGCAATGGAAAACCTTACACCATGTAGCCGGAGCACATTCAACAGGAACTATAAAAATTACTACAAGGCAAACCATTCAGTTGCATGGGATTTTAAAATCCAGTATAAAACCCACCATGCAATCTTTCAATCTTGCTGGCTTAGATTCTATTGCAACCTGTGGCGATGTAAACCGTAATGTATGTTGTACCTCTAACCCGGGAGAGTCTCCGGTACATGAGGAAGTATTTCAGTATGCCGAAAAAATAAGCCTCATGGCAAAGCCCAAAACCCGTGCCTGGTACGAGATTTGGTTGGATGAAGAAAAAATAGGCGAAAAAACAGAAGACGATCCTTTGTATCGCGATAGGTATTTACCGCGTAAATTAAAAGTAGGTATAGCACTGCCTCCCAATAACGATGTGGATGTATTTATTAACGATGTGGTATTAATTGCTGTTGTAGAAAATGATAAATTGTTGGGCTTTAATATTGGTGCCGGAGGCGGCTTGGGCTCCACACATGGCAACGAAAAAACCTATGCAAGATTAGCTTCTGTTTTTGGTTTTGTGCCCAATGACGAAGAAAAAATTTTAAAAGCGGTGTATGAAATTATCACCGTACAGCGGGATTTTGGAAACCGTGCCGATAGAAAACTGGCACGCTTGAAATATACTATTGACAAATTAGGCGTTGATAAATACCGGAAAGAAGTTGAAGAAAGATGTGGCTTCTCATTTGAGCCGGAACGCCCTGCGGTGTTTAATGAAAGGCAGGATAGATACGGGTGGATAAAAGATTATAAAGGCAATTGGCACTATACCGTTTTTGTTGAAAACGGCCGTATTTTGGATGGGGAAGGTGTTGACTTTAAAACCTGTCTGTATAAAATTGCCGAAACCGGCAAATGTAATTTTCGTTTTACTGCCAATCAAAATGTTATTCTTTCCGATATAAAAGATAAAGACAAGAAGGTGGTAGAAAAATTATTGAACGAATATTGCGTAATTGAACACACTACCAGTGCCGGAGCGTTAAGAAAAAACAGTATTGCATGCGTAGCACTCAATACCTGTCCTTTGGCTATGGCAGAAGCGCAAAGATATTTACCTATACTAATTTCAAAGATTGAACCACTGCTTGAAAAGCATGGTATGCAAAACGATGATATTATATTAAGAATGACGGGCTGCCCTAATGGTTGTGGCCGATCGCCAAATGCGGAAATAGGCTTTGTAGGAACCGGTTTGGGAAAATACAATCTCCATATTGGCGGCGACAGGCTGGGCTTACGTTTAAACAGCAAGTATAAAGAGAGTATTGACGAAGAAAAAATATTGGCAACATTAGATGAATTGTTTGGTGTGTATATTGCTGAGCGCAAGCAGGGAGAAACCTTCGGCGATTTTTCTTACAGAAAGTGGATTCGCTAATGCATTATGAATCGTATTGTTTTTTCAATACCTAAAATTATATACTTAGTTTAAAAATACAATTATGTTGAACCCGTTCTTACAACAGATATTCGACCATCATAACGGTTCGCAAACGCGGCTGGCAGATAAGCAACTGACGCATCAGTTTATAGATAGTTTGTTTGATTTTTTATTTATTCCTAAAACAGGGTTCAATAAAAAAGAAGCGGATATTGAAAAAGGCTGGCTTTCTTTAAAAAGCCATCTTACATCACTTATTTACGATGTTGTTGGCGATGGTGCCCAGTCCCAACAAATTGCCGAGCAGTTTTTTGAGGAGCTTCCGCAGGTATATAACCTGTTACAATCAGATGCACAGTCTTTTATTGACAACGACCCGGCAGCATTAAATATTGAAGAAGTATATCAAGCCTATCCCGGTTTTTTTGCCATTGCAGTATATCGTATCTCCCATCTTTTATGGAATAAAAATGTAAAAGCATTAGCACGCTTATTTACCGAGTATGCGCATAGTAGAACAGGCATCGATATTCATCCCGGTGCAACCATTGGCCAATCCTTTTTTATTGATCATGGCACTGGTGTGGTTATTGGCGAAACTGCCTTACTGGGTAATAATATAAAAATTTACCAGGGGGTTACAATTGGAGCATTAAATTCTGCAAAAAACAAAAAGGAAAGTCGCCGGCATCCGGTGATTGAAGATAATGTAATTATATATAGCGGCGCTACAATTCTTGGTGGCGAAACGCTGATTGGCCACGATAGTGTAATTGGTGGCAATGCCTGGATAACATTTTCTGTTCCGCCCTCATCGCTTGTATATCATAAAAGCGAAGTAGTAGCCAAAGAACATTTCTCGCATAAAAATTCTGTAGAAGAGATTTTGAAGAACCATTAAGAACGATTATGAGCGATGCTAATAATATTCCGGCTTCAGGAATAAAAGAAACTAATAATTTGTTTCCGGTTTTTTTGAAACTGGAACAGCTTTCTTTGCTGATGATTGGTGGCGGTTCAATAGCAAAAGAAAAATTGGATGCTGTTTTGGGTAATGCTCCGGCAACAAAAGTAAAATTAGTTGCAACAGAAATATTGCCTGAAATTAAAGAGCTTACGGCCTTATATCCCAATTTTTCTATACAGGAAAGATCTTATTTGTTGGATGATTTTGATGGAACCGATTTGGTAATTGCTGCAGTGAATGATTTAGAACTGGCAGCAAAAATTCAACAGGATGCTCATTACAAAGGACGACTAATTAATATTGCCGATAAACCCGAACTCTGTGATTTTTATCTTGGCTCTGTAGTAAAAAAAGGCCAATTAAAAATTGCTATTTCTACCAACGGGAAATCACCCACTATAGCCAAAAGGCTGCGGGAAACTTTTGAAGACATGATTCCCGACCAAATGGATGAGCTGCTGGAGAATATGGGAAAAATACGCGACCGGTTAGGGGGCGATTTTAATCACAAAGTAAAAGTG
>JBKEEB010000002.1:0-74647 GCA_047975735.1 Niabella sp.
AGAATGAAGAATGGCGATCAACAAAATCCCGATCTTTTTAAGAAGCGACAATTAAAAAAACACAAAGCATTAGCTACAGGATTGTTTTTTTTCATGGCTGTGGTATATTTTATTTGCATTTGGCTGATAGAAAATCATTATTTCCTCAGTTGGATCGGTTATGTAAAAGCCTTTGCCGAAGCTGCTATGGTAGGAGCTTTAGCAGATTGGTTTGCCGTTACGGCATTATTTCACCATCCGTTGGGTATTCCCATTCCCCATACTAATTTAATTGAGAACCGCAAACAAAGTATTGGAGATAATTTGGGAGGATTCGTAGTCTCTAATTTTTTAAATACTGCTACAATAAGGCCTTATATTGAAAGAATGCAAGTGAGCAATTTTGTGAGTAACTGGTTGCAAAAAGAAAAAAATATTGACAATCTGCTTACGGAGGTGTTGTGGTTGCTGAAAGATATTGTAGAGAAAATAGATAATCGGATGGCCGTAAAATTCCTGGCACATAAATCAAGAGAAATGTTGGATGATGTAGAGCTAAATGATGTACTGGCTTCCGGGGTAAATTTTATATTGCAAAGGGGCGATGATGCCCGCATTGTAAATTATCTTGCCAAAAAACTACATGATTATGTAATGGAAAATGAAGAAGTGGTTAGAAAAAAAGTAAAAGAGCAAAGCCATTTTCTTATTCCGGGTTTTGTTGATAATATGATTGCAACCAAACTAACAAAAGGCATGGCCAATTATTTGAAAGAAATTCAAAACCAGCCAGAACATAAAATACGGCTTGATATTAAAGAGCAATTACACCTGGCTGTTACAAAAATTAAATCCGATGCCAAATGGATGGAAGAGTTACAACTGATTAAACAAAGTTTACTAACCAGTAATAAAGTAAACGAATATGCGACATCGGCCTGGAGCTCTTTAAAAACCGGTATTATTAATGATATGTCGGACGACAGATCGGGTGTAAAACGGTATTTAAAAAAGACACTGACGGGAATGGCGGAAAACCTGCAAAAAGATGAACTGTTACGCAACAAAATTGACAATTGGATACGTTATAATACTTATAAATACACCCTAAGAAATACTGCTAAAGTGGGAGAGTTGATTAGTACAACTGTTGGCAATTGGGAAGGGAAGGAGTTAAGCAACAAATTAGAATTAGAAGTTGGGAAGGATCTTCAATATATACGAATTAACGGAACACTTGTGGGCGGTTTGGTAGGTTTGCTGATTCACATCATTACACAACTACTGGTAAAATAATTTTTTATATGCACATTCAACTTACTTTTAAAAATATAACTGCTGAGCAAAAAGAACTTTTAATTGCTCATTTGTACGAGCATTGCGATGGTTTTGAAGAATTTGATGATTCTTTAAAAGCCGTTTTAACCAAAGAAAACATTAGTACAGATGTACAACAATTATTTAATCAGCTTCAGTTGGTACCAGAAATAGAAAAAATACCGGTTCAAAATTGGAATGAGTTGTGGGAGTCTAATTTTACACCTGTAATTATTGATGACAAAGTAGCCGTCAGAGCCGGTTTTCACGATCCGATACATTCAGTAGCGCATGAAATTATTATAACGCCCAAAATGAGTTTTGGTACTGGGCACCACGCCACCACTTCATTAATGATAGCATTAATGTGTGCCTTGGATTTTACCGGTAAAAATGTATTTGATTTTGGCACCGGCACAGGCATTTTGGCCATACTGGCTAAAAAATTGGGAGCCGCCAATGTAATCGCTTCCGACGTTGACAGTTGGAGTATCGAAAATGCAAAAGAGAATTTTGAGGCAAATCATATCAGTACCATTAATTTAATTCAGGATGATCAGGTTATTGATGTTTTTGGCCAACACATTATTTTAGCCAACATCAATAAAAATGTACTACTGCACACCATTCCATCGTTGTCGGCTTTATTAGAAAAAAACGGCAGTTTATTACTAAGCGGTTTACTGGAATCGGATGAGGAAGAAATAAGCATCTTATCCACTAATTGTGGATTAAGTAAAGAAGAAAAATGTGCCAAAAATGGCTGGATTGCATTAAGATTCAACAAGTTATGAACTTTAACGTAGTATGTTTCTCTTATGTTAAATATTTCCTTACTTTCGTGAGATAATTACCAGACTTTATTATTACAACAAAGCTTAATGCAAACAGTCCTATTAGCCATATTAGCGTATTGTATCGGAAGTATTCCTACATCGGTATGGGTGAGTAAGCATTTTTTTAATATTGATATAAGGGATTACGGAAGTGGGAATGCCGGAGCCACCAATACTTTTAGAGTATTAGGTTCCAGATGGGGGGCATTTGTAATGGTCTGCGATGTATTGAAAGGTTTTGTAGCGGTAAAACTGGCTTTTTTGCTTCCCAGTCATTTTGTTGAAAATGATATCCGCTTTTTAAACCTCCAATTGATTTTTGGTATATCGGCTGTTTTAGGCCATATTTTTCCTATTTGGGCTAATTTCCGGGGAGGAAAAGGGGTGGCTACATTGTTTGGAATTGTTATTGGTATTTCGCCCTGGACTGCCTTGGCGTGTTCCGGGGTTTTCATATTGGTTTTATATTTAACCCGCTTCGTTTCTTTAAGTTCCATATTGGCAGGCGTTGCTTTTCCTGTATTTATCTTAGTGGTATTTAATGTAGATAATCCTTTTTACAGGGTATTTGCCATTGTGGTTGCTTTGCTTATTATTCTAACGCATCAAAAAAATATAGGACGAATTTTAAAAGGTAACGAAAACAGAGTCCCTATTTTTAAAAATAGAGACAAGCGCAAGCAACGAAATTCAGAATAATTCATCTACAATCTGAGGTTATTGTATGTTTTAATTTGCAGAATAGTGTTCTTATTTACTGTAAGTTAATTTTGTAATTTAGCTGCAAAATAAGGTGCATTTAAAATTATCGCATCGCCATATCGATTCCGAAAGCGTTCGGAAGAGACATCTCACCAACATAATAAAAGAGATTTCTCTCCGCCGGGGCGAATTATTGAAATGATACTAAAAGGAGTGCTTTTTATAATGCGGCAATTTTAAATAATCAACAAAATATTCAAACTAAATATTTTAAATTTGTTTTCGAGTTTATTTTATTTTTGGTACGATGCTTGTTCTTTTCTAAAAAATAAATCCAATCACTATGATTAGAAGTGTTCTATTTTTGTTCATTATGGGAGCTATTATAGTTGCCTGCTCTACAAACTCAATTACAGGCCGCAGCCAGTTTAAATTATTACCTGAATCCGATTTGCAGCAAATGGCAGTTTCTGAATATCAGAGTTTTTTAACCTCCAACAAGGTTGTTGCTGCCAATGCTAATAATAAAGATGCCGAAATGGTAAATAGAGTAGGGCAAAGGATTGTAAATGCCGTAAACAATTATTATAAACAAAACAACCTTGCCAACGATTTGCAGGGATACCAATGGGAAACAAAACTGGTTCAGAGCGATCAGGCCAATGCCTGGTGCATGCCCGGTGGTAAAATAGTTGTTTACACTGGGTTACTGCCCGTTTCGCAAAACGAAGCCGGCCTTGCTAATGTAATGGGGCATGAAGTATCACATGCTCTTTTTGGCCATACTAATGAAAGAATGAGCCAAGGTATAGCTGCCCAATATGGCGGAAGTATATTAGATGCATTTTTGGCCAATAAATCGTCCAGCGGCATGCGCCAGCTATTTGGTACAGCCGTGGGCATGGGTTCTCAATTAGGGATTTTAGCTTTTTCGAGAAAACAGGAGTTAGAAGCCGACCATTACGGTATTATTTGGGCTGCGATGGCTGGATATAACCCACAGGAAGCCATTAACTTATGGCAACGGATGAAGGAACTGTCGGGTGGGGGAGCACCGCCCGAATTTT
Organism: Niabella sp.; assembly: GCA_047975735.1. Taxonomy (GTDB): domain Bacteria; phylum Bacteroidota; class Bacteroidia; order Chitinophagales; family Chitinophagaceae; genus Niabella. The sequence continues at coordinate 3,902 of JBKEEB010000002.1, forward strand.
TAAGTACCCACCCCGGGCCGGAAAGACGTATAGAGCAATTACAGAAATTTATGCCCGAAGCGTTAAAATATTACACACCGGTAAAATCTAAATAAATAAAAATATTTTCATATGTAAAGTCGTTATTTATCAGTAAATAACGGCTTTTTTGTTAAAATTACATTACTAAGGGATTTTTATTGTAACTTTGCCTCACAAATTTGGGCTACATCTTTGTCAAGATTTTTTGAGTTTGATATTTTCTAATAAATCCCACAAAAAGTTCTATGATTCAGACAGTTTTTGAAAAATTACAGTACGCAGACGAAAAAAATCTTTTAATTCAGGGCTTACCATCCTCAATCGAGAAACAGTTCAGCAAAATTACTTTTGCAAAAAATATGACTCCCTTGTTAAAATCAAGGAAGTTGGATTTTGCTTTGGTATTTGCCGTGAACGAAAACCAATTAAATGGTATATTGAGTGATGTAATGCCATCGTTAAAAGAAAACACAAAGTTTTGGGTAGCACATCCTAAAACAACGTCTAAAATTGTTACTGACCTGAACCGGGATCGTAGCTGGAGCCGATTGACAAAAGAAGGGTATGCCAGCAGCGATAATGTAGAGTTAGACCATGTGTGGACAGCAACAAGATTTGAGAAAACAGTAACAGAAAGAGGCTCTGCCGCTTCTAAGGAAAGAAAGCGTCAGCCGGCAGCTTTGAATTAAGTAACAGTTAGTGTTTTGCCGAAAAAATTAGCCCCGGTTCTACCGGGGTTTTTTTTTATGGAGTTTTTTTGCTCCAGAGTTTTACGCCACCATCAATCCCTTCCTTGTTTGATACAATAATAATATTATCATCCAGAGGAAGAGTTAGTTTTTTAGCTAACCCACCGCCAATATATAATCTGTCGTAATTAAACACTGTTTTTAGAACACTTAAAACCAGTTGCATTCTCTTATTCCATTTTTCATCACCTATTTTTTTATAAGCAGCTTCGCCAACGTATTCATCATAGTCTTTTCCTCCTTTTATGGGGTGATGCGATACTTCCAAATGTGGCAAAAGAGTTCCATCAAGGTATATAGCCGTTCCTACACCGGTTCCCAAGGTTATCATCATTTCAAAACCGCTTCCACTTATGCTACCAAGCCCCAACATATCGGCATCGTTTACAACACGAGCCGGTTTTCCCAACGCCTTGGATAACTTATCGGCAAAATTTACACTGCGCCAATATGCTGTACCCAAGTTAGGAGCTGTGTGTACAATACCATTTCTTACATAACCCGGAAATCCTGTAGAAATACGGTCAAAAGTAAAATCGGCAACAAGTTTTTTTATAGTAGTTATTACATTTTCCGGATTGGCCGGTTTAGGGGTAAGCAGTTTGCTATAAGCATGAATAATTTTTCCGTTTTTATCAAATGTGGCGGCTTTAATTTTTGAACCACCTATATCAATAGTTAATGTAATTCCGGCCATAACAATCTTTTTTCAAATTTATACCGATTGGATATTCGTAATAGACCAATGTAATTGGTCTAAACGACTATCGTCCCGAATGTTTTCGGGAGCATTATACGAAGTATCATTGGTATGTTTTATAAATATGTTTCGTATTATTATTTTGAATGAAGGTAAACATTACATAAAATACTTAATTAACAATTAATGAACATCAATACTATAATTCGGCAATAGTTAATCTGGTGTTTTTGCTATTTACTGTTCAAATAAACAAAAGCTGCCTCCTGTCCAAGGTTTGTCTTTATTGTACCTAACGCCAATCATTTTTCCTTTACTTAAACGGGCCAGACTATTGGTAGGCAAGGGGCGGGGAGTGCCATCTTCCCAAAAATAAAAAAGACGTATCTCTGCCTTAGCTTCACCATCGGGTGTTTTAATAACAGGGGCATAAGTTACTTTCCTTTGTAATATCAAGTTTTGTGGGTCTTGTACAGCACTAATATCAGCTGGAGTAACATCAATTACCACACCCTGACCAGCAAAGGAAAACAATGGTTTTAGTACATATTCATCAAGGTTCTGTGGTATCTGATCCAGTTGACTCAGGTAAAAGGTTTCAGGAATATTGGGATGTTTTATCAATGGCAAAGTGTATTTGCTAATCCTGTAAAACCAGTTAGGGTGGGGAACCCATTCTACATCTAAATCCTCAAAAAGAATGGATGCCTTATCCTGTACCCACTGTTCCTGCTGAAGCAATTCGTCAAAAATAAGCCGGTTATAAATACGCGCTACTTTAGTTTCTACTCCATTATTATTATAAAATAATTGATTGCCTTTTTTTATTAGTTGGGTGATGCAAACTGCTTTAACACCTGTATAATCCTGTGTACAAAAAAAATCGGGGCGGGTTTTTTGTTTTTCGGGAAACAGTTCTAATAAGATTACATTTTCACTGGCATGTTTGCCAATGAGCAAGTTTTTGAGTAAGGTAAGATAGGTTTCTCTGTTTAGCCCACCTAAAAATGTTTTGTATTGAGCCGGTACATCAAAATGTTGCACAAATATGTCTTCCATCAATATCTGGTATGCAAATAATGAAGGAAATCCCTGCATTTCTATTAACTGAGGCTCCAACTTACCCTCGTTATTTTCACAAATGCCAAAATCAAAAGCAATACAATGAGGAAAATCATTTTCGTTAGAAACCCGAAGGGCAGGGGGAATAGCCTTTTCCGTTAATTGTTTAAAATCAGGTTGTAAAATAACATCAATAATACTCTCGCAAGCGGCCAGCATTTGTTGCAAAAAATCCTTTGGTACAAAAATGGGTGTTTCGGCAATTCGAAACTCAATGGGCTCATGCACAGCATCCAATTCTTTTAAAAATAATTCAAATTTTTGCTGCGAAAAATGCTTATTATAGATATCCCTTAATTCTGGAACCATGTTTTTTAATTATAAATACAAGATAGGGAAACTTTTATTCCTATTTATATAATCTTTCGAAAACTTTTAAATACATGCTTTTAGTTTTAGTTTATGTTTGCAGTAATGAAGCATTTGAAAGCACTTAATAAATATTTTTGGAAATACAGAATTAGGTTAGGAGCAGGAATTTTTTTTGTAATACTATCCAATTATTTTAATGTGCTATCGCCACAACTAATGCGTTTTATTATTAATTATGTAGATACTAAAATTTCGTTCTCGGCACCATCACCCAATCAAAAAATTAATGAATATGCCTATTTAGTAAGAATAATTATTAACAAAATTTCGGTGTTGGATAATATTAGTCATGTAGTAATTATTGCCAGCATTATTATATTGTTATTGGCGTTGCTGCGTGGCTTTTTTATGTTTCTGATGCGGCAAACCATTATTGTAATGAGCCGGCATATTGAATATGACCAAAAAAACGAAGTATATACTAAATACCAGCAATTAGATACCGAGTTTTTTAAAAAAAATAATACCGGCGATTTAATGAACCGTATTTCGGAAGATGTGAGTCGTGTACGAATTTTTACCGGTCCGGCAATTATGTACATTGTAAACTTGATTTCCGTTATTGGCCTAAGTGTTTTTTTTATGTTGAAAAGCAGTGTGCAGCTAACCATTTATGTATTGTTGCCTTTGCCCATACTGGCCATAGTTATTTATTTTGTAAATAGTACCATTCATAAAAAAAGCGAGCGCATTCAGCAATCTTTATCAGACCTTACTACTAATGCACAGGAATCTTATTCGGGCATCAGGGTTATAAAATCCTTTGTACAGGAAAATGCCATGCTTCGTTTTTTTACGGATAACAGCGAAAATTATAGGAAAAATGCTATTGGTTTGGCTAGGGTGGAGGCAATATATTTCCCATCAATTATGTTACTAATAGGTATTAGTACGCTGCTTACCATTATGATTGGTGGGTTGTATTATATAAACGGTGAGTATGGTATTACCTTAGGTACACTGGTGGAGTTTATAGTATATGTAAATATGCTGACGTTCCCGGTAAGTGCCATCGGACTAACGGCCAGTATGATCCAAAGGGCAGAAGCCTCACAAAAAAGACTTAATGAATTTTTAAATATTCAACCTCATATACAGGATATAGCCAACGCAAAAGATGTTGAAATTGACGGTGCCATTAAATTTAATAATGTAAATTTTACATATCCCGATACTGGTATTAATGCTTTACAAAACTTTAATTTGCATATTAAAAAAGGGGAGAAAGTTGCTATTACAGGCAAAACAGGCAGTGGTAAATCTACTATAGCCCAACTTATGTTGCGGATGTATAATGTAACAGATGGAAGCATTTATTATGGTAATAATAATATAACAGATTTTAAACTATCGTCCTTACGGCAACAAATAAGTTTTGTACCGCAGGATGTTTTTTTATTTAGCGATACTGTTGAAAATAATATACGTTTTGCCAATCCTTCTATAAAAAGAGAACAAGTTATAGAAGCTGCACAAATGGCTGGTGTAGCCAAGGAAATTGATGCATTTGATAACGGCTATAATACGATGATAGGAGAAAGGGGCGTAACTTTAAGTGGCGGACAAAAGCAGCGGATATCTATAGCCCGTGCACTTATTAAAAAGCCATCGCTTATAATTTTTGATGATTGCTTGAGTGCGGTAGATGCCAAAACAGAACAAGAAATAATGAGCCAGTTAGAGCAATATCTTGCAGACCGTACAGCTATTATTATTACACACAGGGTTTTCTCATTATTAGCATTTGACAGGATTATTGTATTAGATGAAGGCCAAATAATAGAACAGGGCACACACGCAGAACTGATGCAAATTACTGGTGGTGTTTATGCTAAAATGTACACAGGTCAACAAAAAGGCGGTAATGGTAATGATATATAAATCATTAAAAATGAATAGTTTCGTGTAGGTTGTACATATTTTATTAAACCTTGAAAAAAATAATTTTGGCAGAATAAAATTTATTTTTTAAATAACAATGCCATATCTTTGTTTTTTAAGTAAATATAGCAACAAGAAAATTTTTTTAACGTGGAGAACGATAATAAAGAAAGGAACCTAGAGAGTATTTACAGCAAAAGACTTCGTGCAGGAAAAAGAAGAACCTATTTTTTTGATGTAAGGGCTACCAAAGGAAACGATTATTACCTTACGATAACCGAAAGCCGCAAGCGATTTGACGATAATGGCTACGACCGTCATAAAGTGTTTTTGTACAAAGAAGATTTCAATAAATTTATAAAAGCACTAACCGAAGCAGTAGATTTTGTTAAAACTGATTTAATGCCGGATTTTGACTTTGATGCTTTTAATCACGATGATTATGAAGAGGGTCGTCATAAGCCTTATGCAAGCTCCGATACGGCTAATAAAACTACAGATATAAGTTCTGAAGTTCCCAAAGAATCAGCCGCTGAAAGTACTGAGCCTGTAAACAGTGTTTCTGAAAATACAGAAGCCAATGATGCCCCTGATACAAATGGTAACGAAACAGGAGATTCTCCTTCTACAGAACATGAGGAAGTAGATAAGTGGTAATTAAAAACATTATTATAATACAATCCGCCTTAACTCAAGGCGGATTTTTTTGTGTTCTCTAATAAAGGGGATAAGCGAACTTATTGGTACTCATTTTACTCAACAGATTATTTTTCTTTTAAAATACAGAGATGACCGTTTTATATTGAAGATAGAGCGATTACCCTACTTAACATAATGTAAATTATAGGAAAAATAAACATTTTCTTTATTAATCCTTAAAGCATGTGAATGGTTAGGTATTCTTTTTCAATTGGAGTTTTTCTTTTCGTTTTTTGTTTAGATGGTTTCGTATAGGCTCATCGTAAAAATTCATTACCAACCATGCAAAAAGTACCATCAAAACTGTTCCGAAAACAATAATCCAAATAAGATGCTCTTGCGGAGGTGTTTTTGTTGTATAATAATTCCCAAACCACCAGATGGCCGCATAATGTGTCATGTAAAGCGGATAAGAAATTTTTCCAAGAAAAGTACATAGTTTTTGAATTGGTTTAGACAAAACAGTACCAGCACCTAAGACAACCAGAAAAGGAAAATAAAGCAACACTATAAAAGACTCTGCCAACCAGTTTTTAGAAACCCAAGGCATTATAAAAGCTGCAGTAAGCAATAAAGCGGGCACAATAAATCCTATACCATTTTTAATAATCCAACCTGACCTAAAAATGAGTAATCCTGCCATAAAAGAATAAGCCATACGAATACCACCGTCGGCAAAGGTTTCTCCATTCCAGCCGCCCAGTAAGTTTCCGGCACGATAACTTACCCATACAATGCCAGCAGCAGCCAATATAACCAGTATTCGTAAAACCTTTTTTGAAACGTGTATTAATACAAAAGCATAAAGAATATTGGCAATATACTCCCAAAACAATGACCAACTGGGAGCATTTAGGCCAAAAAGGTTGAACCCCCTATCTTCCATAACCGGATAAGGGATAAGCAATAAAGAAGCAATAAATATCAGCAGCAGCTTCGCTATTGAATAGTTTTCCATATTATTAGCAAATGGATCGGTTAGAAATCCTATTAGTCCTATAACGGTGCCTGCAATTACTAATGGCTGTAACCGTATCAGTCTTGATGTAAAAAATGCGCGTACACCCATTTTGGGTAGTCGGTTGTCATACGCATAAGCAATTACAAAACCAGAAAGACAAAAGAAAAAATCTACGGCCAAAAATCCATGCCCTATAAAATTTTTACTCCCATCAGGATATATCCATTCCATATAATGAAATACAACCACTGCTATTGCCGCAATTCCTCTTAGTCCGTCCAATGCATGAAAATGCTTTTTACTTTGTAAAATTGTTTGCGTTGTAAAATTGTTCATATAAGTTACTTACTCAATTTTTGTGTTTTTAATCTGTAAATCTATATAAAGAAAATTCAAACGCATAAAAAATAACAAAAAAATATCAACACACCTTAATTGTATAGTTAACTGGAATAATTTACACCCATACCCCCTACTGCAGTTACAAACTCCGTTTACTTCCTCTATTTTAATTACCTTCGGATTTTTGAAGTACGCACATTAAATGCAGTAATTTTATTGAAAGCATTTTTTAGATTTAAAAACTAACAAGTAATTATAAACATGTTTAGGCATCAGGGTAAAAGCAGAACATTAAAACATAACCTGCAAATAGCAACTGTATTGTCCTTTGTTGCAGGAATAGTAAATGTTACCGGTTTTTTATCTTTTCAACAATTAACCACTAATGTAACAGGGCATTTTGCTTTGTTTATTAACGATGTTGCCCATTTTGATTTTTGGAAAGGAACAGTATATTTTCTTTACATTTTTGCTTTTCTGTTTGGTTCTTTTTTGTCCAGCTTTTTAATTGAAATATTCAAGGAAAATAAACGGTTGAATATTTTTGTTATTCCTACCATTATAGAATGCGTCATCTTGCTGTCAATTGTATTGGCGAGTCATTTTTCAAATATAAAATACACGGATATAATTGTATGTGCGCTGCTTTTTGCTATGGGTCTTCAAAATTCTTTTGTAACTAAAATTTCAAATGCTGTAGTAAGAACAACACATCTTACAGGGCTTTTTACCGACTTAGGCATAGAACTCTCCCAGCTTTTTTTTCCAGGATCACACCCCCATCGGGAAAAAATTAAATCCAATATAAAACTGAGGATTTATATAATTTCTTTTTTCTTTTTGGGAGGAATTGTTGCAGGATATTTTTATTCTGCATTGAATTTGAAGTTAGACACGTTGATTATTGGAGTACTTATTCTATTAGCAAGTTTATTTTATGACGATTTCAGATTCAGACTAATCAGAACTAAAAGAAAATACATTAAAAGAAAATCCCGCTAATTTTTGTTATGAATATACTACCGTATTTTTAAACCGTACATATATTAATATCCAAAAAAATATTAAAACTCTATTCAACCAACTAAAAAAACTAACATGCAAAACAAAAAACATTGGGAAACCGTTTATGAAACTAAAAATCCTGATGAGGTAAGCTGGACACAGGATGTACCCAAAACATCACTTAATTTTATCGACTCTTTTGGCCTAAGTGCAGATGCGAAAATTATTGATATTGGTGGTGGCGACAGTAAATTGGTTGATCATTTGCTTGACAAAGGATATAGCAATATTTCGGTTTTGGATATTTCGGCAAAAGCAGTAGAAAAAGCCAAGGCGCGTTTAGGAATGAAGGCAGAAAAAGTAAACTGGATTGTTTGCGATATAACCGAATTTGAACCTGACAAGACTTATGATATTTGGCATGACAGGGCTACCTTTCATTTTTTAACAACCGAAGAACAAATATCTAAATATACAACAATTGCTAACAAAACGGTTACAGGTTTTATGATTATTGGAACTTTTTCTCAAGACGGGCCAATTAAATGCAGTGGTTTAGCTATTCAACAATATTCAGCAAAAACTTTAACCAAACAATTTATGAATGGCTTTGATAAAATTAATTGTATTACCGAAAATCATATAACGCCTTTCAGCACTAAACAGCACTTCCTGTTTTGCAGTTTCAAAAAACGATAGTATAAAAAAGGGCAAGAGAATTCACTCCTGCCCTTTTTAGTTAGTTTTTACTAAGTAATTACATTATTATCACTTATCATCATCTTTTACTTCAATAGTAGTAGGCGGCTTGTCCCCTCCCTCCTTTTTCACATCAGCACCTTTTAAATAGCCGGGTAAATTCAGTCCGGCCATATTAAACAAATCGTTTAGCGGAGGGACAGTTTTCATTAAACCCGAAACAAAATTTGCGGTTGACCCATTTCCGTTTTCTCCTGTACCACTATCCCAAACGGTTACTTTATCAATTTTAATATTTTTAACGGCTTCTACTTGCGTGCGTACCAACTCTGGTAATTTTTCTAATAATAACAACTGGAAGGCGTTGGTCGAATCGCCACCGGCAGCTTTCACCACCTGATCGTAACCTTCGGCCTGCTTGGTTAATATTTCATACAAGCCTTTTGCTTCGGCTTCCATTTTAGCAAAAATCGCATCGGCCTCACCTTTGGCTTTCAGCCTGATTCTTTCAGCTTCCGCTTCAGCATCAATAATGGCTTTTTGTTTAGCAATTTCGGTAGGTACAATCACATTGGCATTTTGGGTAGAACGCTCTCTTTGCGCACGAGCCTGCTCGGCTTTTTGTTCTGCCAAATAAGATTCTTCCAACGCTTTAGCCGATTGTACTTTTTCGGCAGTAATAGCTACTTTTAACGCTTCGGCTTCTTTTTCTCTACGTAGTGCATCAGAATTTGCAATAGTTATTTTTGCTTCATTTTCCCCTTTTACAGCCAAAGAGTTGGCTTCTGAAGTGGCTACCCGCGCATCTCTGTCAGCCACAGCCTTACCTATAGATTCATCTTTACCGGCCTGTGCAATACTAATTTCGCGGTCTTTTTGCGTAATGGCAATTTTAACATCTCTGTCACGGTAGGTTTCCGCAATCTGGGTATCTTTTTCCCTATCGGCACTGGCCTTACCGGTCTCCCCTATTTTTTCTTGTTCTGCAACGCTTATTTTAGCTTCGTTAATGGCTTTTGCAGCAGCTTCTTTACCCAAAGCTTCAATATAACCCGACTCATCTTTAATATCCGTTACGTTTACGTTAATAAGTTTTAAACCAATTTTCTTTAACTCAGTATCAACATTTTTAGAAATATTATCTAAGAATTTATCCCGGTCGGAGTTAATCTCCTCAATGGTCATAGTAGCTATTACCAAACGTAACTGACCAAAAAGAATATCTTTTGATAGTTCCTGAATTTGTTCAGGAGACAAACCCAATAAGCGTTCAGCCGCATTACCCATTGTATCGGGTTCGGTAGAAATAGCAATGGTAAAACGACAGGGAACATCCACTCTGATGTTTTGTCTTGACAGTGCATTGGTTAAATTGGCTTCAATAGAAATAGGTTTCAGATCTAAATAAGCAAAATCCTGTATTACCGGCCATATAAAAGCACCACCGCCATGAATACACCTAGCCGAAGCACCACCTGTTTTACCGTAAATCACTAATATTTTATCCGAAGGACAACGTTTGTACCTTGAGATAAGTGCCATAATGGTAACAAACAGCACTATTGATATTACCACGATTAAAATAAAGGGACTACCAATTAAATTTTCCATAAATTATAATTAAGATATTTTATTTACAATAAGTATTTTTTGGTTGATGCTAATAATTTTTACCACACTGCCTGTGGGAATCATTTCGCCTTGTGTCATAGCCGGAAGCTCATGGCTGGTTCCTTGAAAACTTACCTGAACCTTTCCCTGACCAGACATATTGGAAGGTATATTAAGATATACATCGGCGTTGTAACCCACTAATTTCATAATATCAAAAGTATTATCTTCTGACAATTTTAAAAATTGTTTAATGATAAAAAAGAAGAGCAATATAAATATTACGCCAACCAGCGTTGCCAATAATACCAAAATAGTTTTATTGGTAATCGTATTATAAAAGGCAATCCCCGTCCACCCAAAACCTAACATAAAATTCACCAAATTACGAAAAGTGAACATTTGAAACGGTGTATGAACACCCTCCAAATCGCCTTCAAAATCAGCGTTTACGCCATCGGCTCCACTATCAGAACCAATAAACGTCATGATAGTTTGTAAAACAAAAATGATACTGGCTATTAAGGCTACCCACCAAAACCCTTGAAGGAGGCCAGGCATACCGCTAAAAAATTGGGTCATAGTATAAAATTTAAACAATTATAATGTAATTCAAGCCAGCTAATTTAGATGCTGTTCAGTAGTTATAAAATACGTAAACAAAGATAAGAACGAAAGCAATATAACACGAAACGAAACGGCAAAACAACATTTTTTTACTGTAACAGATATATTAATTACCGTAAACGATTAATTTTTATCGGCAAACGGTTTTTTGATTGCTTTATAATACAACCCACAAGACAACTTCCTTACATTTGCCATATGGAATTATCTCAAGACACTAAGAATATTTTAGGGCTTAAACTACCCACCGATCCGCGATGGGTAAATTTGGCGGAAATTTCTTTAGAAGCTATTTTAACCGATCATGCTTATTGCGAACAGAAAGCTGCTACCAGTTGTATTTCCATCATACAAAAAAATAGCGATAAACAACAATTAGTAAGTGAACTGGCTCCTATTGTTACAGAGGAGTGGGGGCATTTTAGACTGGTGTTACAGGAACTGCAAAAAAGAGGTTTATCCTTAGGCAAGCAGCGTAAAGACGAATATGTAAATGCCCTGATTAATTTTCAAACAAAAGGCGGCAAACCCGAAGACCGGTTTTTAGACCAATTGCTAATGATGGCGATGATTGAGGCCAGAAGCTGTGAGCGTTTTAAAAGGCTGAGCGAAGGGCTAAACGATCCCTATTTGGCAAAATTTTACAGGCGATTTATGGAAAGCGAAGCGGGACATTACACGTTGTTTATAGAGTTGGCAGAAACCTATATTAATAAAGATAAAGTACGTAAACGCTGGGATGAATGGCTGGCTCATGAAAAAATTATTATGAAGGAAATGGAACTTCGCGGCGATAGGATTCATTAACCATTTTGCAGATTTTATAAAGGTTCTCAATATTGTAATCCTGTTACTTAACAGTATCATTTAGTAGAAAAATACTCAATTTCTTCATCTAAATTTAAGAAAGGATACTTAGCGGAAAGACTTTGGGCCTTTTGCAGATTTGCTTGTAAAAAAGCCTGATGCGCTGTTGTTTCCGGTTGAAAAGGTTTGTGTTTTTTAGCTATGGAAATTTGTTTAATTTCCTTCATTAATTGCCTGTCCGGCTCAGCAATACAATGTTGGCCAAACTTCTCCAATACAAATTCTGTAGCAGCATAATTGGGATGTGCTAAATCAATATCATAAAACCGGTAATCTCTTAAAACATCTACCACCAATTCATAAGCCGGAAAATAATGCAGTTCGGGAAATTTATCTACCAAATGGTGTACGGCCTCAATCAATCTGGCTTTACTACGGTTATTAGCTACTACCCCATCGCGCAAATGCCTTACCGGGCTAATGGTAAATAATATTTTAATGTTCGAATTAAAGTGACGGATTCTATGGTACATCGTATCCAGCAAGGCTATAATTTCTTCAATACTTAACAGTGTTTTATCAAACCATTGTCCGGGAGCCCTGTGGCAATTAGCTACGTGCAGCCGATGATGTCTTGGCTCGGGACTTTTTTCGTTTAATACATAGGAATAAGAAGAACCTAATGTAATAATAAGCCAATCGGAGTTTTTTAAAAAATTATGCGCCTGTGTACGGCTTTCATTAATGTACGCTACTACTTTTTGTTGCTCCATTCCCGAATACTTAGAATGATACTGCCAGCTTTGCCAAAGCTCGTTTAAGTATATCAAATCTTCTGCGTTCTGAGGTTCTTTATCAATATAAGTAATCAAACTTTTACAAACACTGTATGGGTCAAAAAGGATACCGTTAGGGTTTTGGAGTATATTAAATTTATGTTCAGCCAGCGCATTGCCAATATGTTCTGTAAAGCAGGAACCAATTAAGAATATTTTATCACGATAAGTTATCGGTGGTTTTAAATCGGGAATTTGTATGGGTGCTAAAAAATCCATCAAAAAGAATTCAATTGTTATAACCAAAGTTTCTTTGTTTCATCACCTCGTATAAAATCATTCCGGTGGCAACAGATACATTCAGGCTTTCAAAATTATTATGCATGGGAATGCTAATGTTTTCATCGCATATTTTAAGCAATGCCGGATAAATGCCTTTTTCTTCGCTACCCATAACAATGGCCGCCGGTATAGAAAAATCACAATCAGCAATTGTTGATGACGCTTTCATTTCGCTGGCAAAAACTTTAATGCCGTTCATGTGTAACTCGTCCACCGCTTTCATCAAACTATTAACACGACAAACAGCTATTTTTTCTAATGCACCAGCCGATGTTAAAATGGCATCATCGTTTAAAGCCCCCACTCCTCTATCGGGAATAATGATGGCGTGTACTCCGCAACACCAAGCTGTTCTTGCAATGCCGCCAATATTACGTATATCGGTAACCCCATCCAATATAAGAAAAAGAGGCACTTTACCCTGCTCGATAACAAATGAGATAACATCTTGCAGGTTTTGATATTGAACTCTGGCAATTTGTGCAATACAACTTCCATGTTCCGGTATATTAAAGTTGTTGAGTTTAGCCGCCGGTACCATATTAATCGGCACACCCAGTAAGGCAGCCTTTTTACGGAGTTCGGCTACCTGCGCTCCGTTATTTTTCTGATCAACAAAAATTCTATCGAGTGCTTTTCCCGATTGTAATGCATCTAAAACAGCCTGAACACCAGCAATTAGCTGATTTTTTTTAGGACGATGAGGTGATCTGAATTTTTTCACGAAACAATGTAAATAAATAATGAATGTAAGACCAAGTGCTACTTATTTTGCAGGAGTAAGAATAATATTTCTGAACTCCACCGGTTGATGGTCGCCCTGTAAATAAATAGGACCGGGTTCGCCTTCGTTACTATCCAATGCTCCACCGGTAATACCGGGTATTTCCTGATTGCTGATAACGGTTTTACCATTGGCCACAATTGTTACCATGCGGCCTATAAGTGTAATATCATAGTGCTGCCATACATCCGGCCCTTTGGAATTGATTTCGCTGGGTGTTAAAAAACCATACACGCCACTATATAAAATATTGGAAGGGTGGGCATCTTTAGGGCTATCCTCAATTTGCACTTCATGACGGCCTCTTAAATACACGCCGCTATTGCCGCCTTTAGGATATTTAAACTCGATATGCAATTTAAAATCTTTAAATTTTTTAGTTGTAATTAAATTGGCTCCCGGTTTGGCATTGGTAAGAATACCATTTTTCACTACCCAGTTATTTTCTCCACCCACAGCATCCCATCCGGAAAGATTTTTTCCGTTGAACAGTTTTATAGGACTGCCCCAAACAGGCGTACCACTTCTTTTTAACAGGGGTGCCCTTACACCGGTAAAATGATAAATTTTTCCTTCGCTATCCGTAACAGTACCGTTTAGTTGATCCTTCTCTATTTTACCTTCTACTACAAAATTCTTATCCCCTCCCTCCCATTGTGGCGGAATAGTAAAAAAGAATTTGCTATCAGCAAAATCAATTTTAGCAATGGGTCTGGCACTACCAACAATGGCAACATAATACCCAACTAAAGTGCTGCTACCGGATAATTTTACTTCTAACCAGCTTGGAGCAGGTTTTCCGTTATCATCTAAGGTTAAATCCCAACGCCCAATTAAATCTTTCATTGTGGAAATATTGTTTGTGAAAGGTTTTTCAAAAGCTGTTAAAGCAATACTAACCATTAATATGGCCACACAAAAACCGATTTTCAGTTTTTTCATAATTTTTTTTTAAAAAGCAATGGAATAATGGCGGAAGATAAGCATAATAAACTAAGCTGGTTATAATTTAAAACTTTTACAAAGCCTTTTTTACTGTATTTTAAAAGATGAGAATACTCAAAACAGACTATTTTAAAAAATTTTAAATGACTGATTATCAATTAAAAAAAAGAATTTACTTTAAATAAATTAAACATAACTTATAGTTAGCTCTACTCCTACTTTTCCTTCAAGCCCTTTAATGGGAGCTGTTAATTTATATAAAGTAGCATTGAGCTTTGTAATAATAGGATACCTATTTTTGATTGCAAGAAACAACTCCTCCAAAAAGGTTTCGAGCAATTCTCGCGGCTTTTGCATTTCCATTGTAATAATGTCATACACATCAGCATAATTAACGGTATCCTTAATATGCGAGATAACGGTATCAGGATTTTGAAACGATAAAGACAAGTTCATTTCAAATTCATTACCATTCTTTTTTTCATGCTCGTACAAACCATGATAAGCAAAAAAACGTAAATCGGTTAAATGAATGGTAATTTCTTTTTCTGATGCCATTAGAAAAATAGTTGTATAAGATTACAAGCCTTTAGCTGTAAGATATCGTTCTGCATCCAAGGCAGCCATGCAACCACTACCGGCAGCAGTAACAGCCTGCCGATAGTTTTTATCCTGTACATCGCCTGCGGCAAAAACGCCTTCTACATTGGTTTTAGACGTACCGGGAATTGTTTTTATGTATCCTGCATCATCCATCTCCACAAACCCTTTAAAAATATCGGAATTAGGTTGATGGCCAATTGCTACAAAAAATCCGCTCACCGGAATTTCGGTTTTTTCACCAGTCTTATTATTAAAAATTCTTACTGATTTAACCGTATTGTCGCCAAGAATTTCGTCTGTTTCGTGATTAAAATACATTTTAATATTAGGTGCGTTTAACACCCTGTCCTGCATTACTTTGCTGGCACGCATTTCATCACGCCTCACAATCATGTGAACGGTTGAGCATAATTTAGAAAGGTATAAAGCCTCTTCGGCTGCAGTATCACCGGCACCCACTATTGCAACTTCTTTACCTTTAAAAAAGAAGCCGTCGCAAACGGCGCAGGCACTAACGCCAAAGCCATTATATTTTTCCTCACTGGGCAGCCCCAGCCATTTTGCCGATGCACCGGTTGAGATGATGACGGTTTCTGCTTCTATCAGCGTTTCCTCATCAACCCAAACCTTATGCGGCATTGTAGAAAAATCAACTTTGGTAGCTATGCCGTAGCGAATATCGGTACCCATTCTTTTAGCCTGCTTTTCAAAATCAATCATCATTTCCGGTCCCTGAATACCATCAGCATAACCTGGATAGTTTTCTACCTCGGTAGTAATGGTTAACTGCCCTCCGGGCTGTATGCCCTGATACAATACAGGGTTTAAGTTAGCCCTCGCTGCATATATTGCCGCAGTGTATCCTGCAGGCCCCGAACCAATTATTAAACAATGTACTTTTTCTGTTTCTGATTGCTGTTCTGACATAAATAACTGTTTGAAAATATACAAATTTAAAAGTAAAATGTTTAAAAAATGTAAATCCTCATCTTAATGTTTATTTAACCTAAGTGAGTGTGATTATAATCATCGAGGGTGATATTAAAATTGTCGCAATTCGTATTTTATAAAACCAATGTAAGATTTCGATGCTAATTCCCCTTCTCCGGACGGAGAAAGGGTTAGAGGATGAGGCGTTATAAATTGCTACAATAAATCACAACGACAGTTTTAAATGCACACACCATCGCAGTTCTTGAAAATTAATTTTACCTTTACGGGTATTGTATTATTCTATAACTACAAAAAGCATGAAAATTATGATAAACAAAAGTACGCTACTCCTGGCCGGTATCATCAGCATCTTTACTTTGGTATCCTGTAATGGAAATTCTGAAAATGAAAGCAATCGGGCGGCAGACTCCTCTGCCATTGAATCTAACATTGTTAAAGAAGGTATGCCGGTTGCCATGGCAGATTTGTTTTCTACGGGCGATACTACCATTAATATAGGTTCCGCTAAATTTTATCAACTTTCAGATGGACAAATAAAATTGGATGTGGAAATTACTGTTAAAGAAAGAGCCGATAGTAATGTGGCAGTACATTTTCATGAACATGGCGATTGCGGCGATAAAGGTAATAATACCCATGGCCATTGGAACCCTACCAATGAAAATCATGGTAAATGGGGTACATCTCCCTTTCATTCTGGCGATATTGGCAATATTATGTTAGACGCTAATGGTCATGGAACAGTTTCTATAACTACTGATAAATGGAGTGTAGATCCTAATCAGACTGCAAAATATATAATTGGTAAAGGTATTATTGTACATGGCGGTACTGATGATTATACTTCTCAACCTACCGGAAACTCCGGTCCACGAATTGGTTGCGGTGTGATTAACATCTTATAACAAAAAATCAAATTTATTTTTAACAAGGCCGTAGATAAGTTTGCGGCCTTTTTTAGTACCTTCAAACGGGGTGATATCTTATACTATGGCTACAATCAATCAAATAATTTCATATGCAAAATATTCTTCTGTTTGGTGCCGGAAAATCGGCTACGGTTTTAATTGATTATATACTTAAAAACTCTGAAGCCGAACAATGGAAACTGATAGTAGTGGATGCAAATTTACATTTAGCCACCAGTAAAACTGCTGGGCATGCTAATGCTCGTGCAGCCTCTTTTGACATAAACGATACCAAAGAAAGGATCAATATTATTGAGGAAGCAGACATCGTAATTTCTATGTTGCCGCCCGCGCTACATTTGTTGGTAGCCAAAGATTGTATTAGCTGTAAAAGAAATTTGTTGACAGCGTCTTATATTGATGATGCTATGCGGAGATTGCAACCCGAGATTGAAAAAAACGGGCTTCTGTTTTTATGTGAGATGGGCTTAGACCCCGGAATTGATCATATGAGTGCCATGCAGATTTTTGACGATATTAAGAGCCGGAATGGGACAATTGTAAGCTTTATATCGCACTGCGGCGGCTTAATTGCTCCTGAAAGCGATGATAATCCCTGGCATTATAAAATTAGCTGGAACCCTGTGAATATAGTAAATGCAGGGAAAACCGGTGCCGTATATAAATTGCATAACGAAATAACTGAGCTGGACTATTATGAAGTATTTGACAACTGTGAAACTGTAAATATTGATGGGCTGGGCACTTATGCCTGGTATCCAAACAGAAATTCATTACCTTACTCGTCCTTATATGGATTAGAAGACACTCCCACCTTTTTACGCACCACGCTCCGCCACCCAGACTATTGTACCGGATGGCAGGCTTTGATACTGGCCGGTTTGACGGATGCAGAGAATAGCAGCACCATCAAGAATTTTCATGGTAAAAGTTTTAACAACTGGTTGGTGTCAAGTTTAAATTTTTATGCTAAAGCTCAAAACCTTCAGGATTTTTTAACCCGTTATATTGAAAAAGACCAACATTCAATTGTTATAAAACTATTTGATTATTTGGGTATTACCAGCGATGAAATAATCCCCGAAAAAGCAAACTCCTCAGCCGATATATTAAAACATTTGCTGGAAACCAGATTAATGCTGGGCGAGGAAGACAAGGATATGGTCATTATGCTGCACGAAATAGAATATGAACTACAGGGAGAAAAAAAATATTTACGCAGTAAACTGGTAATTAAAGGCAGCAACAACTTACATACAGCTATGGCAAAAACCGTTGGTCTGCCTTTGGCCATTGCTACAAAGTTAATATTAAATGGCACCATTAGTTTAACAGGATTACACATTCCTGTTATAAAAGAAATTTACGAACCGGTTTTACACGAATTGTCGCAAAACGAAATTTCGTTTATACATACATTGTAATCGTCATTACTTAATCTGACAGAATAGGTTTATTAAGGCATTTGAGACAAAAATGAATTAGGTGTAATAGTTAAAACTTAATCTGATTTTTATTTGACTGGTCACAAAACGATAGTTCAAGCCTTGGACTATCGTTTTGTGACCAGTAAAAAGCCCAGATTAAGAACTGTTGATAAATCATCACCGCCCTTTCCATTAAATCAATTTCGAAAGGATTTTCCTTTTATTCTTGGGAAAGAATTGGTTTACTTGTTAGCTTCAAAAGGAAAAGCAATACTTGAAGGTTCTGAATTTGAAGCGATATTCGCAACTTGCATTGGTGCAGAATGGGAACCCTCTAATGTGGGACTTGATGATATTATTTTGGGAAACACAGCTTGGGGTGCGAAAACCGTAAAAGCAACAAATCCCAAAACTCAAAAGAAAGTTAGATTAATTTCTGGACGCAACTCTCCAGTGTACTCATTTGGAGAAACTATTGATACACAGCACGACCCTAATACTGTTGGACAATCAGTTTTAGAAATTTGGAATGAGAGAGTTTCAGCTGTTAGAGAAAAATTTTAAAATTTAAGAACAATCGTTTTGGTAAAATCCAACGACTTAACCGAAGTTGTTGTATTTGAATTTGGCACCATTCGTTATGACCCTGAATTATTTACTTGGGAATGGAACAAAAATGGGAACTTGAGGGGTATAGAAAAATCCACAGAAGAACATCACTTTACTTGGCAACCTCATGGCTCTCAATTTACCATTATAGAAGAAATACCCGAAGAAAATTTACTAGTAAAGATAAGGGAACCTGAAATCTTGAATAAAGAAGATATTTTGAAAGCAATGGGCTTTGATAAATCATGGATAACTGTAACAAAAAGAAGCTAAAACAAAGCAGCTGAGCATAATATATTTATGAAAGGTGAGCCAAAATCTAAAACTGAACATTGGAAATTTTATTGGGAAAAAATATCCAAAACTCACGTTTATTACTATTTTTGATTGGTGAAAACAGATATTCTTATTGTAGGACAGGGTATTAGTGGCACATTTCTATCTTGGTTTTTGCACAAATCAAATATTAATTTTATTGTAATTGACGATGCCAAGCCTAATGCATCATCCCGTGTGGCAGCAGGTTTAATTAACCCTGTTACAGGTCGCCGTGTAGTAAAAGTTTGGATGGACGACATCATCATCCCCTTTGCTGAGAAATCATATAACGATATTGGCCAGTTTCTCCAAATTGATGCTATTGATAAAAAAAAGATTATTGACTTTTTCCCCAATCCTTTTATGAAGGAAAGTTTTTTAAAAAAATTAAATCAAAAAGAAGATTATATTGATTTGATAGAAGAAGATGGCTTTTTAAAAGAGTATTGTAGTTATGAGTTTGGTGTTGGAAGTATATACCCCGCCTATGTTACCCATTTAAGCAATATACTCCCTGCCTGGAAAACCTATCTTACAAAACAAAACAAGTTGATTGAAGAAAAATTTGATGATAGTACTTTGGCAGTTACCGGCGATACAATCAAGTATAAAGATATTGAAGCCAATCGTATTATTTTTTGTGATGGTGCCGATAGTTTTAATAACCGTTTTTTTTCATTATTGCCATTTGCTCTCAACAAAGGCGAAGCCATTATTATAGAAGCACCGGATTTACCTCATGATGCCATCTACAAAAAATCAATGATATTAGCACCGATAGCGGAGAAAGGTTTTTTTTGGCTGGGCACCAATTATATTTGGGATTTTAAAGATGAAAAGCCAACGGAAGATTTTCGAACATCTGCCAAAAACACACTTAATAACTGGTTAAAGATACCTTATAAAATTATAGAACACCGAAGTGCTGTGCGCCCGGCTACCATAGAGCGCAGGCCATTTGTGGGTTTTCATCCTTTGTATAAAAATGTGGGTATTTTAAACGGAATGGGTACTAAAGGCTGCTCGCTGGCTCCATATTTTGCACATCGTTTATGTGAAAATATGTTACACCACACCCCCATTGAAAAGGAAGCTGACATCGTAAAATTTAAAAACCTGCTGGCACAATCCCAAAAATAGTATCGTTTAAAAAAAATTGTAAAAACTCAACGATTCTTCCTTAATATCTTTATACCTTTACACCTTAAATAGCAATACAACTAAAATGGAGTAATAATTTCTTTCAAAATAATTTATACCTGATGAGCAGTTTTTGCTACTCATCATTATTAAAAAAACCAAAGAAAGAAATTATGTTGTTGCTACAAGACATCTCATATATACATCCCAATAAAAATTTACAGTTTGAGAACATTAATCTAACTGTAACCAAACACAATAAAATTGCTTTAATCGGCAACAATGGTGTTGGCAAATCTACATTATTAAAAATTATAGCCGGAATATTATCGCCTGCCACGGGGAAAATACAGTCTGCTTGGAAGCACTATTATATACCTCAGAATTCTGGACAGCTTAATCATTTAACAGTTGCACAAGCTCTAAAAATAAATGAGAAACTAATCGCTTTAAATGCTATCCTCAATGGTGATATTTCAGAAGAAAGTTACACGCTATTACAAGATGATTGGAGTATAGAAGAAAGAAGTACAGAGGCCTTGCAGCATTGGCATTTGCAAGATATAAAGTGGCATCAAAAACTACAATCGTTAAGTGGCGGACAGCAAACAAAAGTTCTTCTTGCAGGCATCAGTATCCACCAACCCGATTTGATATTAATGGACGAACCCAGTAATCATTTGGACAAAGAAAGCAGACAATTACTGTACAGTTACATTCAGTCTATTAATCAACCAATGCTTATTGTAAGCCATGACAGAATATTATTAAACCAATTAAACACTGTATATGAATTGAACAAAAATGGCATAAGGGTATATGGTGGCAATTACGACTTTTATAAAGAGCAAAAACTGATAGAGGATAACGCTTTGAGTCAGGATATACAAAGTAAAGAGAAGGCACTAAAAAAAGCAAAGGTAAAAGATCGGGAAAGTAGAGAACGACAGCAAAAATTAGACAGCCGTGGTAAATCGAAAAAAGAAAAATCAGGTATTGCTAAAATAATGATAAATACATTAAGAAATCAGGCAGAAAATAGCACTGCAAAATTAAAAACGATTCATGCTAACAAAATTGACGGAATTTTTAAAGAACTAAAAACCCTTCGTACCATAACACCTGATGAAAGCCAGATAAAATTTGGTTTTGACAACTCAAAATTGCATCAAGGTAAAACCTTAATTACAGCTACAGATGTTAATTTCTCTTATAATACACAAATGCTTTGGAGTAATAATATCAATATACAAATACAAAGTGGTGAACGTATTGCCCTTAGCGGCAAAAACGGTTCTGGCAAAACAACTTTTATCCAACTAATTTTAGGAAATTTAAAGCCGGTTACCGGCACCATGCATACGGCCATCAATAATGCAGTATATATAGATCAGGATTATTCTATTTTACATAACCACCTGAACATTTTTGAACAAGCCAGGTATTACAATTCAGCTAATTTACAGGAACACGAAGTTAAAATTCGGCTTAATAGATTTCTTTTTAAGCAAACCGATTGGGATAAGCCAATTGAAGCATTAAGTGGTGGTGAAAGAATGCGGCTAATGATTTGCTGCCTTACACTACAGCAGAATGCTCCGGATATTTTAATCTTAGATGAGCCTACCAATAACCTTGATATTCAAAACATAGAAATACTGACTACGGCCATTAAAGAATATAATGGCAGCTTAATAGTAGTAAGCCATGACGAATTGTTCTTAAAACAGATAAAAGTAGCAAGAACTATTGAGCTGTAGGATTACAGTAATCTGTAATAACTTTTTCAGACAAAATGCTATCTTTAAACTGTCAGATAAAACGGAAACAGGCTCTGCTGAGGAGCAACCTGTTAGGGATAGTTTGACAGACGGAAATGAAAAAGCGGTTGAAAATCCAACCGCTTCTTTTCCTAATTCATTTTTGTCTCAAATGCCTTAAAAAACCTATTCTGTCAGATTAAGTAATGACGATTACATGTAACTACAACTAATGCAACAATTAGTCTGCGATAAAATTTAGTTTGCATTTCTTCTATTTTCCCATTACAGCTTCTCTATGCTCTAATCCCCATTTCACCATAATATCTAAAACTTTTTGAAAGGACCTTCCCGTTTCTGTTAATTCATACTCTACCGTAACCGGAATAGTATTGTGAACATTTCTTACTAAAATGCCATTTGCCTCTAAATCCCTGAGTTCTTTAGATAACATTCTTGGGTTTATTTTCGGTATCCCCTTTTCTAATTCGCTGTATCGTTTTTTGCCAAATAATAAAGAGGCAATAATGGGCAATTTCCATTTCCCTGTTATTACATTAATAGTATCGTTTACAGCCAAAACATAACTGTCCGAACATTTTTTAACTTTTTTCAGGTCTAAAACTTCTTCCATTAATCATTAATTTTAAAATAACTATACTTTTGTATAGTACTATATTAAAGTGTAGTACTATATTTTTTATAGCAAAATTATATACTTTTGTTGAATATTTCAATAACAAAATATATAAAATTATGGCACAACAAAAATCAAAAGCAATGAACATTTCGCTTTGGATAGCTCAAGGGCTTTTAGCAGCTATGTTTTTAATGGCAGGAACTATGAAATCTACACAACCCATTGCGACATTAGCAGAATCCATGCCTTGGGTAAGTTATTCGCCTGCTTGGTTGGTAAGGTTTGTAGGCATTAGCGAATTATTAGGAGGTTTGGGGTTAATACTCCCTGCATTGTTGCGTATTCAACCTAAATTAACAGTTTATGCAGCTATAGGTTTAGCCATAATTATGGTTTTAGCGATGGGTTTGCATGCCTATAAAGGCGAATTTTCTGCTATAGGAATGAACGTTGTAATTTTATTAATTGCCGTATTTATTGCTTGGGGAAGAACTAAAAAAGTTCCTATTTTACCAAAGTCTTAATTCTCTCATCAAAAGAAAAGAATTTCTCAAAAAAATTTATAGTATAAATTTTGACGGTATCATTAACTATTAAAACATTCATAAATTAGATAAATTAGCTGCTCCTACGCCCGACCATTATGTGCCGATGTTATACAGTCTAAGAATGACAAACAGCAAAGATGATATAGAATATTATTATGAAAGGCCACCTATCCTGCCTGTTTTTAGCGAATGAAGTTTTATAATAGATCAAATGTAAAAACCCTATGAAACCAAACAAAAATGAATTAACAACTTTAATTTTAATAAATAAAAAATGAAAATAGCCATTACAGGAGCTACCGGACAATTAGGACAAATTGTGGTAACCAAATTAAAAGAAAGAACAAATGCTGATAACTTAGTAGCCTTGGTTCGTACCCCCGAAAAAGCAAAAAATCTGGGAATTGAAGTAAGAAATTTTGATTACACAAAAATCGAAGATCAAGAACAAGCACTAAAGGGAATTGATACTTTACTATTAATTTCAAGTAGTGAGGTAGGTCAACGAGCCACACAACACAAAAATGTGATAGACTCTGCTAAAAAAGCCGGTGTAAAAAGAATCGCATATACAAGTATTCTTTGCGCAGATGCCTCTAAAATGGCCTTAGCCCCTGAACATCTTATTACAGAAAATGCTTTAAAAGAGTCGGGTATAGATTATACTATTTTACGCAATGGCTGGTACACCGAAAATTATGCGGCAAATATTCCCGGAGCTTTACAAGCAGGAGCAGTAATTGGTTGCGCAGGTGATGGAAAAATTTCCTCTGCCACTCGTGAAGATTTTGCAGAAGCAGCCGTGGCCGTATTAACTACCGAAGGACACAATAATAAGATATATGAATTGGCAGGAGATGAAGCCTATACTTTAGATGATTTTGCTTCTGAAATTTCTAAGCAAACCGGGAAAAATATCCCTTATAACAATCTTTCTGAAACAGAATATACCAGTGCATTGGTGGAAGTTGGGGTGCCTGAATATTTTGCAAAAGTTCTGGCAGATAGCGATGCAAAGGCTGCTGAAGGAGCTTTATATTCTGATGATAAAACATTATCAAAATTAATTGGGCATTCTACCACGCCACTAAAAGAGATTGTTAAACGATTTTTAAAGTAATCTTTTAAACCAAAAGATCGCAATGCAATTGCTTAAACATAAATTAATATTTACCCTATTACTGACTTATTTTTCAGTCTATAATCTGGTAGAGAAGGCAATAATATAGAGGGAATAAAAAAATCAAACAAAATTAAAATGGAAAATAAAATGAAAGTAGAAATATGGAGCGATGTTATGTGTCCATTTTGTTACATAGGTAAGCGAAAGTTTGAAGCCGCTATGAAACAATTTGAAGACAACAATCATATAGAACTAATATGGCATAGTTTTCAGCTTTCACCCGATATGGAGACGCAACCCGATAAAAGTATTCATGAGTATTTAGCTGAGCATAAAGGAATGCCATTTGAGCAGGCGAAGCAAATGAATGAGCAGGTGTCCCAAATGGCTAAACAAGTAGGGTTGACTTATAATTTAGATAAATCTGTTGTAGCCAATTCTTTTAATGCACATCGGTTTACCCATTTTGCTAAAGCCAATGGAAAACAAAACGAAGCTGAAGAAGTTTTGTTTCGATCTTATTTTACCGATGGAAAAAATATAGATGATTACCCAACACTTATTCAATTAGGTGCCGAAATTGGCTTAGATTCTGTTGCCTTAAAAACTGCCTTAGAAAATGGAAGTTTTGCAGAGGGTGTAAATGCCGACATATTTGAAGCCCAAAACATAGGTGTGAGAGGCGTTCCATTTTTTGTGTTCAATAGAAAATATGCCGTATCAGGAGCTCAAGAGACCAGTGCCTTTTTGGAAACGCTGCAAAAATCATATGCGGAATGGCGGAAAGAAAATCCCGAAACTAAATTAGAAATCATAGAAGGCAATGTTTGTACACCGGAAGGTAAATGTGATTAGTTTTCTGTGAAATTCATATAAAACACTTTCCGATAGGTTTTTTAAAGAAAATTCTAAGTCGATAGGCTAACAAATTGGCTTGGAATTGCTTTTATATAGCAGGTTACAATTCTATTAAAATTACCTCTTCCCTACTCAAACAAAGCAAGTTATTATGATATGATGTAACGGCTAATTTATATTTACGCCATCATAATTAAATATTACAAATTAATTCCTAAAAACCCATACAGCGGGAAGCATTTCGCTGTTTCTTTTAATATAAACAGCATATCCTGAACGTAACAAATAAAACGCTGCTGTAACCGTATTCACTTCATGCCCCAAGGCAAAAAACAATTAGTAAAAAATACTTTAATGCATAAAAAATCTATGGCAAGTAGATAAAATATTTTTCTAATGCACCCAAAGATGTTCCTGTAAAAAATCAGTATCTTGCCATTGCTATTATTCAGTCCATGAAAATATCAAAGGAAATTAAAACGGGCATACTGGGTCTTATTGTTATAACAGCTGTTATAGCACTTATAAACTATGCAAAAAAATCAAATTTTTTTGATAGAGATTCTTTAATTTTTGCCGTATTTAACAGCGCATCAGGAATAGACAAAGATAATCTGGTACTAATAAACGGGCTACCTGTTGGCACCGTAGCTAAATTGCAGGCGGCGGATAAGAATCTTACGGGCGTTACCATAACGCTTAAACTACAACAAGACCTCAAAATTCCTGACAATTCCATTGCCCATATAGTACCCTCAACACTCGGTACACCAGCAATTGTTATTGAAAAAGGTAATTCAAAAACATATTTAAGCAGCAAGGATACCATTCGTACAGCTAATAATAACGATAATAAAATTAAAGAACAAATAAAACCATTAGAAGAGAAAATTAATACTGTAACCCAATCGCTGTCTGCAATATTAAAAAGCTATAATACAAAGTTAGATAGCAATAAACAACAGGAAATACGGCGGCAAATTGCGGTTTTAAACAAGCAGATGTCCGACTTCCGTACACAATTACAACACTTCAATCAAGAACCGATACAATCCTTAGAAGGGTTTGTTAATACCACTAAAGAATATGACCGAAAAAGTCAAAGCATCAATAACATGCTTTTAAATGCCAATGAGCAAACCAATGAGTTAGCACAAATGAATTTAGAAAGGAAATTAGACACCGCTAATAAACAATTACGCAGTCTGCGAAGTGATTTAAATAACTTGAACAATGGACCCATAGGTTCATTAATTAATAATAAAAACGCCTACAACAATCTGGTTAATCAATTACAGCAAACTGAGATATTATTAGACGATATTAGAGTACATCCCAAACGCCATTTCAATGTTTCGGTATTGGGAAAATCGGATAATGCTACTAAAAAAACAGAACCCGATTCCTTAAAAGTTCCAATAAAAAAATAAAGACAAGCTTAGCACTTAGATTTTTTGTGAAAAATATTAGCGTAAGTTGCTATACATCCCCTATTTATGCGACCCCTTCTGCTTATTATTTTTGCATATCTTTAGTTGATTATCAAAAGCTAAACCAACAACTAAACCAATGTCAAACGCAACAACAAAATTAAAACTTCAGGCCATAAATAATAACCTGCCGGAAACCTCAGTAAACAACAATGAATATTTTACACTAACAGAATCTTACGAGATTAGTCAAACAAGAGCACAAGGAAAATTATATAACGTTACCGTTAATAAGGACGAGCTTGTAGAATTGGTATTTACAGATAATACCAGTTGGTTTGGAGATCAGGAAACACTTAAAGAAATTTTTCCCGAGCTAAATAATCAAGGGCGCAGTATAGACGATGCGCCGCTGCTAAATATAAATGTGCAGTCAGACGATACCGACAGAAGTCTTATTAGTAAAATAGCACTGAAGATATTTAGAAAATATGCAAAAAAGATAGTTAAACCGGCAGTAAAACCCATAGCCGAAAATATTGAAAAAAAAGGCTTAGATAAGTCGCCCGGCCTCTATCGGTTAAACGATCAATTTCAATTAACTGCTTTTACAACAACAGCTGCCAATAAAAAAAATGACAACCGGTATCTGTTATTCATCCACGGCACACTTTCTTCTACCAATGGTGCTTTTAATAAATTATTAAATAGCGATGTTTGGTTGCAGATTCAAAAAAAATACGGACAAAATATTCTTTGTTTAGAACATAGAACAATTACCGTAAGCCCGTTGCAGAATCTGCTTGATCTGATAACCCAACTGCCCGATGAATGTACAATTGATATTGTGAGCCACTCTCGCGGCGGACTTGTAGGCGAATTATTAGTGCGCTTTGCCGAAAATAAAAAAGGCTTTTTAGGACAGAGTTTGGAATTGCTGCATACAGAAGGCCATACAGAAGATATAAAAAATATAGCAGCCATTGAAAAAACCATCGGCAAAAAGAAAATTACCATAAACCGTTTTGTAAGGGTGGCAGCACCGGCAAGAGGTACTACCATTTTATCTGAAAGAACGGATGTTTTTATAAATACGCTTATTAACTTAATACAGGTAGCTAATCCTGTTTTATTCCCTTTGGTAGAAGGGTTAAAAACGTTAATAAGTGCTACAGTTGATTGTAAAAACGATTTTAGCGAATTGCCGGGTCTGGAAGCTATGCGGCCGGATTCTGTTTTTACTAAAATTCTAAATACTTATAGTACATACGAAAACGAAAAACCAGAAGCCTTTCAAAATATGCTGGCCGTTATTTCCGGTAGTGGCAGAGCCAGCCTAACCCTGAACGGTTTAAAAGTAGTTCTTACCAAATTTTTCTTCAAATGGAAACAAAATGACTTGGTGGTTGATACTGCTTCCATGTATCAGGGTGCCAAAAGAGTTAAACCGGTTCAGTATTATTTGGACGACGGCAATAACACAAACCATTTTAACTATTTTTTAAATAAAGCAACAAGAGATGCTTTAGCACAAGCCTTATTTACTGATGGTTCAACAATACCTTCCTTTAAAGAAGTAATAGGCGAAAATTATGATGCTGCTGCCAACCGCGGTATTTTTGGATTGGAAAACGGCCGCCTTTCTCCACAAGAGCCAAAAGGACAAAAACCCATTGTTATTTTATTACCGGGCATTATGGGTTCCTTTTTAGAACAAGGCAACAAATCTATTTGGATTAATTATATGCGATTTGCCTTGGGCAACCTTACCAAACTAACCGTTGCAGATAATGATAATATACAAGCAACAGGAGTTATTAAAACGGCTTATAAAGACCTTACCGAATTTTTATCGCAATACTATGATGTGGCGGTTTTTCCTTTTGACTGGCGTCTGTCTTTAACTACGGCTGGCGATTTATTGAACAAGAAGATAAATGAGTTATTGAAATTAAAAAAAACGGTTTATCTCATAGGGCACTCAATGGGCGGCCTCGTTATAAGAGACCTAATTATTAACCATGCAGAAACATGGAAAACACTAAATGAGCAAACCAATTTTAAAACCATTTTATTAGGTACGCCCTGGACAGGCTCTTATCGTATTCCACACGTTTTAAGTGGCAGAGATGAAATTATTAAACAACTGAGTATTATTGATTTTGCCAACTCCAAGAGAACCCTCATCAATATGTTCTCTAAATTCCCCGGTTTGTTAGATCTGCTACCCATACATGGTAATATAGATTTTTCAAACACCAAAATTTGGGAAGAATTTGTATCAGCCGCAGGTATCAATACCCAAACTGTTCCGTCAGCCCTGCTTCAGTCCTTTAACAATTATACCAAAAAGATAAAAGAAAACCTCCATACGATTGATTATTCAAACATTGTGTATGTAGCAGGAAAAGATGATGAAACCATTTGTGATTATAAAATAGAAAACGGCAAGCTCAAATTTTACGCTACCGCATTGGGCGATCAAAGTGTAACTTGGGCTTCCGGCATTCCCCAAAATATCAACAGAGAAACAAATCTTTACTACACCTTAGCTTCTCATGGCTCGTTGGCCAAAAAATCCTTCTTGTTTAAAGGCATTAAGGAAATTTTAGAAACCGGCCAAACACAATCGCAGGATTTTCGCCGACAGCCACCGGCAATTTCTGAAAGCCGCAGTATGTTTGAAAGTAAAGAAGTATTTGAATTTGAAGCCGGCGAATCATCAATTGAAAATAATATTTTGGGATTGGGGCAAATTGCTATAGCTGATGAAACCAATTCTCCCATCCTTAATGTACGTGTAAGCAAAGGCGATTTAATGTTTGCCACTTATCCGCTACTCATAGGGCATTTTAATTTTGACGGCATTTACAGTGCCGAAAGAATAGCCGATAAATATTTAGACAAATCTTTAACATTACGCCACACCTTAGGATTATACCCAGGCCCAATTGGCACAAGCGATTTTTTTAAAGATGATAAAGGCACCAATTCTTTTCCGGGTTGCATTATAGTTGGCTTAGGTCAAAGCGAAAAAATCAATTCTTACCAACTCGCATTAACCGTTGAAAAAGCTGTATCCGGTTACCTGCTTACGCAATGTAAATATGAGGTACAAACCAATAAAAGTCGTAAACATAAAATTGGCCTTTCCTCCTTATTAATAGGTGCAGGCTATGCCGGCATGCCGGTAGAAGCAAGTTGTCGCGCTATTCTACAGGGAATTGTAAATGCAAATGAAAAAGTAATTCAATTAACCCAATTACAGGATTTATGTATTGATGAGATAGAATTTGTAGAGCTATTCGAAGATAAAAGTATTTCCTGCTATAGCAGTATTAGTGCCCTAATTGATGGCAATAGCGATGGGATGAACATTGGCTGGGCCGAAAAAACCATTAGAGAATTACAGGGAGGCCGTAAACGATTAATTGCCGACACGGCAAACGAATGGTGGCAAAGGCTGAGTGTAATTGCCAGCGATGCTGATGCCGACGATAAAACATCAGAAAAAAAATTATCATTTTACTCCAGCACCAACAGCTCCCGCGAAGAGAAAAAAGAACTTAAAGACAATATCCGCCTAATCGAAAACTTATTTGAAGATATCTCGGCCAAAAAACAATGGTCTTACGAAAAAGCAAAAACCATTTTTGAACTTTTAATACCAGCCGATTTTAAAGAAAACATTAAACGCAACTCCCCTATTTTATGGGTTTTAGATAAATATACAGCCTCTTTTCCCTGGGAGCTTTTACAAACAGGCAATATAAACGAAAAACCGCTATGTGTAACTACCGGTATGATTAGGCAGTTAGCTACCGGAGATTACAAACCCAATATTTCCGTATTAAAAAACAATAATGTGCTAATTATTGGTGACCCCGATTTGAAAAATTTTACCAAAGCAAGGCAGTTAAGCGGTGCGGCAAAAGAGGCTCGTGAAGTATATGAAACACTTAACAAATACAACGATCTTCAATTAGATGACCCTATTATTAATGGTAGCAGCGATGATATTCTGGTATCTATGTTTAAAAAAGATTACCGCATCATGCATATTGCTGCACATGGTTTTTTTGACGATAAAAATCCCGGTGCCGCCGGTATTTTAATAGGAAAACAAAAAGATGCGGATGAACCATTGTTTCTTACGCCACAACAAATAGGGCAACTGCCTCACCCACCCGAACTGGTATTTTTAAACTGTTGCTTCTTAGGAAAAGTAAGTGCCGCCGCCGAGGAATATGCAGCCTCCAGAAATAAATTTGCCGCCAATATTGGTACAGAACTGATTGAATGTGGTGTAAAAGCTGTAATTGTTGCCGGCTGGGAAGTAGATGATGCCGCCGGACTTGAATTTGCCAAAAAGTTTTACGAAAGATTGGCCTCCGGCGAAACTTTTGGCAATGCTGTACTGGAAGCCAGAAAACATATTTTTAAAACATTTAAATACACCAATACCTGGGGTGCTTACCAGTGTTACGGGCTTCCTCATTTTAAATTAGATGTAAAGAAAAAAGAAGACCTTCACAGAACATACGAAATAGAACAAATTGCAGAAAATGATTTAGATCTTATCATCAGTAAATCGGAAGTGGCATTTTATAACGACGAGGAGCTACTAACTGAATTACAACTAATTTCACAAGGAATTAATAATGCTGGTTTTAGCTCTGCCGAGCTCAGGCAAAAAGAAGCCGTTGCCTATTTAGAGCTGAACGACTATGAAACAGCTATTCAATTATATAACCAACTCTTTAAAAACGAGAATGCAGCTTTCAAAGTAAGAAGCCTCGAAAGTTTTCAGGAAATACGTATTAAAAGCACTTTGGCTAAAGTTCTTTCCTTAGAAATACCACTAACAGACGATATTATAAATAAAGCTCTTACCGAGATACAGGAAGGTATTGATAATTTAAAAGACCTGATGAATATTTGGGAAACGGCGGAACGGCATTCTTCCATTGGCTCTGGCATTAAAAGAAAAGCCCGCATAACCCAATCTTTAAAAACGAAAAAAGCAGATTTACAAGTAGCTGCAGAACATTATTCGAAAGCCTATACTATTGAACAAAATACCTATTCCTATACCAATTGGTTAACCATAACCATTCTGTTACAGGAAAATGTATCAGCTTCAGGTAAAAAAACGAATTCCAGGAAAAAACAAACTGTTGACCTGAAATCTATAAAAAACACGCTGAAAGAGCTGGAGAAAAGAGTTTTAAAAGAAAATGATAATAGTTTTTGGGGTATGTGCAGGCTTTCGGATTTAGCATTAAGTAATTATTTTATTAACCCCTCTACGGGCAATCTTGAAAAATTGAAAAATCAAATGCAGTTGGTTTGGACACGAACCGGATCAAAATATAAAAAAATAAGGCAGTTGGAAAATTTAGATCTTCTGTGCCATTTTGCCAACGAAACCGGTAAAAAGCATATTGCAGCCGAATTAGGAGGCTTAGTAAAAGAGTTGAAAATAAAACTATAACTTTTTGCTTTATCCATTATAAAAAAATCCATTGTTTAATTTATTACTAAACAATGGATTTTCTTTATTTGTCGGGGAGACAGGATTCGAACCTGCGACCCCCTGGTCCCAAACCAGGTGCGCTACCGGCCTGCGCTACTCCCCGTGCTATTGCCGGAACGGCTTATAAGCGGGTGCAAAAGTAGGGATAATTAATTAAAATATCAAAAACTAAAAACGGTTTTTTGGAGTGACAGAGGGGTAAGAACAGTTTTCTTTTCAATTAGCTTTTCAAGTAAGGTAATTTGGTTACCTGCTCTCATAAAATTATGATTGGGATACTTGGCTCCGTAATATATATCATTGTTAATATGATCCGTTAAAAAACGTAATGCCTGCATATATATCATAAAAGTTCCTGCATAAAAGAAATAACCTTTTTCAACATTTGTAAGGGTTTTATCCATTTCTTCTAAGTATCCTTGTACAATAGCTTTATAAAAATCGTCTCTGATCTCAATTTTATTAAAATCCTTTTCCTCTTCACTAACAGGACTCAGGTAAGTGCGCATCATATCTCCTACATCACTTATAAAATAGCCCGGCATCACTGTATCAAGATCAATTACACAAATGCCTTTGCCGGTATCATCAAACAAAATATTACTAATTTTAGTATCATGATGGGTAACTCTTAGTTTAAAGGCCTCCATCTGTTTTATTTTTTCATACTCACTGGCAATGTAAGCATAACTATTGAGCTTTTGTATAATTGCTGCCGATTGCTTAATACGTTCTGTATTTCCATGCTGTAATGCCTGATGGTATTGCTCAAATCGTAAAGTTAAATTATGAAAAGAAGGAATGGTTATTTTGAGTTTGCCAATATCAATGCCGCTTAATTCGTTTGTAAATCTTCCAAATTGTTTGGCCGCTTCATAAGCTTGTGCCGGATTTTGTACCACATCAATAGAATGGCTTCCTTTAACAAATTCAAATGCTCTGTAATAGCCAACTCCATCTATGCATACAAGACCCTTTCCGTTTAAGGTTTTCACCGGAGCCGTAAAAAAATAATTACTTTGTTTATGTTGCAGATACTCATCAATTAACTCTAAATTTTCGGCAATGTTTTCAGGTTGTGTAAACACACTATCATTGATTCTTTGCAGAATAAATTTTTGCTCGCTATTATTAATTATCCATGTGTGATTAATTAAACCACTACCAAAACGTTCAATCGAATATTTGCCGTTATCAAAACCATAAGCGTTTAACACTTCATTAATCATGACAGATAATTTCCTCTAAAGTTATTTTAAGTTTTTTAAAAATGCAAGTGCAATCGTTTGTGCTAATTCTTCCTTCATATTTACATAACAACCAGTTGTGCCGGAATTTCTATGGATTTGAAAGATGGAGATTTTTTAGAATCGGTGTTCTTTTTATTTATAAGATCAATTAAAAGATTCATGGCTTTTTGCCCTTGTAACTTAGGAAACTGATCAACCGAAATAACCGGAGGAAATGCAGCATATTTGTTCATTGAAATATTTGCGAAACTTGCAAAAAGTATTTCATCATTTACTTTTATTCCTTTGTAACGCGCATATTTTACGGCATCCAAATGTACATAATCATTAAAAGTGATAATAGCATCGGGTCTTTTTTTAAGAGCCAACAATCTTTCCATTGCACCAGTGGTACTTTTTTCAGATAGATCTGTTTCTTCTACCATTTGCATATCTACTTTTAGCTTACGCTTGCTAATACCTTCCATATATCCTTCAAATCTTTCTTTGCTGGCATTAATTTTTGCGGGACCATTAATAAATGCAACTTTTTTTCTTCCATTAGCAAAGAGCCATTCAACCATTTCTACCATGCCGGTATATAAATTACAATATACTTTATTTACTTTATTAGCAGGTGGCACCCTGTCAAAATATACGATAGGTATATTTAAATTATCCAGGGCTTTAAAATGATTAAGATTGGTAGTTTCTTTTGAAAGGGAAACAATTAAACCGTCAACCCTTTGTCGTTTCATGGCATTCAGTACATTTTCTTCCATTTCTACGCTATCATGACTTTGCCCAAATAATATAGTGTAGTCATTTTCAATAGCAGTGGCTTCAATACCATTGATACTTCTGGAAAAAAAATCTTCAGTAATATGTGGCACAATAACACCTATTACATAACTTTTTTGCTGTTTAAAAAAAATGGCTTTGGGGTTGGGCTCATAATTTAGCTCTTTGGCCATTTGCTTTACGGCTTCTTTGGTTCGCAAACCAATCCTGGGGTGATCATTCAGTGCTCGCGACACTGTTGACACAGATACATTTAACCGTTTTGCAATTAATTTTATTGTTGGTATTTCTTCGTTCACTTAACAATGATAAGAAATTATTAACACAAAAAGTATTTTATCCTCTATTATTCTACAGTTTTGTACAAACACTGAAAAAAACTGCATTAAGTAGCACAAAACCAATAATTTATTGAAGAATGATCTATTTCTGTCTTTGTTTAGACTTAAAAAGAAAGGATGCACTTAGTGCGGCCAAACCACTTACAATCCCTCCAACAAAACCGGTAACGAGAATAACTATAGACGGAGCCCCTCCTACCTTTAACAGATTGCCAATTCGGGTAGCTAAAATACCGGCATTGGAACTATTAATGAAAGCGGCTAATATAACCCAAAGGGCGAATACGCCTAAGAAGCCGGTAATAAAAGAGGCCGCCGGTGATTGCGGTAATACAAAAGCTACCGCAAATGCAATAATGGCAATACTCCACCAGGGAAAATAGAGCCCGGCAAAAAATGAAGCGATTGCTATAATAATGATACTTAGTAAAAATCGCATAATCTTATACTTTATTTCTTGTTTTGAAAAGTAAGAGTCCATTTCACACGGTTATCCGTTTTTTCGTCATACTTCATCATCCATAATGTATAGTACTTTCCTGCAACCCAGGTTTCTACAGCATTATCGTAAAATTTACTGCCAGGGTTACCACTTTGTCCTCCCGGATAAACCCCATAAGCTTCTGTAGGTGTATTCATTTGTACAATCATCCTCCAGCTGGGGCCGTGGCTCTTTTTAACTGCATTAACCGTATTGCTCCATCCTCCTACATTGAGGCCGGTTTTAGCAAATGCCGTAACCGTTTTTAGCAAATGAAAAACAGAAACATCTTTGAACTTTGCCCAGGTTAAATTTCCTTCTTTTTCTTTTTGCTGTAAAATAGCTGTTGCTTTATTGAAGGCATCTGTTACAATAGTTCTTAAATTTTCATGCGCAGGCGTAGTAACATTATCTACAAATCCGAATGCGGTAGTATCTCTCTTAAGTATTTCCATTGTGGTCTGCTCATTCGGGATTTTATCGGCATTAATTGTTTTGCCCATTTCATCAAACCAAATACCATAACGTAAGCTATCAAACCAACATTGATAAATGGTTTGCTGTCGCGATGTGGCATCCGCCATATAATTCCAATCTTTTAATTCGCTAAAATACTTCAGTGCTTCCGGGCTAAGTGCGGCCATATTTATCTGTTCCATCATTAGCGGCAGCATATCCTTGGCGGTTACATTAAAAGTATTGCTTTGTAAATCCATCATGTTTTGTACAGTTATATTTTGCATGCCCGATAGCGTATTTTCTATTGTGATGGCTCGGGGGGTAATATAAGCTCCCGGTATAAAATACGGATAAGCCGCATCTGCCGGACGCTGGTTGGCACTTTCCAAAAAACCTTTTTTGGGGTTAAATGCATGTGGATTTTCCTGCTGGGGAATAAAGTGCTGCCACCAGTAACTACTATCGGTACCCGGCATTATATACAATCCCTGTCCGTTCCATCTGGCAGGGAATTTTCCCTGTTGCCAAAGTGCTATATCTCCTGTTTTTGACGCAAATACAAAATTCTGACCAGGACATTCAAATGTTTCAATAGCAGTTACATATTCGTCATAATTATTAGCATGATTTAATTTGTAAAATGTAAATCCATCATCACCAGTTTCATGTGCTGTCCACTTTATAGCTACAGCCTGCCCATCAGTCAAAGAATCTTTAAAATTACCATCATAAAGAACCGGACCAAAAACGGTATAGGATACAGTATCATAAACAGGCGCATTATTTTGCACTTTTATTTCTTCAACACGTTGTTGTGTAGGCTGCCAGGCATTATTAAACCAATATTCTTTACGGGTATTATCTTTATATTTTATGGTATAAAAATCCATCACATCTCTTTGCGAGTTAGTAACACCCCAGGAAATACTGTCATTAAACCCAATAATAATATAAGGACTGCCCGGCAGGGTTACACCATAGGTTTTAGAGGCCGGGGTACTCAATTGCATTTCATACCATATTGATGGCAGGGAGAGCTCCAGATGAGGATCATTACATAATATGGGATAACCACTGGCTGTTTTGCTACCAGCAACCACCCAGTTATTGCTACCATTATCGGGGTCAGAATTGTTGCCAATTACAGCCGATGCGGTATAGTCTCGCTCAAAATAATCAAATTCAACACTATCGGGGTATTGCAGGTTAACAGCTGGATTAGGGAATATGGTTCCTTTAGGAATCATGGGTACCAAAGAGTCATTTATTTGCGGATATAAAGAACTTATTTGATGATAAGATAAAATAGATCTTAGTTTGGTATAATTTAAATCATCTGCCCCCGATGACAGCATTTGAGCCATCATTTTTAATAACAGTGCTGTTCTCAAATTCGTCCATTCTTCCGGTTTAAAATTAAGTAACTTATATTCAAGTGGTAGTGTACTTTGTTGTAAGGAATGAATATAGGTGTTAACGCCTGCTGTATAAGCATTATAAATAGTATTTGCTTTTGGATTTTTCTCCATGGCTCGTAAAGAGTTTTCGGCAGCAAGCTTCATCCCCAGCCTTCTTTGCTCCTTATCATAGTTCACTGCCACGGCTCCTACAATTTCGCTTATCCTACCTTCAGCGGCACGGGTTTGTAAATCCATTTGAAACAAACGGAATTTTGCATGCAGGTATCCTTGTATAAAATACAAATCCTCCTCATTCTCGGCAAATACATGCGGTACCAGCCTTTCGTCAAAATAAACTTCTGCCTTTCCTTTAATATTAGGGAAGGTTAACTCATCGTTGAAATCTTTGTTTACACTTTCAGCATTTTGCCAAAAACCTGTTTGGGGACTCAGAAAACTACCAATAGGCATTGGCAGGGAACTTCCCCATGGTCTGTTTAAAGCCCATAGTAAAAACAAAGTAATGGCCGTGGTAATAAAAAAAGGTACAATACGCATATGATTAGGATTGTACCGCAATATAACAAAATTTACAAACTGACTATAATTCAGTTATGAACAAGATTTTCGTTTGTTAAGAAGATACTGTTTAAAAAATCAGTCGTTTTTTTTCTCTGGCTTTTCTTTTACAGCCGGATTTACTTTTACGCCCTTTCTGCCTGCATTACTAATGGCCTGATGAAGCAGGTATTCTATTTGTCCGTTTACGCTACGAAATTCATCAGAAGCCCATTTTTCTAAAACCTTATAGGTTTCGGTATCAATCCTGAGTATAAAATTTTTCTTATCCTTCAAAACAAATCATCTTATTAATTATTGATATAATGTTCCTGTGTTTAAAATAGGGGTTGCTGCTTTTTCACCACATAGCACTACCATCAAATTACTTACCATCGCGGCTTTGCGTTCATCATCAAGCTCTACAATGTTTTCTGCTGATAATTTTTTTAATGCCAGATCTACCATCCCCACTGCACCTTCTACAATTTTAGTTCTGGCAGCCACTATGGCCGTAGCTTGCTGGCGTTGTAGCATAGCTCCGGCAATTTCCGAAGCATAAGCCAAATGTGCAATACGAGCTTCCTGAACAATGATACCGGCAGGTTGTAATCTTTCTGTTAATTCCTGTTCTAATATTTGATTTACCTTATCGCCTCCGTCTCGCAAAGTAATATCGGCATTTTCATCTTCCAAATTATCATACGGGAAACTTACAGCCAAATGTCTTACGGCTGCCTCGCTTTGCGTTCTTACATATTGCAAATACTGCTCTACCTCAAAAGCCGCTTTATAGGTATCGCCTACTTTCCATACAATTACAGCACCAATTTCAATAGGATTACCCATTTTATCATTAACCTTTAATGTTTGCCCTTGCAAATTTTCTGAACGCAAACTTATCTTTCTGGTTCCATACAAAGGATTGATAAAAAATAAACCATTACTTTTTACCGTGCCAACATATTTTCCAAAAAAAGTCATTACTCTGGAATGGTTAGGCTGAATAATCATTAACCCCTTAACGAAAAATAAAAAAGCAATGCCGCAAATTATACTTAATACAATTAACAAAACACCATTGCCTCCATGATCCTGGGTTACTACTCCACTAAAAAAAAGCCAGATTGACAAACACAGCAAAATAAAGCTGATAATTAAAGCCAGAAAACCAGACATGGGTTTTACTATCTTTTCCATAAATTTCAATTTGATATTAAAATAATATCATAAAGATATAATAAATTATTTAAAATTTCATTTTTAAAATATATTACACCCTTTTTTGATACGAACCACCCCACTGTTTTAGTACCAGAGAATTATCTTCACTAATAACTTTTGCTTGATAAATTAATGTAAAAAATAGTATAGCATCTTAGAAATAATCTTATTCAATATATGATGAAAGCTAATATTACCGGACTGATAGGAATAGCCATTGGGTGTGTTTTTTTATTTTCCTGCCAAAATAGGGATAATGATAACCAAAATCAAAAGCCAAATATCATCATTATATATTTGGATGATTTAGGTTACGGCGACCTGAGTTGTTACGGTGCAACAAGTGTAAAAACGCCTCATGTGGATAAACTTGCCGAAGGCGGCATTCGCTTTACTGACGCTCATTGTTCCGCTGCCACCTGTACTCCTTCGCGCTATTCTTTACTTACAGGTAGTTATGCATTTAGAAACAAAGCAGCCATTTTACCAGGAGATGCGCCATTGCTCATTAGGCCGGGTACTCCTACTATTGCAGAAATGTTTCAAAAAGCCGGTTATAAAACCGGCGTTATTGGTAAATGGCATTTAGGCTTGGGAGATGGTGTTCCTGACTGGAATGGCTTATTACGACCAGGCCCTTTAGAAATAGGTTTTGACTATGCTTTTATTATTCCAGCTACTTTAGACAGAGTACCCACTGTATATGTAGAAAACAATAAAGTGCCAAACCTTGACCCCAAAGACCCCATCGTTGTTGATTATACTAAAAAAGTAGGTAACTGGCCTACCGGATTAGAAAGACCCGATATGTTAAAATTTGGTGCCGACACGCAACATAGTAATACGATTACCGATAGTATTAGCAGAATTGGATTTATGACTGGGGGCAAGGCTGCTTTATGGAAGGATCAGGAAATACCTTTTGTGTTTATAAACAAGGTGGACTCCTTTATAACAAAAAATAAATCTACCCCATTCTTCCTCTATTTTTCATTTACAGATATTCATGTACCAAGAGACCCCAACCCACAATTTAAAGGTGCTACTCCAATGGGCACTCGTGGAGATGCTATTGTGCAAATGGATTGGTCTGTTGGTCAATTAATGAACATACTAAATAAACAGGGATTAACAGAAAATACAATTATTGTTTTTACCAGTGATAATGGCCCTGTATTGGATGATGGCTATTATGATGACGCCGAAAATTTAGTTGGTACACACGACCCCTCCGGAGGATTTAGAGGGGGGAAATATAGTGCTTATGAAGCCGGAACACGTATGCCTACTATTATATACTGGAAGGGAAAAATCAAATCATTTGTTAGCAATGCGATGATAAGTCAAATTGATTTTTACGCTTCCTTTGCAGATTTAGTTGGACATGATTTGCAAACAAACGAGGCTCCCGACAGTTATAATATGATAGATGTATTACTGGGAAAATCTGTTAAAGGACGAAATGAATTGCTGGAAGAGTCTTTCACAATGTCGTTAAGACAAGATTACTGGAAATATATTGCTCCGCAAAACGAACCTACACCCCAATGGTTGAATAATAAAAAAAATGAAACAGGCTTAGATATAAACCGTCAATTATATAATCTAAAAACAGATCCAAAAGAGCAAAAAAATATTGCAGATAACAACACTAATCTTGTTATGGAAATGCAGCAGCGTTTAGACAGAATTTTACTAAACCCTACTCGTAAAGGGTATAACAAATAAAACCTATTCTGTTAACTCAAATAAAAGCACCTGACTTTTTTCGATTTGCTTAAAATTATTATCGGCTACTAATATAAGCGAGCGTTTGCCATTAGGCAAAACTGGGCCAAAACTAATTCCTTCTATATTATCTATAAAACGGTTTAGGGTATCTAAATTAATCAGTAATTCTTTTTTAACGGTTTGATAATTGTTATTCTGATACAAACGCTTTGTGTTTAAAATATTTGTTGCATTTGTAATATCAACCAAAAATATTTTGATGGTTACAATAGGGTATCCTGTGGAAAAGGAACGCTCCATTACTAAAAATCTGTTTTTATCGAACCATAATATTTCCGGAACACCGTTTACTCTAAACGAGTTTGGAACAAGCGGTTTATGTGCTACAGCATCCAGATTATATGCATATTGTGCCACAGGTTTCTTTGTTACAACATCGTATTGTGTAATTCTTACAGGGGCACCACTATAGTCCACATCTGCTCTGGGGCCGTCTTCAAAAAGCGGTTCCTCCGTACTAACGTAAAGATTTTTATATTCATTATCAAAACTCATTCCTTCAAAAACGCCATTGGTTCTGGGACCGGCCTCTCCTGTTTTCATCCGCATATTTTCGGGAATTAAAAAGCTGTCAATAAAATTTCCCTGTAAATCCATTTCATATACAAAGGGATCGTTAAAAACATCCACCCCATTACGATTGGCTTTATCTCCTTCGCTGGACCATACCAAACATTTTTTAACAGGATTATATCGTATAGACTCCGGATCTGCAGCACGAACAGGATCGTCCTTTAAAGAAGGAAAAGTATTGCCATCCGGTTGTTTTAGCGTATTAACCGCCGTAAAATCAACTCCTGTAATTTTATTATTTACAATATTAACATTGGCGGTATAAAACCTTGCCGAACTGGTAGCAGAACGTTCATCGCTAATTAAATAATAAGCTCCGGTTTGTGTATCATAATCTATACCCGATAAACCGCCTATTATAGTACCATTATATTGTAAATTGTGTGGTATAACATATACATCCAAGAATGTGAGCTTTGGTTTTACAACACCAGTGTTAGAAGTGATTTTTGGAGCACAACTCCATAAAGAAAAAAGTGCTATTATTAAAAAAAAGAAAAAAATTTGGCGGTTCATATCCTCATGCTTTTTACCGAAGATAAATATTTATTGCCTGGCAAAAAGCAGGATAATTAAAAACGTTACAAGCCATAAGCCGGATTCTGTTTCCGCCTATGGCGGATGGTTATCATTTATCTGTTAATACAGTTACCCGTAATAATCAATCTGCCTACCCTCCGGCATAGGAACGAGCCGCCCCACCGGTTTACATGGCATTTCAGCATACAAGGTTTACCCGTAAAGCATATTACTATGCAATACCGTGAGCACTTACCTCACGTTTTCACCCTTACCCACCAAAGGCAGGCGGTAATTTTCTGTGGCACTATCTGTCGTTTGAAACCAAACGCCCGGCTATTCACCGGTGTATTGCCCTGCGCTGTCCGGACTTTCCTCCTTTTATTAAAAGGCGATAACCCGGCTTGTAACGCAACAAAGATACAGAGAAGCTGCCACAGCCTGTAATTTAGCATTGTGCCGGGTGTATTTCAAATTTTCGCTTTGTATAAGACGCATTTGTTTGGATGTCATACGCCATGGCGTACAGGTTTCGATCCGCCCCGGTGGAGAGAAATCTCTTCATATTAGTAATGAGATGTCTCTTCCGAACGCTTTCGGAATCGACATGAACGATACGAAAAGTTGAAATGCGCCCCATTGTGCCATAAAGCACAGCTCATACATTCTCATTTTGTATTATCTTTTAAACTGATAAAATAATTTATTATCTAATTAGCTAATAAATTTTATTATAAGCAATATTGCTTATATTTGTAGTATGATAGCAATTATTACCGGAGATCTTATAGCATCGGCTAAGAAGCCTACAAGCTATTGGATGCCCGTTTTAAAAAACACACTAAGTGAATTTGGCAAAACGCCACGTGATTGGGAAATATACCGGGGCGATGCTTTTCAGTTAGAAATCAAAGAAGCTTCAACAGCATTAATAACAGCCATTCATTTGAAAGCAATGTTGAAAATGAATGAGGGGTTGGATGCCCGGATGAGTATTGGTTTGGGAGAAAAAAAATTTACGGCAAGGCGCATAACCCAATCTAACGGTAGTGCATTTGTAAATGCAGGGCAAAGATTTGATACTTTAAAGCCTGAAAAAGTAAATTTGGCTATCGAAACAGGCAACGAGAGACTTAACCAAGAACTGAACTTAATAATAAAACTGGCACTCGTGTTTATGGATAACTGGTCGCCAACATCGGCAAAATTGGTAAATATCTGTTTAAAACAGCCGGGCATAATACAATCCGATATTGCAGGTTTATTAAACATTAATCAGTCTGCCGTAAGTCAGCAAAAAAAAAGAGCACAATTTGATTTGGTAGAAGACTTAAATACGTATTTTACAATGCGCATTAAAGAATATGCACCATGATACTTTTTTTACAATTAATATTGGCCCATTTAATTGCCGATTTTATATTACAACCCGCTACTTGGGTGTATGAAAAGGAGCGGTTACAGCTAAAAAGCACTAAATTTTACTGGCACTTAGCCCTGCATTTTTTATGCATGATGCTTTTAACTTGGGATGCAAAGCTAATGCCATTAATAACTGTAATTACCGTCATTCACGGCACTATTGATTATTTGAAGATTAAGTTTCAACACCAACATAAAAGAACTGCATTTTTTTTAGACCAGGTTTTACATGTGCTTGCCATTGCAGCCGCAGTATGGTTTTATGAAGGCGCAAATATAAATACAATTATTTGGCACGATGCCTATTTACCTGTAATTACCGGCCTTGTTTGGCTCACCATACCCTGCTCTATTGTAATCAGGATAATCATATCGTCATGGTCGTCGCAAATGCAATTTAAAAGTACCGATATTGAAACCAAATCGCTACAAAGTGCCGGAAAAATTATAGGCATATTAGAAAGGATTTTGGTGTTTATTTTTATTTTAGTTAACCATTGGGAAGCCGTAGGCTTTTTAATTACAGCCAAATCGGTTTTCAGGTTTAGCGATTTAAAACTGGCACAGGATAGAAAACTAACTGAATATATTTTAATAGGAACTTTGTTAAGTTTTGGAATAGCCATTGTTACAGGTATTATTACAAAATACCTGATAGCTCAAATCAGTATTTAAAAAATATTTCGGTAGCACCATAACCGTATGCCGGATGGTATTGATTTACAAAATAACTCACCTCTGTTTTCAATCGTAAAGCATCATGTATTTCATCGCGCAGGCGGCCTGTTCCCACACCATGAATAATGGTTAAATGCGGTTGATGATGCGCTACAGCCAGTTCGTAATATTTTTCAAAATTTTTTAATTGAAGGGTCAGCATTTCAAAATTACTCATACGGCTATGATTATCCGTAAGTTTTTCAATATGCAAATCAACTACGGTTCTTGCCGGTTCTAAATGCTTACGTGCTTCTTTTGCATCATATACTTTGAAACCTTTTTGTGAGAGCTTGTCAAAAGAAAATTCATTTTGTTGCTCCAAAGGCTTATCAGGATATTTTACAAATAACTGGTGCAAAAAAGAAGCTGTTCCCCGCTCCTGAATTTCCGCAATTTTTTTAAAAAGTTGCTTTGGTTTAGGTTTATAAGCAGCTTCAAAATGCGTAGCTTTCTTCTTATCGGGAACCGGTAATGTAAAATCAAAAGTAAAAGCAGGGCTATCGCTCATATCCTCAAAAGGAATATCATGAATATAAAAACTTTGAAAAGGCTCTATTATGTTCTTTAGTTCAAAATCAGGTTTTCCAAAAAAAGTAAGTGTGTAAATAAAATTATACGATTGCGCTGTATTATTAACAAGATTTATTTTTAAAGATTCCGGTACTTCATCGCCAAATTCATCCACATCTAACAAGGGCATAATATTCAGCCATACGCCGTCCTCCTTTCTTTCCTTTGGAGGCTGCGTTTTTTCTTTTTTTAAATCATCTACATACGTTTTGGATGGTTTTGGCTGTTGCTTTTTTTCGGTAAAATTTTTATAGTATGGAAAATCAATCTGGTCTAAATACACAGGGAAATGAACGCCACCAACATCTACCAAAGCCATGTTT
Source organism: Niabella sp. (assembly GCA_047975735.1). Taxonomy (GTDB): domain Bacteria; phylum Bacteroidota; class Bacteroidia; order Chitinophagales; family Chitinophagaceae; genus Niabella. The sequence continues at coordinate 48,631 of JBKEEB010000002.1, forward strand.
TTATTAATAAAATCTACAATTACAGCCTCCTCATTAGAGTGTAAAATCAACACCTTATCTCCTACCTGATACTTCATAACATGAAAATCAATTTAATTAGACCGATTATTAATATTTTTTTCGGCCTCTTCTTTTGCCAGATGACTATTCTTATAACCATAAAGAAAATAAATAATTAGCCCAACTGCCATCCATACAAAAAACCAAAACCAACTGATGGCAGGAATTTCAATTAATAAATATAAACAAGATAGCACACCCAGTATTGGTATTAAAGAATATTGCTTTTGAATGGTTTTTATTGTTATTATTAATGCTATAAGAATAAATAAAAGGAATAATATTTCCTGATAGCTTTCGTGAGAAATATTGGCAACCGATTCTACTAACCTGCTTCTAAAAAGATATATAAAAACAGCAAACAGTATAGGCACAACATACCTCCCGTTTATATAGGGAATTTTAAATTTCCCTTTCTCTTTTGGCATTGGAGGCAACATTAACACACCTCCCGATACCAGCACAAAAGCAAATAAAGTACCTATGCTCGTAAGGTCGGTAACAATATTGCTTTGTACTAAGAGTGCCCCAATACCCACAATAACACCGGTTACAATTGTAGAAAACGAAGGGGTTTTATATTTGGGGTGAATTTTTTGAAACACTTTTGGTAATAATCCATCGCGACTCATAGACATCCAAATACGGGGCTGCCCAATTTGAAAAACTAACAGTACCGATGTTGTAGCCACTACGGCACTAATAGATACGATTCTTTCTATCCAGGGGGCTCTTTTTTCGAATACAAAAGCCAGTGGGTCATATATATCTTTAAATACGGAGTAGTGTTCAATTCCTGTAAGCACTAACGCAATTAAAATATATAAAACAGTACAAACTATTAAGGAATAAATCATTCCTCGCGGCAAGTCCCGTTGAGGGTTTTTACACTCCTCTGCTGTGGTAGAAATAGCATCAAAGCCAATATAGGCAAAGAACACGCTTGACACGCCTTTTAAAACGCCATCAAAACCATTAGGTAAAAAGGGCGACCAATTATTAACATCTACAAAAAAAGCTCCTGCTATAATTACAAAAATGATAACGGCAATTTTAAAATACACCATATAATTGGCACTCTCTTTACTTTCTTTAATACCAATATAGGCCAACCAAGTAATTAAAACAATAATGATAAAAGCAGGCAAATTAAAAAACACGGGCATGCTTCCAATTTTAGGAGCACTTTCATAAGCCTTTACGGCAAAATTATAATTACTGATTTGATCTGCGGTTAACGCAGCCGAAGATGATAATGCAGTAGTGGCTTCGGTATAAGCATTAACAGCCGTTTGAGGGTCAATCAACATCCAATCGGGTAAATGAATATTAAAAACATGTACCAGCAAATTATTAAAATACCCACTCCATGAAATAGCCACTACTATATTACCAATGGCATATTCAAGTATCAAAGCCCAGCCAATAATCCAGGCAACAATTTCCCCAAAACTTACATAAGAATAGGTGTAAGCACTACCCGAAACGGGAACTCTGCTGGCAAACTCGGCATAACATAAGGCCGAAAACCCGCAGGTAATAGCCGTAATAACAAATAATAAAGAAACACCCGGGCCGCCGTGATAAGCAGCACTGCCAATGGTTGAAAAGATTCCGGCACCTACAACTGCCGCAATACCCAATAGGGTTAAATCTTTTACAGTGAGAATTTTTTTTAAAGATTCTCTACCGGCCTCTTCTTTATCTTCCTGAACAGCATCATATATTCTTTTCTTACGAAATAAGTTGTTAGCCATTTAGCAAATATTAAGGCCGAAAATTATGAAAAAATTTTCAATGAAATTACTATACTCTATTACAGTGTTAATGTTCTCTTTTAACCAAAAGCTGAGCTAAATGTTTCAATGGCTCTTTTCTGGTAGATACCACTGCCATATCATCGAAATGTTTTAGCGCATCATTTAAAAAGTTTTCTTTCAATTCTATAGCCCACTCATCTATTTTACAATCTTTGTATAATTGTAATACCTTTTCAACTTTATCATCACTGTTAGAAACCAATAATGCATCCAACTCCTGTTTTTGAGAAGGATTAGCGGTTTCTAAAGCTTTTATGAGTAAAAAAGTTTTTTTGTTAGCCCTAATATCTCCACCAATTTGTTTGCCGAATTTTTCCACATCGCCAAAAGAATCTAAATAATCATCCTGCACCTGAAAAGCCAAGCCTATTTTTTTACCGGCCTCGTAAAGTAATTCCAGATTACCCAAACTTCCACCGCCTAAAATCCCGCCCATTTGCAGACTGGCAGCAATAAGAACAGAGGTTTTTAATGTAATCATGTTAAGATACTCATCGTAAGTAACGTCATTCCTTTGTTCAAAATCCATATCTAACTGTTGCCCTTCGCATACTTCGGTAGCCGTTTTATTAAATAAGAACATAATCCGGTGCAACAAATTGCTGTCGATGCGATTTAATGCTTCGTAGGCTTTTATTACCAATACATCGCCGGCTAAGATGGCCGTATTTTCACCATAGGTTGTATGCACCGTTTCTTTTCCCCTGCGTAATGGGGCTTTATCCATAATATCATCATGGATTAAGGTGAAATTGTGAAAAAGTTCAATGGCAGTAGCTACCTCCCAAGCATCGGGAATAATATTGCCAAACAACTCGTTTCCCATTAAACAAAGCACCGGCCTGATTCGTTTTCCACCAATCGTTAAAAAATAATTAACGGGATTATATAGTGTGTCCGGCGTGCCGGGTATATTATGCTCGTCAAAATATTCTGAAAACTTAACTGATAATTCCTGAAATGTATGCATGATTTATAAAAAGTAAAAATTTAAAAGTAAAAATATTACGATGCCAAAAGTAAGATAAATGTTTGTTACTATTTTAATTCATACAGTTTAAAAAACTTCACCACCTCAAGCTACCCAATCATAATCTAATTGCCGTTTTTCCAGATTAGCGGCAATTACTTTAATGCGTACTTTATCGCCCATCGTAAATTTTTTATGTGTTCTTTTCCCCACTATTGCATAGTCCGATTCTAAATGCTCAAACGAATCGTAGGTGGCTAATGATGTAATGCTAACCATTCCTTCGCATAAATGCTCAACCGTCTCAGCCCAAAAGCCGTGTTTGGAAACACCACTAATAATTGCATCAAATTCCTCGCCAACAAACTGCTGCATATATTGCACCTGCTTGTATTTATTGGCACTACGTTCTGCTTCCATTGCATGGCGTTCCCTATCGCTGCAATGCTTGCATTTTTCTTCCATTTTTTTATCAATGGTAATATTATCTTCCAATACATCCCTTAATATGCGGTGTACCAAAACATCGGGGTAACGCCGTATGGGCGAAGTAAAATGACAATAATATTCAAACCCAAGACCATAATGACCAACATTACTGGCGGTATATTTTGCTTTTGCCATAGTGCGGATACCCAGTTCTGAAAGTACCGCCTCTTCCGGTTTGCCCTGCGTTTCTTTAAGCAGTTTGTTAAAGGACATAGCAATAGCCTCGGCACTTGAAATATCAAATTTATAGCCGAACTTATTGGCAAAGGCTATAAATGGCAACAGTTTTTCTTCGTCAGGCGTTTCATGAATCCTGTATGGGAAAGGAAGCGATTTGTTATTTACCTTTATTTTGTTCACATGCTTTGCAACGTACTTATTAGCCAGAAGCATTAGTTCCTCAATTAATTGGTGTGCGGCTTTACTCTCCTTTAATTCAATTCCAATAGGTGTGCCTTTTTCGTCTAATTTAAAACGCACTTCAGTGGAGTGGAAATTGATGGCTCCCTCATCAAATCTATACCGGCGTAGCGTTTGGGAAATTTTATTGACAGCCAAAATTTCCTCTGCATAATCTCCCTTGCCGGTTTCTATAACCTGCTGTGCATCTTCATACGTAAATCTTCTGTTGGAATGAATAACCGTTTTCCCAAGCCAGTATTGTTTTACTTCAGCTTTATCGTTTATTTGAAAAATGGCGGAAAAACAGAGTTTATCTTCGTTGGGGCGCAGGGAGCACAACACGTTTGAAATATGTTCCGGCAGCATAGGATTCACCCTGTCCGGTAAATATACAGATGTTGCTCTTTGATAAGCTTCATCATCTAAAACATTGCCCGGCGTAACATAGTGTGATACATCTGCAATATGAACGCCCACCTCGTGATTACCATTTTTTAAAATTCTGTACGATATTGCATCATCAAAATCTTTAGCATCCTGCGGGTCAATTGTAAAAGTTAAAATTCCACGAACATCTTTTCTCTTTTTGATTTCATCCTCCGTAATTTTTTCGGGAAGGCGTGCAGCAATTTCCATAGCATCATCACCAAATTGTAAAGGAAAACCATGTTCAAAAAGTGTTTCCCTCATTGCCATATCAGCAGCATTTTCTTCATCAACAATAGAAACTATAGCCCCTTCCGGCCTTTTATCGCCTTTATCCCACTTTACAATTTTTGCAACAACCATATCACCGTCTTTTGCTCCGTTAAATTGTTCTGACGGAATATAGATATCCGGAATATTCTTCTCTTTATCTCCCAGCACAAAAGCAAAGCCTTTATTCATTTGTAAAGTGCCCATAAATTCGGTGCGTTTTCTCTGTATTACTTCCACAATTTTTCCTTTCATTCTGGAATCATAGCCCGAAATAATCTTTACCCGAACAATGTCTCCATCCAATGCATTTCCCCTGTTTTCAGGAAAAACAATTACATCTTCTTCTAACCCATCAATAATAACAAATCCCCTGCCGGAACGGGTTATATCCAATTTCCCTTTTAAGGTATCGTTAGAAACTTTTCTTACCTGCTTTCTTTTAGTTGTATTTCTTTTGTTAACCGGCTTATTTCTCTTCTTCATTCTGAATGGTTTTAGCATTAATAAATTCAATAACAGCTTTATCGAATTTCTCACCCTCATTAAATAAAAATTGATGCTCAATGGTAATGGCAACTACGGGTAAGGCACTCAATTCTGACCGAAATGCCATTAGTCGCGTCGCATCTTTTTCTGTGGTAAGTATTGCTTTGTTTTGAGTGGGTATTAGTTCAAATTGTTGTTTTATTTTCCCCATATCACGTAGTGTGAAAGTATGATGATCGGGAAAGTTGAATAGCTCTGAATCTGTACCTTGTTGTTTAACATATTTTTCCAAAGGTAGCGGATTTGCAATTCCCGTTAACAGCAAAACCTTGTGAATATCATATAAATTTACGCACTCGTTTGTAAATATATTATATAACTTACCATAACGGATACTTGTAAAATATACCTGTTGTGAAGAAGTTCTTGTTATTGTTTCAGCGATTGTAGTTCGTTCTTCAATCGACAAGTTATCGGGGCATTTGGTTACAATAATTATATCAGCTTTAGCTGCATTTGATTTTAAATCGCGCAATTGGCCGGCAGGGAGATAATAATCGTTATTATATAAATTATGATAGTCTGTTAAAAGTATATTCAACCCTGCCTTGATAGCTCTGTGCTGAAAAGCATCATCCAAAATAACAACCTGTGTTGCAGGATAATCAATCATTAATTCATTCATTGCCTGCACACGCTTTTCCCCAACAACTACTATGGCTTTAGGAAATTTTGTATGAAACTGCATGGGCTCATCGCCAATATCAGAAACAATAGTTTTACTATCTGCAATTATAATTCCTTTTGATTGCCGCTTATATCCCCTGCTAATAGTAGCTACTTTAAATTGTGGTAATAATAACCGCAACAGGTATTCAACCATGGGGGTTTTACCTGTACCACCTACAGATAAATTACCAATACAAATAACAGGTAATTGAGGCTCTACTGTTTTTTTTATACCCCAATCATAGAGTTTATGAAATATTACAACGCCAGTTTTATATAACCAGGAAAACGGTAAAAGCCATTTATTTTTACGTTGAATAACATTTTCAAAATTCATAAATCTTTTCTGGAGTTACACAATAATTTAAAGTTACATCAAAATTACTGCTATCGGCAATTTTATCAATCGGTTCAAAATAACTTAATCCAATTTTAATAATTTCCGAATTGGTTTGTGTTAAAAACCTGTCGTAAAAGCCCTTCCCATAACCAACACGATAGCCCTGTTTATCAAAACAAAGTAAGGGAATTAGTGCCAAATCTATTATTTCCGGTGGCATTATTTGATTATCTTCCGGTTCGGGTATTCCATACTTATTTAAACCAAGAACGGTTTCTTCGTTTACAATAACAGCTTGCATAGTATAGCTGGCAAAATTACTTACAGGATATGCCACTTGCAGGTCAGGATTTATAAATTGTAAGTAGCTTGTAATACCGGATGTTTCCACTTCGTTCTCTTGCTCCATTGGGAAAAAAGAAAAAACATTTTTAATTGGGGGTAATTGTAACTGCTGAAAACGAATTAATATTAAATCATCCCATTTCATTTTTTGAGAGGCAGCAATGGTTTTTCTTTTCGCCCTATAAATATCTCTAATTTCTTTTTTAATCATTCAGTACTTACGTTAACGAAAAAAGAAAAAATGGTTGTTCCATAGTTTTTTTCAAAACTATACTTTTTAAAATCCTTATAATCGTTTCTGGGAGTATGTTCCAGTACAAAAATACCACCTTTGCTTAAAATATTGTTTTCAACAATTATTTTGGGAATATCATCTATTGCAGCTAATGCATAAGGAGGCCCTGCAAAAATAAAATCATATTGGGTAGTACAATTTGTTAAAAATTTAAAAACATCCATTTTTACACACTGCATGTTTTCTATTTTTAACTGGGCAGCCGTTTTTTTTATGAAATCAAACATAGCATTATCTTTTTCTACAATAGTAAGATTGTTTACGCCCCTGCTCGCCAACTCATAACTAATAGAACCGGTTCCGCCAAACAAATCCAACGACTTTATATCTTCAAAGTCAATCCTGTGTTGCAGTACATTAAACAAACCTTCTTTGGCTATATCGGTAGTAGGCCTGGTATAAGGCATTTTTGCGGGCGGGTTAATTCTTCTGCCACCCAGTTCTCCTGCTATGATGCGCATGATGCCAATTGATTCAATAGTGTAAAATAATGAGCCGGATATTCTTTTCCCTGTTTCCAGGTTGCATTTTTTATAAAGATGTTTAAGAAGTAATCGTACAATAATTTAAACAATGCAGAACCCTCGTCAATAAGCCCACAAATGTATAATTGCACTTTTTCCTGCTGTAAATCGAAACTTTCACAAACCTTCAGTAAATAAAACAAAACATCTTCCGGCGATGTGTATTTATAGGACTGGGCGAGTTGTAGCTTACCACCTTTAACTACTGTAAGGTTGAATTTTTTATCTTTTACATCTAAATAAATTAAATCTTCTGAACTTTTAGTATTGATAGCTTTTAAATATATTGATTGTACATGCCAGAATTTAGATGATGGGAAATGATGTACTACCCAGTTTAATAATTGATACGGTACAGCATATATATTAGATAACTCCCACTCCGCTACAATCTCGTTAATTATATGATCTTTTGGTCCTGCATTATTTAAATACATTAAAGCGGTGTTATCGCCTGTGTTTAAATGTGCGGGCAATAAGGTATTAACATTAAAATCAAAAGCTGTTATAATTTCTGCAAAGCTGTTATTAAATATACTATGGGCGTTTACAACGGCATCCATTTGTTGCACAGTAGTATTCCCAAAGTAAATTCTTTTCAACTCACAAATGTTTTGGTCTTCATCCAAAACGGCATAAGAAAAATAATCATCGCCAACAATTAATAGCAACATACAAGCCTCATACGCTACTACCTGATTCATATTAATTACAAACTGCTCTGTAAAACTCACTTCATTGATGTATTATGGATATAATAAATATTTTTTTCGCATCTGTTTATAGGCAGACAAGCCGGGCTCCCAGGTTTTCCTAATTGCGGCCTCGCTCATACCCGCTTCAATTTGCTTTTTAAATTCATATACGCCTGCCAGTTTATTAATATCTCCCATCTGATTACTTTGAGATTTATCAAAGAACTTTGATTTTACAGGATAAGCTTTATAAAGTTCCATCATCCACTTAATATTAATCTGACGCTTTTTAATCAATTCGTTCATATTATATTTTCGTAAATCCAAACCGTAACAGGTTACATCCTTATGCAAAGGGGTTTCTGCCATGCCTTTTATTCCAACAGGTTTAAATGTAAAATCGTATTTACCCTTCAATGCTGGTGCCCCCAAAATAGTGAATGGATAATAAGTGCCCCTACCCGGACTGATAATGGTACCTTCAAACAAACAAAGGGAAGGATATAATAAAATGCTTTGTTGTGTATTTAAATTAGGCGATGGCTTTACCGGTAACGAATAAAGCATATCATGATTGTAATTGGCAACAGGTATTATTTTTAATTGAGCTTTTGCTTTGTTAACAAGCCAACCTTCTCCGTTAATCATCTGAGCAAATTCTGCCACCGTCATACCATGTGCAATTGGAATTGGATATGCCCCTATGCCCGATTTTAGTTTCATATCTAAAACAGGGCCGTCAACAAGATAACCGTTAGGATTAGGTCTGTCAAGAATTAATAGTTCTTTATTATTTTCTGCACAGGCTTCCATCACTTTTCCCAAAACATTTATATAGGTATAAAATCTGCAACCTACATCCTGAATGTCAAAAACCATGATATCCACATTTGCCAAGTCAGCTGCCGAGGGTTTGCTTTTTGAGCCATAAAGAGAAATAACAGGGATACCGGTTTTTGCATCAACAGCGTCATTTACCTTTGCTCCAGCAGAAGCATCACCCCGAAAACCATGTTCCGGACCAAAAGCTTTTACTACTTTTATACCGCCGCTTATAAGGCTATCCACTAAATGTGCTTCTCCAATACGTGAGGTTGGATTAGCCACTACACCTACTTTTTTCCCTCTCAAATAACCAAAATATAAATCTGTTTGATCGGCTCCGGTAATAATTTTGTTCTCAATATTCTTATTTTTTTCTAAACTATCGGAGTGGGCTTTACCAGGTTTTGAAGAACCACAGGAAACAATTACAACTACAGTAATCAATAACAAGTTAATAGCTTTCATAATATATATTAAAATGCAGCCAAATATAGTGTTTTATTTGGTAAGATGAGAAAGGACTGTAGCTCTTGTACGTTGTGTTGTTTTATGAAAACAACAGCAAACTTTATAATAAAAACTATTCTAATTCCTTCCTTATTAAGGCAACTGAGAGCTATTGCCTTACCCTTATCTTATAAGCAATATTTTTGGTATGTTTTATAAATATATTCCGTATAAGTTTTTGTTGTATGCAAATAACAGCGCATTTTAAATTTATTTGCCACAGGCAATTCGATATTTTAATTTTTTGCAGCAGCGTTTGTCTTCGCTACAGCTTCTAAACCAATCATATCTTCTACAACTCTTACGGCCTGGTCAAGATAAATATCTTCACTCATACCCTTTAGCCATTGGTCTGATCGCTCTTTTTTGGCTGTATCATTTTTAAACTGATCCTTTTCTTTTGGCAGCAGTGCTACCGAAAGTTTGTTTTTTAGCTTTAGTACTGCATTTACCTGATCACTTTTTGCTTTAATCAATTTTCGTTCCTTACGGTAATCATCAATATTTAATGATGAACTTTTATTTTCTTCCGATGACAGCCATTCTGAATTTGATTTAATAATTTTGAAAATAGTATCCTTTGTCAATCGAGCATCGCTTAATTGTTGCACTTCTTTAATCACATATGCATCATGCCAGGGATTATAGAAAGCCTTGGGAATTTCATCATACGGTAAAGCAAATTCATTATCCTTTTCCCTAAATTTTAAAGCTTCTATTTGGGTAGGTAAAACAATATCCGATTCTACACCCTTTAATTGAGTAGAGCCGCCACTTATTCTGTAAAACTTTTGTAATGTAAGTTTCACGGTTCCCAGTTCTGAATCATTGGGTGTAAAACCATTATTGGCATCCAGCCCTACCTGGCGTTGTACCGTTCCCTTGCCAAACGTTGAGGTACTTCCTATTACCACTCCCCTGCCATAATCCTGAATGGCAGCGGCAAATATCTCTGATGCAGAAGCACTAAACTCGTTCACCATAACTGCTAAGGGGCCATCATATTTTACACCATCGTTTCTATCGCTAAGAATTTGTGGTCTGTTATTACGGTCTTTTACTTGTACTACTGGCCCGTTGTCAATAAAAAGGCCAACCATTTGTACTACATCCATTAAAGAACCACCACCATTCCAACGTAAATCCATAATAATACCGCTCACTTTTTCGGCTTTTAGTTTTTCTACTTCTTTAGCCACATCCAAATAACTTCTTCTACCATTTGGGTCATCAAAATCAGCATAAAACTCGGGTAGGTATATAACTCCTATTTTAGTTTTCTTTACCGGATCAGTAATTATGGCACTTCTGGCAAATGTTTCAACTATTTCAATTCTGGCACGTACCAGTTTAACAGTTTTAATAGTGGCATCAGGTTTTTTTACCGTCAGTACTACTACGGTACCCTCTTTTCCCCTAATCAGTTTTACAGCATCCTGCACGCCAAAACCCAAGAGGTCAACCGGAGCCTCATCTCCCTGCCCCACCTTTATAATTATGTCGCCCGGAGCCAGCATATTAGATTTTGCCGATGGGCTGCCGGGATTGATGCTGGTAATCTTAATTCCTTCATCTGTGTATTGCAGGCCGGCACCAATTCCATAAAAAACGCCGCTCATTTCTTCATCAAAATACCGTTTATCAATAGGGGGCATAAACTCTGTATGGGGATCCATTGCGTTGGTAATGGCATTTACAAAAAGATTAAAATTATCTTCTTCTGTAAATTTTGCCTTATATCTATTAAAATACCTGTTCATGAGCGTATCGGTCTTTGCTCTGGCATCTTTTTCAAGCTGTGCATCAGATTTAACCACGTATCCTTTTGTGCCTTTATTAGCCGTTCTCTCATCCAACAGTTCTGCAAAACGCTGTAGCGTAATATATTTAAGCTTTTTGCGCCAGCGGTCTTTTCTTTCCTGTTCATTAATAACAAAATCAATCTTTTTACCATCTAATTGAATATCCTCTTTAATAGTATAATCAAAAGGATGGGAAAGAATATCTTTACTCCAAAGTGCCGACTCTGTAATTCTTTTTGTAAAAATATCGGAAACGGCAACAAAGGTTTTTACGGAGTCTCCCTTGAGCTCATTATCAATATGGTCGCCGTATTCTATCATTAAAAGATTTACATCCGGTTTTAAAAAAATATTTTTTTCTGCATCTAAATCATTAATATATTTAGTTAAAACGGTGCGCGAAAAATCATCATCAATGTTTTTGGGACTGAAATGCACATAGGCAAGCATTTGGCCAACCATCCTAATAATTTGTTCGTATTTTCCCGGAGGATTGGAATTGGTTGCCATAGAGGACTTAAACACAAAAAACGAAATTGCCAACACTAAAAATAAAGCCACAAAGGGTAGTCTTTTCATACTTGTAATATATTTAAAGAAAGAATACATATTGTAAAAATAATACTATTAAACTATGCGTTTGGCATAAAAATATCATAAATACTAATAGGTTGAAATATTTTTTGTTAATAGCATTTGCCTGTCTGTGTATTGGACGATAAATATTCCTGATTAATTGCATTGATATTAATTTTTTTGCATTACATTTGCAGCCCATAAATGGTGGCTATAGCTCAGTTGGTTAGAGCATCAGATTGTGGTTCTGAGGGTCGCCGGTTCGAACCCGGTTAGCCACCCAAAACCCCGAAATATGTTTCGGGGTTTTTTAATTAAACTTTTTTTTATGGATTACTGCTTACTCTTTGTACCTATTATTACTGCCTTTATAGGCTGGTTATTACATTTATTGGTGGTATTGTACATAAGAAAAAAATATTGGCCGCAAAAGCAAACTGCTTTGGTAAATACCATAGCAAACTGGGCTGGCTCTCATTTTTCGGTTACCGGCTTTACGGAAAAAATAACAGACCCCCACTTGTTGGATGCTGCCATGCCGGCTATTGAAAAACATATTGATGCTTTTTTAAATGAAAAACTCCAACAAGAAATACCCATGCTAAGCATGTTTGTAGGTACTAAAACTACTGATAAGATTAAAGATATTTTTATTGGCCAGCTAAAACAACTTTTCCCTACCGTTATGTTGCAAATTACCGATAACCTTCAACCACATCTTGATATAAACAAAAAAATAAAGGAGCAACTGCAACAGTTAGAAACACAAAAGGCCATCCTAAAAATATTACAAAACCAGTTAAAATTTCTCCCGCTATTAGGATTGGTATCCGGTTTTATTATAGGTTTAATTATTGCGGTATTATTTTATTTTTGGCAGCCTTTAACAATGTTATAACGTATTATGTTTTTAAATCATATCATATACAGAACTCTTTATAAACAAGGGTTGTACTATTTTCAAAAACAATAATTTTCCAGTAAATTTTATAAAAAGGTTTTTTTCCCATACGTATATGCGCAATCATAATAAAGCAGCAGCAAGTAATACTTTTAAAATACGTCTAACACAGAAAATCAGCTTAATGCAAAATTACTTTCTACTATGCCTTTTCTTAGGTATTACTTCTTTTTTAACAGCACAACGCCCTCAAACTTCCGGCGGCCAAATGCCTTCCGGAATATTTTATGGCAAAGTAGTTGACTCTGCCAATGGCAAGCCGCTTGAGGCTGTTTCTATACAACTGCTGCAAAGCAGAAAAGACAGTGTTACAAAAAAGGATAAGGAATATGTTGTAACGGGAGCTTTGACAGATACAAAAGGCGAGTTCCGTATTGAGGATGTTCCTGCAATGGGTAAATATAAATTACAGATTTCAGGAATAGGATATCTTACCCAAAAGCAAGACTTTTCATTTTTAAACGGTACCGGCAGTAGTAGTAATAATTCCTTATATAAAGATTTAGGTAATATTAAATTAGGTATTGATAATCAAGTTCTTCAAGGTGTAACAGTTACCGGTGGCAAGCCTGCTGTACAGTTAGGGATTGACAGGAAAATATTTAATGTGGAGAACAGTTTAGTGTCGGCCGGAGGTACGGCTACAGACGTACTAAAAACGGTACCCTCTGTAAGTGTAGATATTGACGGTAATGTAAGCGTAAGAAACAGCTCACCCCAGATTTTTGTGGATGGCAGACCCACAACACTTACGTTAGATGAAATACCGGCAGACCAAATTGAAACAGTTGAAGTAATTACCAATCCTTCGGCCAAATACGATGCATCGGGAGGCACAGCAGGTATTTTAAATATTGTATTGAAGAAAAATAAACGCATAGGATATAGTGGAAGCCTACAGACAGGAATAGACCAGCGAGGTAAATGGAACGTAGGCGGAAATTTTAATGTACGACAGGGAAAATTTAACTTTTTTGGGAACGGCATGTATAATCAACGTAAATCAATCGGTTCTGGCGAAACTATAAGAACCAGTTCCAATATGGATTCTCTTTTTACAATGAATCAAAATGATAAGACGATTAATGAGGGCTCATTCAGGTTTCTGCGTGCAGGTTTCGATTATTTTTTGGATAACCGGAATACCATTACAATATCGGGTTTATTAATGGGAGGTAATTTCTCAAATCTTGCAAATAGTACCATTGCTACCGATACCAGTGCCACAGGCTTTATGGCAGGTTCTACCATTCTCAGGGAAACTGTCAGGGATTTTGAAATGAGGAACAAGGGTTTAACATTTGCCTATATGCATAATTTCCCCAATAACGGACATCAACTAACTGCAGACGTGAATTATTTTAAAAATAAAAACAATAATCTTTCTAATATCACTAACGATAAGGGCAGCCAAAGCGTTTTTCAACAATTGCAAAGTGGAAATGGAAATAGTGAAAGAATTACTGCTCAAGTTGATTACGCCAATCCCATTACAAAAAATGGAAAATTTGAATCCGGCATTAGGTTAAACCAAATGCAAATGAGTAACCAGAACGATTTATTTTTTGTTTTATCATCAAGCAATATTGATCAGCAATGGCCATTGTCAACAAGATTTAATTATACTGACAGGGTGTTGGCGGGATATGTTAACTTCTCTGATAAAATTGGCGAAAATTTTGGGTATCAAATTGGCGTAAGAGCAGAAAACTCTTCTTATAACGGTGTGGTTACCAGCTTTGATGCTAATGCCACTCCTACTCTTAATAATTTTAATATTCAATATCCCATCAGCCTGTTTCCTAGTATTTTTCTTTCGCAACAATTAAAAAATGACCAATCTTTACAATTAAATTACAGCAGAAGAATTAACCGCCCCGGTTTTTTTGAATTGTTCCCGTTTGTAATGGATTATTCCGATTCATTAAACATTAGCAGGGGTAATGCAACACTAAGACCCGAGTTTACCAACTCCTTTGAGCTATCCTACTCAAAAAATTTCGACAAGCAAAACAGTCTTATTATATCTACTTATTATAAATACACCAACAATCTTATTACGCGGTATCAAACTCGGGAAACAGACCCTATTAGCGGCAGAGAGGTATATGTAAATACGTACCTAAATGCAAATTCCGGTACGGTTGGCGGGTTTGAAGCTATTGCTAAAAATAGCATAAGGCCATGGTGGAGCCTTACCAGCAACTTAAATATATATACATCCAACATTAATACAAAAGATTTGCCTGTTACCACAGTTGGCCAAATTTGGAGTTGGTTTGCCAAAGTGAATAATGATTTTAAGCTTCCTAAGAATTTTACGGCACAAATAACAGGGGAATATACTTCAAAAAGGGTTTTATCTCCCGGCGGTAGTGGTAGCAATAGTAGTGGTAGGCGTGGGTTTATGGGCGGTTCGGCCAGCGGTAATGCGCAAGGGTATTCAATGCCAAATTTTGATGTGGATGCCTCATTAAAATACGATTTTTTGAAAAACAAAGCAGCTTCTGTTACATTAAGCGTAAGAGATATTTTCCGCTCGGATGTAAACGATGTATATACTTTTACACCATACTATGACCAACGTACTACACGTAGGCGCGATCAGCAATTTTTCAGACTAACATTCACCTATAGATTTGGAAAATTTGATGCTTCTTTGTTTAAGCGTAAAAACACAAGAGCCGATCAGGAAGGTATGAGCTCCGGCATGGAAGGCATGTAGTTACAAATTATAAATCATCAATCGTCGTCATCATCCTCCGCTTTGCCGGCAAATTTTTTAGGATAGGCTTTATTACCTTTTGCATAATGCCAAAGAATTTCGTTTAGGAGTGCATCATCACCCCTATCCATTCTGTCATATTCAGGACGCATGGATTGTTTGGCAAAATACAATTGCTTACCACTTAATGATGATAATGCCAAATTCATTTCATTTAATGGAATATTAGCAGGTACATGAACATACTCACCCTGTACAGGGCGATTATCAAAACAATCAAACATTGGGCCGGCACTCGCATCCATAATATTCATGGGAGGTATGCCTAATATTTGTTCAATACTGCGCACCATACTGGTTTGATTATAATTGGTAGAAACCGTTTTACGCAATCGGCTGTAAGGGCTTATAACAAAGCCTGTAGTGCGGTATGCCGATACATGATCCCACCCGGCCTGTGAATCATCTTCTGTTACAAAAATTACTGTTTCTTTCCAAAAGCGGCTTTTTGTAATAGCTTCTACAATACGCCCAAGAGCCAAATCATTATCTGCTATCATAGCGTTTGGCGTTGGAAATCCGGGGCGTGTACCTACTGTATGATTTACCGAAAGTGCCATAATACAAAAATTAGGAAACTGATCGCCCGGCATGGCTTCGTATTGTTTAAGTTCCTTAATAAATGCATCAGCCCTTATTTGGTCGGTTATTTTAAAATCATCTGAACCGGGATAGTTTTGCGAAAGCATAGGACGTACTCTTGCTATTGTAGATGTGTTGTGAAAAACAAATGGCTTTCCGGCTTTATAGTTATCATAAATATCGGTCCATGTTAATTCTCCTGATTTTTCATAACGGGGTTGGCTGGCTTCGCCATATATGCGTACTGTTTTACCATGGTCGGCGGCATTATTCCAAATAAAGCCTTTTTCGCCATACACCAGTGCATCCTCCTGTACATGCGGATAAGAGCGAAACCATGCACGAACATTTTTTTCCACATAATCTGTAACCATAGCAGCATCCGTCCATTGATGTCCTTCGGCAGAGCATTTACCCGATGCATAATAATTGTCCAGTAATACAAACTCTCTGGCAAGTTTATGTTGATTGGGCGTTATCTTTTCGCCAAAAGTGCAAAGCGATTCCATGCCATTGCCTTCTTTCATATCACCTAAAACCTGATCATAAGTTCGGTTTTCTTTAATAATGTAAACTATATGTTTAAAAACCGATGGCTCACCAATTCTTTCGGGCATGGGGCGTACCGGAGCATTTTTACGGGGAGAAAGGCGAGTAATTTCAGTACGAAAGAACAAGTTGGTTTCTTTTACCTTCTTCGTGTAGGCATTTAACTGGCTATCATCCGGCACCGGTATAAAGGATAGCGTGGCTTTTTGCTTATGAGAGTTAAAAGCACCAGATGGCCCATAATCTTTATCATTAGCCCGCTTGGTTTCCTTACTGTTTACACGGGCACCCCTACCCTCAAGATTCATTACATACAATATACCGTTGTTTATTACAACACCACCTGGATATGCTTCTGTAGGAATAAATCCTTTAACAACACTATTACCGCTACCATTACTGCTGGCATCAGCTCCCAGTTTAATAACAGCCAGCGCATTGTCCAATCCGTTGGCTATATACAAGGTAGTGCCTTGTTTATCTATTGCTAAAGCATTGGGGCTATCGCCAATAAAACTATTCGTATGAGTGTCTAATCTTACACTAATAGTATTTACTAATTTTGTATCGTTCACACTTATCACCGAAATATTATCACTATTTCCGTTGGATACATATACAAAATTTTTATCGGGGCTTGCAATAATATCATTGGGGTGAAGCCCTACAATAACTTCGTTTGTTTGGTTGCCGATTGCCGCATCAAAAACACTAACTGTTCCCATAGCCGTGGCACCTGTGGTAGGATTGGTATAGGCTTCTCCATAAGGAACACCTGCTTTTTCTTTTGCATCCCCAGATGTAGGCAGAGAACCTGCCCAATTAGTAACAAATACCTTGTCTTCTGCAATTGCAATACCATAAGGAGCTACTCCGGTTGGTCTCTCCCAAACAATTTTATTATTGCTTAAATCATATTTTACAAGTTGATTATTACCATTTAAAACCACAAACAGATAATCCTTATCGTTTTCTTTATATAAAGCTAATTCATTAGGAAGGGCCAGAGGTGCAGGTTGTAGCGGTTTAAATTCAATGGGCTGAGCTATGGACAGTTTTTTACCGTTCCATACAGCACGCATTATATAGGACTTTTTATTAGCTGTATTAGCAGCACTCCAAAAAATTTCTGACCGGTCATTTTTTTGTAAAATTTGCAGACCGGAATAAGTACTTACAAAACCGGAAAATGCTTTATCGTCATAAAAACTCCATCTGTCAACAATTTTTTTGTTGGCAGCATCTACCACAACAATACCATACCTGTCTTCTACAACTAAATAATTTGTTCCTTCAACAAACAATCCATCAAGACTATGATTTTCCAATTCAGGATCGCCAAAGCTAATGCTGGTTCCAGCGGGATCAATTATACGGTTAAAAGGCATTATAACCGGTAGGTTATTATTAGTCAGTGTACTATCATCAACCGGATGATAATAGGCTGATGTTTTGGTTGTAATAGCCTGTGAAATATTTTGTTGAGGTGGCTTGCAGGAAAAAAACAGCATCCACACAAAAAAAGCAGCAGTAATTCTTATTAACATGGCAATGCGTATTAAATAAAATAAGAAACGTTTTCAATAACGAAAATAAAAGAAACAATTCGTTTGTATATATCTCTGACTAAAAAATATTACAAAAATGTTGCACAATACCTATATTTTACGTCCTATAAAAAAACATCATTATGAAAAAAGTGCTTCTATTTGTAGCAATTGCTGTCTTTGTAGCACTTAATTCCTGCTCTAAATCATCGTCAACCAATGAAGACAACGACATTATAGGCACTTGGGAAATGACAGAAATGACCACAGTTCCACAAACTACTGCCATTAGTAGTGAAACACTTACAGGCAGCAATCTCCCATTTACACAATTAATTAAACTAAAGGCAAATGGCACTTATGTAAAAACCAGATTAACAAAAACCGGCGAAAAGATAGAAATACAAGGAACATACTCTGATAGGTGGTTAGAAGGTGAAAGGTATATATCCTTATTATATTCTGATGAATTGGATAATCCTTTATCCGAAAGCTGCTTTGGGTCAGGAGAGAGTCTTATATATAATACAGGCAAACTAATAAACAACTTCTGGCCTGCCTGCGACGGATCCTATACATTGAAATATAAAAAAAGAATTGTAATTGATTAATATATTTCCACTTATGTGGATTATATTATTTGTGTTAGCCTGTAAGCAGAATTATATTTGCGATAATGAACGATAACGGTAAAGAAGTTACAGCCCTGCTCAATTTAATTGAAGACCCGGATCCAACAGTTTTTGAAGCCGTATGTAACCGTATTATTTCTTATGGCTCGCCAATAATTCCGGAGTTGGAAAACCTTTGGGAAAATACTGCTGATAACGAAGTTTTAGAACGTATAGAGCAAATCATTCACCGTTTGCACTATAATGATATTACAGAGGATTTTAGACAATGGGCAATTTCTCCGCATCAGGAATTATTACCCGGTGCTCTTTTGGTGGCTAAATTTTTGTATCCTAACCTACATGCAGCTAAAGTAATTCAGGATGTTGAAAGATTAAAACGTAATATTTGGTTGGAATTGAACAATTACCTTACCCCTCTGGAACAGATTACCGTATTTAATAATATTTTTTATAACTACTTTGGCCTTAGAGGCGATTATAACCAAACTGACAAACCCAACGAGTTTTTGGTAAATAAAATCATTGAATCCAAAAAGGGGAATCAAACAGGGAATGGGATTTTATATCTTATTTTGGCCGAAATGCTGGATATTCCTGTAAAATATATTCCTGTACCCAATCAGTTTGTACTGGCTTATTTCAAATCCCGCGTAATAGAGGATGTAAACAAATTACACCTTAACATTGAATTTTTTATTGACCCGGTTACAGGTCAGGCTTTTACACATACTGATATTACTCATTATTTTAACCGGGCTTCAATAACAGTTGAACCGTCATTTTTTATACCGTCGAATAATAAACAGGTTATACAAAAATTATTGACAGATTTTGCTAAATGTTATTATGAAGATCATAAAAAATATATGCAGGATGAAATTAACCAGATAGTTACCCTACTGAATAAATAGTAACATCGGCCAATATTTTTAATAAAAAACAACCCATACACAACCTATTATCCGTAAAAACAGTCTTGTACATAATCCCCTATAAAAAATGATAGGGTATCCTTTTAATACAAATGAAATACAACTTAAAAAGTACAAAAATGCAAAAGCTCATATCGGCCTGTATATTGGCAGCCTTTTTATTACTATTTCAGGCAACAGGATATAGTCAGGCTGAACCACGAAATCAAAATAACAAAACAGTCATTACCAATGAAAAAGAGCCGATAAGTGAAGCCGATATAAAATTAGATAAGGCCGTAGCCTCCTTACAACGTTCTGCCGAAAAAATAAAAGTGGTTATTGAAGATAAGGCAGATAGGATTGCCAAAAACAGTCAACCGGCAATTGAAAATTTTCTGATAGCATCATCTGAATTAATTGAAAAATTAGCTACGGAAATAGAAAAAATTTTAGATGAAAAACCGGTAAAAAAATTTTCCAAAAATTAAATTAGCAGAAGGTTTGACATATCAACCGTTCCCCTTTTGGGAGCGGTTTTTTTTGTTTCATACTACAAATGCACTGCTATGCAAATACAAAAAAAGTACTTTTTTATTTTTATACGAAACATATTTATAAAACAGACCAATGATACTCGTATAATGCTCCCGAAAACATTCGGGACGATAGTCGTTTAGACCAATTACATTGGTCTATTACAAATATCCAATCGGTATTACATGAAAATTTTCGGATTAACTTTTAAGGGGCTTACGGGCATGTGTTCACAACCCGGATTTTGTAACTAAGTTTTCAGTATCTAATGAGCCATCCCTTCTTCCGGAGTAGGACAACTCATCACTTCTTTCTTTTCGTTTTGGGTAAATTGCGGGCTAACGTATGGAATATTGAGCCCCAGCCCTCTTAATATCATTAAACAGGCCACCATACCTACAAAAACGGGGACCAATTTGCGCATTTTTTGCCTTACAGCCGCAGATACATATCTGCCGGCCACCATCAATGCAAACATTAATGGGATGGTTCCAAAACCAAAGGCTGCCATTAATATACCACCCCCCATAACACTGCCTGTAGCAATAGCACTACCAATAGCCAAATACACTAAACCACAAGGAAGCAATCCGTTTACCATACCTATTAAGGAAAAATTTAAAACGGTTTTTTCCTGCCTTAACAAATTACTTAAAATAAGTTTTATTTTTTGATGAAACCGGTCAATTGTCCTTATACGTGCATTAAACCTGTTGCCAAATAGAACAACTAATAATATTATACTCCCTATTACTATAGAAAGGGCTTGCTGATAACCAGTTAAGAATAATGAACTGCCTATGGCTCCAAACAATATGCCCAACAAAAAATAAGTAAAAACTCTGCCGAGATTGTAAAACACAATGGCAGTTATGCGGGTTGTTCGGTTATTATTATTTAAGGGTAGCGATAATGCCAAAGGGCCGCACATTCCTACACAATGAAAACTACCGGCCAATCCAATACTAAGTCCTATAATAATAATTGAAATCATTATTGCATGGTTACTAAACGTTCATCATAATACTCTACGCCATCACTTTTCCAGCGGGCACGTAATTTATACACCCCTTTGGTAAAATTACTTTTAGGCAATGCCTGAAACCCTGCTGTATCGGTTTCCAGCTTCAGTTTTCTGTCTTTGTTTTTATCATCGTGGCGCAAAAATTCAATATATCCTTCTGAAATATTTTTAGAAGCCTCAATCGGAATCTTAATTTTTACCATTCCCTCATCCTCTGTTACCAGTATTGAGTCGTTGTATTTTTCAAGATTTTCGCGCGCATCAATTACAGATTGATACTGTAACTCTTTGTCATAGTATTTATCATCAATCATTTCGTTATCCTGTTGCATAGCAATATACACCATAGTTAAAATGCCTGCTACAAATAATGACAAAATAATAATAACTCTATATCCCCAACTCATATAATTTTTTTTAAACTAATAGTATAAATAGATTGATTTTGATAGCATCATTAAACAATATAATAATAACATCTTTGCCTATGCGTTCCATTAAGGCAACTTACACAATTAGACTGTAGATGGCGTAGTATGCCTACATAAACGGCCCCAGAAATTTAGATTTTACGATTTGAATTTGTTTACCATTGCTATACAAGCCTACTTTAATTTCTGTAGAACGTTTTTTGATAGCCGCTTTTGGCACATCAATAAAAAAAGTAACATCATTAATGCTCTCACCCTTTAGTTCCATTTTATGGGCATTTACCATACGTATTACACCAGAAATGGATTCTACCCTAAACTCGTAAGGAATATCATCTTTAGTTTTATTAATGATTTTTGCCGAGAACAAATTACTCAAACTATCAGTTCCTATTTCCTGGTACAACTGTCCTTTTATTCGGGACATACTCACATCTACACTATTTCTTGTTGCAATCAAAAAAATCATTAAAACGGTTAATACTCCCAAAATAGCGGTATATACTTTCATACGAGTATTAAAATGAAATTCTTTGCCGGTTTCAATTTGGTTTTCTGATGCCATGCGTATTAACCCTAATGGCCTTTTTATTTTTTCCATTACGCCGTCGCAGGCATCCATACAGGCCGTACAACCTACACATTCCATTTGTACACCATCTCTAATATCAATTCCAGTGGGGCATACCTGTACACATAATTTGCAATCTACACAATCTCCTAAGTTCTGTTCTGTTGCTTTACTTATTTTTCCCCTTGGTTCACCGCGCACATGATCGTAAGATACCTGCATCGTATCTTTATCAAATAACACGCTTTGTAGCCTGCCGTAAGGACAAATAGTGGTACATACGATATCCCTCACATAAGCAAATACAATAAAAAATAAAAAAGCAAAAAACATTAGTCCTATAAATAAACCAATGTTTTCAGAAATAGGTTCACCCATAATTTTTAAAACCTCATCAATACCGAGTATATAAGACAAAAAGGTATGAGCAATAATTAGGGATATAATAAAATATATACCATGCTTCAATACTTTTTTAAAAATTTTATTCCCTGTCCATGGGCCATCATCCAACTTTTTCTGCTTCGCCGGATTCCCTTCTATCAACCATTCAATAGGCCTGAAAACAAATTCGAGAAAAACTGTTTGCGGACATACCCATCCACAAAATACGCGGCCATAAATTACGGTAAACAGGGCTATAAAAAAAATCATGGCAATCATTGCCACGGCAAAAATAAAAAAGTCGTTTGGCCAGAATATTTTAGTAAATAGAATAAATTTACCCTCGGGGAAATTGAGTTGCAATAAGGGCATGCCATTTACTTTTATAAACGGCATAGCCAAGAAAATAACCAAGTAAAACCAGGACAACCATTTTCTGTAATTATAAAACTTCCCCTTAGGCTTTAATGCATAAATCCATTTTCGTTTGCCTTCCTTTGTTGTATTACTGTGCCTGTCTCTAAAACTTTCTATTTCCTGACCGGCCTTTGTTAAATCAACTTCATTGTTCATGTATGTTTTGCTGTTGTTATTTAGCGGTAGCACTATCCGCTACCGGAGCTGCTGTACTGTCTGTAGCTGCCGGAGTACCGGTGGCTGTTTCAGTAAATTCCTCACCCTGAGGTTCCTTAGCACCGGGAGGGTTTGTACCGTGTATTGATTTAATATAACTACTTAACTCTGCAATTTGGGTGGCCGAAAACACATCTTTCCAGCTTTGCATACCCTTTTCTACCACGCCCACTTTAATTACTTTAAAAACATCGCCGATGCTTCCACCGTGCAACCAATAATTATCGGTAAGGTTGGGTCCTACTCCACCCTGCCCCTGCGCTCCATGACAGGCCACGCAATTGGCTTCAAATATTTTCTTACCGGATTCAATACCATTGGCTCCCAGCATGGTAACATTGGTTTCATCTACCGCATCACCCTTTGAGGCTAAATAAGCATCTAACTTAATTTTTGCTTGTGCTACTGAATGTTCATACTCCTGATATTGATCCGGTGCAGGATCTGAAGAACCATAAAAACGCCATAGGTAAACAATTCCAAAAATAATAGTACCAATAAAAGTCCAAGTAAACCAGGGGGGTAACACATTATCCAATTCGCGAATACCATCGTAACTATGTCCCATATCAATATCTGCCTCTTCTTTAATGGGTTTTACTTTATTAATCCTGTCCCACCATTTATTAAAGGACATCCCCAATATACCTTTTTTGCCTTTAGCAACCTGTAAATCTTCAATACCTGTAAAAAAGCGCATCCATTTTATAACAGCAAAAATGGCTACCAGCTCAATAAAAATAATAAAGATTAATAAATAACGCAGTAAATGGTTGTCGCTAAAAACAGCCTCCTGTGGAGCGGCGGCATCTGTTTGTGCTATGGCATTGAAACTAAAAAAGAAAAGTAAGCCGGCCATCATAGTAGCTACTTTTGCAGCACCAGATTTGTTTTGTTTTTCTTCATCTACTTTTTGCCTATACACTTCCATGGAGGATTTAAGTGTAATAGCTAACACGCCTAAAATTAAAAATAGCAAAATGGCTACAATGGCCAATACAACATTTATATCAACTACAAATATCGATTGCGGGTCAACAGCAGGAGTCGTATCAGTGGCGGCACCCTGCCCAAAACTTCCTAAAGTTGAAAGCAATAGCACAAATGCCGTGAATATTTTTAAAAAGTATGTTTGAATATTTTTCATCACTTGAGTTTTAATTGTCATTATCTAAAGGCAAATTCTCCATTTCTTTCACTGTCTCGTTAGGAGTGCGAATGGCATAAATAACTACCAATGCAAAGAATATAGTAAATACCACTAATGATATCATGGGATATATACCTACTCCTGTGATCCTTTCAAGATAGTTTACAAATTTCATAATGGGTTATTTTTATTAACTACTGTTGTTCTTCCTCTTGTTTAGGAGCCGATTTAATATCTTTTCCTACTCTTTGCAAATAAGCAATCAACGAAATAATTTGCTTATCCGGACTGATAGTTATTTTTTCCTTTTTAAGATTGGCAACGATTTGGTCGGCTTGTGCTTTAAGATCTTCGTTTGCTATTGCTTCATATCCTTCCTCATAAGGAACACCCAGTTTACGCATTGCATAAATCTTTGAATTGGTAGATCCCATATCTATCTTTTTCTCAAATAACCACGGGTATGAAGGCATAATGGAACCCGGTGCCATAGACGAAGGCTCTAACATGTGGTTAAAATGCCAACTGTCAGGATATTTACCGCCAATACGTGCCAGATCCGGACCGGTACGTTTACTTCCCCATTGGAAGGGGTGATCGTAAACAAATTCTCCTGCTTTGGAGTATTCTCCATAACGGGCAACCTCTGCCCTAAACGGGCGAATCATTTGCGAATGGCAGTTATAACATCCTTCCTGTATATAAATATCGCGTCCTTGCAACTCAAGCGGTGTATATGGTTTTACACTGGAAATTGTTGGTACATTTTCTTTAATTAAAAAAGTAGGTACCATTTCTACCAAACCGCCAACAGCTACTACTATTAAACTTAAAACCAACATCATAACAGGCTTTCTTTCAATAACAGAATGCCAGTGCGCTTTTGCAGGAGCCACATATTTGGGAGCCAAAGCAGGAGCTTCTTTTTCTTCTGTAGCTACAAAACTTCCTTTTTTAGCTGTTTTAATCAGGTTGTAAACCAGCATGATGGCTCCTATGAGATAAATAGTTCCCCCTATTGCCCTAAGGATGTAAAATGGTATTACCGAGTTTACAATATCAATAAACTGATACTGTAACTGACCCTCAGGCGTAAATGCTGTCATCATAAAATAAGTACGAAAAGCCGACCAGTACATTGGAATGGCATACAAAACAATTCCTAATGTTCCGATTAAGAAATGGGAACTGGCCAGTTTGGTTGAATACAACTTGGTATTGAACAATTTAGGTATTAACCAATATAACATACCAAAGGTTAAGAAACCGTTCCAGCCTAATGCACCGATGTGTACGTGAGCAATCGTCCAATCACTATAGTGAGAGATGGCGTTTACATTTTTTAGCGACATCATGGGCCCTTCAAAAGTGGACATACCATAACAAATAACGGCCAATACATAGAATTTTAAAACAGGGTCTTCCCTAACCTTATCCCAGGCACCGCGTAAAGTAAATAAACCGTTTAACATACCGCCCCAGCTTGGTAATATTAGCATTACGGAAAGTGTAGTTCCCAAAGCCTGAGCCCATCCCGGCAAAGCCGTATATAATAAGTGGTGAGGACCAGCCCAAATGTAAATAAATATTAAAGACCAAAAGTGTACAATACTCAAACGGTAAGAGTATATTGGTCTGTTAGCTGCTTTTGGTAGGAAATAATACATCAACCCCAGGTACGGCGTAGTAAGGAAGAAGGCTACCGCATTATGCCCATACCACCATTGTACTAACGCATCCTGCACACCGGCAT
>JBKEEB010000069.1:0-20831 GCA_047975735.1 Niabella sp.
AGGTGATAGGCCTGTTATTAATGCGGAAAGTGTTTTACAAGGAGCCATTCCTGGCCTTCAGATTACCCGCACCTCTACTCCTGGTCAAAATGCGAACTCTATAAATATACGCGGTACCCTTTCCATTAATGGTGGTGGCCCATTAATTTTAATTGATAACGTTCCCGGCGATTTAGACATGGTAAATCCTGATGATATAGAAACGGTAACTGTATTGAAGGATGCGGCTTCTGCAGCAATTTATGGAGCGCGTGCAGCCGGTGGGGTAGTTATTATTACAACGAAAAGACCTA
The DNA here is from genome assembly GCA_047975735.1 of Niabella sp. Lineage (GTDB taxonomy): Bacteria > Bacteroidota > Bacteroidia > Chitinophagales > Chitinophagaceae > Niabella. The sequence goes on from JBKEEB010000069.1 coordinate 294, forward strand.
AATCTGGGGCTCGTTTTCAACTGAATTATAATAATAATTTTGGATCGGAGAAAAATCTGGGAACGCCGCAGCAGGCTTCATTAGCAAGGTATTTGCAGGCCTACATTGATGCGGGGTTTAATGATAAATACTGGTCCAATTCTCAAAGCGTAACTGCTTGGATGGAATATTTGGCTGCTTATCAGAAAGATCCGTCATCATTTGATATTCAAGGCGACGGAATTTATGTAGATAGCGAAGGAGATATTTATTACCTGAATGAAAAAAACCTGTATGATAATTTTTTAACTAATGGCTTTTTGCAAACACATAATCTCTCTGTTTCTGGCGGTACAGATAAAATACGCTATAGAATTTCTGGTGGCTATAATTCCGAGAACGGGCCGCTGATTACTAAGAAGGATTTCTTTAAAAGAGTTAACGTGGGAGCTTTTGTTTCTGCAGATTTAAATAAATGGTTTACGCAGGAAATTGATATAAAATATGCAAAATCAAATAAAACATTACCGAGCGATGAAGTAGGCGGTTTATACGCTTTGAGACTAAATTCCTATTATCCGGAAGGTAATATACCGGCAGAATTGAATCTTGCGGGAGAAAGTGTACCGTTTTTTACGCCCCGTAATATTATTTTAAATTCAAGAACATCTGATTTGGTAACATCCAACCCTCGCATCTACCTCAAGTCAATCATTAAACCTATGAAAGATTTGGAAGGCGTATTTGAGTTTACTTATAATAATAATGACAATAATTATTCTTATTATTCTGGTCAGTGGACCTATAGTACCATTCAACGCGCAAGTTCAACAGTACCAACAACAGATTATTTGATTAAAAGAAGATATTTTACAAACTATAATGCGTTTAATGCCTATGCTACTTACAAAAAATCGTTAGGCGATCATAATCTTAAATTAATGGCCGGAGCAGCGCAGGAATCAAGTTATTATGAATATATCAATAACAGGGCTGAAAATCAGGCAGTAACGTCTGTGCCTTCTTTTGGCGGAGCCACAGGAACGGTTACAAACACTGATAGTTACTCGGAATATTCATTACAAAGCTTGTTCTACAGGCTCAACTATGATTTTCAGGGTAAATACCTTCTTGAATTTAACGGACGATACGATGGTTCTTCCAAGTTTCCACCTAATCATCGTTTTGGGTTTTTCCCATCCGTATCTGCCGGTTGGCAAATAATGCAGGAACAATTTGCGGCTGGTTTGAAACCTTTGTTTACAAACTTGAAATTGAGAGCTTCCTATGGCTCAATCGGTAACCAAAATATTGATCCATATGAATATACCCCCAGTATGGATATTACTAAATCAAATGTTTGGAATAATGGTACTGACAGGGTCACTATTATTGGAACACCTGGTTTAGTAAGTGATAATTTTACCTGGGAAACGGTTACAAGTGCTGATATTGGGTTGGATTTTGCCATGTTCAGATCCAGATTAAAAGGAGAATTTGACTGGTATCAAAGAGATACAAGAAATATGTTATCCGATGGTATTGAGTTGCCTGCTGTTGTAGGTGCTGATGCTCCTAATCAGAATATTGCCGATATGAGGACAAGGGGATTTGAAATTACTTTGAATTGGGCGGATAGAATTGGTGATGTTGCATACAGATTTGGTGTTAACTTATATAATCGTAAATCTGTTTTAACCAAGTTTACCACAAATGCATCTGGTTCAATAAGTGAATATTATGTGGGTAGAGAAATAGGTGAAATTTGGGGATACGTGGCTGACGGATATTACACAGTAGATGATTTTGCTGATTTGAATACCTGGGCATTAAAAGATGGAGTGGCCTCCATTCAGGCCTATAATAATTTAAGGCCGGGTGATATGAAATTTAAAAACCTGATGGATGATGATGGCAGTACCAATCAAATTGACGGTGGTGATGGTACATTAAGTAACCCCGGGGATAGAAAGATTATTGGCAATACAACACCCAAGTTTCAATTTGGAGCAAACTTAGGTGTAAACTATAAGGGCTTTGATTTGTCAGCATTGTTGCAAGGTGTTGGAAAAAGAGATTATTGGATTGGAGGACAAGCCATTTTCCCATTTGCAGGATCGGGTGCTACTGATGCAGTATTCCAACCATTATATTATAACCAAACAGATTATTGGACTCCTATAAGTACGGATCCTACTAGTGCAGACTATATGGTGCCGGTGAATCCCAATGCTACATATTATAGAATTTATGGGCAGGTGGGGAATGTAGGTTCAAATACAAGAACCTCTGATAAATATCTACAAAATGCGGCTTATTTACGTATTAAGAATGTTACACTGGGCTATTCTCTACCAAAACAGTTATTACAAAAAGCATCAATTACTGGTTTGAAATTATTTGTAAGTGTAGAAAACCTGGCTACTTTTACCAGTTTGCCAAAAGGGTTTGATCCTGAAAGTTTAAGTTGGGGTTATCCATTTTACAGAACAATTTCTTTTGGTGCCAGTTTGAGTTTATAATTTTTAATTTAAGTTTATTATGAAAAAGATACTATATATATTCCTGATTGCAGCCTCATTGGTTTCCTGTAAGAAGGATTTTTTAGACAAATACCCGCTTACTTCTTTAGTGGAAGAAACTGCATTTAATACGTATGATAATTTCAAATCGTATATGTATCCTTGCTACGGTATGTTTACAGACGGAGCAATCCTTACATCAGTAACATCCGATTATCCGCAAAGCGCCCAGTACAGAGGTGATTATTATTCTAACTATCTCACCAATAAAGGTACCAGTGCGCAAAACCCCTATGCATGGCAAAACATAATAGATGTTGTTTCTGGGAATGGATGGGACTTTGATTATATTAGAACTATTAATATTATGTTATCGCATATTGATAATAGTGCTTTAACCGATGCGGAAAAAAATCACTGGAGAGCAGTGGGTTATTTCTTTCATGCTTATTGGTATATGATGTTAATTAATCGTTTTGGAGATGTACCCTGGGTAAATACGGTACTTGGTACTTCTTCTGAAGAAGCGTATGGGCCAAGAATTGACAGAAAAATTGTTTCGGATAGTGTTTTAGCAAGGTTACAATGGGCAGAAGACAATATTGGCGACTTTGAGTCAGAAGATGGAGAAAATATGATTAATAAAGAATGTGTATTATTTATCATGTCAAGATTTACACTTCGCGAAGCTACCTGGCGTGAATATCATGGATTGGGCGATTACGCAAGCTATCTGGAGGAATGTAGCCGTACTTCAAAATTGTTAATGGATGCCTATCCCACGCTTTATACAGGAACTGACGGGCAACCTGCAGCAGGCTGGGGTGAAATGTGGACTACTGAAAGTTTGGCAAATGTTCCCGGTGTAATACTCTACAAAGCATATTTTGATGATACATACTTCCGGTGTAACTCTTCTCATATTGAGCATACGTCCTCTCACAATATGGAAATGCCACAACACACGGTGGATATGTATTTAACCAAAAACGGCCTGCCTATTAAAAATGCAACAAATACACAATATGCAGGAGATGCTACTATGTACGCAACATTTAGGAATAGAGATCCACGTCTTTACCATACAGTAATGCCACCGTATCTTGTAACCTCCGGTGCTGGCACCTATCCAACATGGTCATATCATGCTACTGCCGCAAACAGAGAGTATATTGATATTATGGGAGCCAATACAAGCTGCTCAAATCCGGGAGTTGGAATGAAGAGATTGCCGGCTCAAAACTGGGCGGCATCATTACAGGCTCGTTGTCCCAATTTTAGTGATGGTAAAGCCTCCACAACAAAAGCCTATAATTCTTGCAGATCAGGCTATTATGTATGGAAATATTATGATCAATGGGAAACTAATTTTAATGGAGGGGCGCTTAATACAAGTGATAAACCCATTTTTAAAATAGAGGAAATTCTGTTGAATTATGCTGAATGCAAGTGGGAGCAAGGCGCATTTGACCAAACTGTAGCGGATGCAACCATTAATAAATTAAGAACAAGAGCTGGTGTTGCGTCCATGATAGTTGCAACCATCGGCACAGATTTTGATCCGGCAAGAGACACGGAGGTAGATCCCGTACTTTGGGAAATACGCAGGGAAAGAATGATTGAGTTAATGGGTGAAGGCTTTGGTTTTGATGATGTAAGAAGATGGGCTAAGGCAGCTTGGTATATTAACAGGCAAGATTATGGAATGTGGATCGCTAAAACGGAGATTAACGGTTCATTACTAAATCAAACAACCGGTTATGCCGATAATACTGGCATGACTGTTGGGTATCGCTATTTGTACAACGACCCTGTAAAGGACGGTAAAGGATGGCTTGATAAATATTATTTATATCAGGTTCCAACAAATGAGATTGCTTTAAACCCTAATCTCACACAAAATGATGGTTATGAGTAACTGGTAAAATATAAATTGGTAAGGCGGGGTTAGTAAACCTCGCCTTATTTTTTATAATACCTGCTTAAATCCATAATTTCAACTTTCCTGAATTCAATGGGATGTCCTTCGCTTTGTAAGGATATAAAGCCTCCGGTTAACGGTTGGCCGTCAGGCTTGGCTTTGGGGTCAAAATCAGTTACGCTTCCACCGCCAATCTGTGGCTTTTGGTAAACCAATACGGTATCTCCGTTTACAATATGCTTAATTTCGGTATTGCCCAAAACTAATATTTCGGCACGTACCCATTCGTCATTTCTAAATGTTTTGGACGTAGAGTTAATACAATGCGGTGTAAAAAGTTTACCCTCCATTTCCACATTAGTACCGGGTGTACATAGGTTGCAGGTACTTCTTTGTCCGCTACTATCGCCCCCTAACAATTGTACTTCAATAGAAATAGGGAAGTCTTGATTTTTTAGCATCGTTTCTGGCCGTTGCCCGTGTATCATTACACCGCTGTTTTTATAGGCCCATCCCGGTGCTCCGGGGCATTGTTTTCCTACAAAACGGTACTCTACGGCAAGCAGGTAATAGGAATAAGGTTTTTTATAAAACAAATGGCCAAAACGGTCATTAAAAGTATTATACCCCTTGTACCCAACTTTTATTACACCCTCTTCTACGCTAAAAGTATTGGCATAATTGTCTTTATAATCGTATCCTTTAATTTTTGGTTGCCAGCCTTTTAAATTTTTACCATTAAATAACTGCTTCCATTTCCCATCATATTTTTGCTGGCTCATGCTTTGCAAAGTAATTAGCAAAAGCAAACTCAGTAATAATGTTTTCATATTATACATTTAACGTTTTTCAAAAAGCCAAGGCAGGCGCATTCTTTTTTTTATTTTATAATTAGAGGTGATGTATTTGCTGATATGGTTCATAGCCTCATCAATATCGTCTGTTAACAATACCAGGTCAAGGTCTTCTTTGGAAATGGTTCCTTTTTCAGCCATATCCTCAATAGCCACCATTAAATCGGCATAAAAATCTTTACCAAAAATTACAATAGGAAATTCGGTAATAGTATTTGTTTGTACAAGTGTAAGCGTTTCAAAAAATTCATCCATGGTGCCAAAACCTCCCGGCATGATGATAAAGGCATAGCTGTACTTTATAAGCAATACTTTTCTTACAAAAAAATGCTCAAAAGTTACCGACTTGGTAAGGTAGGGATTATAATGTTGCTCAAAGGGCAGTTTAATATTACACCCAATAGATGCTCCACCCTTTTCATAGGCTCCTCTGTTAGCCGCCTCCATAATACCGGGGCCACCGCCTGTCATCGTTGTAAATCCGGTTGCCGCTATCCTTTGTCCAAATTCACGTGCTTTTTGGTAATAAATATTATCTTCTTTAAATCTGGCCGAACCAAATATTGTAATGCACGGCCCTACAAAATGCAGTACCCTAAACCCTTTTAGAAATTGTAGGGAAACTTTAAATAAAAACGATAACTCGTACCCGCGGCTTTTAGGGCCTTCTAAATAAATGTGTTCTTTGGCAGGAATTAAACGACCCTTCTCCTGTTGAATTTCTTTTCTACTATTCATGTAACTATTTAATAGTTACGAAAGTAAATTATTAATCTTAAAAAAACAGGTAGGTGTAAATTATCTAAAATTAGCCATATCGTCTGTTTAACGCATTTTGAACAGCATCAAAAAGAACTTTATAGCCAATAGCATTTAAATGAGCATTATTAGTAAAATAATTTCTATTACCTGTAAGTGGGGCAAAACAATCTATAACACAAACATCTTTATTGTTAAAACTTCTTTGGAATAAATAGTTGCCATACATTCTCATAAGGCGTGCTAAGAAGTTGTGGTAATAAAAAGGGGTTAGTATTATTGTACATACATGCCTGTTTTGGGCAAGCTGCTGTATTGCTTTAATTTCTTTCACAGCTCTGTTCCAAATAATGGTAATACGAATTAGGTTGATGGGGAAAAAAACACATCCCAACAAGAAAATAATCAAATATTTAATAGGCTTGTCAAAACCAATTAAAATATGCTGGTGGCAGGTTCTTGCTGATGCTTTTGTTTCTGTTTTCGGGTATTCCGAATTGCACTTAGTTGAAAAATAAATAGATATAGGATTATTAAACAGGAAATTTCCAAATTGGAAAATCAAAAGGTCTTCTTCATTCAAAGATGTAATCTGTGAACGAATAATTTGCAGTGATTTGGCGAAACAGGGATCTGGCTTCAGATCAAGCTTTGTAATATGGGCTCCAAGTAATCTACATGACTGTATATCATAAAATTCTTTTAACCGGTTTATAAGGCTTTCGGGGCTATTATCTGTTATATGGCACCCCCCGACGGCAACCAATTTTCGAATTCTCATTAAGCAGGTACAAAAATATAATATTTTTATTATTGTTGTTGTATTTTTATTTTTTTCACAGGGTAAATCAATCATGTTTTTATATGAGAATTATCAGCTATAATGTAAATGGCATAAGAGCCGCAATTAGAAAAGGGTTTATAGATTGGCTACAAACAAATCCTGCCGATATTATATGCGTACAGGAAACCAAAGCCGAGAGAGACAATGTAGATCATTCCCTATTCAATAAATTAGGCTATCATGATTATTGGTTCTCTGCACAAAAAAAAGGGTACAGCGGGGTTGCCGTATTTACAAAAATAAAACCAGATGATGTTCAATACGGTACAGGACATAAAATAAGTGATGATGAAGGACGTGTGATACAAATTGACATTGGCGATATCCGAATTTTAAACGCCTACTTCCCATCGGGTACCAGTGGCGATGTGCGGCAGCAATTTAAATATGTGTGGTTAGATGAATTTTATGCCTATGTGAACGAGTTGAAAAAAAAACACCCCAAGTTGGTGATTTGCGGCGATTATAATATAGCCCATAATGAAATTGATATACACGACCCTAAAGGCAATAAAAACTCATCAGGTTTTTTGCCCGATGAAAGAGCTTGGATGGATAAATTTTTAAAGAGTGGTTTCAACGATACATTCAGAGTACTTCATCCGGAGGAAGCCCATCGGTACAGTTGGTGGAGCCAACGCTTCCCTTCGGTGCGGCTGAATAACAAAGGCTGGCGCATTGATTATATTTCGGTATCAGACCCGCTTAAAAATAAAATAGCAGATGCCGAAATTTTCCCGGATGTAAAACACAGCGATCACTGCCCGGTATATATAAAGTTGAAATAAAAATGAGCCCTATTATTTATAACGTAACTACTAAAGTAACCCATGCTGTACATAAAGATTGGTTGGCGTGGCTAAAGCAAACACATATACCGCAAATAATTAATACCGGATGTTTTAGTAAAGCCGTAATATTAAAACTAATTCAGGTAGATGAAACCGATGGCGTTACTTATGCCGTACAATATTATGCGGCAACTACGGCAGCGTATAACACATACGAAGCAAGGTTTGCTGCAGAAATTGAGCAGCACGTATTTGATAAATGGGGTGGGCAAACGCTGTTTTTTGCAACGCTAATGGAGGTTGTGAATTGAATGTGAATAAGATTTTTACACCCGCGTTATATGTATAAAAAATATCGTATATTCCTTTGAAATCCTTTACAGGGCTGTATTTCAGTAAAAAAACAGCTGAAACCCTTGCTGGTAAAGGGTTTTAAAAAAATAAAAGAGGTTTTGATTGGTTGCCGTTGCTGATTGTTTTTCCCGAAAGGCTTGCCCCAATTGGGTTTGATAAAAGTTGTGGTTTTGATAATTTTTTTTAAAAAACGTTGTTATCACGCAAAACCCTCTAATTTTGGTACGTTAAATAAAAACTCATTAAAAATTAAGTTATGAACAAAGCTGAATTGATTGAAAAAATCGCTAACGATGCTGGTATTACAAAAACGCAAGCAGGTGCTGCATTAGATTCTTTTACTACTGCCGTACAAAAAACTTTGAAAGGTGGCGGTAAAGTTACTTTAGTAGGTTTTGGTACCTTCTCTGTTACTAAAAGAGCTGCACGTACCGGACGTAATCCACAAACTGGTGAAACTATCAAGATTAAAGCAAAAAAAGTTGCCCGCTTTAAAGCAGGTAAAGAGCTTTCTTCTAAAATCTAAAAGAAGGCAATTGATTGTATGCCCTGAAGTCGTGTATTTCAGGGCATATTTTATATTATACATTCGTACATTTGTAAAAATTAAATAAAAATATATTATGGGAAGAGGTGATAAAAAAACTGCTAAAGGAAAAAGATTTAAAGGCTCTTTTGGTAAAAGCCGTCCGGCTAAAAAAGTTGATGCAGGTGCTAAAAAAGCCGCTGCAAAAAAGAAAGAGGAAGCTTAGTAAACAGTTTTTGTAAATGATTAACTCCTGTGTTATTAAATACGGGAGTTTTTATATTGGAATTAAGGAGCCAACCTTTGTATTGTCCAAGTTCCGTTTTCCTGTAAATTATATTGTAAGCGGTCGTGCAGCCTGTTAGGCCGCCCCTGCCAAAATTCCATAATTGTTGGTTTTACACGGTAGCCGCCCCAATGCGGAGGCTTGGGTATTTCGCCCTGTTTAAAACGCTCTATATAATAATCAAAGGTTTTGCTAAGCCAGGCCTTACCGGCAATTACAGCACTTTGTGCAGATGCCCAGGCGCCTATTTTACTACCTTCCGGTCGGCTGTTAAAATACGTAATACTTTCTTCGGTACTTACTTTTTCGGCAATACCGGTAATCAACACTTGTCGTTCTAATTCTTTCCAGAAAAATAATAAACTTACGTGGGGGTTAGTGGCTATATGCCGGCCTTTGCGGCTATCGTAATTAGTGAAAAAAACAAATCCTTTCTGGTCATAACCCTTTAATAAAACCGTACGAGCGTAAGGGATATTGTTTTCATCAACCGTAGCTACCGTCATAGCATTTACTTCATCAAATTTAGAATCAACGGCTTCCTGCCACCATACAGTAAACTGGCTTATAGGATCTGCATCGGCATCAGCTTCCGACAAACTTTTTTTAGCATACTCTAATCTAATATCGGCTATTGACAGGTTGTTGGTTTCGGATTTCATATCATCAAAATAAATACCAAATATTATTCGGCCGAACTAATTAAGGTTCCTACTTCTTCGCCCATCACTACTTTTTTAAGATTACCCGCTTGGTTCATGTCAAATACAATAATCGGCAAATTGTTTTCCATACAAAGTGCAAAAGCGGTCATGTCCATAATACGCAGGTTTTTGCTCAGGCATTCCTGATATGTAACGTGGTTGTATTTTGTAGCGGTAGGGTCTTTCTCAGGGTCGGCAGTATATACACCATCTACGCGGGTGCCTTTTAAAATTACATCAGCACCAATTTCAATCGCTCTTAAAGAGCCTGCTGTATCAGTTGTAAAATAAGGATTGCCGGTACCGGCACCAAAAATTACCACACGGCCTTTTTGTAAATGCCTGATGGCTCTGCGCCTGATATAAGGCTCGGCCACCTGTTCCATTTTTATAGCACTTTGTAAGCGGGTATATAAACCTACTTTTTCTAATCCGGCCTGCAAGGCCATTCCGTTAATTACGGTGGCCAGCATACCCATATAATCACCATGTGCACGCTCAATACCTGTTTCGGCCTCATTCATACCCCTGTATATATTACCGCCGCCAATAACCAAAGCCACTTCTACCCCTGCTTTTGTTACTTCCAGAATTTCTTTGGCATATTGTGCAATCACAGCAGAATCCATTCCAAAGCTATTGTTACCCATTAAAGATTCTCCCGAAAGTTTAACCAATATTCTTTTATACTTTGGCTGCATGCATTTAAATTTTTAAAGTTTAATTGATGTTGGCGAAGATAACACAATCACAACAATTTGCCTGTTGGCAGATTTTCATCGGTGCCTTTAAAATTGTTGTAATTCGTATTTTGTAAAACCAATGCAAAATTTCGATGCTAATTCCCCTTCTCCGTCCGGAGAAGGGGTTAGGGAATGAGGCGTTATAAATTACTACAATAAATCAGAACAACAATTTTAAATACACCCATTTTCATTTTTGGTTACCTTTAAACACATTTTTACTTAAACCATAATAATGAAAAATCAATTAGGAAACAGTACAGTATCCGTAACGCCCATAACAATGGGTGCCTGGGCCATTGGTGGCTGGATGTGGGGAGGTAATGAAGAAAAAGATTCCATAGCGGCTATTCAGGCATATATTGATCATGGGGTTACCTCCATTGATACGGCCCCGGTTTACGGGTTTGGCTATAGCGAAACGCTGGTAGGGAAAGCCATTAAAAATTATAGTAGGGATAAAGTAGAAATTCTTACCAAATTTGGCATGGTGTGGGACAGAGAACAAGGCGATTTTGCTATGGATAGCGTGGATAATAACGGTCAACCCATAAAAGTGTACCGCTATGCGGGATATGATAAAATTATTAGCGATGTAGAGCGCAGTCTTAAACTTTTACAAACCGATTATATAGATTTGATTCAGTTGCACTGGCCAGATACTACTACACCGGTAGAAGAACCCATGCGGGCGATGGAAAAACTATTGCGGGATGGAAAAGTAAAAGCTATTGGCGTTTGTAATTATAATGCATCACTTTTAGCAGAGGCAGAAAAAACAGTTAAACTTAGCAGTAATCAGGTGCCGTACAGTATGCTGCGCCGCCATATTGAGGACGATGTAATACCGTATGCAGAACAACACCATCTGTCGGTAATTGCATACAGCCCAATGGAGCGTGGATTGCTTACAGGAAAATATAACAGCTTTAAAGATTTAAGAGAAGGAGACCATCGTAGCAGTTATTTTAGCAGGTTTGATATGGAAAAAGTACAAGCCCTGCTTAATAACCTAACCGCGTTGGCAGAAAAATATAAAGTTACGCCGGCGCAATTAGTATTGGCATGGACCTTTCACCAACCTACGGTAGCCGCAGCTTTGGCCGGAGCCCGTAATGCCCGGCAGGCCGAAGAAAATGCAAAGGCTATGTATGTTAAAATTACTGCAGATGATTTGACTTTGATACGATCCTGGTTGCCGCAGAATGCTTTTAAATAATAGATTTTTGAATCCGTAAAAATTACTTATATAATGACTGACGTTGTATGTTTTGGAGAAGTATTGTGGGATGTATTGCCGGATGGAGCCTTGCCCGGTGGTGCCCCTATGAATGTGGCATACCACTTAAACCGCTTGGGTGTAAAGGCTCAAATGATCTCTAAAGTTGGCGAGGACGATTGGGGCAGGCAACTGCTTAATTTTATGCAGCACCACCAAATTGCCACAACGCTGGTGCAACAGGATGATAATTACCCTACCGGCACCGTATTGGCCACACCCGGTGCTAATCATGAAATGCAGTACGATATTGTAAAACCGGTGGCCTACGATTTTATTGATGCCACTGCCGCTGCTATAGATGCTGTAACAGCAGCCTCTTATTTTGTTTTTGGAAGTTTGGCTAACAGAACCGAACATACCCGTAACAGTTTACTGCAACTATTAAATATAGCCAAAACCAAAGTACTGGATATCAACCTGCGCCCGCCACATTTTGAGCAGGAAGTATTGGAATCATTATTACATCAGGCAGATATTTTGAAAATCAATGAGCATGAGCTGGAGCAAATCTCTGACTGGCATGCTGATATTTCTTTATTTGAAGATCAGGTAAAACTCATTGCAGACCGCTACGGGGTACATAACATTATTATTACAAAAGGAGCGGCCGGTGCAAGCTTTTTTGGCAATGGAAAATTCTATCACCATCCCGGGTACAAAGTAGTAGTGGCCGATACCGTAGGCAGCGGCGATTCTTTTTTGGCAGGTTTTTTAAGCAGTTTCATTAAAGGAGTGGAAGTGGAGCAATGCCTGGATTTTGCCTGTAAACTGGGTGCTTTTGTAGCTACACAAAAAGGTGCTTGTCCTGAATACAAGGTGATAGATGGGGATATTATTGCTAAAGCTATTTAAGGTGAGTTCTGGGATGTCCTCAATTGGAAACCAACATAATATATCGTTAGATCCTATTACGAAAGCATTCGGGACGGAGAGACATTTCCTGTCTATTTTAAGAGATTTGCCTTCGGTGAAATGTTCTTTTTATCAACCTGCGGATGATTCATAGAGACCTGTGTGCTGTGGTGCATGACGACCGATTTTTAGAGTGTTCATTACAAAATTATTGATCTGCTTGCCAATAACACCTTTCCGAAGGATGTATTTTTTGATGAGATCGGCTTCTATAACTTTAGCACTAAAACTGGATATTCGCTTGATAACCTTTTAAAGTATGATGAAAAACCAATCGTACTAATTGACATTTGGGCAAGTTGGTGTATTCCGTGTATTGAAAAAATACCATTTATTAAATCGCTAGATAATATATATAAGAATGTGTCCGTTTATTATTTTTCTATTGATAGGGATATTAATAAAGGGAGAAATGCAGTCTTAACCTTGGGTATTCCAAAAAGCAAGAGCTTTTTTTTGATAGGCAATATCAACAATAGTTTTGTACAACAACATAAAATAGATGCAATACCTCGATACATGTTGTACGCGAACGATCGCCTGATAAATGACAGTTTAGAATTTGATAGTATTCAGAAAAATATTATAGAAGCTGTTGAATTATTAAATCAAAATGAACCAAGAAGGTGATTATATTGTTTTACCAAAATATAGACAACTCCTCAATTACGTGAAATTCCCCTTATACAAACAGCTTGATGCTATGGACTGTGGGCCAACCTGCCGCTTAAACCCTACTATTGATTTTATGATTAAAAACACTAATAAAAAGCAATTCTAAATTCATCCCTTACCTTTGAGCCTCTTATTTTCTACACCCATGGTACCAGATATAAATTTAAAAACCGCCGAACTTGAAAAAATCAGCCATCTTGAGTATTTCAAAATAGCTGTGTCTGTTGACTGCGTAATTCTCGGCTACGAAGATAAAAAATTGAAGGTCTTATTAATTAAATCTGACCTGGAGGAGTTCTCCGGAATGAATTCCCTCTTGGGCGATTTGGTACGCCCCGATGAGGATTTGGACGAAGCTTCTTACAGGGTTTTAAAAGAGCGTACCGGTTTAAAAGACCTGTATTTGCGCCAGGTACATACTTTTGGCCGGGTTAACAGGCACCCCTCGGGTCGTGTGGTAACTACGGCGTACTATTCGCTTATTAATTATAATAACCATCTGCTTAAAATAGATAACGATCTTCACTGGCATCCCGTTAAAAGCATTCGTAAACTGGCTTTTGACCATAAGGAAATTTTAAATAAAAGCCTGCAACACCTGCGTGAGGAAATCATGGAATATCCGGTGGTACACAATTTGTTACCGGAAAAATTTTCGCTGCGTGAACTACAGGAAGTATATGAGGCTGTGCTTGGTACGGAGCTCGACAGAAGAAATTTTCGCAAAAAAATGTCCGTTAAAAACTGGCTGATAGACCTCGATGAAATGGAAGTAAACGTATCGCACCGCCCGGGTAAATTGTACAAATTTGACCCCGACTTGATTAAAGTCAATTAAATTCCTCAAAAATAATTTTTTTTACAGTATGTGTACTTGGTACACAAAAACTACGTATCTTTGATGCCGTTACATGTTAATGTGTACCTAATACACGTTCATTTTAGTGATTTTTAAATTGTTTGTCTATGTTATTGCAAAGATTGTTTGTACCGGCATTAGCTATTTTTTTATTACTGGTAACAACGATGGCTTTTGGTCAGACGAAAGTAGTTTCTGGTACCGTTATGGATCAGAACGGCAAAGTTTTACAAGGAGTTACCGTTGCTGCAAAAAATAATACAGCTGCCACACAAACTAATGAATCAGGTTATTTTAGCCTGACCGTTCCTGTTAACGCCACTGCGTTAGAATTTACCTCTATAGGCTATGCTACCTTAGAGCAGCCCATTACTTCGGGTGAGATGAATGTAATTTTAACCAGTACCGCTGCTGCGCTGGAAAATGTGGTAGTGGTAGCTTACGGAACCCGAAAAAAGAGCGATCTTACGGGTTCGGTAACGGCAGTTAATTCCAAAGATTTTCAAAAAGGAAATATAGCTTCTTCGGAGCAACTGATACAAGGTAAGGTTGCCGGTTTGGAAGTTACTACTGGCGGTGGTGCAGCAGGTGGTGGCAGTAAAATCCGCATACGGGGTTCTGCCTCCTTAAACGCCAGTAACGACCCTTTGATTGTAATTGACGGAGTGCCGGTTGAAAGTAACGGTATTTCCGGTTCCGGAAACCTGTTAAATACAATCAATCCCAATGATATTGAAAGTATGAGTGTGTTGAAAGACGCTTCGGCTACTGCATTATACGGCTCGCGTGCAACAAACGGGGTAATTATCATTACTACTAAAAAAGGCACCAGCAGCAAGCTGCAATTTAATTTTAATACTAAATTTTCTGTAAGCCATGTTCCTGATTATGTAGATGTATTAAGTGGTGATCAGGTGAGAGATATTGTAAATAATAATGGCAGGGCCAACTATATAGCACTGTTGGGCAATGCTAATACAAATTGGCAAAAGCAAATTTATCAAACAGCATTTGGTTATGATAATAACTTTAGCGTGGGTGGTAAAGCTAATTTGGGTAGTTTTCAATTACCGTTTCGCATTTCTGCAGGGTATTTAAGTCAGGAGGGTGTGCTAAAAACCAATAAATTCAATCGTACTTCTATAGGCTTGAATTTATCTCCTAAATTTTTTGATGACCATTTAAGTGTTAACATCAATACCAAATTTGCCACTACTCCTACAAGGTTTGCCGATGAGGGGGCAATAGGCTCGGCTGTTGGTTATGATCCTACTCAAAATATTACAACAACAAGCAGCAATTATGGCGGTTATTTTGAGTGGGAGCAATCTCCAGGTTCGTTAAATACCTTAGGCCCGTACAATCCGGTTGCCATGTTAATGCTACGCAAGGGTAAATCAATTGTGGATCGTTTTATTGGTAATGTACAGTTAGATTATAAAATGCATTTCTTCCCCGATTTACATTTATTGGTAAATGTTGGTACAGATTATGCCGATGGTGGTGGGGGAACCTACATTAACCCAACATCAGCTAACTCTGTAAGAAACTTTAGTTCAAAAGGTAACTACAGTTTTTACGGACAAATAAAAAACAGCCGTTTGGCAGATGTGCAATTATTCTATCAAAAGGATTTGGGCAAGGGTACTAATATTGATGTTTTGGCGGGTCATGGTTGGCAGGATTTTTACACCACTACATTTGCTTATTCTGAATTATATGCAACCGATGGTGTTGTAAGGCCTGGTACAACCCCGGTTGACCCGATGGTAAAAGCCGGTTTTGCTATAGAATCCTATATTGGCCGGGTTAACCTTACATTGGCTGATAAGTATTTGTTAACAGGCTCAATAAGAAGAGATGCCAGCTCTAAGTTTGCCGAACAAAACCGAGTGGGTTATTTTCCGGCAGCAGCCTTTGCCTGGAAATTGAAAGATGAGTTTTTTAAAAACTCTTCAACAGTTTCTGATTTAAAATTGCGTTTGGGTTGGGGTATTACCGGCCAGCAAGATGGTATTAACTGGAACTATTATTCACCGGTTTATTACCAATCTTCACCAACGGCACGTTACCAATTTGGCGATGTATTTTATTATCCATACCGGCCAAGTGCTTACAATAGCGAGTTAAAATGGGAAACCACCACTACTTATAATGGAGGGTTGGATTATGGCTTTTTGGATAACAGGATTACCGGTGCCATTGATGTGTATTTTAAAAAGACAAAAGACCTTTTAAGCTATGTTGATATTGCTCCCGGTGCTAATTTTGATATTACACAATTAAGGAATATTGGTAGTTTAGAGAATAAAGGTATTGAGTTTTCTATCAATACAATTCCTGTAAGGACAGATGATTTTATGTGGGAGTTGGGCGGAAACTTTACGTACAATACGTCAGAAATCACATCGTTATATAATCAGGGGGCTAACCCCAATTTTAAAGGAATTGAAGTGGGAAGGATTTCCGGTGGTACCGGTAATAATATAGGTGTACATGCAGTAGGTGAAACACCTTTTACTTTTCTGCCTTTAAAACAAGTGTATGACGCAAACGGAAAACCCATTGAAGGTTTATATGAAGATATAAACCGGGATGGGGAAATTACAGATGCCGACAGGTATTATTATAATCATGCATCGCCCAATTATTTATTTGGGTTTTCAACAGGTATTACTTACAAAAAATTTACTGCAGGTTTAACCGGCCATGGTATGCTGGGCAATTATTTATATAACAACTATAACTCAAACAATGCCGTATTAAGGAATATAGAAAATCCGGTATTGCATATTGGCAATGCAGGTGTAAACTATTTAGAAACCTTATTCCAAAATAACCGGTTCATGTCAGACTATTACATTGAGAATGCAAGTTTCTTTAGGTTAGACAATTTTAACTTAGGTTATAATGTAGGCAAAATTTCCAAAGGTGTTTCAATGCGTGTAAACGCCAGTGTTCAAAACATTGCTGTGTTTACTAAATATACAGGGTATGATCCCGAAAACGCCAGTTCAGATGGTATAGATAATAATATTTATCCACGACCAAGGATTTATTCTGTTGGTGCAAATCTTGATTTCTAAATTTTTAAACCTGCATACAATGAAATTTAATTATAAGTTTTTTACATTCATCATATTGGCTGTTGGGTTGTTGGTTTCATGCGCAAAAAAGCTGGATATTTTTCCTACCAATGGGAAATCCTCAGCCCAAATTTATAGCAGTGTGGATGGCTATAAATCCGTTTTAGCTAAATTATATTCTACACTTTCCTTAACAGGCGCCAGTGGTCCCGCAGGCAGCCCCGATATTGGTGGCGGTTTAGACGAAGGCTCTCAGGTGGCTTTTATTCGTAGCTTTTTTAACCTGCAGGAGTTACCAACCGATGAAGCCGTAGTGGCCTGGAACGACCAGACCATTTGGGATTTTCATAATTTGAGATGGACAGCCGGCGATCCGTTTTTAAAAGGAGCCTATGCACGCCCCATATGGAATATTACCATGATTAATGAATACCTGAGGCAAGCTACAGATGCGGCACTGGCAGCAAATGGTATTTCCGGTGCTGATGCTACAACCGTACAAAATACAAGAGGAGAAGCCCGGTTTCTTAGAGCGTTTAATTATTGGGTAATGTTGGATCTTTTTGGAAAATCTACCTTTATTACAGAAGAAGATGGCGTAGGCTATTTTCTTCCTAAAGAAATATCAAGAACAGACCTGTTTACTTATATTGAAAGTGAATTAAAAACAGCTGAAACCGAACTGGCTAACGTAAGAACAGCTGAATATGGCCGGGTGGACCAAGGCGCAGCATGGGGCTTATTGGCAAGGTTATATTTGAATGCCGGAGTTTATACAGGTACTACCCGTTATAACGATGCCATTACTTATGCAAGTAAAGTAATCAATGGCGGTTATACTTTAAACCCCAATTACAGGCAGGTATTTATGGCTGATAACGACAGAACCAGCAAAAATGAGTTGATTTTTGTGGCGGCTTGCGACGGCCTGAACACAAAATCTTACGGCAACACTACATTTTTTATTCACGCTGCTGCCGGAGCCGATAATTTAGAATTTGGTGCTAACGGCGGATGGTTTGGCTATCGCTCTACAAAAGCTTTTGCCGAAAAATGGCCGGATCTTAGCGGCAATACAGATAAGAGAGCGATGTTTCAAACCAGTAAATTTAATGCAACATTAGCTCAGTCCGAAATCTCCGATATCAGCGATTTTAGTAATGGATTGCATGTTAATAAATACAGAAATATCCGCTCAGACGGTGCTAAGGTAAACGATCCCAATTCTGAGTTTTCGGATATAGATTTTCCGTTGATGCGCTTACCCGAAATGTACCTTATTTATGCAGAAGCCGTATTAAGAGGAGGTACCGGAGGCAGTGCTGCTACCGCATTAGGGTATGTTAATGCTATCCGTTCCAGAGCTGGTGCTAACACAATCCCTTCGGGAGAATTAACACTTCAGTTTTTGTTAGATGAAAGAGCCAGAGAATTGTATTGGGAAGGACATCGCCGCACAGACCTTGTAAGGTATAACCAACTTACAACAGGAACTTATTTATGGCCTTGGAAGGGTGGTGTAGCCAGTGGTACGGCTGTGGATAGTAAATATAATATTTATCCTATCCCTGCAGCCAATATTCAATCGAACGGAAATCTTCATCAAAACGACGGTTATCAATAAAAACTAAAAATTCAGATCATGAATATAAAATTTATACACCTGCTTTCGCTTTCACTTATCCTACTAATTTGTAGCGGTAAAAAGGAAGAAAACAGGGTGATTTATAAAGGAGGTACCGCACCGGTGTTAACCAGCTCTACTACCGGAACGGTGGTTTTAGACAAGGAAAATAAAACGGCTAATGCGCTTACACTATCCTGGACCAATCCAAACTATATGTTGAATACGGGATTGAGTTCTCAAAATGTAACCTACTTGTTGCAAATAGATACGGCAGGAAAAGATTTCCAATCAGCCAAGATACAGGAAATGTCTATTGCAAATAATTTAGGGGTAACGCTTACCGCACAAGAATTAAATACATTTCTTTCTAAAATGGAATTTAAGGCCGGCGTGGTACAGGCTGTTGATATAAGGGTAAAATCAACGCTGGCAAATGAAAGTGCGCCTTTAATTTCAAATTTTGTAACGGTAACGGTAAATCCATATCTTGATTTTGCAATAGAACCTCCGGGTACGGCTGCTGCCAATTATTTAGATGGTAATTTATGGATCACTGGTGATGCTGTTGCATCCGGTTGGTTAAATCCTCTTCCTTCACCGTACGATGTTTCGCAGAAATTTACACGGGTAGATATTATGCATTACGAAGCAACTATTACTTTTAAAGGAAGTGGAGCATATAAGTTGATTCAAACACAAGGCGTATGGGGAACGCAATACCATGCGCTTGATGGTTCTGCCGCTGCTGCATTAATAGGTTCTTTTGAGAAAAAAGATGCAGAACCGGGATTCCCAAGTCCTCCGGCCGGTACGTATAAAGTACAAATCAATTTCCAAACCGGTAAATACACGCTAACAAAGCAATAACCAATCAACTTTAAGAATATGAAGAATATATATAAATACTTTTCGTTGGCTTTTTTAGGAATGCTGGTTTTAGCGTCCTGTCAAAAAGCAGAGAATCTTCCTTATTACGAGTCGGGTACAGGTACTGATGTAACTTTATCAACCAGTTCCGTTACCATTAGTGCTGCAAATTTGGCAAGCAATATTGTAACTTTTAGCTGGGCCAATCCGGGCTTTGCTACTGATACGGCCAATTACAAGTACGTAGTGGAAATAGCACCTTCGGGAACCAATTTTGCCAATCCGTATCGCATAACAAAAAAAGGCGGCGGCGCAGGAAGTTCAGTAATTACCGGTGCCGAGTTGAACAATGCGTTAGTGGCATGGGGCAAAGCCTTTGGTGCTGCAACACCGTTAGAGGTAAGGCTAAAATCATCCTACGCCAATAATAACGATATGAAGGTATCGCCGGTGGTTACTTTAACAGCAACAGCGTATGCTATTCCTATTACATTGGCTGCCACATCTACAGGAACTTTTGCTCCTACTGTAACTACAAAGGATAATATTTTTACAAAGCTTAGCTGGAATGCTCCCGATTATGGTACTGCCACAATAGGTTATACATTAGAGTATGCATTAGCGGGCAACAACTTTGCAACCGTAAAAACTATAACTATTGCAACAGATTCTTTACAAAAATCTTTAACAGGCATGGAGCTCTACCAAATGGCCAATAATGTGGGCATTGCTTTGGGCACCACCGGTTCGGTAGATGTAAGAGTAAAGGCAATGGTATCCGGAACAGGACAGGTATCTTATTCTACCACACAAACCTTAAAAATTAGTCCGGTAGAAATGATTGTTTATTGGTATGTGCCGGGAGGTTATCAGGGTTGGGATCCAACTACAGCACCAGCAATAGCTTCAGCCGACGGGTCTTCATTTGAAGGATACATTTATGCACC
>JBKEEB010000087.1:0-12500 GCA_047975735.1 Niabella sp.
ATAATGTATCCGTTATCCCACCAACAGCTGGGGTCATGAATAATAAATGCCTGAAAAGCATCGGGGTTTTGCAATAACATATTTGTTACAGCTAAACCACCAAAGGAATGTCCAGACAGTATATTGAAACCATTGGTTCTATATTGGCTATCAATTGCAGGAATTAGTTCCTTAATAATAAATTGTGAGAAGTTCTTATTTCCCCCACTATTGGTAAATAATTGTTGATTGGGGATGTCTGGTGATTCTAAAAAGGATTGGGTTGGTGTCATATCTCTGGTGCGATCGGTATTGTGAATGCCCACAACAATCATTTCGGGTATATGGGCATAAACACCCCTGCTTAAATATTTTACAATACCTGTCGTAAACTCAAAGTTTATTTCTCCGTCAAGTATAAATAATACAGGATATTTTGCAGGTGTATATTTTGGGTTATTATAGCTTACAGGTAGGCTGATACTGTATCTTCTATCTTCTCGTAATATTTTTGAAAATAGTGTATCATTACTTCCAATTATTATCGAATCTTGCGCAACACAGATTATGGCAAGAAAAATAGTAAAAAGTGAAAGTATAATTTTTGTCATTTTTTAAAAATAGAAACATCCTGATTACAACTTTTACATTTTAATCAGGATGTTAATAGGTTTTAATTTTAAAAACGATAGGTTACATTAAATGATAACATTCTGGGTTGTCCGGGAAATAACCACGAGTTATGTGTATAATATTTTTTATTAGCGATATTGTCAATTTTAGCACCCACCCTAAATTTGAGTGCATTATAAAACAAGCTTGCTCCATACACGGTAAATCCGTCCAACGTAATCGTGTTTTCCGCATTTGTAAAAGAACTGCTTTGTCCGTTTCCTCCGGCACCTATACCAAATCCTTTTAAATTGCCGGATGTAAACTGGTAAGTACCCCAGATGTTTCCGGCATGATAAGGAGCACTTTCAACTCGATTGCCTTCAATAGCAGGCGTATTATTAAATTCGGTATATCTAATATCGTTGTAGCCGTAACCCATTGCTATATTTAAGCCGGCTACCGGGTTTGTTAAAATATCTACATCTACACCACGACTTTTTTGTGTATTGTCCTGCACATAGTAAAGCTCTCCCGGAACTTGACGTGGAATATTTTTAACTTTAACATCATACACACTGATGGTGCCGGTAAGTTTATGCATAAACATATCAAACTTAAAACCACCTTCTAATTGATTAGCATAAGTAGGCTTCAATAAATTGCCAAGAGAATCTACATTGCTTACGTTATTATAACCGTTATTGTAATTTGCAAATACGGAAAAGGTATTGTCAATTATTTCATAGGAGATGCCGATTTTAGGAGATAAAGATGTTTGCTCATAATCTGATGATTTAGATACATACCTGTTAACTCTTAAACTGGCCATTACAAGTAATCTGTCGGTAATGTTAAGTACGTTTGATGCATATAAACCATAGCTGTTGTCCACTCTTGGAACGCCATCGCTAAATCTTGCATTTGCAGCTAAGCTGTCTATCTTTGCTTCTCTAAGTAACAACTGCAGCGGACTTGCTGTGATTTGTATTTTGTCATAAGCAAGTGATGCTCTTGATGATGCTACATTCGTTCTAAAATAATCAAGACCAATCAGTAGCCTGTTACGCATACTACCAATGTTAAAATCGCCAATAAAGTTTTGTTGAAACTGTTGTGTGTATAATTGGCTGAAGGGCATATACAGTACATTTCTTGTAATAATTGTGGTATCTGCATCAGATGCTTTATTGGCAATAAGAGAAATATACCTTGTGTCATTATTACTTCTGGCAATAGCGTAATTGGTTTGGGATATCCATTTGTCGGATAACTTATATGCTGCCTGTCCGGTTACAGACCAAGTTTGTTGTTTGCTATTAAAGTCTGGTGTAAAATAAGCGTTTTTGGGATCTAAGTTTAAACTGGAAACATTTCCAGAATAAGTACTTCCGGCAGAATTATCACCGGGAGGTGGATTAAAACCAAACAAATAAATAGGACGTACACTATTATAGAAGTATGCGTCAAAACTAAGTGTTAATCTATCATTGGCTTTAATTAGTAATGATGGTGCAATGCCAAAATTTCTTTGTGTCAAATTTTGAAACGTATTTCTGCTATCATACATGGCATCAAATCGTAGCAATGCCGTTTTGTCCTCATTTAGCGGTGTGTTATAATCAAGCGTTGTTCTGGCTAATTCGTAGCTGCCTGTAGTAAAAGATATTTCACCGCGCTTTACATCCAACGGTTTCTTTGTAATTAAATTATATACACCACCATAAGAAGCTCCCTGATTGCCGCCAAATAAAGTGGCAGCAGGCCCTTTTATAGCTTCTATTTTTTCAATGTTAAACAAATCGGTTAGGGATACATATCCGGTAGAAACGCTATTTCTATACATAATAGACCCACTGCTAAAGCCTCTTGATTTAAACATAAGTGTAGATCCTCCGCTGCCCCCTGCAATTGACAGATTACTTACGCCGGGAATATTTATGAGTGCCTGCTCCGTAGTAGTTACAAGTTGTGTTGCCAGTAATTCTTTTGGAACAACAGCATAATTTTGAGGATTCTCTGTGTACGAAAGTGGCATCCTTCCTACTTGCGAACTGCTTTTGTCTGTATTACGATAAGAGGTGGTAACCACAATCCGATCTAAAACCTTTGAAGTTTCCTGTAGTAAAATATCACCCACCACCAATCTTTCAGTATTTAATATTATTGAAACCGGAGTTGCAGTAACACCAAGGGATTTTATTGTGAGTGTGTATTCCCCGGCTGGTATATTTCTAAATTCAAAATTGCCGTCTTCATCGGTAATGGTTTGTTTTTCTGATGGGGAAAGTAACAATATAATATTCTCTTGAGGGGTGTTGTCGGAGCTTAATACACGCCCTCCAATAACACCGTGTCGCTTTGTTTGGGCAGATGCTGATTCGCAAAGGAATAATGCTATAAACGCTAATAATAAAATATAGGGCTTAATAGATTTTAATTTGAACATTTTAATCATTTAAGGTTATGAATACCTTAACATATATATACTACTTGTTAAGGAGATGCAAATGTAATATGCTGTTGTTGCCTGATACTTACGAGAACAGGAATTACACTTACGATATACGGATTTTTTTTTTTGAAAATTTTGCCGATATTTTACTGTTATAGAGTTTGGATGAATATTGCCGAAAATGTTTAACCCTGTTTAGCTATCTTTGAACCTTATTAGTTAAAGTTGCTTATGAATAAAGTGTTTGCATTGCTATTGGGTTTTGTATTATGTTTAAAAGTGGTTGCGCAAAAGCGTCCTGATGAATTACGTTTCAAGGACAGATTAGAGGCAATTGATTCATCCGATTTTTTCCGGATGGATGACTATTTTGTGTGGGATCCCAGTATTATAAAAGGTAAGGATGGTAAGTTTCATCTTTTCTTTTCACGTTGGAAAAAGGAATATGGCTTTAGCGGTTGGCTTACATTTTCCGAAGCGGCACATGCCATTGCAGACCGCCCTGAAGGGCCTTATAAATTTTTAAATACGGTGAACCTTCCTAAGCATAAAAATGGCTGGAATGCTTTTGGGTCTCACAACCCTCGTATTCGTTATTTTAATGGTAAGTATTATCTATATTATATTTCTACGCATTGTGATAATAATTGTACGTATGAAGATTTAGTAAAGAATGCAAAATTAGGCGGCGGTAAAAGCCCGCTTTGGATGCCCATAAGAAATAACCAAAGGGTTGGTGTGGCCGTAAGCAAATCTTTGAACGGGCCTTGGAAAACTTTTGATAAACCATTGATAGAACCTTCCGGGCCTATAAAAATATTAACAGTTAACCCTGATGTTGCAAAGGGGAAAAATGGTCAATATTATCTAATAGTAAAGGGTGATAGAGATAAGGCCGGCGGCCCCAGAAACCAGGCTTTGGCAATTGGGAAAAAACCCACAGGCCCTTTTGTTATGCAATCAAAACCTGTGTTGGACTCAATGAATACAGAAGACGTGGCTATGTGGTATGATAAAAAGCGCGATTATTATTATGCTGTATTGCATAATGAAAATATTATTTATATGTTAAGTTCGCCCGATGGCCTTAATTGGTACAGGGCTTCGGAATTTGAAATTTTAAAACCTGATGTTCTTATGAAAGATGGCAGCCGGTATCAGCCAAACATGTTTCAACGCCCGTTTATTTATGAAGAGGATGGAGAACCGCGGGTATTGGCAGTAGCTTGCAGAGAAAAATCGGGAATGTCATCATTACTTTTTATTGCTATAAAGCCGGAGCAATAACCAATTCTTAAATTATTAAGATAGAAATATGAAAAGGAAGTACACTAACAAAAAAGTATTTTGGATAATTACATTGCTGGCAATCGGTTTGTCGGCATCAATATCCGCATCTGCACAAAAACAAAAAAAGCCCAACGTAATTTTAATTTATATTGATGATTTGGGTTATGGCGATTTAAGTTGTTATGGTGCCACAAAAATAAGCACGCCACATGTAGATAAGCTGGCCGATAACGGTTTGAAATTTACCAATGGCCATTGCACGTCGGCTACCTGTACGCCCTCACGTTATGGCATGTTAACAGGTGAATACCCCTGGCGCGAAAAAGGGAGAAATATATTACCGGGCGATGCGCCATTAATTATTGATACTAAAAAACCAACTTTACAATCAATTTTTAAACAAGCCGGCTACGCCACAGCCATTGTGGGTAAATGGCATTTAGGTTTGGGGAATACGGTTGAAAAAAACTGGAACGATAAAATTACCCCCGGGCCTAATGAAACGGGTTTTGATTATTCTTTTATTTTTCCTGCAACAGCTGATAGGGTACCAACGGTTTTTATGGAAAACGGTTCCGTTATTGGGTTAGATAAAGATGATACCATCCGTGTAAATTACAGGGCTAAGATAGGGGATGAACCAACCGGTAAGGAAAATCCTGAACTTCTAAAATTGCAGGCATCCGTTGGCCACAATAATACCATTGTAAATGGAATTGGGCGCATCGGGTTTATGACCGGAGGAAAACTGGCACGCTGGACGGATGAAGAGATTGGCCCTACATTTTTAGCTAAAGCACAGCATTTTATCGAAGAGAACGCTTCCCATCCATTTTTCTTATATTTTTCTTTAAACGATATTCATGTGCCCCGTATGCCGGCAACCATGTTTAAAGGAAAAAGTGTTTTAGGGTCTCGCGGCGATGCCATTTTGGAAATGGACTGGATGGTGGGAGAAATTACGAAACAGCTGAAAAGGTTAAAGTTGGATAAGAACACAATGATTATTTTTAGTAGCGATAATGGCCCTGTGTTGGATGATGGTTATGCCGATAATGCCGTACAACTTTCAAAAGACCATGCACCGGCTGGTCCTTTACGCGGTGGTAAAACATCTTATTACGAAGGAGGTACCCGTGTGCCTTTAATTGTAAATTGGCCGGGAAAAGTAAAGAAAGGAACATCCGATGCTATGATTTGTCAGATAGATTTTTTACGCTCTTTTGCATCCTCTTTTAATATTAACCTGAAGGTAGATGAAGCATCTGATAGTGAAAATTTGTGGTTAGCATTAACAGGAAAAAACCAAAACGGAAGGTCTGTATTAATTGAGGAAGGTTATTTTAACCTGGCTATTGTAAAAGATGGCTGGAAGTATATTCCTGCTTACAAAAACAGTAAGGAACAATTATATAATTTAAAAACCGATTTGGGCGAAAGAAAAAATCTGATAACCGAAAACCCTGAAATGGCGGCAAAGTTAAAATCGCTACTGGATGCAGAACGAAAAGCCATTTAGAAAAAAGAAAAACAGGTTATGATGTTTTTCAATTATCTGAAATTGGTACTATAATATTGCCGAAGTTTTATATTGTTTTAAGTATTTATATTGTATGAAAGAAGTTACACCTTTAAACGAAGTATTTTCCCCTATTCGCAAAGCATTGCGGGTAAATTTAGACCCCGGTTTTTATGGTTCTTTTGCCGAAATTGGAGCAGGTCAGGATGTGGCTAATATTTTTTTTGAAGCAGGTGGTGCTTCCCAAACTATTGCTAAAACAATGTCGGCTTATGATATGACTTTTAGCGATGCTATTTATGGTGCCGAAACTCATGGGAGATATGTGTCGCAATCGCGGTTAAAAAAAATGTTAGATCACGAATATCTTTTGTTGGAAGAGCGTTTAGGCGAAAAGCGAACCGACACCTGTTTTTTTGCTTTTGCCAATACTGTTGCTACTATCAATTATCAACGCACAACGCAAGGGCATGGCTGGTTGGGTTGCCGCTTTCAAACACATCCCGATAAGGAACCTAACGAATTGATTATTCATGTACGACTTAAGGAAACCGAAAAATTACACCAACATAAAACACTGGGTATAATTGGTGTGAATTTAGTTTTTGCCTGCCGCTTTTTAACCGATAACCCGGAAGCTATGATGAACTCCTTAATGGACAATTTAAGCTGGCATAAGTTAGAAGTAGATATGTTTAGTTTAAGTGGGCCGGATTTTCAGCATGTTGATGAACGACTCATGAGTTTAAAGTTGGTTATCAATGGTCTTACAGATGCTACTATGTTTATGCCTAACGGCAATATTATTCAACCCACCGATTATTTATATGGAAAAAATGTTTTGATATTTCGTAGTCGTTTTAAACCCATTACCAAATTATCGGTAGATATTATTACAAACGCCATTAGGGATTTTTTAGACGAGCCCGATACAACTGAAGAAAGTGCAGCTATTGTTGCTGAGCTTACAATTAACGATTTGCAATCTATTGATAAAGAAATTGACGAGCAGGATTTTTTGGACAGGGTAGAGATACTATGTAATTTGGGGCAAACTGTTATGATCTCTAATTTTCCCGAACACTATGTTTTGTCAAGATACATATCTCAACATTTTACAAAAAAACGAGTGAGTATGGTTTTGGGTGTGCCCACGCTTATTAAAGTGTTAGACGAAAGCTATTACAATAATTTGCCCGGTGGAATTTTGGAAGGATTATCAAGATTGTTTAATAACAGAACTAAAATGTATGTGTATCCCACTCTGGAAAAGAACGGCGATATTACAACTGTTGATAATTTAAAGCTTGCTCCAAATTTACAACCCTTGTATAACTATTTAAAAATTAATAAAAAAATAGTGAACGTAAAAAAATACGATAAAGCCCTACTTCATATTGAGCCGGATAATGTACTACATAAATTACAATCGGGTGATGTTACCTGGGAGCAGGATGTGCCTGTATATGTTGCCAATATTATAAAAGAGAAAAAAGTATTTGGGTATATAGGCTCTTAATCCTTATTGTAGCGTTTTTTTTTGACGCTGCGTTAAAGTTGCGTTGACTTTTAAAAAGTTGTAAACATGTACCGGAAAATTTATTGAAGACTTCGCCTTTTAACTGATAAAAAATTTGCACAGCTAACACATTCTTTTTAATTTTGAATGTAGCTCACAGTAGCGCAAAAAAATATTTAAGCCCGCTTCATTACTCATGTATATCTAAGTACATAATTTGAAGCCCTCACATACAACTAAACTAACATAAATGAGAACTTTAGCACTTGTTTTTGCTATGGGTGTGGCATGCGTATTAAATGCCCAAATGGCGGCTCATGAGTTTGCCAAAGTAGATGATATTGCTTTGAAAATGCCTCATTCCGTTACAACAACGGTACAGGGTTTTGCTGGCTATATTCATACAAATTTTATAAGTCAGACAGATAAGTCCAGAGCCATATTTACGTGGATTACCAATAATATTGAATACAATATGATGGGCAGGCAATCAATAGTTGCTTATAAAGACAAGATAGAACTGGCAGAAAATGTGCTGCAAACCCGCAAAGGTATATGTATGCATTATGCTGAACTTTATAATGCAGTGGCTAATATGGTTGGCATCAAAACCTATGTGGTTACGGGTTATACAAAAAATAAAGGAACAGTTACCGGTCTTTCACATGCCTGGTGCGTTAGTTTAATTGGCTCCAACTGGTATTTTTTTGACCCAACTTGGGGAGCCGGCTATGTACAGGATGCTAAGTTTATAAAAAAATTTAATCCCCAGTATTTTAAAACAAGCCCACAGCAGTTGCTTACTTCTCACATGCCGTTTGATCCTTTATGGCAAATGGTTCATTATCCAATTACCTATCAGGAATTTAATAATGGTAATACAGTAATGAATACGAATAGGCCTTTTTTTAATTATGATGATAGTATTTCAAAATTTGAAAAGCAAACGAAAGCAGAAAGGCTTGTTGAAGCCTGTAGGCGGATAACGGCAAATGGCATACCAAACGCTCAGGTTCAAGACAGGTTAAATTTTTATAAAAAACAGATAGATACCGAAAATAAAAGAGCATTTGTTACAATGTATAACGATGCCGTAAAACTATACAATGGAGGCATTGAGCATTTGAATAAGCTTATATATTACAGAAGAAACCAACAATTTGCAAAAGCGGGTTTAGATACGGAGTTATATGAGATGGTAAATAAGGTAGAAAAATCGCTTACGGGCTCCAGGGAAAAATTAAAAGAAATTGAGAACTCCGGTACGCTGACAGAAAACACAATACAACAGCTAAATTCGTCAATTGATAAAGCCCTGATGAGCCTGAACGAGCAAAAGCAAGCACTGGCTTATACACAAAACAGAAAGAACAATAAACGATAATAGTGGTAATCCGCACTATTGTAAATATTGATATAAATTTTTAGGCAGGCATTTTTGTAAAAAAACTCCTTGTAACAATTAGCAATCAGTTTATTATCTTTTTTTTACCCCAAAAAAATTTGCATTTTTTACAATTAATATGGCCGGCAGGTTGTATATTTATACCTTGGCCTGTAAGCCCTTTTTGTGTATTAGGCCCCTTAAAGGTTAGTAGCCCAAAAAACATATTGTAAAAAAACATTAAACAAAAAACAAGATATGAACATTAAAAAAATTTTTGAAAACAATCAGGATTGGGTTCAGGAGAAGCTTAAGAAAGACGCTTCGTACTTCGCCAACTTATCAAAAGGGCAAAAGCCGGATATTTTATATATCGGTTGTTCCGATAGCCGGGTTACTGCTGAGGAATTAATGGGTATTGCTCCTGGTGAGGCATTTGTACACCGTAATATTGCTAACATGGTGCCTAATACCGATTTAAGTGCTATGTCGGTAATTGAATATGCCGTAAAATACCTGGAAGTAAATCATATTGTTATATGCGGTCATTATTTTTGTGGTGGGGTAAAAGCAGCTATGGAATCTCAGGATTTGGGTATTCTTAATCCCTGGTTGCGTAATATTAGGGATGTGTATCGCCTTCATCATGATGAGTTGAACACCATTACGGATGATGAAGCACGTTATAAAAGATTAGTAGAACTAAATGTGCAGGAACAATGTATTAATGTTATTAAAGCCGCTGTGGTACAAAGAGCCACCCGTAGCCGGGGGCTTACGGTGCATGGCTGGGTTTTTGATATTCATTCCGGAAAACTGATTGATTTGGAGATTGATGTGGCAAAAATCCTTGATAACATTATGGAGGTTTACCACTTGGATTAGCCTCTCTTTTTTTATTCATACACCGTTGTATTAAACCTTGCTTAAAGCCGGTTAAATACAACGGTTTTTTTATGGTGATGGTTTTATTGTACAATAGAAATTCCCAAGCCCGGCGGCTGCCGCGCCTGAAGGGCAGTGCGCAGCACCAAAGCCGGAAGGGGCGGAACTGCTGCTGCCATATATTCTGTAGCTGAAAGCCCCAGGTACAAACATAAAAGCAGTACTTACCGGATATACGCCATTTTGTTGTAAAAAGAAATAAAACAATTCCTAATCTGCCATTTTTGCATATTTTTTATATCGGCACAATCATTGTCAATAGTTAAGAGCCGTAAAATTGCGGCACAAACTTAAAAATCAAACAATTTTAAAGATATGAGTAAAATAATTGGTATAGACTTGGGAACCACCAATAGTTGCGTATCTGTTATGGAGGGTAACGAGCCGGTGGTGATAGCCAACGATGAAGGCCGCCGTACAACGCCTTCGGTAGTGGCTTTTTTAAAAAATGGTGAACGTAAAGTGGGCGATCCGGCCAAAAGACAGGCCATTACAAACCCACAAAACACCATCATGTCGGTAAAACGTTTTATGGGCCGTAAATACGATGAAGTTTCTAATGAATTGTCCCATATTAGCTATAAAGTAGTTCGTGGCGATAATGATACGGTGCGTATTGATATTGACGGGCGTTTATATACCCCACAGGAAATTTCGGCCATGACACTTCAAAAAATGAAGAAAACAGCCGAAGATTATTTGGGGCAGGAAGTAAACGAAGCGGTAATTACCGTTCCGGCATATTTTAATGATGCGCAAAGGCAGGCTACCAAAGAAGCCGGTGAAATTGCCGGATTGAATGTGCGCCGGATAATTAACGAGCCTACGGCTGCTGCCTTAGCTTACGGATTGGATAAAGGCGGAAAAGAACAAAAAATTGCCGTGTTTGACCTTGGTGGCGGTACTTTCGATATTTCTATATTAGAATTAGGCGATGGCGTATTTGAAGTAAAATCTACCAACGGTGATACCCACTTGGGTGGTGATGATTTTGATAAAGTGATTATGGACTGGTTGGCCGATGAGTTTAAGGCTGATGAAGCAATAGACCTGCGTAAAGACCCGATGGCTTTACAACGCTTAAAAGAAGCCGCCGAAAAAGCTAAGATAGAATTATCGTCTTCTACAGAAACAGAGATTAATCTGCCATATATTACAGCCGTTGACGGGGTGCCTAAGCACTTGGTTAAAAAATTAACCCGTGCAAAATTTGAGCAATTGGCCGATGATTTATTTGCCCGTTGTTTAAAACCTTGTGAGGCCGCTTTAAAAGATGCCGGTATGCCGGCTTCTGAAATTGATGAAGTGATTTTGGTAGGCGGTAGTACCCGTATTCCTAAAGTACAGGAAATTGTAGAAAAGTTCTTTGGTAAAAAGCCCAATAAAGGTGTAAATCCGGATGAAGTGGTAGCTGTAGGAGCTGCTATTCAAGGTGCTGTTTTAACAGGAGAAGTAAAAGATGTATTGTTATTAGATGTAACACCGCTTTCTTTGGGTATTGAAACTCTTGGAGGTGTAATGACTACGTTAATTCCTTCTAATACAACCATTCCTACTAAAAAGTCGGAAACATTCTCTACTGCCAGCGATAACCAGCCCGGTGTACAAATTCATGTATTACAGGGCGAGCGCAGTATGGCAAAAGATAACAAAAGTCTTGGTATTTTTAACTTAGACGGTATTCCACCGGCTCCGCGCGGTGTGCCACAAATTGAAGTGATTTTTGATATTGATGCCAATGGCATCATGCACGTTACGGCAAAAGATAAAGGCACCGGTAAAGAACAAAAAATACATATTGAAGCCGGAAGCGGATTAAGCAAGGAAGAAGTAGAAAAAATGAAGGCAGAAGCAAAGGCTAATGAAGCTACTGATAAAGCCGAAAAAGAAAAAATTGATAAACTGAATGGCGCAGACAGCTTAATATTCCAAACTGAAAAGCAGTTGAAAGAATATGGCGATAAAATCCCTGCCGATAAAAAATCTGTAATTGAAGGAGCTGTAGAAAAACTAAAAGAAGCTCACAAAACACAGGATATTGCCGCTATTGACAGCGCATCGCAGGAGTTAAATGCCGCCTGGACGGCCGCCAGTGAAGATATGTACAAACAAGGGCAGGATGCTAACAGCGCAGCCGGTGCAGATGCTAATGCAGGTGCTGCAGGAAGCGAACAGGCCAGTGCAGATGATGTACAGGATGTGCCTTTTGAAGAGGTGAAATAAGATGTGATTAATATAGATTGACAATAATCAACAAACCGCTGTAAATGTAACGTTTACAGCGGTTTTTCTATGTATTTATTTTAAAATAGCAATTATTGTTTTATAGCTTGTTTTTTGAGACATAGCTCTGTAACTTAGTAGCCAATAATTTAAGAGCAATAAGTCAAATTAAAAAAGTACTTGAAGAAAAAAGAATCCGATAGACTTGGTTAGTAGAAAATTGAGGAGTAATCTTAGGATTACTGTAATATTTGGATTTAATACGAAACATATTTATAAAACAGACCAATGATACTTCGTATAATGCTCCCGAAAACATTCGGGACGATAGTCGTTTAGACCAATTACATTGGTCTGTTACGAATATCCAATCGGTATAAAGCAACAAGAATTATTAAAAACAAGTAATGACAAGCATAGCACAACGACAAGAACTCCAAAATAAAATCTGGAAAATAGCCAACGATGTTCGTGGCTCTGTAGATGGATGGGATTTTAAACAGTTCGTTCTCGGAACACTTTTCTATCGGTATATCAGTGAGCACTTTACCAATTATATCGAAGGCGGCGATGA
>JBKEEB010000106.1:0-56668 GCA_047975735.1 Niabella sp.
GTGAAATTGTTCTCTTCGTTTTCTTTCAGAAACCTCATCGAAACCTGTGCGCCGTGGCGGATGACAATCAGGATTGTTAGTATTCCAGATTGCGGATAGTCATTTCAATTTACAATCAGAAATTGTAACATTATAAAAATTGAACTTTATGTGGTATAAAAGTAAACAATTGATTAGCTTTAACCTTATAACAATTATAATGAAAGTGGTTAAAAAGAATTACAATGCATGGGTGAAATACAGTAGTTTTGCTATGCAATTAGTCATTATGATAGGTGCCGGAGTATGGGGTGGTTTAAAATTGGACGAAAAACTAAAACTATCGCCTTTATTTACCATTTCCCTCCCAATGCTGGTTTTAGGCATCACATTTTACAAATTAATTAAGGATACAACAGGCAATAACAATGCAAACAACAAAAAATAAAGGGTGGCAAAACCCCGTAACAATGATAATTCTGACTTTTGTCCTTTTAAATGCCGTTGTTTTTTTATCCAAAACATTGCTGGAGAGCAAAGGTATGGACGTAAAAGTAGTATTAACAGGAAACCTGATACTGTTTTTACTGTGTATTTTTACATTAAAAAGATCTATGAAAGCCATTGATAACCCCAATCCTCACGTATTTGTAAGGCATTATTACGGTGGTTTTTTAATTAGATTGTTGGCTATTGCAGTAGCAGCTTTTATATATATTTATAGCAGTAATGGCAATATTAGCCGCATAACCCTTTTTTCGTTTATGGGCATATATGCTATCTATTCGGCCATAGAGGTATCCTCCCTACGAAAGATATTGAAGGAGAAAAAGAATGTCTAAAAAAGAAGTACCCTTAATGCAATTAGCTGATTATCTGCCAAATGGCAGTTATGAATATGTAGCAGATTATTTACATCAATATAAAGTACATTTAACCATAGCCAAGAGCAGGAGTTCTATTTTAGGGGATTACCGCCATAAGGCAGATACCAAAAATCACCGGATAAGTGTAAACGGCAATTTGAATAAGTATGCGTTTTTAATTACTTTATTACACGAGTTGGCGCATTTGCTAACATTTGAGCAGTTTGGAAGGCGTGTACAGGCTCATGGTAAAGAGTGGAAATCTATTTACAGTAATATGCTGGCCATTTTTTTGCAAAAAAAGTTATTTCCGGCCGATATTGAAGCCGAATTATTAAAAACACTTCGTGCACCAGGAGCCTCTACCTGCTCAGAAACGGGATTACAAAGGGTATTATATAAGTATGATGACAGCAAAGCAGGGTTTACCTTGGTAGAAAATGTACCCGAAGGACATATATTTACAACAACAGACGGCAGACAATTTGTAAAAGGAATAAAACGCCGTACAAGACATATTTGCAAAGAACTGACAACAGGCCGTAGTTTTCTTTTTAGCGGAGTGTATGAAGTGAAAACAGAACAGGGCTTTTAAAACAATGCATTGAATGAATAATTTACCAACAAGGCTTGCTACAATATTGTTGTTATGCGCTTGCTCTATTTTGGGTACTGCGCAGAAAAAAACCAATATCATACTTATTATGGCTGACGATTTGGGATACGAAACCTTAGGCTGCAATGGTAACGACGACCAAATGACCCCCCGTTTAGACGCATTGGCACAAACCGGTATGCGTTTTACAAATTGTTATGCTACGCCACTTTGCACGCCGTCCAGAGTACAACTAATGACCGGGAAATATAACAATCGTAACTATATTGGATTTGGACTGTTAGATCCAAAAGAAACCACTTTTGGAACACTATTAAAAAATCAGGGATACAAAACCTGCATTGCCGGTAAATGGCAGCTATTAGGCAATGCACAACAAAGAAAATTGGCAGGAGGCAAAACAGGTGCCTTACCTCAAAATACAGGATTTGATAAGTATTGCCTTTGGCAGGTAGATTCTGTTGGGTCAAGATATGCTGACCCTTTGATATACGAAAATGGGCAGTCAACTATTAGGAAAGGGCAATATGGCCCGGATGTTTTTACTAATTATATTGAAAATTTTATTGAAGAAAACGCCAACCGGCCTTTCTTTGTATATTATCCTATGTGTTTAACGCACGATCCCTTCTGCCCCACCCCTTTTACTCCTCAAAATGCTCAATACGAAAATAAAGACAGCGGATATTTTAAAGATATGGTGCGCTATACCGATTATTTGGTGGGCCGCATTATCAACAAGGTAAACCAATCCGGCATTAAAGACAATACCCTTATAATTTTTATTGGCGATAACGGAACTGATGTAAAAATAACTTCCAATTTTAACGGTGGTACAACTAAAGGAGATAAAGGGGCTACTACCGAAAGAGGTACACATGTTCCTATGATTGTACATTGGAATGGCATAGAAAAAAAAGGGTCTGTTAATGACGGATTAATTGATTTTACCGATTTTTTACCAACGTTGATGGACATATCACAACATAAAGAAAACAGCACTACAAAAACAGATGGTTTTAGTTTTTACCCACAATTGGTCAACAAAAAAGCTGCCGAAAGAAAATGGGTTTTTTGTTATTACAATCCCAATTGGGGAAATTTTACACCACGCACCTACGCACAGGATAAGGAATGGAAAGTTTATGAAACCGGCGAAATATATAATTTGCAAAAAGACCCAAGTGAAGTTTCCCATTTAAATAGTCATCAACTATCTAAGCAACAAAAAAGGAAAATTACCAAATTAAAAAATGTTATAAAGGATAAATTACAAAACCAATGATGAAGCTTATACGATTCTGTATTTTATTATGTTTGTTGGCTTATAATGCTTCTGCGCACGCGCAAAAAAAGCAACGCCCCAACGTGTTGTTCATTATTTCAGACGATTTAACGGCCACCTCTATTTCCAGCTATGGGAATAGTGCTACGCATACACCTCATATTGACAGGCTGGCTTCTGAAGGTATCCAATTTACTAAAAGTTATTGCCAATACCCGGTTTGCGGCCCCTCCAGGGCTTCCATGTTATTTGGATATTACCCATCTGCAACGCAAACCTACGGCTATATAAGCGGTAGGGCAAATGTTGGCAACAATAGGAAATCATGGCCGCAATTATTTAAAGACAATGGTTATTACACAGCCAGGGTAAGCAAAATATACCATATGGCTATTCCTGCCGATATTGAAAAAGGTACTGATGGAACGGATGATGAAGCATCCTGGACAGAACGTTTTAATAGCCAGGGGGAAGAATGGAAATCGGAAGGGGCTGCTGAGTTAGTACAAAATAACCCGTATGGGAAAATAGAGCGCAGAGGAGGCAATGTAATGACAATTGTAAAATCGGAAGGAGGCGATATGGCGCAGGCTGATGGCAAAACAGCCCAAAAAGCAATTGAACTGATAAAAACACATAAAAACCAACCCTTCTTTCTGGCAGTAGGGTTAGTACGGCCGCATGTACCTTTTGTTGCCCCCAAGGAGTATTTTACTAACTACCCATATAACCAGGCTACCCGGCCACCACAGGTAACTAATGATTGGGATGATATTCCTGAAATGGGGATTAACTACGTTACCAGCGTAAACGCTCAAATGTCTGCCGAGCAGGAACAAAAAGCCATAGCAGCCTATTATTCCTGTGTATCCTTTGTAGATGCGCAGGTAGGAAAAATATTAAAGGCTTTAAAAGACGAAGGGTTAGAGGATAATACGATTGTAATTTTCACCTCAGACCACGGTTTTCATTTGGGCGAGCACCGGTTTTGGATGAAGGTAAGCCTCATGGAAGAATCGGTACGTGTACCCATGATAATAAAAGTACCCGGAAAACAACCGGCGGTATGTAATTCATTGGTAGAATTATTGGACCTCTACCCTACTGTTGCAGAATTAGCTGGGTTAAAACCATCTCCTGCAATACAAGGTAAAAGTTTAGTACCGATATTTAAAAACCCGCAAACAGAAGTTAGGGATGAAGCCTTTTCGGTAAGTTTAAACGGCAATGCATTTTTAATAAGAACGCATAAGTGGGCTTTTATACAATATAAAGAAGATGCAACGGGCGGCATACAGCTATTTGATATGGAATATGACGAAAAGCAATTTAATAACCTGGCTCAAAACCCTGCCTATAAAACCGTTGTAGAAAGTTTTCAAACAAAACTCAAAGAAAAATTAAAAACTATTAGGCAAAACGATTTGGGAATTGATTATAAGAAATAAGACAGTACACTTTATTCCTTAAATACAATTGGCATTATTACGGCTCCCTGGTTTCTAAATACAACAGCGTCTGTATGGCCTTTCCATTTTATTGACTGATAGATGCGTAATAGATCGTTGATATTATTTACATCCTGCCCGTCTATTTTTAAAATAATATCTCCTGCAACCAATTTACTTTTTGCCAAAAGACTTTTGGAGGATAATTTTGTTAGCAATGCACCATTTTTATTAGGCAAGCCTGCGGCAGATTGTTCGCCCAGCGTTTCAATATTTTTGAAAATACCGCCTAACCATTCTAACTCTTTTGTTTTAGTTTCATTTTGTAGTGCCCTTACCGGATGGAATACGGGTTTTTCGGCCTTTGCTCTTAACGCAGGTAGCGTTACGCCAAAATCGTTATTAATTTTCTTAAAACCAATTTGAAAAACTTTCGATGTGGCTTTTAACTGATAATTACCGGATGGGGCATCTACAAAATCAGGATTACCAAAAATACTGTTACTATCTACGCCATATTTTTGCGCTTTTTCTAAAGCTGTTTTAGTAAGAAAGAAATTATCATCTACTTTTTTGCCCCAATTTGTAATTCCAATGGGGGCATATGGCGTAGTAACAATATTACGGGTAAAAACATCGCCGCTATTTATAAACCAAACATGCGGATGAAATGTATTATTAATAATAATGTTGTTAAAAACTTTCCGGTAATACCCTTCGCGTAACTTGAGGCCGCCATTCAGGCATATATTATTATATATTTCGTAATTGGAGCTTCCGTCATCTAAATCAATATCCCAGCCATGTTCACATTGAAATCTGTTATTCCTTATTATGGTAGTGGCTTGTGCATCTAATAATTCAATACCCGGATTTGCTGCTACCATACTGTCAACTAATTTTCTACTTGGCCGCCAATAGCGGTCTCTTCCCCAAGAGTTAAACGCTCCATGATCGCCGGTTTCCAAAACGGTTTCAAATACATCGTTATGCTCAATAATATGGCCGCCCCAACATCCATCGCCAACATTAATACCGGCACGGGGTACCCGGTAAATACTGTTATGGCTAACTGTAATATGAGCAGCCATTTCAATTTGTACACCTGCAACCTGTTTTTCTATACGGCCAATATCGTGTATAAGGTTTCCACTTGCTTTACAATATTGTGGATAGTCGTTGTTTTTAGGCCCCGGCGTAAAATCCATTTTATCCCAAGAAACAAATTGCTCATAGCGGAAAGATGGCGACCTTACTGCATCAGCATTACCAACGAAGGCAATAGCACTGGCACCAATATTATAAAAATGGTTATCGGCTACTATATTATTTTTATTGTAATTGCTACAAAACACGCCGTTGCCACCAAGGTTTGTAAAAGTACATTCTTTAATTTCAACATTTTCTGTTCCACTAAGTAATATGGCACCACCCCGATAAATAGTCCAATCGCTGCGCAACAAAGGCTCCTTTGTAAGCATAAAGGTTCTGGCAGATTGTGTAAATTGTATCCGGTAAAAATGAATATTTCTGATTGGCTGGTTTGCGTTCCCTATCACATGAAAATAATCAGTTAAATGGCTTACCGAAAAATCGGCTTTTTGCAAATTTAGATTTTCCGGCGGATAGAAATATAGGTATGCTTCGTTTTGATTATAATACCACTCGCCCGGTGTATCTAATTCTTCAAAAATATTTTCTACAAAACGATGGCGCTCGTGCATAGGCGATGGCCGGTTATTTTGCCAGCCGCCAATATAGTTTAACGTATCCATATTTTTTTTACCGGTTATTTCGTAATGAAACCCACCCCACTCGCCTACATGCAAGCTATGTATATAACCATGAGCCGGGTTATTCCATTTTCTAACATTTTCAGGGCTAATAGCATCGGCTGCAGTACCGTTAAACACACGAGCTGCTTTGTCATAATTAGGGTATCGGGCCATTGGCATCATTTCATCATTCACAAAAAAACAATCGGGCAATTTATTTAATTGCAGTTTTGCCCTATAAATACCGTTTTT
Source organism: Niabella sp. (assembly GCA_047975735.1). GTDB lineage: Bacteria > Bacteroidota > Bacteroidia > Chitinophagales > Chitinophagaceae > Niabella. The sequence continues at coordinate 6,222 of JBKEEB010000106.1, forward strand.
ATATACCTCCCAATAGAGTTTTAAAGGTTGGACACCGGAAACAATTACATTTTCGTTTTTATAGGCACGAATTGTCAGTTTTTTTAACTTATATTTTTCGGAAGGAATGACAATGGTATTTTGCAGAAGATGCTTCCCTTTTATGAGTTCAATAACAACTTCCTTCCCTGCTCCCTGTTCCAAAGCTTTATCTACGGCATAAGCAATAGTTTGAAATGGGCTTTTAGCATTACCTATGTTTTGATTACTCCCATTTATATCTACAAAAAAAGATACCTGCGCATTGCAAAAAATGCAAGTTGATAATAATATTATACTGAATAAAACGGAGAATACGAATGACTGTATTTTCATTAGCAAGGGTTATGGTCAGTTTTTGTGAAATATTTATATAGCTGCATATCTGTTGCTAAGGTAGCTTATTTGAATTTTATTTCGAAGGCTATTTAGCAATATAAAAAAACGGGTAAGATTTTTAGCCTTACCCGTTATAATTTTGTCGGGATGACTAGATTCGAACTAGCGACCACACGCCCCCCAGACGTGTACTCTAACCGGGCTGAGCTACATCCCGAACAAGGAGGCAAAGTAACAACATTTATTCCTTATAAAAAAGGAATACACTAAGAATATATTTTGTTAAACAGATAATTATTTAGCAACAGCGTTTAGTACTTTTTTTATTCTTTAATACCGGGTTACTCTATAATAACCCTTTTTTAAACAAAAAATTTTATCATCAATACCAATAGTCTAATGAACCCGATAAGGATATAAAGTACGAGCGCAATTATAAACACTATTCCAATTTGGGTAATAAGCTCTTTCCATTCGGTTTTATAAACGGCTATGCTAATAATATTTAATACAAAAGCAATAATAAAAAGTACCAAAAATATATTTAGTTCTTTTTTTAGTCTCTTTGCAGTAACAACAACGTCTTTCATTTTTTAAAAATTCAGATAAGGTATTTTATAATTTTCGGGAAAAGGTACTTTTGAGTTTGAGGCGGCTGCTTCATTGCCCATTAAGCAAAGAATGGTAGAGAGGTAACATTCTTCCACAATATTTTCAGCTTTTTCGCCGGTAATACAGGATTGGCAAAAAGCAGATACCAATATATCCGATCCGTCATTGGCAGCTCCTATCATAGAGGCACCGCTATGCACTTCAGCTTTATTGCCCATTACATAATAGGCATCTTGTTTTTGGGCGGTTTCGGGAACCCAACTGGGACCGGCAATGGGTACCGCATCAAATATTTTATGCTCAATTTGGTTAATCATTTGTAAAATTCCCGGAGCCGGTTTGGCCTCTTCAAAGTGATATATCCCTTTTGCCAATTCCATTGTTCCCTTATGGCCCAATACCTGCTCTCCCATGCCGTTAAACTTGTTTGATATCAGGGTTTCGTAAGTTGTTTTTATACCATTTTTGTAATGATAAGTAAGGCTGATACTGTCATTTACCTCACGCCCGTCTTTCCAAAATACAATATCCCCAAAACCGGTTACTGCTTCCGGAATTCTCTTTAAAACCCAATTAGAAACCTCCAGTTGGTGAGTAGCCAGCTCAGTCATTAACCCACCGGAAGACGCTTTATACAATCGCCAGTTTATATGGCGTTCCAGTTCAGGTGAAGGAACTGGTCTGCGCCAATCGTTATTTCTAAACCAATGGCATCTTACTCCTACAATATCACCAATAATGCCCGAGTGTATCATTTGTAAAGCCTTTATATATTTTTCTTCGTATAACCGCTGCATACCAAAATAAAGAACTTTGTCAGTTTTTTGATAGGTATCATAAACCGTCTTGCATTCTTCCATTGTAAGTGCCATAGACTTTTCGCAAAAAGTATGTTTGCCAGCGGCTAAAGAGTCTAACGTCATAGAGGCATGCCAGTTAAGAGGCGTACTAATTAAAACACCGTCAATATCAGGCGATTCCAGCATTTTCCTATAATCGGTATAGGTTTTTGCGGTTGGGCATAATTCAGCAGCATCTTTAAGATTGGGCTCGTAATTATCGCAGAGTGCCACGATTTCACAATGTGGAACCAGTAGTAAATTTTGAATATGGTACTGCCCCCGCGAGCCGGTACCTATCATCCCGATTCGTGCTTTTTGCCCCTTTATTTCCTTTTTACGCTCGGGAGTAAAAGATTGCAGCCAGGGAGTTGTTCCCAACAATAATGCTCCGCCAGCAATGGAACTTATGTCTTTAATAAACTGCCTTCGCCCATCTTCATACCGCGCATAGCTATTGTTCTTATTCATCATTATTCTCAAAAAATTATTTTAGATTACTGTTAGTGTTGCTTATGGCAAATAATTTTACTGTGCCTGCCAATCAATTTAAATTATTATAAATTTTTAAACTATCTATTACAAAATTCTTTTGTATAATATTGTTTTTTTCTTCATCAGCAATCATTAATGCGGTTGTTATTACCTCCGCCTCCGCAGGGCAATCTACCACAACACTAACTATTTTTTTTTCTACAAGGTACTCCTTTGTAACAGGGTTCATGATGTGTTTGGTATGAGCCGGCGTATTACCGGATGTTGACATTGCTTGATCTTTTAATTTAACGCTACCCAGAATCTCGCCTTTATTAAATGGATTTTCTATACTTACGTGCCAGCTATCGCCGTGGGGGTGGCTCCCGATGGCCAAAACGGAACTGTTTCCAAAATCTACAAAGGCACTTTTAACAGACCGCCCGGTAAGTATTTTTTTTATCTGCCGCAATGCATAACCCTTTGCATACGCACCCAAATCGAAAATCAAATCCGGGTTTGTAAAAAAAACAGTTTTTGCAGATTCATCAAAACTAACTGTCAAAAAATCATTCAAAGTAATGTCAAACAAACCGCCAGTATCTGCATGATATTTTTTGCAGGAAGTTAAGATATTCCACAATTCGCAACTCATACCCACATACGTTTTTACCGCTTCCTTATTAATGTAAGATAGTTCGCTCTCCCCATCAAAACGATTCAACATTTTATCAAGTCGGATTAACTCTGCTATGCTTTGGTGCCAAATAGATTCAGCTTCATTTTTTTCTATGCCCGGTAAAAGCATATCAAGCCTTGTACCCATAATTCCGTTCATAGAACCATGCAGCATGGAAGATGATTCAAAATAATTAGAGTAAAACTGTTGCATGTTGTTTTGAAAATTTCTATCGTTAAAATAAGCTTTTGTAAATTCTACCAGCACTCCTCTAACACCTTATTTACACAAAAAAAAGATTTTCCTGCCAAAAATAATTTATTTTTACGGTAACGTACACTATTTTTAAATAAAAATTTTATATTTACTGTACAATGAAAAGAACAGCAAATACTTCCATATTAGCAAAGCGGGATACTTTTATTTCTTTAATTATTATCGGATCCATGTATTTTATTATAGGATCGGTATCATGGATAAACGCTATTTTAATTCCCTACTTTAAAGTAGCCTTTCAATTAAATAATAATCAATCTTATTTTGTTACATTAGCATTTTACATTTCCTATTTTTTTATTTCGGTTCCTGCATCTTATCTTCTAAAAAAAGTGGGGTTTAAAACAGGCTTGATGGTAGCACTCTGGATAATGGCTTTTGGAGCCTTTCTATTTGTACCGGCAGCTCACTTTAACACTTATACAGTATTTCTTATCGGGCTTTTTTCTATAGGGACAGGGCTTGCAATTTTACAAACAGCCATCAACCCATACATTACAATACTTGGCCCAAAAGAAAGGGCAGCACAAAGAATTAGTATAATGGGCGTTTGTAATAAGCTGGCAGGAATTTTGGCTCCCCTATTATTTGCTTATGCTATTTTAAGGCCTACAGATAATGAAATGTTTAAACAAATACCACAAATGCTGCCGGATGAAAGAGATTTAGTATTGCATGAATTGTTAAAAAGGGTAATGGTCCCATATACTATTGTGGCCGGCGTATTATTTTTATTGGGACTATTTGTAAAACGCTCTCCCCTTCCTGAAATAGATACGGAGCATGAATCAGGGGAAGTTCTTGCTGCTAATTCTGATAAAAAAAGTGTTTTCCAATTTCCGCAACTTATTTTAGGAGCAATAGCTTTGTTTTTACATTTAACGGCCCAAATATTATCAATTGATACTGTAATAAATTATGCCGAATCGATGGGCAAAACACTGGTTGAAGCAAAAACACTCCCTTCTATCACACTCTTTTCTACAATGGTAGGGTATGTTATTGGAATTATAGGTATCCCAAAAATTTTCAGTCAACAAACAGCGTTGAAATTTTGTGCTGTACTGGGTTTAATAATATCCCTGCTAACGGTAATGGCAAAAGGTAACCTAACCATCGCCATACCTTTTTTACATTTTTCCCATACATTCGATTTATCAATATGGTTTTTATGCTCTCTTGGATTGGCCAACTCGCTAATTTGGGCAGGCATTTGGCCGTTGGCATTAGACGGATTAGGCCGTTTCACAAAAATAGGGTCATCTATAATGATCATGGGATTGGTTGCTAATGCCCTGGCTCCTTCTTTTTACAGTTATATAAGTAATTTTGTTGGTTTAAGAGATGCCTATTGGATATTAATACCTTGTTTTTTATTTATCATTTTTTACGCATTTTACGGACATACATTAAGAAAGTGGCAACTGAAAAAACACTGATAGCCGCCTAAAGTAAGTTCTACCCAATACAATAGAGCGATTATTGCCAAAAACAAAATTGTAATAGCAGCTACTTACTAAAACTCAATAAACCACCCCCGTTAAGCGAGCTAACAAATTAAATTCGATGTATTATGGAAATAATAAAAATAATAAGCGGCAAAATAATTACACCGGAAGGAATAAAAAATAATGCCATACTATACATTCGTGATGGAATAATACAATCGATATCAAGCAGCAACGAAAACCTGCCCAATGCCACAGTAATAGATGCTAAAGGCAATTATGTTTCGCCCGGATTCATTGATATTCATTTACACGGTGGGGGCAATTGCGATTTTATGGATAATGAGCCCGAAGGATATAACACTATTGCAAAAGTGCATGCAAAACATGGTACTACAGCTATGACACCCACAACGCTAAGTGCCGAAAAAGAGGATTTGTTAAATACACTTTCTACTTATGACAATGTAGTGCAAAAAGGAACAGGTGGTGCTAACTTTATTGGATTACATATTGAAGGCCCTTATTTTGCAATGAAACAGAAAGGAGCACAAGACCCCAGATATATACGTAACCCCGATCCAGACGAATACAGAGAAATCGTGTCATCATCGCCGCATATTGTAAGATGGAGTGCAGCACCGGAACTTCCGGGTGCAATTGAATTTGCCCATTTCATGCGAAGCAAAAATATTTTGCCCGCCATTGCTCATACCGATGCAGTTTATGAAGATGTTGTAAAAGCCGTAGATGCAGGTTATTCCCTTGTTACTCATTTATATTCGGCAATGCCGGGTGTAACCCGTAGAAATGCATACAGATATGCAGGCGTAGTTGAAGCAGCTTATTTGATTGATGAGCTGTTTGTAGAAGTAATCGGGGATGGCATACACATGCCTCCTCCCCTTTTAAAACTGGCATACAAAATTAAAGGTGCCGACAAAATTGCGCTTATTACAGATGCCATGCGCGGAGCCACCATGCCGGAAGGAATAAGTATGTTGGGCAGTAAAACAAACGGGCTCCCGGTTATTATTGAAGATAATGTTGCAAAACTTCCGGATAGAACTGCTTTTGCCGGCAGTGTGGCCACTACAGACAGATTGGTAAGAAATATGATTGAAATGGCTGAAGTACCTTTATTTGATGCCGTAAAAATGTTAACGGCCACGCCGGCCTCTATTATGAAAATAACGGATAGAAAAGGATCGATTGAAAAAGGCAAAGATGCCGATATTGTAATTTTTGATGATAAAATAAATATTAAAACAACCATTGTAAATGGTAACATCGTTTATAACAACTATAAAAATTAATTGAATGGTAAATAGTTTGACTGTAAGAGTTTTTGAAACAAGGCAGGAAATGGGCGAAGATGCGGCTGGGCAGGTTGCTGCTAAAATAAACACCTTGCTTCAACAAAAAGATGAAGTAAATATGATATTTGCTGCGGCACCCTCCCAAAATGAATTTTTACACGCCCTTATTCAACAATCGGTTGACTGGAGCAGGGTTAATGCATTTCACATGGATGAATATATTGACCTATCGCCTGATGCTCCGCAAGGTTTTGGCAATTTTCTCAGAAATAGTATTTTCGAAAAAGTTCCCTTTAAGTCGGTATCATACCTCAACGGAAATGCTGCCTCTAAAGAAGAAGAATGCTCCAGATATCAAAAATTACTCAACCAATACCCCACCGATATTGTTTGTATGGGTATAGGAGAAAATGGGCACATTGCATTTAATGACCCTCCTGTGGCTGATTTTAAAGACCCCAAAACCGTAAAAGTTGTGAACTTAGACGAAATATGCAGACAACAACAGGTAAACGACGGTTGTTTTGCAGAACTACATCAGGTTCCTATGGAAGCATTAACGCTTACCATTCCGGCCTTAATGAGTGCTACTTATGTTTTTTGTATAGTTCCGGGCGAACTAAAAGCCGATGCCGTTTACAATACTTTAAACCAAGCCCAAATCCATCAATACCCGTCCACCATTCTCCGCTCGCACCCAAATGCCATATTATTCCTTGATAAAAACAGCCAAAAAAAGTTATCTAAATAATTTATACTTTTGAGGCAGGGGAAAACCTATAGTACCTTAATTTAAAATCAATTATATGAAAGGTGAACAAAGTATTGGTGTAAAAGAAATTGCTCGCAAAGCAAATGTTTCTATAGCAACAGTTGACCGTGTATTACATGACAGAACAGGTGTATCTGAGCTGACCAAAAAGAAAATCAAAGAAATCATAAAAAAATACAACTATCAGCCAAATATTTTGGCCAGGCGATTGGCATCCAGAAAAGTTTTAAATTTTGCCACATTAATTCCATCCGTATCAACAGAAACTGATTATTGGCAGGCTCCATTGGATGGTATCCAACAGGCAGAAGATGAAATGAAACAATTTGGCATCTCCTTTGAAAAATATTTTTTCAATTTGAATGACAAACAAACCTTTGTAAATCAGGCAAAGAAAATAATAAAAAAACCTATTGACGGAGTATTATTGGCTCCCAGCTTTGTAGAAGATGCAAAGGTATTTGCTGCCGAATGTGAAAAAAAGAAGATTCCGTATGTATTTATTAACTCCGATGTTCCCGATCAAAATAATTTATGCTATATAGGCCCGGAACTCTTTGCCAGTGGTTATTTAGGCGGGCATTTGGTCAACTATGTTATCGATGAAAATCAAAAAGCTCTTGTTATTAGTATCTCAAGAACAGCAAGTAGCACTTACCACCTTGAAAAAAAAGAAGAAGGGTTTAGGGATTATTTTAAAAATAACAAGAAGAAAATCAATATTTAAAAACTAGAAAAAAGAAAAACAGATTATGTTTAAATCAAAAAATAAATAAAGAAAGTGCTTAAGAATAAATAAAAAAAAGTAATTTTTGTTACCAATTCGCGTGTATTTTACGTAGCCCAGTTTCTTGAAGAAAAAAAAATTACTGATATTGCTCTTATAGGCTTTGACTTCATTGAAAACAATCTTGGTTATCTCGACAAAGGAATTATCGATTTCCTAATTTGCCAAAAACCGCAAGAACAAGCCTACCGGGGGGCAATGGCTTTATACAACCACCTTGTAAAAAACGAAGCAACCGAAAAAACACACTATATGTCAATTGACATTATAACCAGGGAAAACTACAAATTTTATAAAAATTAATTCTCCTGCCACTCGCTGCAATAATTGCTTCCCGTTTTTTGATATTTAAAGAACTATTTTATTTCGAGTATAGTTCCTGCAATATAGCGTATGCCGTTTTCTTTATTAAAATAATATACAATCAATACCCGATTGTTGTCTAATTGCACCGGCCAGGTATAACCAATATCGCTATTTCCGCCATCCTCTCTAAGTACAATTTCCGGTGCGGTTTTAAAATCGGAACATTCCGCATTAAGTATTTTAGCACGAATACCGAAAGGCTTATGCCGGTATCCGTATGTAAGCAGCACCCTATTATCAGGTAGCCCTAATGCATTTAAAGGATGTCCCTGAAAACCCATTGATTCCCATTTAAATGTTTTACCACCATCTTTGGAGCGCGCAATTACAGCCTGATCATCAAAATTTGCCGTGCGAAGAAATCCAACAATATCACCCTTAGGTGTTTCGTAAACAGAGGCTTCATTAAACGATACTTTGGGATGTTTGGCTACTTGGCCAGTATATTGCCAAGTTGTTCCTTTATCTTTTGATGTTAATAAATAATTAGACGTTTTATTTAAACTGTCATGTGCTACAACAATCCATAAGACCCTTCCATCCTTGGCTTCATACAATGCCCCTCGATTATAAGCTGTAATTTCTTGCCCAAATGCATTATAATATATCTCTGGTTTTATATGCGGTGGATAGTAGGGCCCCAGCCAAGATTTACCACCATCAAATGATTTTACAATATATCCACCTAAGAAAACATAACCTGCAGTGGCTTCAAAATAAGGTTTTTTTAGTTTGGGAATACCGCTTGGCCTCACCTGCTGCCAGCCAAAACTTGTGCATAATAATGTGCCGTCATTTAACTGTAACAAGCAAGGATCCTGAGAACCGCCAAAAGGATTCGCATAAATTAATTCTGGATTTTTTGTCCAATTTTCGCCATCAGTTGAACGGACTGATACAAGATAACTATTATTATCTGTATGAATATTTCCATATTCCTTAAAAATTAAACGATTTGGTGCACGCCGGAAAGCAACAAGTAGTTCGCCATTCGTATTTTTTATTACTGATGGAAAAGCACTATAAAATGTAGTATCCTGATATATGACTACATCTTTAATTTTTCTTACTCCCGGAATGCTGTCTTTTACAGCATAACTGTCGGGTATAAAAAATAGCAGGAACAATATTGTAGCTATTAACACTATCCGTTTAGACTCTTTCATAAAAAAATTTGTCTCTGATAATTTTAAACATTTTCAAATTCTGCTAACAGAACTTCAATTATATTTAGAAGCTGTGCCATTCTTATTAAAATAAATACTTATTAGTAAATTCTATTTGTGCAATTATAAGATTAGATAAACATTATAGCTTTAAAAACCTTTTGGCATTTCCACTACGAATAAGATTCTTATCGGTCTCTGAGGCCTCATCAGCGCGTAATGTATCAATTCTTAGCCTGCTGGTCAGATAATCTAAAATAGGAGCATGAGTACCAAATATAAACCGTTCTTTTCCAAATATTTTAAATACCTGATTCATATATTGCAGATGCCGCCCAGATGTATCAATTAAAAAATCAGATTTTTTTAATATCTGAATTTCATTATTATTTAATCCTATACCTGTAGAAATATTCATGAAGATATATTTAGCATCCGGTACAGCATTTACAATAGGTATAAATTCTTTAAACAACCATTCCTTTTTTAAATCCATCCAAAACCGTTGGCGACTATCCACCATACGTATGGGAAAAGCCACCGGAACATCATAATCACGAGCCATTTTTACCAATTCGATAACAGGAGGTTCGGTAATATCATAATCATGATAATGCGGGTACAATCTCACTCCTTTCATTCCCATTTTTTCGATACAGGTTTTAAAATCTTGTTTCCACGCACCATATACTGGATTAATGATAGCAAATGGAAATAAACGATTGCTATATTTTTTATGAGATTTTATTTCATGATACAACTCCTCATTGGCATTTTGCATGTTTTTATAAAAAATTCCATTTAGATTACTTACAACAGAAATATCAACTCCAAACTGATTCATTCTTTGAAGTAAGGTTTCGCAAGTATTGTGTTTAAGCTGCATAAAAGGCCAATGCCCTACATAAGCATTTATATCAATTAACATGGTAGCCTCCCTTTCTTAAAACATTATTATAGTTTTCGAAAAATATTTTTTGTTTTTGAGATTCTGTTAATTCTGAACATAGCACCTTCCCTACCCCTTGAAAATACATATTGTCGGTACCAAAAAAAACTCTATCCTCCCCCAAAGTTTTTACGGCAAAATCAACCATATTTTCCGCATTATTACTACCGGAAGTATCAACATAAACATTCGGGCTATTCTTTAAAACTTTGCATGCATATTCCCAATCGGGACCTCCACCAAGGTGGGCATATTGAAACATTGCTTCGGGATAACGCTTGGCAATATCCACAAAATCTTCGGGGGTTGAAGTATTAGGCATTCGCTTTGCATCATATTTCATCCTATAACCACCAGTTCCTAAGGTTGCTTCGGCATGCATCAGTATAATCATTTTCAAATCAATCATTTTCTCAATGATTGGATAAAAAAGTGGGTTGTTAATTTTTACCTGATAATAAACTTTAAGTCCCACCATGCCCATATCTACACAACGTTTTATTTCCTCCAACGATTCTTTTGGATATTGAGGATTGAGTGTAAACATTCCAACCATACGCCCTGGGTATTTTTTCATAGCCTGAACCATCAGATCGTTGGAGTTTATGAAATCGTCAGGCATTCCTTTTCCTGAGCCTATACCATTAGTTACCGGTCTTGAAATATACATCCTATCAATACTTAGTCGATCACAAAAATCATTATTATCTTCCGGCCCCAGTTTCCCTAATAGCACATGAACATGGGAATCAATTTTACGGTACTTTTTTACCTCTTTCATCAAATCGTATTGCTGTTCTGCATAATCCTCCGTAATCGAATTTTCGATAGCCTTTTTACCGCCACCGTTTGCTACAGAAGCGAAGGCCATACCGGATAAAGCTGTGGCTGTATTTTTTACAAAATTTCTACGATTGATATTAGCCATAGCATGAGTTATTTAAATCCATTTTTAATAGCTTCATACTTATCAGGTACCGTATCTGGATTTGGATGTGTATAAATGAAAACGCCATCGCCCAATTCCTTTGACAAGGATATTATTTGTGAAACATAATCTGCCGATGATGCACCTGCTTTTGAATGTGCTGTACTATAAATATCTACAATCACAGGTAATTTATTCCCAAAATACTTTTTCATATACACTATTTCGTCTGAGAACGTGTCGTAACTCGATAAAGTTTCTTTACCGGATGACTCTGCTTTATAAGGAAATAAAACTGCATCAAAATATTGAGTATATTGTTGGGTATAATCGGTAATCTTCGTTGACTTATAATAAATGCACGGAACAAAAGCTAATTTAGGATTAACAGAATGCATTCTATTTACAATTTCAGCAGTATAGTCCGGAGTGTAAAATTGCAGGTTCCAAGCAACAAAATCATCAATACTTAATGCTGTAAGATTTGTAAATTTAAGACTGAGTTTTGCAATTTCTTCAGCCCAAAGAACATAATCTGTACCAAATGGTTCTGAAGATCTGTCTGCTTTGGGTTTTGATTCTGAAAAAGGCACTAAACTTACCCATACATTAATATTATTTTTTTTAGCCAGCGGCAAAAACAACTGAAGATCCTCCCAGTCAAATTCACTACGCCAAATAAGCCAATTATACGTATTGGCATTTAATTCTTTTAATTCTTTGATAAGCTTACTATTATCAATCCTTCCATTTGCCAGCAATGGCGGTGTAGCATACGTTCCTTTTACATTAGACACGCCTTGCTGCCTAAGTTTTGCCATATTATCAAATTTCTTTGTAGGAGTACAGCTAACTATATACAATAGCACCAATATAAAAACCAAAAAGTGTTTCATTTACTAGATTCTTTTTTAAACAATTCTTTTACAACATCATATTTATTGATGTCAACCTGATTAATCGGATGTGTATAGATAAATACACCGTCGGCATATTTCAAGCCTTCTGCAATTACATCATGAACATATTGAGGTGTAGATGACCCTAACCTTGAGTGTGCGGTAGAATAAACATCTAACAAAACAGGAATGCTTTTACTAAACAACTTTCTAACATTTTCAATTTCGGTTTTAACTAATGTTGCATCCTGCAAATTGAACTTTTTAGAAGACTCTGCCCGATATGGGAACAAAACACCATCAATTAAATTTCCATACTTTTCAGCAAATGGTGCCGTAATTTGTCTGTAATACAAACAGGGAACAAATAACAATTTTTTATTTACTGACCTTGCCGCATTCAGCATATTTTCTACATACTCTGGTGTATATAAACTAAGATTGTGAGCAAAGTCATCAATGCTCCAGGCTACAAGATTAGTATATTGATTACTGAGTTTCGCAATTTCCTTGGCCCAGGTAATATAATCCATACCAAATGGTTCGGAGTTCCATCTTGCTTTGGGTTTTGATTCGGATGGAGGAACAAGACTTACCCAAACTTTAATACCTTTCTTATTTGCTTTTGGCAAAAACAATTTTAAATCATCCCAGTCATTCTCATTTGTCCATATCAGAAAGTTATAAGTATTGGCGTGTAAATCCTCTAACTGAGATATTAGCTTATCTACGTCCACACGGCTATTTTCCATTCTGGGAGCAGAAGAGTATGTGCCCAAAAGCATGTGAGAATCACTGTTGTTAATCTTTTTTGTTGAGTTACATGCCCAAAATATCAGAAGCAATCCCAGTACGTAAAATAACCGATTTTTATTAATCATGATTTTTTATTATGTTGTTTTAAAGAAGCTATTTGTAAATTATTTTACTCCTGTTTTTGATAAAACATTTTTTACAGTAGATAAAATTTTATCTTCAACAGTATTAGCAAATGGCCCGGGCATTCCGTAATAAATTAAGTTATCGTTTGCTTCATACCCTCCCTCTTCCAAAACTTTTTTGGTAGGAATATATCCCATTACATGGTTGCAATATCCGGCAACAAATAAATTCTCTTTTGGATAAAGGGTTTTTAATTTTAAAGAATAATCTACTACAACCTCTCCGGCCAAGGAGATGAATGTGAGTGAATTTCCTATCCGCATTGCTTGTACAGGATAGTTATATTTTGTAACATCCCATCCTCTGTTGTAGGCTTGCAAAACCAACCTTGCCCTACGTTGCATATAAGAATTATTGCCCATTAATTCTGTTTCGTATTTATGGGGGTCAAAAGGTATAAACTGTAAAGAGGCCTCCTGAAGTTGTGTTTTGAGCGTGCCGAAAACGGGCTTTGTTTTGCCTCCTATTACGGCCTCAACGGCTGATGCCAGTGTTTTTCCATGCTGCATTGCCAGCTCTACCGTGCCACGAGGTTGTGGATTTTGATCACCGGCACAACCGGTAAAAAATAAAGCCGTAGCTGTTGGGTAAGCCTTCTCTAATTCAATTTGCGCAAAGCCGGCATAATCTCCATTAATCAAATAATTATTCCCCTGCAATGTTGTATTATGACAGGCATAGCCAAAAAGTATGGCCTTTACACGGCTTTTACGATCTTTAACAATCAATACCGGCACATCGTGGTCTGTATGACCGTCCGGGTTGGGGCTATTTATAATTTCACCGTTCACTAATAGCCTCCGATTCATAGCAAAATCGGCCATCCCATGTCCGCTGCTTAATTTAGCCGAAAACTTATTATCAATAGCAATTGATACAGCGTCTAACATACTTTGTACTAAAAAATCTTTATACTGTCTAAAAGATTTTAAAGTTGCCATATCATAATCACCAATCATAGAAAGAGACGGCCAAATTATAGGTCCCGAATGAGTATGGGATGAATTTAAAATTACCTGCGATCTTTGAAACCCGTATTTATCTTTCAATTTGTTGACTACCTCACTATGAATTTCCGGTGTAAGTCCTAAAACATCTGTTGTTATAATAACCGCTCTGTTTTGAGCAGAAGTTTCAATGTAAAGTGCTTTTGTCCATATATCATGTATTTTACCGGCGGCAGGTTTAGTACGCGCCGCATAGCCCGAAAGTAAAAAAGGAAGTTCCGGTGTAATTACTTTTTTGCCAACGCCTGCATTTATTTGAGCACTTAGATTAACAACAAAAATTAACAGCAATAACGATACTAATATTCTACGAGTCATGAAACAGTGATTTTATTATTCAAAATTGCAGCGTTCACAAAAGATAAAATATTGTTTTAACGAGTTTCATAAAAAGCTCAAAAAAAATTACAATATTACTTTTTCATTTAACGAGATGAACTGTTTTATTTATTTATAACTTTGAAAGGATTGGGTATGCGCACCAAATCTGTAACAATCTTTCCATTTACTTTTACGCGGGCCAGGGTATAAATAGTACCATCAGCACCTATTGTAATTGAGTTCACATACGAGGGGCGATCTCCATTTTCATAAAATACAGGGCCATGATCCTGATAAGTTTTTGTTGCAAGATTATAAGTTACCAGATGTAAATTTTCTTCGCCTCTGGCAGCTCCTTTTGCAATTTCGGCTTCGCCTTCTAATCGTTTGCCCTCTATATAAATTGGCCCTCCGGTTAAATAATAAATATTCTTTTTATCGGGGCCTAAAACAAATCCCAAATAGCCATAGCTAAACTGATCGTACATTCCACTTTTTTTAGATGGTTCAGACGTGATACGATCAATCAATTCAACCTTTTTAGATACAGGGTTAATTCTTATTAAATATCCGGAGTTCCCATGTACGGCATAAGCTACATTTTCTTCATCATGCCAAAATATTTTACGCCAGTTATATGCCATATTCCCCGGTTTAGTAATATCATATTTACCAAAATAGTCTTTTCGTAAATCTACACCTTGTAATTTAGCATAAGCTGCATCCCCCGGTTTAAAAGAAAATATATCCCCTTCGGGAGAAGAGAAATACACAACGCCAGTTGAACTATTTACGACCAATGAACGGCAAAGAGTTCTAAAATCATTTCCCGGCATACCGGCTTCGCCATTACCTGTAATTTTTCCAAGATCTATTAATACATTGTTGATTATATCATAATGCATAAAGTGTCCGGTAGGCCAGGTTATAAGAAAAATATGCTTTCTTTCACAATCAGTTGTCATCGCCACTACACCTTCTCCGTTAGGAATTACCGCCAAATCATCAAAAAATCCTGTAGTAAGATCATAACACAGTATATGCCCTCCGGGGTAAAGTCCGTAACCTTTCGGGGGGGTTACAGGTAACCGATCCATTCCATCAATTAACTCGTAAAATCCAACATGTGTAGCAAAATAAAGTTTCTTATCAATCTCAAAAAACTCAACATGGCTTTTACCTTGTGCGATCAAATTTTTATCTTTTTCTCCGCAAATATCTGAGAGATCGCCTAAGAATTTAATTGTATTATTGGAGGGGTTATAACAGTATATTCGTCCGGCCACATTATGCTTATCACTGGACAGTACGTAGTAAATTTTTCCATCACTGGCAGATGTAATAGCATTATAGGTGTCATGCGCATCCATAAAGCCAGAATAAAATGTTCCGGCTATAATTTTCTTTTCGTCTAAATGGGGCTCTGCAATTTCTTTTATTCCAGATTCCTTAGTAAAAATTTCCGTTCTCATATAAAAGATTGATAAAAAAGTAATCTCTATTCACAACAGCAGTTAGCGTTAACCGGCAGACTTTTTTATTTTTTCTGCATTGTCATACACTCTTTTTATAGCACCTGCTATTAAATCCATATCATCTTTAGAGCCTAATAACAAGTGTTGTGTAAGCCAAATAGCCTCATTACATAATTGATCATTTTGCGGACATTGATTTTTAGCCATCCAGTTATCATAATTCAACTGTTTTTTAGAGTAGGCTTTTTTATAATTTTTTGTACCAAATGTTTGTTTAATAAACTCCTGCGTATTCAATGGAGTATATCCGGAACTAATAGGTACACCTTCGGCTTTTACCGCATTCAGGAACCCATTTCTTGATAATCCTTTAAACAAATCTTGCTTGTAGCGGAACGCATACAATAAATATGCTGATTTTGTAACGTTAGGAGATAACTGATGAGGAACTACTCCGGGAATATCATTAATTTTAGAAGTAAGGTATAGTGCGTTTTTGTTCCTTGTGTTAACCTGCGCTTCCAATCGCTTCATTTGAGCTAAACCCACGGCCGCAAGCGGTTCAGATATTCTAACCTTTGTTCCTTGCCGAACCCCGCCGCTGGCCACAGCACCAGGTGCCAAGCCATAAGGCAATCCCAAATTATGAAATGAATATGCACGATTCATAAGATCCTCGTCATCGGAAACCAACGCCCCGCCTTCTCCTAAAGCAAGTATTTTTGAAGTTTGAAAGCTAAAACAACCTGCATGTCCGATTGTTCCCACCTTCTTTCCATTAATTTCTGCAAGATGTGCCTGGCAGGCATCTTCCAAAACAATCAGGTTATGCTTTTTTGCAATAGCCATTATCCTGTCCATATCTGCCGGCATCCCCAAAATATGAACCGGTAAAATAGCTTTTGTTCTTGATGTTATTTTGGCTTCAATTTTTGCAGGATCCATTTGATAAGTATTCGGATCCACATCTACAAAAACGGGTATGGCTCCGTTTGTTGTTACCGCTTGAACAGTTGCAATGAATGTATAAGGCGGTACCAGCACTTCATCTCCGGCTCCAATTCCCAGTTGATTTAGCCCTACAACTAACGCATTAGTGCCGTTTACTGTAGCCAATGCTCGCTTAACGCCTAACATTTTAGCCCACTCTTTCTCAAACTGATCAACCATTTTAGACCGGGACCAATTACCGCTTCTCATAGCCTGTAATAAAAGAGGTTCATCCTGCTCGGGAATCCAAATTGGCCATTTGATCCATTTTGCCTCACTCCACATAGGTTTTCCTCCTAATATGGCGGGTAATGTTGCCGACGGGGCAACAGAGATATTTGCAAATATATTATTTGCTCCCAACGCTAAACCTGCTGCTCCAATTGCACCGGTCTTAATAAACTTTCTTCTTGAATTTTTATTTTCCATTTTTAACATTATAGCCTTAATGATTTATAAACACCTATTAAATGACGAATTATAAGTGAGTGGCACCATAATCGTTTACGTACCCGAAATTAATTAAAAATAATTAACCCACAAACTTATTCTTTAGGTTTCTTATTATATAGAACGTACGGGTAGTAAGTTTTTTTTGAACTCACAGTGAATTTAAATTATACAAAATACATAATCCATTGGCACATTAATACACCAACTATTAAGTTGTCAAAGCTGTTTGATATATACTTCAAGAGGAGATAGTTCTATTTTAATTTTCCCATAATTCAGTTGCGCTGATTTATGAATATTTGTATTGGTTGCAATAATGTAATTTACACTATTAGCACCCTTTTTTATCATAAGATGGATGTCTCCTATTTGCTTCGTTTCTACTGTATTCAGGTATATGATATCTAAATTCTTTCTCAGCTCTTTTAAAACTGTTTGCAGCGTGTCAAAAACCTCCGGCGATTTTTTCCAATCGTTCCAAAACAAAATACCAGTAGCACCATGAATTATGGATGTATATATCTGACATTTCACATTATTCACATAATCTACCGCAGAAACATTTCCGGGTTTTGCATATCCATTACCGTCAAAATATAACCAAACTGGGCATCCTCCTGTTCCAGCCTTTAAAGCATCAACTGTAATACCTGCCAATTCGGGTATTTTATAAAAATCGCGAAAAGCATTGATGGAAAAAACACTACCATTATCCTTATAAGCCTTTGCAAGGATTAAAATATTTTGATACCACATTGATCTTAATTTTACCGAATCGTAATCATTGTAGGTATAGTTACCATTAATCATCTTATATACCGGAGTTCCATCATAAGCCTGAGAAAATCCCAACAATGGCTTTTTTGGAATATTTCTATATTCTTTTCGCAGTAGCTTATATGGAGGATCCGCAGGCATGGTTTTATGATCTGTAAGATAATTTTTTTCGAAAAAGAATGTACTCCCTTTTCCCTGCCCCACAAGATCTACAAAAACAAGTGAGCCGGGATCATTTTTTATAATACTCTTATATAATTTTTTCCCTACCGTAGGCGGAATAAACCAATTGCTAATACCTCCTAATGCAATTTCATCAATATGAGAATAAATATGCTTTCTTATAGGCAAGGACTTGACAAGACTATCCATTTTTTTATCTAAATAATGCTCAAATTCCGGCCGGTTCACTTCCTTTTTTAAAAACTGGCTTCTATAATAATCCTTATCATCTTTTTTTGGCAGCTCAGGAATATTATTGAGATAATTATGAAGAATAGGCGAACATGGATTTAGTATTTGAATTTTATCAGCCATATAATCTTTCAACTCATGGGGCGATACAAATATCATATTAAAAGAAGCTGATTTTTCTTTAAACAATGTCGCATTTTTCATTTTTACAACAGCAACTGATTCTTCTGCTTTTGTAAAAACATATCCCGGTAAGTGCCATGAACCTATTGCAAAAAATTTTTGATAGTTACCGTTATCATTTTTAGTAAAAATCCATCCGTCGCAACCTTTTTTCCATATTAAGGATTGTGAAAACACATTGTTTGAAAAAAAAGAGGCCATCAACAATAGCAAAAAACAATTTCCGATAGTCCGCATCATATGCTAAAATTTAATTATTAAGGTTTTATGTGCAACATAAAAAGCTCGTCCTATTTGAGGTATTTGTTACCTTTTCTGATAAAATCAGCGATTATATACCCTAATAAACAACACTTTTACATGTTTTTTGTAACAATAAAAAAACCTATCCTTTCTTCGATATTACTCAAGTTCAGGATAGGGTTTTTAAACACCGTTTAGCGATTTAATCAGGAGCTATTCTATTAATTTACTACCCAATAGCTATTTGTTGCATCAAAGTTGTTAAAAAGATAAAAATCTCCATTGCCTTCCATGCCATATACATTAGTCCCAACCCTAACAATTTTTGTAAATCGGCTCCATCCCTTACCTATGGTAGTTTTAGCACCTATTGCTCCAGAAAATGAGGTAGGCATACTCCATAATAATCCACTACCGTCAACTCCAAGAATATGCTGAGTAGCAGACAAAGTATAGGGATTATAAGAGAAATCTGTAGCTACAGTAGCACCATTGGGATTTGCCCAGGTGGCATTAGGAAGCGCAAACCATGTTTTAACAACATCGGAGGCAATAGAAAAGAAAAACCCGTTTGCACCGATAAACCCTGCCATGTTAAACGCCGAACCAAAATAGTTAGCTCCAGTAGGTGTTAATACAATTGAAAGAGTGCCATTTACAATTTCGCAGAGGCGTATCTGATGACCTGTTGTAATGCCAATAAACTGATTATCTGAATAGTAGAAAAATTCTCGATAAGTAGTTCTTGGAGCCAGTGCTGCGTATTTTGTTGTCTGAGCAAGCGAACCATCTGCTGCTACTCCATACACAATCAAATCCCCTGCACTTGTCCATTCTCCTAAATCTCCATTATAATCAAAGTACCTACTGGAGGATACTCCTTTTAAAGTTATTTTAACTCCCGGGTTGGTTACAGCCGTAGGTGCCTGATAAGTTTGAAAATCGGATTTAATTGTATCAATACCCTGAGGAGGAAAGAATACATTACGAAAAGTAAAGGTTCCGCCATCTGGAAAACCAGTTAATGTAGCCATATTATCGCCCCTGCCAATTTTCACAGTTTGTACCTGATTCAGATTATTTGTATAAACTACTTCTGCATACACCACACTATCACCGACCTCCACCGGCGTTAATTCTAAACTACAAATATCCTGATCGTTGTCATAATTAAAAGAAGTTAAAGTTCTTGCCCGAAGCCCCTCGGAGAAACTCACTCCCCAAGTAGTTACGGTTGCCGAGGACATTAACGACCTTTCTCCCATGCTGTTTATATTCACAAATTCAAATAGAGTAGAACCTTCAGGCAAATTATCCACAACAATTGAATCTTTTTGTATGCCAGATACCGTCCTGTTAAACGGCTTTAAAATGGAGTCCTGCCTGTTATTCCAATAAATAATTGTTTGCTCTATTTTAGGGTCTGCATTAATTTGCCAAACCAATTTAGCTTTGCCAAAACCCGGATAGTATTTTATAGAATCCACTTTGCCTAAATATACCTGTTCAACCCTGTTAGCATATTCCTCTTGAATATCATTCATCTTATCGCAAGAGGATAAGGCAAATACAATAAAAATAAACGAGTTTAATGCTAAAAGAAGTATTTGGATTATCTTTTTCATTTTATTAAAAGCTTTATTACGTGTTATTGTTGAGGAACGGTATTATCTCCGTAAAATGTTATTTCGCCCATTGACCAATAATTATTTGAGGGTGGAGGAGTTATAGAAGTTATCTCCCGTACAAAAAGCCTTACATACCTAACCGGGTTTGCATCAATAGGCATTTCATATTCAGCTCCACTTGCAGCAAGATTATATATATCTGCAGTTGCAGTATAGCGCGGTATTGAATACCAACCCAAATATTGCCAGTCATTTTTGAAGCTAACTGTAGGAAGTTCAGTTGTAGGATCAACGCCTGCAATAGCCCCCCACCTAACCGACAAAGAATCTAACCAATAAGGAAGATCGGATAATCTATAATAATCAATCTTATTAGTGCCCCATAACTCAAATTGCGTAATATTTGCCTGAGTATATGGAGAATTTATATGATACCCGTGAATTATAATACGGCTTAGTTTCACAACCTGCTTCATGTCAAAAGTCATTGACAAGCCACTGTATCCCGGAGAAGTTAACCACCCATTCCCAGCAGTGTTTACGATACCATCCCAAAGGCGGGATATTGGCCTAGAACTTGTATTATAAGTTGAGGTATTATCGTAGGGGATATTTGATCGATAATCGGCATAGGGTTTAGAAACCATGGTTTCAAAATATGGTGTGGTAGAATAATAAACCGTATCTGAAACATTCCCCCATTTATCTTCAAAACTAAAAGCTGTTTCTATAAGTTTGGGTTCAAAACCTCTAAACGAGTGACGTTCATCCTGAATGGTGGTAAAATACATTTCCCTATCCACCCATTCTCCTGTTGAATCTTTTACCAATACGCGCACGCCCAGTTCGGTAGCATAAGGGTTGCTCCAATTGGCAACAATCCCGCCAAAACCTGGCTGTAACCGAAGCGATTTTTCGGCGATACTTACTAACGATTCTAAGGGTGTAAATTCAATTTCGGCTGGTTCTGACCGCTGACCTTGCTTATTAACCTTATAGAGTGTAGCTTTTACCGGTCCTGTAGTATTAAAACCTTCAATAGTAAATGTATTTTTATACACTGAAGCCTTTTCCGTGAATATTTTCCCGTTTCTTTCATACTCAACCATCACATACAAGAGGTTATCATCTGCGGGTAAATCATAAGAAACAGTAGCCCCACCATTGATGGGTGTAATATTAATGCCCTGCACCGGATCAGAATTCCATACCCCCCAGGTTTCTTTGACTTCTTTCTTGCAGGCAACGAAGCTGCCAAAAATAAAAACCAGTATGATTAAATTAATCTTGTTCATGGATATTAATTATAGATGTGAATTAAAAAATTCTTTTAAGTTATTGCCAGCCATAAGTCTGTTCTAAATTTGTATTGATACGTAAATCTGACTTAGCTATCGGATACAAATAATCTTTAAATGTAACCGGGCGTGGTGCCCCAATTCCAGGAGTAGGTACATAAAACAAAGCAGGATCCTGCGAATTGCCCCAGGTGTATGATTGTAATGCCCAGTACCTATCAGCAATTTTCCACCTTTTTACATCCCAAAAACGTTGTCCTTCAAAAGCAAGTTCTATCAATCGTTCCTTTCTAATAATTTCTCTCATTCCCGTTTTAGTTGACGGTGCTGACGGATTTAAGGATGCATTTTGCCAGGATTCCACTACACCTTTTAATCCGGCAACAGCCCTTACTGTGTCAATCCATTGATACACCTCGTTGTCCGGTTGCGATTTTACTTCGTTCAATGCTTCGCTATAAAGTAGATATAGGTCGGATAAACGAAGCAAGGGAAACTTGTAATTGTAAGGAGTGTAGGCTTTGCCTGTTACTCCCTGACTGGCTGAAGTTTCAAATGCAGCTATTTTTTTGGGTACATAGGATGCTAAACCAGAAGCGGTGCTTAACTCACCCCGCCTATGGCGAAGATATACATCAAAGGAAGCTCCTCCATTTGATGTTGTGCTTGCAATTTCAAAAAAACCTCTATCAAAACCCAAGTCTGCGTAAAACCGTGGCTCCCGAAAGAAATTCATAGTGGCTGTAACCTCTCCTGTGGGAATATAAGTTTGGTGATTATCACTTGAAAGTGCACGACGCGGATTGTATCTGTGTGCATAATCAAAGTATTTGTCTTCTTCTATAGGAACGCCATTATTACTGTAAAACAACTCGGCCATGTACCAGGAAGCAGACATATAATTAACATAAAGATTTTGATCCGCTGCGTACATGATAGGAAACAGTCCCTTTAACATATTACCTAACACAACAAAACCCATACCGCCACCCTTTCCATCAGCAAACTGCTCCTGTGTGGCCCATAATACACCGGGATTTCGTTCAATATCTTCTGTAATAGCTTTCCTGATGGTCATCAATTGAACCATACTATCATTCATTGCGAAAGTTTGGGCACCTCCGGCCAATTTATTAAATGTATATAACCTATGACCTGTGTTATGCGCCAGATCAATAGCCTCTTTTATGGCAGTGGCTGCACGCTCCCATTTGGCTGGGTCGTATGTAGTAGCCACCAATTGTTTCCCTCTTTTATCCACCCAACCTGCATAATCATTGTTACCATTAAAGAGTGGGCTGGCCGCCGTTGCCAGTACTTTGGCTTTTACAGCAGAAGCAATTACTTGCGAAATCCTTCCAAACTCTGAAGCGGGATCCGGCAATTCGGGTGGTAAATTTGGCATCGCTTCATCAATTAATTCCACTATATAATCTACACACTCATCCACAGGTTCTCTAAATACCCTCACCTGTTCTGGAGTGGCTGAAATCGGCAAATTTTCTTTCACCAAAACAATTGGGCCATAAAGTTCTAATAAAAAGAAATGATAATAAGCCTTTAAGAATTTTACTTCCGCAATCCACCTTTGCCGTTCGTCTTCTGTAATATCTCGTGGGGTATTAGCATTTTCAAGAAAGATATTACAATCTCGTATAGCCACATACATTGAATTACCGCCGTTTCTTCCTGACCAATAATCCTGATAAGGAGTGTTTGTATTTTGAAGCCCTTTGGATATCATTCCAGCCGGTGAATTTCCGAAACGAATCTCAGTTCTCCAGTCAAATTCATCCTTACTGGTAAAATAGGCAGGATAATATGCGGGATCCGTAGGATCGGGTAAGTGTGAATAACAGGTTCTGAGGAATTTTTCGGTTACAGAACGGTTTGAAAACGCATGATCCAGCGTAGGCGTATCATCAGGAACCACATCTAAAAATTTTTGACATCCTGAAATACATACTATTAAAATTATTGCACTTAAAACGCCTACTATTCTTTTTATACGGAAATAAACGTTTAGTTTAAATAACCTCTGCTCCATCTCGTTTTTTCCCGAATTGTATTTTTTAATAATTAAAGTCATTTTTATAAAGTTTTATAGTTGCTTTAATTTAAAAACTAATGTTTAAACCAAAGTTAATAACACGCTGAACAGGGTATCCTAAACCATTGCCCGCCATTTCAGGATCCCACATTTTGAATTTTGACCATACAAACAAATTCGTTCCATTTGCATAAAGACGGAATGTTTGAATATGGAATTTTTTTGTAAATCTTGTTGGTAATGTGTAGCCAACTTCTGCCGATTTTAGGCGAACAAAGGTTCCGTTGCGTAGCCAATGTGTGCTAATTTGGTTATTATTACTAAGTTGGTAAGCAGACAATCTTGGCCAAAAGGCATCAATATTTCTGTTGTTTTCTGACCAATGATCATCTGCAATATATTTTAATAAACCTCTTTGGCCATTATTAATAAATGGTGTTATATCTGCAGGAGAAATAAAAAATGAAGAGCGCCCAGACCCTTGAAAAAATAAAGACAGGTCAAAAGACTTGTAACCAGCTGAGAACCCTGCACCATAAATAATTTCGGGTGTGGTTGGATAACCAATGGGAACCCTATCGTCAGCATCAATAAGGCCGTCATTATTAATATCTTTATATTTTAAATCCCCGGCACCATATTCTCCAAATTGCTGCCTTGGTGAGTTTTGTACTTCCTCTTCATCAATAAATAACCGTTCGGCTATCAAACCAATGGGTTGGCTAATTTTAAGGCCAATATGTGAACGCCAAGGTACATCGCTATAATCAGGTTCTTCATATTTTTTAAATTTGCTTGAAGCATAGGTAAAAGTTCCATTAACAACTAACCAAAGGTCTTTTGGAAAATTATGCTGGTATTTTAATTCTGTTTCAAATCCTTTTCCTTCAGCAACACCAACATTTGCCTGAGGGATGGAACGCAGACCCATTGTAGAAGGAATATCCTGACGAGTTAAAAGAATATTTTCACGGATTTCATGGAAGAAATCAGTTATAAGTGTAAAATCCTTGTACAATCCGAGTTCCCATCTTAAATTTGCTTTTTTGGCAATTTCCCAAGTTATTAAATCGTTGGCGTACCTGTTAATGGTTATACCCGAACGGTAGTCCCTGTCATAACCAAACCAATACCCTGCACCACTCATATTTACGTTTGACAGATAGAAAAAGCGGTCGTATATATCTCCAATCTGATCATTACCCACTTTACCATAAGTAGCACTTAGTTTAAATGTAGAAATTACATCTTTCACACCTTCCATAAACTTTTCGTTACTAAGCAACCAACCAGCACCAACGGAAGGGAAAAAACCAAAACGGTTTTTCTTGGCAAATCGCTCACTACCATTATATCCATAGTTAAACTCAAAGAAATAGCGGGAATCATATCCATAAGCAAACCTCCCAGCAGAAGAAATATTACGCCTCGGTAACGTAGCCTGAAGCATATAGGTATTATTACTAGATGCTATAACCCCACTCTCTGACCTTATTGTACCTACTAATGTTACATTAATATCATGCACATTGTTAAGAAGCTTATTATATCCCAACCTAGCCTCGCCGTACTGTATTGCCGATACTGTTCTGTCCCCGTTACTAAAAGTTAAATATTCGGTACCGCCATCCGGATTAAGGGCTATAAGTATATAAGACCCGTCAATAGTTGTGGCCGGGTAATAATAAAAGGGTGAATAGCCTCTTGAAAAATCGTAAAAACTTTTCCTCATAGCATTATAGGTACCCCTTACAGAAAAACCTTTTAAAGCACCATTGAATTTGTGTTCCATTTCTAACTGCAGCATCATCATGGATTGTTTTGACTCCTTGTAAGAGCTGACAACTCTAGCCAAAGGGTTTATAAAAGTTGCTTCAGATGCCATTCCAAACAATATGTGTTTTGTAAATTCATTGGCACTATCTGGAGGGTAATACGGTAAAAATTGTACCGGAGTAGAATTCCTTGCCATGTGAAATACATCAGCACCTCCATTATAAGGACCAGTCCGGTCATCAAAGGAGCCATATGCCCTTACAATACCAGTAGTTGTAGGCGCAAATTTGATGGTAACGTTAGAACGCAACTGAAACCGGTCAATATTGATATTATTATTAAAAAAGTTTTCCTTGCTTTCTTTAATAATTCCTTTGTCGTTCTGATAATTAGCCGCTAAATAATATTGTACGGCTTGCCCACCACCTGTAATGTTAACATTAACACGCCTATTTATTGCCTTATTGTCTATTAAATAATTATACCAATCAACGGATGGATATAAAAGCGGGTTAGTCCCTAATTCCGTTTCTCTAATTTTGGATGATGAATATGGTAATGGAACCATTGCATTACGAGTTCTCACAGCTTCATTATGTAATTTCATATATGATATGGGATCGGCAAGTTCCACTAATTCAGAATTTGAAGACCTAGATTGTTCTGCCCTTAAATTGATTTGAAGTTTATCAACTTTACCTTCCTTAGTTGTTACTAAAATAACACCATTTGCACCTCTGGCACCATAAAGTGCGGCGGCATTCGCATCTTTCATGATGGAAAATGAAGCAATATCATCTACATTTATTCTAGCCAAATCATTCGAACTCATTTCTATACCATCAATTAAGATTAATGGGTCTTTCTTTCC
Source organism: Niabella sp. (assembly GCA_047975735.1). GTDB lineage: Bacteria > Bacteroidota > Bacteroidia > Chitinophagales > Chitinophagaceae > Niabella. The sequence continues at coordinate 32,521 of JBKEEB010000106.1, forward strand.
GGCAGTACTAAATGTTGTAATGCCTCGGATAAAAAACTCGGCATTATCTAATCCTGGTTCGCCCGATCTTTGATAAGCAATTACACCCGCCAACTTACCTGCAAACGCTGTTGTCAGGTTACTGGAGGGCACTTTCAGATCGGATGGTTGTACAGTGGTGATTGAGCTGATCACACTCTCCTTTTTCTGCTTACCAAAAGCTACTACTACAACATTATCTTCCGCTTTGGTAGAAACCTTCAAAATAATTTCTACATTTGCAAATGTGTTAATAGTAGAAACAGGAACCTCTTTGGTTTCGTAACCGGTATAAGAAACCACCAATATATCTTCATTAGAAGAAGTTTTAATACTAAATCTCCCTGCCATATCTGTAGCAGTGGCAATTGATGTTCCTTTAACAGCAACAGTGGCACCGATGATACCCAAACCAGATTCATCAGCTACCCTACCCGATATCATACTATCCGCTACCGAATAATTGAATACCGAATTACTTGCAAACCCTGTGAAAGAAAACGACAGTAAGAAGAACATAAGGAAAAATGATATACCTTTTCCCCTTTCAAAAAAATTACAAAACTTCCTCATACAGTAATGATTAAAATGGTTATGATTTTTGTTTTTTTTCATCTCATTCTGAGTTTATTTACACTTTTTTTATTATGAGAACTAAAACGGGTACGTTAACAATACATTTTATAAAAAGTTATGTGTTTTTATCAAGTCAAATCAAACAATCATCATGTTCTGTTATTTTAGAATATCATTAACATTAAACAAGCAATCGTGTACGTACACGGCTCTAAGATATTAACTTTTTATTAAAAACAAAAATTTTTTTATTCACTCTAAAAAATATACATATCTTGATAATTCAACCTAAGAGAAAAGCAGTTGGCGAGTTACTTTAAAGTTTTTACTTGCTATTGCGCTACTGCATAAATTCTGATTTTAGATAAATTTATTTTCAGTACCTGCTTCTTCCCTTTTCTTTCAATAATTATAGTTTTTTTACTATCCTCCAATTCCGGGCTGTATAAACTTAGGTTTGTAACAGGCAGTCTTTCGCTATCAATTTCAAAAACTAAATTATTGTTTGCAATCGTTGATTCAATAGATGTAATAACAGGTAATCCGGATATATCTTTTATTGTAGGATGCGGAATAGCCTTCATTCTGCCATTTAGAATATGTAATACAATTTTATTTCCATACTTACGTGCCCGTACACACCATCCCTGGCCTCCTGCTATTTGTTTAATTATAGGAATAAACTTCTCCTTTTTAATTAACTCTTCGATTGGATTAGTGTTGCTTGATGTACTTATTATATGGAGACGTTTATATTTTTTTTGTAGCAATTTCTCAGACAAAGGCACATTCCTTTTAAAACCTTTTTCGTCATGTGTTCCAAAAGGCAAGGTAAGCCAAGCCTCTCCCCCTTTTATTAGATATTTCCTGATCGCATTATACTGTGCATCAGACAAACAAGCTACACTATCTAAAATTAAAGGAGTATTGCTTGAGCAAAGTTTTTTTTCATCGGCAAGTTCCTTATAGCGCACAAATCGATACGACACATTAGACTGAGCTAATTGTTTTGACCAAGTTTTTACTTTACTCCATTGCTCCACCCCATTTTCATCTTTCCAACCATTCATTCTACAATAATAATTATATACAAGCCTTACTTCTTCAAAGTCATTAGATTTATAATAATCAAGGTTACTATGCTTTACTTCCCAATTGTTAACAGGCGCAATCATATCTTCTACTTCTAAAGAATTGGGAGGATCTTCTACTAATCTATGTTGAAAAGTGCTAGCCCAATTAGCCACACCCCAATATCTGGCTAAAGCCCAACCTAGATAGCCTCCGTCTTTAAAAATGGTATAACTTAAAGCCATTGGCGGGGCAAAACCTCTTTGTTCTGCAATATCTTTTTGCTGCATAGCTTCTGCATCTTTTTCAAGCCAGGCTACACTTCTGATATTTGTACCAACATTTTCCAACATATAAAAATCTAACTTATCAGCTATCCTTTCCAAGTTTAGCGAAATAGAATTTAATACAATTGGCCCGGTGCTAGAACAACAAGTTAGTATAGGTTTGTTGCCAATTACATCTTTACACATTTGTACATGATCGTCAATAACATCATCCTTCATTTTTTTCCAATCCCGAAACACAGGACTTTCATAATCACCCCAGTATAACATGGGTTTTGTCATATCTCCCCAAAAACTTTTATCAGATGTGGGAGGTATTTCTCTACCATAATCTTTTTTAAATCGCTCCCTGCAGTATTTGCAGCCGCAGGTACGCAAGCCCACATAATCACACATATCATCTATTTCATACCCATCAAAATCCACTTCTCTTATCAATCGTTGCAAATACTTTTTATGCATATCCAAAAAATTCGGATTATTATGACAGAAAGCTTCCATTTGATATTGCCGCGAATAACCTCTTGACCCATCTATAATATCCACTTCACAAATATCATGAAACAAATGTCCTTCGTACTGTGCATGTTTTGCAGCAATTTCATCATGGTACAACAAAACATGGTGACGCTGATTACGATGTAACTTATCAAATTCTTCTTTACCCCTGGGCCTTTCTACATGGTTACAGGAATAGTGTTCTATAAATTTAATGTCGTATTTATGTAACTCTTCTTTCACGGCGGCAAAATATTCGTTTAATCGTCCAAAATAATTAGCAAAATCAAATCGAACATGAAAACCATAGTTCATGGCCGTGTCAATATTAGCTCGTGCAAATCCTTCGGCACGACGTTTCACTTTATCTCTTATTGATTTTTGATTCCATTGAAGGTCTTCAATAGTGTTCCACCAACTGGCAACACGCCTTGGCACAAATGGTATATCGGGGTTTTTACCGGATACAAAAAATGCAGCACCATTGTCTTGTTTAAAAATCTCGTATGCTAATGAAGGCATTGTGCTACTCAAACCAAGGCCCAACCCTGATAAGGTTGATAATTTGATAAAATTTCTACGGCTATTTGGTGATTGCATGTGTCTCATTTAAAGTATAGTAATAGAATCGTTGCAACAAATGTAAGATTTTTTGGGTACGTACACGAAAAATATTATTTTACACTATATTTTCTGATATTATTCTCTATTTTTACAATAGCACAGCTTGATAGAAATACTAAAAACTGCTACATTAAAGACAGGAATAATTTCAGAAACAATATCAACAATTTAAAACTAAAGCTAAAATTTTGAATACCCTTTAAAAATTAAAGCATTATCTGATGTACTATTTTTTAAATAGTATTTCCACTTACCATTGGTTGTTATTGAATTTAAACTACCACTCGAATTATAAATTGAATGAAAAAACAAAAAAATATTATACTAATTGGTCTATTGGTTTTGATTACAGGGTTTACTGCTTGTAAACAAAACCGATACCCCGATAGTCTGTCGCCTGAAGATGCTTTAAAAACATTACAGATAGCGGATGGTTATACAATAGAATTATTTGCAAACGAGCCTTTTGTGTATGACCCTGTAACAATGGAGTTTGACGAAAACGGAAATTGCTACGTAGCACTGATGCCCGATGCTCCTTTTACACCTAAACCGGGAGAGGAAAGAGGACAAATACGTGTTTTATTGGATATAAATAATGATGGTGTTATCGACTCTTCAATTGTCTTTGCTGATAAGCTATCCGAAGCAACCAGCCTGCTTCCCTGGAAAGGTGGCCTGTTGGTAACAGCCGCACCCGATATATTATTTTTAAAGGACACTAATAATGATTTCAAAGCCGACATAAGAGAAAAACTTTTTACGGGCTTTTTTAAAAACAATTATGAAACACAGATATCGAACCTTCAATTCTCCGTTGACAACTGGATATACGCAAATAACAGAGGGCAAGCTGGTGATATTACAAATACGTTACAACCAAGCGGCAACTCTTTAGATGTAAAAGGCGGTGATTTCAGGTTTAGGTTAGATAAAAATAGTTTTGAGAATGAAACCGGACCCGGACAATTTGGACAGGATATTGACAGCTATGGGAACAGATTTATCACAGAAAATTCAATACCCATACAGCAAATGCTAATTGCATGGAGATATACGCACAGGCATCCTTACCTTCCCACTACAAAAGCCATAAAAAACATTTCAGATCATGACGATATTATGTATCAGGTATCTGAAACGCCATACTGGCGCGCCGAAAGGACAAAGAAAAGAAATAAAGAATTTCAGGAAAGAAAACTGAAGCGTGTAGAGTATGAAAGAGGCCATTTTACCGGCACCAGCGGGGGCACATTTTATATTGGTGATCAAATGCCCCAACTTATCGGAAACTTTTTTACCGGAGAAGTTTCGGGCAATCTGGTTCACAGAGATATTTTAGAGGCACCACGAGACAGCAGTTATTTTATTGCCAAAAGAGCAGCAACTGAAAAATCCAGCGAGTTTATTTTCTCAAAGGATACATGGTTCAGGCCGGTTAATTTTACTACTGGTCCGGATGGTTATTTTTATATGCTTGATTTTTACAGACAACATATTGAAACGCCGGTATCTATTCCCGAAGAGTTACAAAAAGATATGAATTTTAAAAACGGTTCCGATAAAGGCCGTATCTATCGTATAATGCCGGCAAATACAACTTACAAACCAATAAAACCCAATTTGGGAAGTAAGAGTAGTAAGGAGCTTGTAGCATTGCTATCCAGCAATAACGAATGGTATGCTATTACCGCCCATCGTTTGCTGGTAGAAAGGCAAGACAAGTCTGTTATACCGGTAATACATAATATTTTTAATCAGGGTAGCAACAACAAAGCCCAACTACATGCTTTGTATATTTTAGAGGCTCTGGATGCGCTAAATTCGCAAACAATTAAAAAAGCCTTACACAGTAAATCTTCCTGGCTTAGATATAACGGAGCCATATTAGCAGAACAATATAGTGATTGTTATAAGGACCTGGCTACACTAACAATAGATACGGTTGCCAAAGTAGCCCTACAAGCTACGCTGAGCATAGGTGAGTTTAAAAACAAAAATAATACGCCTGTTTTTATTGAAGTATTGAGTAAATATGGTTATGACAAAAGCTTTCAAATGGCCATATTAAGCACCCATGAGGGATCCAGCCCCGGTTTTTTAACCGCCGTGCTAAATAGTCCCGTTGGACAAGACACGCAATTTATTACAGAAGATTTTATACAAAACCTCGCTTATGTTATAGGTGCCAGATATCATAAAAACCAGATCAAAGAATTACTTAAACTATGTACGCATTCTAATTTACAAAAAAACAAAAGGGAACTTTCTTTACTTAAAGGGTTAACCAAAGGCATTCAAAACTCTCCAAACGCCGAAAATGAAGTAAAAGAAAAAATGAAAGAATTAAGCAAGCTAAGTGCTACAGACTTAAAAACAACACTCCTTAACACTTTAAAATAAAAATACTAAATGGAAGACATAATATCAAGGAAGAATTTTATTGCAAAAACAATCGGCTTTGCCGGTACATTTATAGGAATCGCTACTTTTTTTGCAGGATGTAAATCAGACGAAACCAAACCGCACAATACAAGCGATAAAAATAGCGAACAACCCAAGTCGTTAGTACAACCAGAAAACTGCAATGATTTAACCGGTCTTAGTACAGAAGAAATTGAAAAAAGAAAAAACCTCGGCTATGTTGAACAATCACCCTCGCCTGATATGAAATGTGAAATATGTAAACTATACCTTCCTCCTTCAAAAGATGCTAAATGTGGCTCCTGCTCTCTTTTTAAAGGCTTTGTTGACAAAAATGCCAGTTGCACTTACTTTGCACCTTTAGATACTTAGAATATATGAAAGCATTTAATATTTTTTTCATAATAGTTTTTGTTATTTCAGCTATTCTACAATACAATGACCCCGACCCATACGTTTGGATACCTATCTACCTGTACGCCGCATGGCTTTGTTACAAGAGCTTCAAAGGCCAATACAACAAAACCCTTTTTCTTGTAGGATTAATAGTTTATACAGGCTACGCCATTTATTTATTTTTTGATAAAAATGGCGTGTATAGCTGGGGAACGAAACACCACGGAGAAAGTATAATACAAAGTATGAAAGCAACTAAGCCCTGGATTGAAGAAACAAGGGAATTTGGAGGGTTGCTTATTTGTATAATAGCGTTGCTAACTAATGCATGGTTTTTTACCCAAAAAAGAAAAACAAAATAAATACTTTCTATGAAAAATTTTCTGCGTACTTTATTTTTTACATCAATAATAATTTGCATGAATTATGTTGGCCTATGCCAGCAAGAAACTGTTATTGTTTGCTTTGGAAATTCTACTACAGCTGTACGCAAAGGTGTTAAAAAAGTGTATGCCGAACGATTGCATGAAAAACTGGAAAGCATTCATATTAAAAACTTGGTAATAAATTCAGGTATTGGCAGTAGCCATACAGGTTCTATTAATGATAATAGTTTTGCTAAGGTAGTACATGGCAGGGATCGTTTTGATACAGCTGTCATCCGTTACCATCCCAACTGGGTTACTATTAATTTTGGACTAAATGATGCATATCAGGATAAAGGTATCGGAACATCTTCCAGAATACCTATTAATAAATTCAAAAAAAATATTAAGTACTTTATCAAACATATTAAAAAACAGGGAAGCCAAATTATACTTCTTACTCCCAATCCTCAAACCTCAACCTATGATGAATTTAGAAGGCAGCAAGTTAAAATTTATGCAAAGTCAGTAAAAAAAATAGCAAGACAGAAAAAAACTTTTTTTATTGATACCTGGCAATTATTTTACAACTGGGGCAAAAACAAAAGTGATGGAATTGACAGCCTTTTTCTTGATAAAGTACACCCAAACGATAAAGGTCATGAATTAATTGCCGAAGAAATTTTTAAAATAATAAAACTTCATACAGTTCAATAAAATTCATTTATTCTATCTTACAGCTACATAAAACGCAATATTAATTATATGTATTAATCCCGAATATTTTTCATTGCATCCATTACTGTATTAAATACATTTGGATAAGGCAAACCGGGTCTTCCATACCAGAAAAATGAATCATACCCTTCATAGGTTTTATACATCACATGCCAACGATTGGGTAAATAGCTATCTACATCATTACAATAAGCCGCCACTGTTACAGTTTTATCAGGCCATAAATTTCTTATAGCTTTGGCATATTCCGTTGTTACTTCACGAGAAAGACCCACAAATTTCCAATTGCCTATTGTAATAGTTTGTATATATAAAGGCAAATAATCCTTCACCGTACCTTTTGTATATTTTTCCAACATCATTTCAGACCATCTGATATTCTTTTCCCTTTCCATTAGCTCTGTTAATTGAAACTGACCTTCCGGAGTATAAGGTTTTACGTACTTTTTTTCAATTTCAAGGCCTTGCTCATTTAGTTTTTTAAAATCTTTTACTTCCTGCAAACTGAATTTTCTAATTGGAATTTTAATAACATCCATTGAATATGAGATTGACCCTGAAATTGCAGTAGGTTTTTGCTCTAAAAGATTTAATACATCTGTGCCCAACTCTTTTCCTGTTATTTCGTAATTATCGGAGGCGGGGTTAATATCACCGCCACAACCCTGTATGAAAAAAGGATTTGTATTTGTAAGTTTGCGTTGAATAGTTTCCCGAGCTATCCCCGGGTAGTTAGCCGATAAGGTAAAAGTTGAATTCTTCTCTGTATTGTTGAATACCGGATGGCAACCTGCAACGAAAAGTAAATTTTTTATATCGTTATTTTTTGTTCTCGTAGCTAAAACATCTAAAGTGCCATCATAAGGAGCATCTAAATAAAACATAGAGCGCCTGTTTACGCCTATATTCGTATAACCCCTATAAAAATCAATTTGAGCAGGTTCTATATTCGCAATAGCATTAAAAGCGGCATTTAACATTCCCTTAAGTAATACCTCATTAACATATTTGGGATCGGGTTTTTGATAAAAACACTGCCAGGTACGCCAGGCATAATGATTTACCGGTGCAAAATGGTTATGTGCGGCATTAATAATAATCGCTTCTTCCGGAATCCCTGTTTTTTCTTTGATTATATTTTTTATTTTTTGAGAAAAAGAAAAATCAAACCCTGCAACATCAGCCCCGATAATTAAAACAGTTTTATTATCCTTTTTTATTGCGATTGCCTGCGCCTTCATATTCCCCTTAGTTTGATGAGAGGCTATAAAAATCCTGTTCTCATCATCAATAGCATATAATCTTTTATTAACAACAACAATATGCTTTATTTTAATTTTAAAGGTATAAGAGTTATATCTTCCAATAATTCTCCAATCTAATTGATTTGCTTGCGGATCAGCTAAATAAAGTGTATCATTTTTATTTATAGCGTAAAGCCTGTCATCATCAGAGGTTAGCTCTTGTACACCAGTAGTTTGATCACATCCACTACCCTGTAGCATTTTTTTCCAACTCAGTTTTGACGGCAATCCGATAGCTTTATAAAAATTTCCCAACGCATCTGCCCCGTATAACTGTGTTTTTAATCCTGTAATTGATATAATACCTTTTGCTGTGCCCACTTTTTTAAACTGCAATTTATCTCCTGCGATTGATGCCTTATATAAGTAATTATCCTTTTTAATTACATATAATTGTCCGTTAACATTTGCTATAGCTGTTACATTTTGGGCACCTCGTATCTTTTTCCACTGAATACTTTCACCCATAATACTACCGATGTACATCAATCCATCACCTACACCATACAACGTATTATTAAAAGCGCTAACCGCTTTAAAATCACTTACATTGCTAACAAAGTTCCACTGAAGGCTAAAACGTCCTTCTCGCGGAGCCCCATAACCAGCCAATGCAACAGAAAAGAGTTCTTGTGGAGGTTCAATACTTTCTATAGCAGCACCCACTAAAAAGCCGTTTTGTGCAACAACTAAAGCAGTATCAAGAATAATAAAGAGTATAAGAAATTTTAATTTCCTCATAATATTTTATTGGGTTTTATCTGTTGCAAACTTTTTGTCATACTGATTCCGCAACTCGGTTAAAACTTTTTGCAATGTTTTTTTAGTAGCGGTATAATCATTGGGAAATGTATCTGAAAACTTTTTCGTTACGGCCTCTACTTGTTTTATATACTGCAAGGATTCATTTTTCGAATTTGCACCTTGTAATATTCGTAAAAAATTATAAGTAACCGGATTAAAACCCGTTTTTGCATTCATCGTATCTGTAGCAAATAGTTTTACTACCTCTTTTAATGCCAGCTGTTTATTTTTATCGGTATTTTGGTGGGCAATGGCCTCCATAATTGAGCTGGAAGGTGTATAGTTTTGAGGAGCAAAAGCATAATCGGCCATTGTAAACAAGGGTATTCTACCAATTTCGTTTTGGGTGTAGAACGGATTGGCCATATATCCGTCAATTTGTTTGTATAAATTTCTAGACCTGCCTGTAACCGGCTGTAAATGCAAAGTAAGATGACCATCATTAACCGGATAGTTATCCCATAAAATAACTTTATGACCCGCCATCTTAATAAATTTAGCAGCATCCTCATCGGTAATTAAGGCCGGTACAATTTTTTTCCCCGTCCAAAATACATAAACATCTTTATCTAAATTTTTACTTAATGCATCAAAATACGCAACTTGTTTTTCACTTTCTCCTGTTCCCCAATAATAAGTAGGACAAAAAATCATTTGAGCCTTATCGTCTTTTTTGCGTAATCTTTTAATGAGCTTATTCACCAACACAGCATGTTCGTAACCATCTATTTTCACATCTTTTACATCATCCAAAGAAACAGAAAACCAACGAATACCTTTAGATTGAGCCCAGGCAAAATGTTGCCATAGATCTTCAAAATCTTTATCGTTTTCTATATCAATTGGGCGGGGGGAAAACAACTGTGGGTGAACTGCAAAACAAAAACTAATACCATCCTCTCTACATTTTTCAAAAATTTTTTCATAGTCGTTTTTAACCTCTTTTGAAAGGGGGAGCCACCACTCGTTTTTCCAGGTGGCATAGTTATCCAAATCGGGTTTAATTGTAAACAATGACAAGTAACAATTCATTAAAAAATTCATTTTATACTTGGATAGTATCGGTATCTCCGCAAGGTATTGCTCTGGAGTCCATCCCCAACCTTTCATGCCCCTTATTTTAAAGCCTGTTGGATCCATACTAAGATTTGCCGATTCAATAAATGATTTTCGATAATTGGGAACAGGAGCATCTAAAGTTGATCGATCAAAAGCAGGCAATAAAGAAGACTGCCCATAGGTAACCCAAGTAATAAAAATATATACCAGAACCCAAAAGTATTTTTTACTCATATTCAAACTATTTAAACTTATGTTTTCACTCTTATTTTGTGCCCATAAAAAGCATAATATGCAATTATTAAATAACAGGGTACCACCATCCAATAAGCATTTTTTGTATTTACAAATTCGCCCAATTGTGCATGTACCCAGGGCAACACACCACCGCCTGCTATTGCCATTACTAATAATGCTGAGCCAATTTTTGTGAATTTTCCCAAGTCGGCTATTGCCAGTGGCCAAATTGCCGGCCACATTAATGAATTAGCCAAACCCAGCAGCGCAATGAAAAGCACTGAGGTTATACCGTTTGTAATCATCGCCATCAAAACAAAAAATATTCCTAAAAAGGCAGAAATCTTTAAGGATTGCTCCTGTGAAAAATATTTTGGAATACCAATGATACCAATGCCGTAACCAATCATCATACAAAAAATAGTAAGGGATGTAAAAAACTTAGCTGTATCTAATTTAATATGCTGAAATTCTCCATACCCAATAATAGTATTGCCGGCAATGGCCTCAACCCCCACATAAATAAATAATGTAAATACACCTAACAACAAATGCGGAAATTGCAGAATACTATTTTTCCCGTTGCTGTATGTTGAGATTTTATTAGCAGCGTCATCGTCCTCTTCATTTACTTCCGGCAATGATGAATTATAAATTAAAAAAGAGATTACAACAAGTACTACTGCAATAATTATATATGGCATTATTACTTTTTGTGCCAGTTGGTTTAAGGTTGCCGCTCTTTGCACCTCAGACATTGTAACAACGGATGTTTTAATTTCATCTGCATTACTTAAAACTATTGATCCGAGAATAATAGGCCCAAGAATTCCGGCAACGCCGTTACATACCCCCATAATACTCATTCTTTTGGCACCACTTTCGTGTGGGCCTAAAATGGTTACATACGGGTTAGCCGCTGTTTGTAATACGGCCAGCCCAATTCCTTGTAAAAAAAGTCCGCATAAAAAAAGCCAGTACGCTCTTTGATAAGCGGCCGGAATAAAAAGTAAAGCCCCCACAGCCATACAAACCAAGCCAACTGTAAGAGAATTTTTATACCCGATTTTTTTTAAAATATAACCGGAAGGAATTGCCATAAAAGCATACGAAATGTAAAAAGCAAATGAAACAAGCTGCGATTGTGGTTTTGTTAGTTCACAGGCTATTTCAAGATAGGGTATTAAAACGGCAATGGCCCATGTAACAAACCCGAATATAAAGAACATACAGCCTATTATAAACAAAGAATACGTATAACTATTTTTATTTACCGATGTTTGTTCCATAAAAACTGTATAGGATTATTTTAAAGAAATATGTTTGAGTTAACGCCATTCTCCCGCAGCTTCTAGTGCCGAGGCTACACTTCCGTACTGAAATAGTATTTTTTTTGCATGATCATAATCTGTAAGATTCCCTTGCTCCATCATAATTCGTACAGCCCTATCAGTAATTTTATCATTAATCATTAGTACGTTTATCATTTTATTATCTTTTACGCGGCCTAATTGTATCATACACGACGTGCTTATCATATCAAAAATCATTTTTTGCGCAGTACCGGCTTTCATTCTTGTACTGCCTGTAACAAATTCAGGCCCGGTAATTACTTCAATCGGGAAATCGGCTAAAGCCGCAATAGGTGTTTGATAGTTGCTCACCAAAGCACCTGTAGTTATATTATTTTCCTTACAATTTTTTAAGCCATGTAAAACAAAAGGTGTAGTGCCACTGGCAGATATACCCAGCACTATATCCCTATCAGAAATATTTTTTTCCTGCAAAACTTTCCAAGCCTCTTCCGTATCATCTTCCTTTTCTTCCAATGCGAGAACAAGTTTATCAACCCCTCCTGCTAAAACCGCATCAATTTGCCATTTTTCCATACCGTATGTTACAGGAAGTTCAATAATATCCATAACCGATAACCTGCCGCCACTACCGGCTCCAAGATATATCAACCTTCCGCCAGCTCTTAGTTTTTCAACAGCTTTTTCTAAAAACGTATCGAGCTGAGGTTTTGCTGTATCAATAGCTGCCGCTATTTTTGAATACTCTTTTATTAAACCTTCGGTAAGCTCTGGTATTGCTTTTTTCTCAAGATCATTATAAAGTGATGGTTGCTCTGTAATCTTTTTCATACAACATTCTTAAATATTATTAATATTATAATTTAGAAACATTATTACGTATTTTTTTTATCACATCCACAATCTGCTCCATTTGTGATTTTGTACCCAATAAGGTGGTTTGTAAAAACCAAACAGCTTCTTCTGTTAGTCTGTCGTTAGCCGGAGTATTTCTATTTTGCTCTAACCATTGTTTCATTCTTTTTTCACCATAAATTTTAAGATAGTGGCGGTCTTTAGCCAAATTGCTTACAAAGCTGCCTTTATTAATTTTATCGTAACCCGAAGAAGCTACAAGACCTTCGGCTGATAATGCTTTAATAAATTTTTGACGTGTGGTACCAAATTCCTTTTCATTAAAACGAAACATGTATAAATGGAAGGCACTTTTTGTGGTACCGGGGTATAATTTTGCAGGTTTGATCCCGGGAATTTCCTTCAACATATTAGTAAGATACTGAGCATTTTCCCAACGTCTTTCAGATTGGACTTTAAGACGTGTCATTTGTGCGAGTAATATGGTAGATTGAAACTCAGTAAGTCGGAAGTTAGCTCCTCTTGTTCCGGCTCCGGTTCCCAAACCGGCAGTATTTGACGATTGTCCCTGATGATGGAATGCCACACAGTTTTGATAAAAATCTGTATTATTGGAAATAACAGCTCCACCCTCGCCAGCATTTAGATTTTTACTGGCTTGAAAGCTAAACGCTCCGCCAATTCCCCAATTACCAACGCATTTACCTTTCCATTCTGCAAGGTGTGCCTGACAGGCATCTTCAATAACAGGCAGGTTATATTGATTAGCGATTGTTAGAACTTTATCAACATCAAAAGGAGAACCACCAATATGTACAGGCATAATAGCTTTAGTATTTCCGGTAATAGCGTGTTTTATTTTTCGGGCATCTATTTGAAACGATTCAATATCTGTATCAACAAAAACGGGTAAAGCATAATGCATGGCAATAGCATTGTAAGTAGCAATAAAAGTATAGGGCGGTATTATCACTTCATCTCCCGGACCAATTTTTAAAGCCCCCAACATTGACACAAGTGCTGTGGTTCCGCTTGACAAAGCCAGCGCGTGTTTAGCCCCAGTTATTGCCTCATAACTTCTTTCAAATTTTTCTGTTTTGGTATTTTTAGCCAACCTCCCCCATTGCCCACTATTTAAAACGTCCGTAAGCCCTTCCTGTTCAGGTACACCAAAGATTGGCCATTTAGGAAATTCAAATTTATAATTAGTAGCTCCACCTAACACTGCAGGTTTTAAGTATTTTTTAGAACCGGCTATTAGCGGAACGCCAAAAGTTAAACCGGCACTTAAAGCTCCCATTTTATTAATAAACTCCTTTCGGGTTGATTTATTTTTCATCTGTTTATTTTTTTATCAATTGATGAACAGTTTCAATAATCAAATCTTCTACTTCTTCTTTTAGCTTAGCAGGTTTATCATAATAATACATACTTGCTTCTCCTTCATAATTCCCAGCCCGAATCACCCTTTTTGAACCAATATAACATGGTACATCATTAGCGTATGCAACAATCCAGTTAGTATTAGCTCCCAGTTCTTTTTTCAACCTCAATGCATAATCCGTAACCACTTCGCCCCCTAAAAAAATAATATTAAGTTTTTTACCAAACTTCCACACCTGCACCGGATAAGGAATATGCTGCATTATTTTTTCGTTGCGTGCAATTCTGTTCAATGTCAATCTGGCCTGATAACCCTTTACCGTTATATCTTTGGATGCAATTTGACCCAATTGAGTTAGCGGCGGAATAGCTTCTAATGGTAAATTAATTTTTTGGAAACGAATAGATGGCGTATTATATAACGGTTGAAGGTTGGAAGATAAAAGCCGATCCGCCTCATTAGCAATATCTTCTCCATACTTTTTCGATAGCTTTAATAATGCATCGTTAGAATAATTTGACTCCTTTGGTCTTTGAGGATTTATATCGCCGGCACAACCTACTGCTACCAACGCCATTGCACCGGGATGCCGTTCTTCAATAATCCGTTGCGCATCCCCTACCCAATCACCATGATATTTATTAACTTTGGACCCCAACACAACGGCATGACAGGCATAGCTAAGAAATACCGCTTTTAAATTACCTGATAAATCAGTAATCTTCATCATCGGCATACTATGATCCAAAGCATCTGTTAAACCCCGCCTGTTAAAAGAAAAGCCGACAGACCCCTGACCCCAACTAATTAACGCCGGAGATCTATTGTTCAATGCTGCAATAGCTACTTCCTCTAACTTTTCAATTAAATACGAAACATATTGGTTAATATGCAAAATCTGTTCAACGGGTAATTCTTTATCATCAAAACGTTCAACGGATGAAACATAATGGAAAATATTAAGCAAGGTTCCAATTTCAGGCCCAGAATGAGTATGAGATACCGATATTGTAATTCTTTCAGGTTGAACCCATTTTGACAAACGTTTTTTAACAGCATCTGTAATGCCGGATGAAATACCAATTAAATCAGCTGTGATTATTATGGCAGCATTTTTTTTATTATTGCCAAATGCTAATGCTTTTGCATGAAGTGGTAGCAATACCTCTTGGGCTTCTTTTTTATCTCGCAATGCAAAGCCGGCAAGTCTTACAGGATTAGTTGGTGTAATATCAATACTGGCAAGGCCTACATTTATACTTCCCCTTTGCGCAGTTGTTGTGGTTATTATAAACAATAAAATACTCCATAAAATAAAATCCCTTTTCTTAAGAACCTGTATTTTAAATGAAAATTTCATTAGCATTTCAACAACCTTTTTTGAATTTAGAACGACCATTTCCTTAATACCGGCGGCAACACAAAAACTAATCCGCATCTGCATTTAATATTTAATGCAGCAGTTTCCAAATAGTTTCCATCATAATTTTTTCTGCATCTGCCGTAACTGCCGAGGCCATGCCCGACTCATACCCACCTTCGCTATAAGCTTTTGCGGTGCATATATACCCCGGCGCATAATCTCCATAACCGGCTACTGTTACGTATAAGTCCTGACGCATTTTTTTGGCAGCTAACTGATACTCAATAAAAGGCTCTCCGGGCAAATGAATTATTCTTGCTTTTCCTATTGAAAGGCATGTAAAATCAATTTCTTTTCCTGCCTTTACTCTTTGCGCCCAAACATATTTTGAGGTATTATTTGCAAGAAAAGTTGATGGTTGTTTGTGTAGTAAGTATTTTATACTATCCAAATTAGATTTTGCCGGAAGTTTTACCGGTATTGTTTTCCAATGTACATCTGCAGCACAAACAGGCGTTTTTATGGTTGCGGCCCAGGCTTTTTTCATGCCTTCTTCCATTCTTTTAGCCAGTATATATCGGTTTTCGTGTGAGCCATCATTATATTTTCCTACAGTAATATTTCCGCTGGCTCCGTTAAAATGTATGTTAAGAGCATCGGGTAATGCCAACTGTCTAAAAAATCTGGCCACACCGGGAATATCAGGATTAGAGATACCGGTTCTGTAATAGCTTTGTGGATGTGTAGCGTAATAGGACATTAATACAATTGGTTTATTGCCATTCCATAAACTGATAATAGAAACTTCCGGATCGATTAAACCTTCGGGAGTATTCCGAATTTTAGCATCTCTTGTTGCTGAATTACGGGTAAACATTGATTTCCCATTTTCACCAATAATTCTCCGGTTGGAGGCCACACTATCCACTATAGCTTTTCCTGTTCCAACATGAGTAACCGGCTGTGCTTTGCCTAAAGCGTTTCGTACAGCCACCCCTAAGCGCCTGATAACCTCTTTTTGAAAAGAACTTTCAAAACCATACACTTTTAATTTCTCTTTTTTTAGAAAAGATTCTGCACCAAAATCACAGGTGGGCGCATCGTGTTGATGCAGTGTATGTACAGCTACCCTATCAATTGTAGTTCCTGCTGCATTTGCCAGTTCTTTCCTAAAAGCATCATGTCCTTCATTGGCTATACCAATCCAATCTACAACACATAGTACAATTGGTTTTCCGGCACCAAGCAATACAATACCCTTAGCACGTAAACTTAAATCCCATGTATTTAATAAAGAATCGTAAGCCAACCAAGTGCCTTCCGGAGGAGTAGCATCCACATCAAAAGTAGAGACCTTTAAAGTATCTGCTAAATGCAATGGTAGCCTGACCATTGCGTTCAGGCTACCAAAATTTACATGTAGCATCATTAACAAAAGAAAGAGAAACAATAAATGTGTTTTAAAAAACTTCATTATACTTTAATAGATTTTAACTTATCTCTGTTTTCCCAAACCTTATTAAAGGCGTTAATAATATCATCCATTGCAGAAATATCTGCTGTAAGTGGCCCTGAGCCTGGAATCAAAAGCATCCTATCGGCAACACTGTCGCAATTAGGAAGGTGCAGGGTCATTTCTTTATATTCTTTTAATCTCTTTCCGCCGTACATTTTTTTATACACATCTAAGTTGCATATAAAATCTACCCATTCGTATTTATGAAGCCCCGATGGGATATATGGCCCGATGGGTACTCCTTCTGCCTGAACAGCTTTTATGAACTGAGCTCTCGATGCTCCGTTCCATTGTTCTGGCTTAAAATCCAGTGCATAAAGATAATAGGAACATTCTTCTGTACCGGGGTATAATTTTTGTGGTGCGACACCTTTAAAGTCTTTTAATTTTTGCGTAAGGTATTTTGCATTTCTGTTACGAATATCGTGCCGTTGCATATGGGTGCGCATTTGCGATAGTAAAGCAGAAGCTGCAAATTCGTTCATTCTATATTTAGGTCCAATACGTGTATGTCTCCCTCTTTTATCAGAGCCATGATTCATAACGGTGTATAAAGTATCGGCAATACCTTCATCATTTGTAATGCAGGCACCGCCCTCTCCGGCTGCCATAACTTTTGATGATTGAAAACTAAAACATCCTACATCGCCAAAAGTACCAATGCGTTTTCCGTCAACCTTTGCAAGGTGAGCCTGACAGGCATCTTCAATTAAAAGTAATTTATGGTCTTTTGACATTTTTACAAAAGCCCTGATATCTGATGGCGAGCCCATCATGTGAACGGGCAACAATGCTTTGGTTCTTTTTGTGATTTTTCTTTCGGCATCCTTTGCATCCAATTGAAAGGAATCGGGATCCAGATCTGCAAATACGGGAAGTGCCCGGCTTGTGATTACTCCGGAAATTGTACCCATATCTGTATAAGGTGATGTTATCACTTCGTCTCCACATTCAATATTAAGAGCATGAACTGCTGTTGAAATTGCTTGTGTACCGGAACCGGTAGCAACTACGTATTTAACATCATGAAAAGGGGCAAAATCATTTTCAAGTTTCGATACCTTACTGGCTCTTCTGTTATCAATACGGCTCCACCATCCGTTCTTTGTGGTTTCCATCATAGACTCAACCAGTTCATTGTCCACATAGGGCCATTTAGGCCAAACCCTTTTTGTTACAGAACCGCCTCCCAAAGCGGCCAATACTCCACTAACAGTTTTTGTTTGCCCAAAGGTGGGGAGCGATCCGGCTAAAACCCCTGCTACTGACGCAGCAGCTGCATTTCCTATAAAACGGCGACGATTGTACTTTTTGTTATTCATGGTATTTATTTAAGATTTAAATATGGTGCAAGACTTATACGATGTCCTTTTTTATTCTTACTTTTTTGAGCAGCATCTATAAAGGCTGCAATTTCAATTGTTTCCTGAGGATTAACGGGAGAAATTCCTGTTTCAAAAAAATCAATCACACGTAATAATATATCATCATTTGAATAACCGCTGTCAAGGCTGGTAACTCCTTTAGTTCCATACACATGCCCCCCATAACCTGTTTTTTCAGTACGTAAACCCCTGAAAGTGCCAATGCGGCCTCCTTTCCATACGCCTACTACAACATCCATGTTATCTTCGTAAAAACGGGTTACCGATTCGCATCCCGGCCCCATCAATGTAAAAAGCATTTCAATACCATGAATCCCATACCAAAAGAAATCAGTATGCGTTTTTTCGAATGGTGAGGGGCTAAATGTATCTGCACCGATTACTGTACCTACTTTACCGGCAGACACATCGCGCAATCCTTTAGAAAAACGTAAGGAGGAAGACGAAAATACAGGTACATTTTTTTGCTTTGCATAGTTAAATATAGCAATCACATCTTTAGCCGAATTAGCCATTGGCTTATCAATAAACATTGTTTTTCCGCTATCAATAACCTGAAAAGCCTGTTCCCTGTGAAGTCTTCCGTCATTTGTTTCCAATAATACCACATCAACCTTTTTTAAAAGGTCTGAAATGGAATCTACAATCTCTACACCTTTTGCTTTTACCTGTTCTGTATATCCTGGTATTCGCTTATAACTTGATTCTATTTCGCGGCTACCATAAGGGTATGCCGCTACCACTTTATATCCCTTATATTTTATACCGGCATTACTATTGTTCATTGCATTGGTAAAAGCAATTGCATGAGAGGTATCTAATCCTATAATCCCTACCCGCTTTCCGGCTAAAACCTTATCACGCTTAAGCGGGCTGATATATTTTTTCGCATTTGATATTTTTCCAAGCACGGCAACAGATAAGCTTGTAAGAGCAGAAGCCTTAATAAAATCGCGTCGTTGCCAGTTTCTATTTTTATTCATATTAGTATCAACACTTTTACGTTAACGTACCCGAAATTAATATAAATTAATCAGACAATAAAATTACTTATTCCCCAGATTCTATTTTTTCAAATTATTCGGTACAATAATCTTCACCAAATCCTCAATTTCCTTACCATCATGCACAAACCGAGCAAGTGTATATACATTCCCGTCTTTTCCTAAAGCAATGGAGTTTACATAGGTTGGTATTCCTCCATCCCCATACAACACAGGACCTAAATCCTTATATTTCTTTTCGGGAATATTATAAGTAACCAAATGTAAGTTTTCTAACCCTTTGGCAGCACCCATATTTATTTTATCTACCCCTGCCACACGCTTTCCATCCTCATATACCGGAGCACCTGTTAAATAGTAAATCATCCCATTATCATCAATCTTAAAGCCAAGATAGCCATAACTAAACAAATCGAACATACCACTTTTTCTTGATGGTTGCGATGTAATACGATCCATTATTTCTATTTTCTTTTTTGTCGGATCAAATGAGAAAAGATACCCTGAATTACCATGTACACCGTAGGCTTTATTTTCGGGAGCGTACCAGTATATTTTTCTCCAGTTATACCCCATGCTACCGGGATCTTTCGGATCATATTTTCCAAAATAATCAAGCCTTAGATTAACACCTTCCACCAATTTTGGCGCAGCATCAATTGGATTATATGAAAAAATATCGCCCTCCCCAGTTGAGTAATACAGATTGCCATCCCGAGGATCTACAAACATCGAGCGACAAATTACCCTAAAATCATCGGTACCTAATTTAGTTTCACCGGCTTTGGTAATAGGGCCAAGATTTTTAAGTTGATTTGCCTTTAAGTCATAATCAATAAGAATTCCTTTTGGCCAGGTTAATCCATACAAATGGCCACGTTCTGTATCTACTGTCATCGTCAAAATTCCATCGCCCTCTGGTGCTAATGCTAAGCTTTTAATGTCGCCTGTTTTCATATCATAATATAAAAAATGCCCACCGGGGTACAATTTATATCCATCAGGAGCCTTAGTAGGCATTTGCTCTGTGCCGTCAATCATTTCATAATAACCAGCATGTGTGGCAAAATATAATTTTTGATCATGCTCAAAAAATTCTACATGGCTTTTACCCTGAGCAATAAACTTTTGAGCTTTTTCACCTAACGCCTCGGAAAGGTCGGCTATAAAAGTTATCGAATCGGTATCCGGATTGTAACTATACAATTGTCCTCCTACATCGTAATGAGTTGAAGACAGTACATAATAAATTTTCCCGTTACTTGCAGCAGAAATTGCATTATAGGTATCATGAGCATCTGGAAATCCTGAATAATAGTGAGTAGCCTTTAACGAATGTTCGGCTCCTGCACTCTCGGCTGTTTTATTGTTAGCATCATCGCTATCATTAGCATGATTAGTTTGCTTACATGAGATGAGTGTTACTGCACCAAGTATTATCATCATAAAAAATATGTTTACAACTCTCAAAATTTGTTTCATAAAAAATAATTATGTATTAAATAGGCTATCTATAATGTATTACCACGTAAAAGTAAGGTTTTTTTTTATTTTATGTGTACGTACACGTAAAAACATTAAAAATCTAATAAACGGCAGTTATCCGTTGCTATCATTTTATAAAAAAGCAATGCTGTTAACAACAATTAAAGAATACTGTAAATGCTAAGTAGCAGTTCTTTCTTTAGCTCCATACATATATTATAATACAATAATACGTACTTTTGCAATATCCAACCATTAACTGTTAGCAACTAACTGCTCAACGCCCTTTGGTTTAAACTACCTTAAAACACCATCATTAATGAAAGAACCTGCTCATTACCCACCATCAAAAGAACTAACTAATTACATTTGTAGTTACGGAATTTTAGAAAGTCCCGAACATATAGATGACCCTTATTTTTCTCCGCCAATTGCACTAAGCGGATTCATCATCACTACCATCAATTCAAGAGGTATCTTCCATGCAAAAATCGGGGACAGGAATCACTATTCATCGCAAGCTGTTGCCACAGGACAAATTACAGAACCTGTACATGGAATAAGTATTGGACACCAAAGAATATTATTAATATTTTTTCGTCCAACGGGTATGCACGAACTATTTGGCAACGATATGTCTAAAATAACCGACTCGTCGATGCCTTTAGAAGCATTGATTGGAGCAGATAAAACAAAAATTTTATTGCAAAACTTAACAAAGCATCAAACAGACGATTACCAGATCGACTGCCTTAATACCTTCTTTGAGAAATACATTACAACATCTTCAAAAACCATCTGTAACCTAAAAAGAATACTGGATTATATTCATCAAAAAAAAGGAGAAATGGATATTACCGAGTTAGAAAAATACGGCTACTGCCAAAGAAAAACACTGGAAAGACATTTTAGTAAAATAATAGGCTTATCACCCAAAAAATACTGCCAGATATACCAGTTTAAATGTTTAATTCAATTAATACACGAAAGACCGAAAATGACTTGGTCTGAATTAGCTTTACAAGCCGGCTATTACGATCTTTCCCATATGTCGAGATACATTAAAGAATATTTAAGAGTGACACCAAACAATATGGTTCATTTAGATATGAATTTCATCAATTATCTGCTTAGCAGATAAAACAATAACCTGCTGTTTTTTACACGATTGATATTAAAGCTGATTTACACCCGATTTTTTAACTTGGTTTCATAATATGCAGTAAAAATCTTAGAAAAAAACAAAAAAAAATCGCACTGATTTTCTCAGTGCGATTTTTGCGGACCGGACGGGACTCGAACCCGCGACCTCCGCCGTGACAGGGCGGCATTCTAACCAACTGAACTACCGATCCGTTTCAAATTGGGAGTGCAAATATAGTGGTATATTTTATTCTCACAAAAAGATTTTTTATAAGTTTTTTTTATTCAAATAATCTTCTCCTCCTTCATCAATTCGTGCCTTATAGCTTCTATAATATCTACCTGTTGAATTTCTTTTGCCCCCTTGGCCAAACATCCCAATGTAGCTGTTTGTACTGCATTGATTATTGCCGCTCCAGTAAGTTCGTATTTTGATGCAATATCGGTCAGGTTTACATTATCATGTATTTTTAGCATTTGGGGTAAAGCTTTTTGCCACAGCAACAAACGTTCTCCCTGCTGCGGTGCCGGAAAATGAATAATGGCATGAAAACGTCTGATAAATGCCTCATCCAGGTTGCCTTTAAAGTTGGATGCCAAAATAAGTAATCCAGGATAATCTTCAATCCGTTGTAACAAATAACTTACTTCCTGATTGGCATATCGGTCGTGAGAAGATTGCACCTGAGTTCTTTTCCCGAACAAGGCATCGGCCTCATCGAAAAACAGTATCCAATTCTTAGTTTCAGCCTTTTTAAATACTGTTTCCAAATTTTTTTCAGTTTCGCCAATATATTTACTTACAATTTGGGAAAGGTCAATCCGATAAACATCTTTTCCTAATTCCTTTCCTAAAAGGGCAGCCGTCATAGTTTTACCGGTACCCGAAGGGCCGTGAAACAATACCCTATAGCCTTTTTTTATTTTTCGCTTTAAATTATCATCAGCAAATAATTGATTTGAATATTTTACCCAGACTTTTATGTTCTGGAGTTGTTTTTCTGTTTGCGGATGGAGTACCGCATCTTCCCAGTACATTTCTGTAGTAATTTTATGTGCCGGAAAATCCAGCCCAAAGCGAGGCGTTGATTCTTTGCCCAACAAAATCTTATCTAACCACTCTTTGTCAATAATAATGCGCCCACTCATTATCGGCTCCCCTTCTCTCACAGGCTCTAACCAAAGAATACCTTTGCGATAAAAAAAATGTTCTTCAGAAAAATATTGGTGTACTTTTAAGCGTTCTTCAATATCGGTTCCAGCCAAAATAAACTGTACTGTTTCGCCGGTAGGTAAAAATCCTCTGTGATTTGTACCTTTTACACCGCCAAATTCGGGAAAATCTCCGCCGGAGGGTAAGTGTTCTGCAATAATAGATTCAAAGAAATTGGGCTTTATATGTGGTGCTATTGCAATAAGCAGTATAAGTGACTCAAAACTATTTATGCTTTTAATGTATTTTACAAAAACATTGTTATCGTCCAAAGCATTTTCCCGAAACCATTCTTTCATACTAAAATTCTTGCCGACAATATGTGTTTCTACCCTAAGCTTGATGCCATTTTTTAAAATTCTAAATTCATTGTTCCAGTTAAAATAACTTGTCATTGCCTTTTTGATTAGGGATAATTTTATTGTTCACAAACATTAACAGATTAGAACACATAGATATTACATATCCGGAAGCGATTGCAAAAATCTTATATTTCTATTTCCGATATAATTTTTATATCAGCTACCCACCATGTATTTTCTTCATTATCATAAATATTAAAAAGAGTATAAGTTAATGACTCAGAATCATCTTTACAGACACTTAAATGATATTCCTTCCCAGCTATAAAAAAATTCTCTCCAAGAAATTCCGGGCATTTGACAATAGCTATTAATATTTTGTTTTTAGATTTACTACTCTTTTTGTTTATGCGAAATTTATAAGCAACAGCAACTTTGATATCGCCACACTTAGGCACTTCATCAGGTAGTTCAGTAAGTATTGCATTAAAAACTATAGCAGGGTCGTTCATATTTGCTTATTTTAAATTAACAAATTGTGCATAAGAAATCCTATAATTAACTTTTTTTATTTATCATGGTCTATGAACAGTTAAAAC
This sequence comes from Niabella sp., assembly GCA_047975735.1. Lineage (GTDB taxonomy): Bacteria > Bacteroidota > Bacteroidia > Chitinophagales > Chitinophagaceae > Niabella. The sequence goes on from JBKEEB010000106.1 coordinate 56,484, forward strand.
AATCCGCCTGTTTAATGCTCGGCCAGCTTCATTGTCATTGGTGGCAACAAAATTTGTTTCTCCGCGTCCTACTACAGCTATTCTATCGTCAGTAATACCATTAGCAAGAAAAAAAGCTCTCGCAGATTGTGCCCTGTTTCTTGAAAGCCGAATATTTGCTTCGGAAGAGCCAACACTATCAGCAA
>JBKEEB010000046.1:0-112402 GCA_047975735.1 Niabella sp.
CTTCAAAAGAAAGATTTTACATGGAACAGTACACTCATCTTTATGCGTAATCGTAGAAGCATCGTACACTTATATGGAGATATGGTGGACATATTAGACGATCAGGGAAATATAATTGGACAAAAGGAGGCCGATGATATTTTGAACCAATGGTTTATAGGCCAAGACCCCGACAGGATATGGAGCTATGAGCGAATAGGTGTATGGCAGTTAGATGAAGAAACGATAGCCAAAAAATATGGATTGCAGCCTGGTGATTTTAAGTACAAAGATCAAAATGGCGATAGCGTAATGACAAATGCAGACAAAGTTTTTCAAAGATACACAACACCTCGGTTCCGCTGGACATGGAGACACGAGTTTAATTATAAAAATTTCAACCTTGCAGTTTTCCTCTATTCCAATTGGGGACAAACAGGTACTTACAATCGTGCTGCAAATAGTTCCAGTTTTCCTGACCGGACTACAGATTATGCTATACCCAGATGGACAATTAACAATCCCATTAATGATTATGCAAGAATAGGCTCTAGTAATATCGGGTCTAATTATATTGACAGATCCTTTATCCGATTGGACAATATTGCCTTATCTTATGTAGTACCCAAATCTTGGTTAAACACTATAAAGGTCGAAAGTCTCTTTATCTCTGCTTCTGTGAGAAATGTTACTTTTTGGGCTCCCCACTGGGATTTCGGAGATCCTGAATCAGGTGCTCAGCCAACACCTCGCACTTATAACTTAAGTCTTAATTTAACTCTTTAAATATTTTGAAAATGAAAAACCAATCAATATATAAACATATAGTACTATATACTGGGCTAACAATTACATTATTTGCCTGTAACAAAGAATGGCTTAAACCAAAACCTTTATCATTTTACGAACCAGGAATTGCGTTATCTGATGCCAACGGATTATATTCTGCATTAACTGCTTGTGAAAGAAATATGAGACACGAATATTTTGGAGATGCGGCACCAGCCATTACAGAAATCATACAATCAGAAGTTGCCGTTGAAGGAACAACAGACAAAGCAGGCCCACAAATGGATATGGATATAGCACTTTTGCCAGATGCAAATTTAAACAGTGCTAACACCACAAAAATTGGATGGTATTGGTATGAAGGGTATAAAGGAATTAAATATGCTAACATGGTTATTTCAAGAATTAACAATGTTACTTTTGATAACGAAGCTGATAAAAATGCTATACTCGGAGCAGCTTATTTCCAAAGGGCTTATCGGTATTTTAAACTAACGCATCAATTCGGAAATATTCCTTATATAGACAAAGAAATAAATGAACCCAAATACGATTTTTATTCCTACGACAGGTGGAGTATTTTAGAACAAATGAAAAAGGATCTTGAATTTGCCTACCAATGGGTACCCGAAAAAGTTGATCGTGGCCGTACTTCAAAAGCAGCTTGTGGTGTACTTTTAATGAAAGTTTGCATGGCCTTACAAGATTTTGACAGAGCCATACAAGTAGGAAACGAGATTGTTACCCAACACCCATTAATGAAAAACAGGTTTACTGCAAACAGCACAAAACCCAATACCAACCTAATGTTTGATCTGCATAGCGTAGAGGCCAAGTTGGACATGTCAAACACAGAAGGTTTAATGTATGTAGTTTCATACCCTGAAGTTGAAGGTTCTGATCGTATTTATACCATGCGTAATGGCGTGCCATTTTGGAATAGCGGCAATATGAAAACACCAGATGGTAGAGCAGGCACTAGCCAAACCATCGCTGCGGGAGAAACAAATCCCGAATTAGATCTCAACAAAACTTATGGGAGAGGCATCGGAAGACTCAGACCAACATGGTATTATACAAATGATGTATGGAGAGCCGATAAAGAAGCTAATGACATCAGGGGTATATATACAATGAGTTGGAGAAAAATGGAAGATTTAAGATACAATCACCCTAGTTTAAAATCAAGCAATAACCCTTGGTATGGGCAACATTTTGTAAAACCGGCAGCCATGAGTGTTGAAGATACCATACGGGTATGGTTCTCTTGGCCACATTACAAACTTTTTGTACCCGATCCATTACAAACACAATGGAATGGAGGAGAAACTCCTTGGTATATTTACCGTTCGGCAGAAGTATATTTAATGATAGCTGAATGTTACTATTGGAAAGGCGACTTAAGTATGGCTGCTACAGCTATTAATGAAGTACGGAACAGAGCTGGTGCAACACCGCTAACATCAGCTGATATAAATATTGGCGAAATATTAGACGAAAGGGCACGAGAGCTTTATTATGAAGAAAACAGACATATTGAATTAGTTCGGATTGCATACACTTATGCCAAAACAAAAAAACCTTGTGAAATATTTGGGGGAAGGGTATATTCCCTTGAAAACATAAGTGGTTCCGGAGGTACCAACTCCAATATAAAACAAATGGGAGTTAATTTTTGGTATGACAGGGTTGTAAGTAAAAGTAATTTTTATAATAAAGGTGTTAGACATAAATGGGCTGAGTACAAAGTATCTGTCCATCACATTTTATGGCCTGTACCAGCCAATGCTATTAACACAAATATAAAAGGTGTTATTAATCAAAATATAGGATATCCCGGTGCCGAAAACAACAAAACACCCTTAGTTGTTGGGAACGAATCTCCGTAAAAACGCTTAAGGTAGTTTACATATTTAACACACCGTCATCAAAAGTGGATATTATACATAATCATCCACTTTTGATTTTTTATAGATATTACTCAATTCTCATTCTATAAAATAAATATTATCCCCCCATTTACAAAATATTCATACATTGCAAGCTAATCACAACACAAAACCGATTAATACGATATGAGCCAACTGCTTACTAAAATAAAAAACTGGAATCTAGTTAGAAAACTGGTTCACCTTTTTGTAGGCATTTGCACATACCCGGGTATTGCCATTTTTAACAAACTACGTTTTGAAGGAACGGAGCATTTAAAAGGACTACCTTCTAAAAATGTACTATTTGTTAGCAATCACCAAACTTATTTTATGGATGTGATTACTTTATTTCACATCTTTTCGGCCATCAAATGGAAAAAGAAAACCAGACTGGGTATTCCTTTTTATTTTTTTAACCCCTACGCCCGGGTAAATTATGTAGCTGCTGAAAAAACAATGAAGAGCAGTATTATGAGCCGCATATTTTTATTAGCCGGCGGATTAACAGTTCGTAGAACCTGGAACGACGGCAGTAAAGAATCTCGCAGCGGATTGGACCCCTCCGATACTCGTAAAATAGAACGATCGTTATCGAATAACTGGATCATTACTTTTCCGCAGGGAACCACAACTCCTTATGCACCGGCCAGAAAGGGAACTGCTTTAATTATTAAACACCATCAACCTACTGTAATTCCTATTGTAATTAACGGATTTTCAAAAGCTTTTAATAAAACCGGCGTTGCTATTAAAAAGCCCGGCACTAAGTTAACGGTTACCTTTAAGGCTCCGCTTGAAATTGATTATAACGCATCAACAAAAGATATTACACAACAATTAATGGATGCTATTGAACAAAGTGAACAATTTATGCCGAAGGTGTTAAAACACTAAACGCCGCTATTTTTTATGGCGGCCGGCTAATACTTTTACAACATCATTTAAGCTGTAACCTTTTGCCTGCAACAGCACTAAATAGTGAAACATTAAATCGGCTGCTTCGCCTAAAAACAATTCTTCATTATCATCTTTGGCCTCTATTACAATTTCTACTGCTTCCTCTCCTACTTTTTGGGCTATTTTATTAATACCTTTTTGAAACAAAGATGCGGTATAGGATTTTTCAGTTGGATTATTTTTTCGGTCAATAATTACATTTTCCAGTTCCTGCAAACTAAACACATCATTATTCTTACCAAAACAACTAACATCTCCCGTATGACAAGTAGGCCCCATAGGTTGGGCTTTAATTAAAATTGTATCCTGATCGCAATCTTCTAAAATTCCTTTTACAATTAAAAAGTTGTTAGAGGTTTCTCCTTTTGTCCAAAGCCTTTGTTTACTACGACTAAAGAAAGTTACCTTACCTTCCTGTTTTGTTTTTTCCAAAGCTTCCTCGTTCATATACCCTAACATTAATACCTGTAATGTTTTTTCATCCTGAACGATGACCGGCACTAAACCATCTGCTGATTTTGAAAAATGAATACTCATATTTTTAATAAGATTGATAAAAAAATTTAAATCCTAACAGGGATGTGATGGCCGGCCAAATAATTTTTTAATGCCGGAATCTCTATTTCTTTAAATTGAAAAATACTGGCGGCTAACGCAGCATCAGCCGCCCCATTTGCAAATACATCTACAAAATGCTCCATTGTTCCGGCACCGCCGGATGCGATTACAGGAATATTTACCGACTGACTAATCTGTCTGGTAATATCAATAGCAAAGCCTGCTTTAGTGCCATCGTTCTCCATTGACGTAAGTAGTATTTCGCCGGCACCGAGCCCGGTACAATATTTTACCCAATCAGTTGCAATTAAATCAGTAGGGGTTCGACCACCATGTGTAACTACTTTCCACACACCATCAAATAATTTAATATCTACAGCTACTACTACACACTGGCTTCCAAAATTGAGTGCTAAATCACTAATCAATTTCGGGTTTCGCACTGCGGAGGTATTTACAGAGATTTTATCAGCACCATTTTCCAACAAAACAGAAACATCTTCCACCGTATTGATGCCTCCGCCAACTGTAAAAGGAATATTGATATGGGTGGCGATTTTTCTAACTAACGCTGCCAGCGTTTTTCTTTTATCAACGGTTGCTGTAATATCTAAGAACACCAATTCATCGGCTCCTTCATCGCTATAGCGCATGGCCAGTTCTATGGGATCGCCGGCATGGCGCAGGTTTACAAAATTGGTTCCCTTTACGGTTTGACCATCTTTAATATCTAAACAAGGTATGATTCGTTTTGTTAGCATTACTTAAATTTACCAAGTTCCTTTAATGAAATCATGCCTTCGTAAATAGCCTTGCCAACAATGGCACCGCTGCAACCAATCTCCTTTAGATCTTCTAAATCCTTCATACTACTTACACCACCGCTTGCAATCAGTTTTATATCTTCTACTTCTGAAATAATTTTTTTATACAATTCATTGGAGCTTCCTTGTAACAAGCCGTCCCGGCTGATATCGGTACAAAAAAACTGCTCGATGCCTTTTGTACGGTAATGCTTTAACATGTTGAACACATTGATATCGGTAGATTCCGTCCAACCCTTGATCATTATTTTTTCATCTAACACATCAGCACCCAACATAAATTTTTCTACGCCAAACTTATTCAGCCACTCCTGAAAAACCAATGGTTTTTTTACGGCCATACTACCAATGGCTACGTAAGCAGCACCACTGTCAAAAGCTATCTGCACACCTTTTTCGCTGCTAATACCACCACTAAAATCTATATCCAACTTAGTTTTTGCGGCAACGGTTTCCAAAACTTTCCAGTTTTGCACTCTTCCTGCTTTGGCACCGTCTAAATCAACCATGTGAAGCCTTTGCAAGCCTGCATCTTCAAATTGTAGAGCTACTTCAAGGGGATTTTCATTATAAATAGTTTTTTGGGCATAATCACCCTTTTTAAGTCTAACGGCTTTGCCATCAATAATATCAATGGCTGGAATAACTTGCATAGTAATTAGTATTTATTGAAAACCGAACCATATAAGTACGGCCTTTTTGTGAATTATATATTTAAAAAATTCTTCAAAATCTGTTCGCCTACATCTGCACTTTTTTCGGGGTGAAACTGTACCCCGTAAAAATTATCTTTATTTAAAGCCGAGCTAAACTCATTGGCATACATTGTGGTTGCAATGGTATAGCCATCCAGTTCGGCATAATAACTGTGAACAAAATAACAGTAGGCTCCATCCGGTACATTTTTGAACAGCAAATTATCAGTTACCTGAATCTTGTTCCACCCGATTTGCGGAATTTTTAAATCCTCACTTTCAAATTTTTTAACTGCCACATCAAAAATACCCAAACAATCTGTATTATTTTCTTCGCTATACCTGCAAAGTAATTGCATACCCAAGCAAATACCGAGCAAGGGTTGTTTTGCATCCTTAATCACCGTATCTAACCGGTATTTTTTTAAATACTCCATTGCTGTACTGGCTTCTCCTACTCCGGGAAAAATTATTTTATCGGCAGACAAAATTTCCTCCGCATTATCGGTAACCGTGGCAGTTACTCCTATCCGTTCTAAAGCAAAAAGAACCGATTGTATATTGCCTGCATTATACTTTATAATTACAACACTCATAACATTCCTTTTGTACTTGGCAACTGATTATTACCCGGTGTTCTTTTAATTGCCATTTTAATAGCTTTTGCCCAGGCTTTAAAAATAGCTTCAATTTTATGATGCTCATTATCCCCTTCAGCCTTAATATTTAGATTGCACTTAGCCGCATCACTAAACGATTTAAAAAAGTGGTAAAACATTTCTGTTGGCATCTCTCCAATTTTTTCCCGCTTAAAATCTGCTTCCCACACTAACCAAGGGCGGCCACCAAAATCAATCGCCACCTGTGCCAAACAATCATCCATTGGTAATAAAAAACCATAACGTTCTATGCCGGCTTTATTGCCTAAAGCAATGGCAAAAGCCTCGCCCAGCGCAATGCCGGTATCTTCTATGGTATGATGCTCGTCAATATGCAAATCGCCTTTTGTAGCTATCTTCAAATCAATACCGCTATGCCTGCCCAATTGGTGTAACATGTGATCAAAAAAGCCCAGTCCGGTTTCAATAGTACATTGTCCGGTTCCCTCTAAATTAATATCAATTGCAATTTTTGTTTCATTGGTATTGCGTACATGATGTACCCGGCGTTCTTTCATTTGAAGGTACCCGTATATATCTTCCCAGCTTTTTGTTTTTAATACAATTGTCTGTTCTAAAGCTTTTAAAGTATCGGAAATTTCTGAAACGCCAAGTGCTTCATCTAAATTTAACCAAATGCCTTTACAGCCAAGGTTTTTAGCCAATTGCATGTCAGTAATTCTATCGCCTATTACAAAGGAGCCGGCCATATCATATTCCGGATTATTAATGTAATGGGTAAGCATGGCTGTTCCCGGTTTGCGTGTGGGAGCTCCATCTTCCGGATAAGTTTTATCAATCAACACTTCTTTAAAAAAGATACCTTCGCTTTCCAAATTGCGCATTACCAATTGGTGTGGCGGCCAAAATGTAGCTTCAGGAAATTTTTCGCTACCCAACCCATCCTGATTGGTTACCATTACCAGTTCAAAACCCATCTCTTTCGCAATTTTACCCATCCATGTAAACATGCCGGGATAAAAAGTTATTTTATCAAAAGAATCTAACTGATACGTAGGCGGTGCTTCGTTAATTAAGGTACCGTCCCTATCTATAAATAATATTTTCTTCATGTTATTTTTTTGTACCCGGCTATTGAATATATGGCATCAATGTTGCGTCGCACACGTCAACATAAGTGCATGTTTCTTACAACCAGCCCTGTAAAGATTTTAATAATAATTCATTTTCTTCTTTTGTGCCTACTGTAATTCGTAAACAGCCCTCACAACCCGGAACAGTGCTTCTATTTCTTACAATTACACCATTTGTTTGTAAGTATTGAAACACTTCATTGGCCTGCTTCATTTTTACCAATAAAAAATTAGCATCGCTTGGATATACTTTTTCTACAAATGGTAATGTTTGCAATGCTTTTGCCAACAAATCCCTTTCTTCTATTATATTTTTTATCCACTCGTTAACCTTATCAACTTCTTGTAAAGCCTGCAAAGCTAACTCCTGTGTAGCAATATTAATATTGTAAGGATATTTTACATTGTTCATAATACTAATAATATCCTTTCCCGCAAACGCCAACCCCAGCCGCAATGCTGCTAATCCCCAAGCCTTTGATAAGGTTTGTAGTACAACCAAATTTGGGTAGTCTGCCAACTGTAAGGAAAATGTTTTTTGCCGGGCATAATTAATATAGGCTTCATCAATCACCACAATGCCGTCAAAATTATTTAAAATGATTTCAATATCCTGACGGTTCAGACTGTTTCCGCTGGGATTATTGGGAGAGCATATAAATATCATTTTCGTATAGTCATCCACCGCATCAGCAATGGCCTGAATATTTAATTGAAAATCTGCTGTAAGCGGTACTTCTTTTACGGCAATATTATTAATGGCAGCAGCAACCGTGTACATTCCATAAGTAGGCGGCAGGGTAATAACATTATCAATACCCGGCTCACAAAAAATCCTGAATAATACATCAATAGCTTCGTCGCTGCCGTTGCCTGTGAAAATATTAGCAACAGGAATTCCTTTAATCTCGCTAATACGTTTTTTTAATTTTTGTTGAACCGGATCGGGATAGCGGTTAAGCACTTCTGTTTTTGCATCAATATTCAACATTACAGGAGAGCCCATAGCATTTTCGTTGGCATCCAACATTACGCTGGCTTCACCACCAAACTCGTGCCTGGCAGTAGCATAGGGCTTTAGGTTCCATATATTTTCTCTTACTAAATTCCTTAATTCAAATTCCATTGTGTTCTAAATTATATCAAAAAACAAAACTACTTATCGGGTACGGATTTTAACAGCATTGCTATGCGCCTGTAACCCTTCTGCTTCGGCCATCGTTGTAATGGTTGTAGCCAAAGATTTTAACCCTGCCTTTGTTAATTGTTGAAAAGTTATTTTTTTATAAAAACTATCTAAAGAAACGCCGCTGTACATGGCAGCATATCCGTTGGTTGGTAACGTATGGTTTGTACCACTGGCATAATCCCCTGCACTTTCCGGAGAATAATTACCTACAAATACCGAACCAGCAGCAGTAATGCTTTTTAATAAACCACCGGAAACCCTACAGGCCAAAATTAAATGTTCCGGCGCATAATAATTTGACAAAGCAATGGCATCTTCCAACGATGGTAAAGCCACTAATCTGCAATGCTTCAATGCTTTTTCGACAATGGCTTTGCGAGGCAATTGTTTAATTTGGTTTTTAATTTCTTTTTGAACATTACGGCATATTTTAATATCGGTTGCTAATAATATTACTTGCGAATCCGAACCATGCTCCGCCTGAGCCAAAAGATCAGCAGCTACAAAATCGGGCTTACAGGTATCATCGGCAATAACCAATACTTCCGACGGGCCGGCAGGCATATCTATTGCCACAGCACTTTGAACCAATTGCTTTGCCACCGTAACATATTGGTTACCGGGACCAAAAATTTTAAATACATTGGAAACAGTTGCTGTGCCATAAGCCATTGCCGCAATGGCCTGAGCGCCACCAATTTTATATACTTTGCTGATATTGCATAAACCGGCAGCTGCAAGAACCGCTTCATTTACATTACCGTTTTTATCGCAGGGAGTACAAAGCACAATTTCCTTACAACCCGCAATCATGGCCGGTACGGCTAACATTAAAACTGTTGAAAAAAGCGGTGCAGAGCCACCCGGAATATATAATCCTACTTTTTCAATGGCTCTCGATTCCCGCCAGCAAGTAACGCCATTCATTACTTTTACCTTTTCGTTACTCCCCGTTTGCTTTTTGTGAAACAGTTCAATATTTTGCTTGGCTTGAATAAGAGCTTTTTTTAAACCTTTGTCAATATTGGTTAACGCTGCATCCAATTCCGATTGATTTACTTGTAACGATTGGAGAGCAACGTTGTCAAACTTTTTCGCATATTTTACTAAAGCCCGGTCGCCGTTCTTTCTTACATCATTTATAATGCGCTGAACTGTACTGCGAATGGCGAGATTATCCTGCATCGGTCTTTTGCAAATGGTTTCCCAAGTAGTAACATCCGGATTTTTAAATATTTCCATTTCAATATTATTATTGCCCAAAATGAATTGGCGTTTTTTACCTAATGCATCCAATAATTAAAATTAATCAATCATTTTTTCTATAGGTATAATAAGAATGCCTTCAGCCCCGGCAGTTTTTAATTTCTCTATCACATTCCAAAAATCAGCTTCGCTAATTACTGAGTGTACAGAACTCCACCCTTCCTTTGCCAGAGGAACAATGGTGGGACTGTTGAGCCCCGGAAGATATTTTATAATCGTATTAATTTTTTCGTTTGGCGCATTCAACAAAACATATTTATTGTTTTTGGCTTTGCGTACAGAGCGAATCCTAAACAACAACTTATCCAATAATACTTTACGCTTTTCTGTTAGTTTTTTACCGGAAATTAATACAGCCTCCGATTTCAAAATGGTTTCAAATTCATATAACTCATTACTAAACAAAGTACTGCCGGAGCTCACCAAATCGCAAATAGCATCGGCTAAACCAATTCTTGGGGCAATTTCAACCGAGCCGCTGATGGTATGAATATCGGCATTCAGCTTATTTTGCTTTAACCATTTTTTTAATATTACCGGATAGCTGGTGGCTATTTTTACGCCATCCAAATCGCTTATTTTAGCGTTCTTCTTTGTTTTGGGTAGTGCAATAGACAAGCGGCATTTACCATAACCCAATCGCTCAACTATTTGGGTATCTTTATTTTTTTCTAAAACTACATTCTCGCCCACAAAACCAATATCTGCTACGCCATCAGCAACATATTCAGGAATATCATCATCCCGAAGAAATAATATTTCTGCATCAAAATTCTCCGTTGCAATTTTAAGCTGATTATTTCCGTTTGGTACACCAATACCACATTCTTTTAACAGTTTTAACGAATCTTCGCTTAGTCTGCCCGATTTTTGTACCGCAATTCTTAGTTTTTCTTGCATGATTTTCTTTACTATTTAAAATAAAAAAGGCTTACAAACCTGTAAGCCTTCAAATTATATTTATTATACATACCAACACCCGGCTTACTTTATAAGTATGCAAAATGATGATGGATATGTACATTTATTTTCATTGCGGTGCAAAGATATAGAAAGAAAGCTAAAAAAGAATATTATTTTTAAAAGTTTTTGGCATTGTTTTCATAGCTCATGGCATAATTCTTTATCTTAGCTGCCTTATACATTATTTTTCTATGTTACAAATTACTAAGCCAATTGCATTTATTGATTTAGAAACCACAGGCATAAATATTGGTACAGACAGAATTGTGGAAATTGCCATTGTTAAAATATTGCCTGATGGTAATAAAAGCGTAAAACGCAAACTCATCAATCCGGAAATGCCTATCCCTGAAGCCTCGAGCGAAATACACGGTATTACCAATGAAATGGTAAAGGATGCCCCTACATTTTCGCAAGTGGCGCAAGAGCTAAAACAAATGTTGGATGGTTGTGATTTGGCCGGGTACAACTCTAACCGTTTTGACGTGCCTTTATTAGTAGAGGAGTTCATGCGCACTAACATTGAGTTTGACATGAAAGGACGAAAGTTGGTGGATGTGCAAAATATTTTTCACAAAATGGAACAGCGTACGCTAACGGCTGCTTATAAATTTTATTGCAACAAAACCCTTGAGGACGCACATTCTGCCGAAGCAGACGCAACTGCAACATACGAAGTACTTTTAGCCCAGGTAGAAAAATATCCGGAGTTGGGTACAACTACTGATTCTATATTAAAAGCACTTGGAGATGAAGAAATTGTTGACTTTGCCAGAAGGTTTGTGATGGATAAGGGAATTGAAATTTTTAATTTTGGTAAATATAAAGGACAGGCAGTAGCAGAAGTTTTGCGTAAAGAGCCCCAATATTATGATTGGATGATGCGTGGCGACTTTCCGCAACACACCAAACAAAAACTAACTGAAATATTTACTCGCAGTAAATTAAAAAAATAATTAGAATACAGGTTACGGAAATATTTGCAACGGCTATTATCTAATAATTATAATTCAATTAAACCATCGTTGGACAAGATTGTTATCATACCCACTTACAATGAAAAGGAAAATGTTGCTAACATTATCCAAGCGGTGATGAACCTACCCGGCAGTTTTCATGTATTAATTATTGATGACGGCTCCCCCGATGGTACGGCAGATATTGTAAAATCTCTCCAACAACTATTTTCCGGCAAATTATTTATTGAGGAAAGAACAGGAAAGCAAGGCTTAGGTACAGCTTATATTCACGGGTTTAAATGGGCATTACAACACAACTACCAGTATATTTTTGAAATGGATGCCGATTTTTCGCATAACCCTAACGACCTTTTAAAACTATTTGATGCCTGCAAAAATGATGGTGCAGATGTTGCTGTTGGGAGCCGCTATGTAAAAGGAGGCGGCTTTATTAACTGGCCTGCCAGTCGTATTTTTCTTTCCAAAGGCGGCTCTTTATACACGCGCATTATTACCTGGATGCCTGTTAAGGATCCTACGGCAGGGTTTATTTGCTATACTGCCAAAGTATTAGAAGCCATTAATTTCGACAATATTAATTTTGTAGGCTATGCCTTTCAAATTGAAATGAAATATGCCGCCTGGAAATTAGGTTTTAAAATCAAAGAAGTTCCCATAATATTTCAAGACAGAACCGAAGGCCAAAGCAAAATGAACAAAGGCATTATTAAAGAAGGTATATTAGGCGTTTTAAATCTTCGCTGGCAAAGTCTCTTTAAAAACTACAGCAAGAAGGTGAAAAACAGTTGAATGCCACTTTCGCTTTTTCTTACTCCACATAATTTTTAAAATGTATAGCAAAGCAGAAAAATCCAATATTAAAAAAGAGTTTTGGACGGCTTTTGGTTTGTACATGAAACCGGTGCGTAATGCAGAGGGAGCTACTATCAATTGGGTAAATTATAAAACCGGTATCCGACATATATATTTTAGAATGGATGCCGATACAAAGCTTTGCGCTGTTGCCATTGAGATAAAACACCCGGTGGCAGAAGAACAGGATGCTTTATATGAAAAGTTTATTTCAGTAAAAAAAATATTCACATCGATTTGTGGGGAGGACTGGAATTGGAACAATCAGACTTACGACGAAGACGGCAGGCTAACTGCCAAAATTAATACCGAAGCTACCGGTCTTAACATTATGAAAAAAGAAGACTGGCCTCAAATCATTTCCTTTTTTAAGGAAAGAATGATTACATTAGATGAGTTTTGGAATACCATTAAGGTTCGTTTTGAATAATTCATTTACCATGAAACACTTTTTTATACTAATGTTGTTGACGATTACACTTAGTTCATCGGCTCAAAAAGAAATACCACTTTATGATGTAATACCCAACAGTAAACCTTCGGAGAATGTAGAAAAAAGTACTGTGGATGACAAAGGGGTTATCCGGCTCAGTAAGGTTTCGATACCTACATTAACCATTTTCACTCCCGAAAAACCCAATGGTACAGCCATTATTATTTGCCCGGGTGGCGGTTACCAAATACTGGCGGCCAGCCATGAAGGGAGCGATGTGGCAAAAGAGTTGAATAATTGGGGCATTACAGCTATTGTTTTAAAATATAGATTACCTGATAATAGCACAATGCTCGACAAAGCTATCGGCCCTTTACAGGATGCCGAAAGAGCTATACAACAGGTGAGACTACACGCTAAACAATGGGGCATTAACCCCAAAAAAATTGGCATTATGGGCTTTTCTGCCGGTGGGCATTTGGCGGCTTCTCTTTCTACCCGGTATAAAGAAAAACTCATTTCCAATCCAAAAAAAATATCATTTAAACCCAACTTTTCGGTATTGGTATATCCGGTAATTAGCTTTACCGATAGCCTTACGCATATGGGTAGCAGAAATAATTTAATTGGTAAAAATCCATCAGAATGGAAAATTAAAAAATACGCTAACGAGCTTAATGTAACTCCAAAAACTCCACCGGCTTTTCTGGTTCATGCAAAGGATGATAAAGCGGTGCCTTACAAAAACAGCCTGGTTTACAAACAAGCTTTAGAAAAATATAAAATACCTGCAACGCTAAAAACTTTTGAGAACGGCGGACATGGTTTTGGCATGAATAACAAAACTACTGATGAAAAATGGATGGACGATCTTAAAATCTGGTTGCAACAACAGAAATTTTTATGAGCTATGAATTATACAATTGAAAATAACCGCTTACGCATTACCGTAGCTGCAAAGGGAGCCGAGCTGCAAAATGTTTTTGATAAGAAAACAGAAATTGAATATTTATGGAACGGCAATCCTGAATTTTGGGGCAAAAGATCTCCGGTACTATTTCCCATTGTAGGATCGTTAAAAAACGATACTTATTTTTTTAATGAAAAGGCTTACCAGTTAAGCAGGCACGGCTTTGCCAGAGATATGGTGTTTAACTTAGAAAAAGCTGATGATGATTTTCTTCTTTTTTCAATTTAAAACAATGAAGAAACCTTAAACCGCTATCCTTTTAAATTTAAATTTTCAATATTATATCAAATTAACGACTCAAAACTCACCGTAACTTATATTGTAAAAAACACAGACAATCAAGATATTTATTTTTCTGTTGGAGGGCATCCTGCTTTTAATATTCCGATAATTGAAGCGGAAGCTTACAACGATTACCAGCTGGTTTTTAACCATAATGAAGATGCTAGGCGATGGCCTATATCCAACGAGGGGTTAATTAAAACCACACCTATCCCTTTTTTTAAAACCGGTAATAGCATACCATTACAAAAAGAATTATTTTACAAAGACGCACTTGTGTTTAAGAACTTAGTATCCGGTTCTGTTCAACTAATTTCAACCAAAACAAACACTGGTTTAAATTTTGATTTTTCAGGCTTTCCTTATCTGGGTATTTGGGCTGCTAAAAACGCCAACTTTGTATGTATTGAGCCTTGGTGCGGTATTGCCGACAGTACAAACACCAACCAGCAACTAATTCACAAGGAAGGCATTAACCTGTTAACAACCGGGGAGGAATGGAAAAAGCATTGGAGTGTTTCCATCATCTAACAACTGAGCAATTAATGTGTAAAGAACATTTAAAAATGTTTTTTTTAACATTTACATTTGCATTTCATTAGCTTTTTTTGCAATAACAAAATCTATTAACGCAAATAGAACTGGCAATGAAAAAAAGCTATATATTTTTTATTACGTTAAGAAATAGTGGTAAAGGTAATTGATTCATGAAGAAATTTTTTTGCTCTATACTGTTCACCTTTTATTTTCTGACTGTTTTTTCTCAGAAACAATACACGATCAGTGGTATTATTAAATCCGAAAAAACCGGGGAAACTATTATCAACACCAGCATCAAAGTTCTGGGAACAGAAAACGGAACTGCCAGTAATGAGTATGGATTTTACTCGCTTACGTTAAATGCCGGCAGCTATGAAATACAATATTCTGCCATTGGTTATGAACCAATAACAGAAAAAATAGACTTACAGGCAAATAGGGTAAAAAACATAGTATTGCCCGAAGAGATTAAAAACTTAGAAGCCGTAAGTGTTAGTGCCAATACCAAAGGCCGAACCATTACTAACCCGCAAATGGGCGTGGAAAGGCTTAGTATGAGCGAAATAAAAACCATTCCCATGTTACTGGGCGAAAGAGATATTTTAAAGGCCATTCAGTTACTGCCCGGTATTCAGGCTGCCGGCGATGGGAATAGTGGTTTTTATGTACGAGGCGGCTCTGCCGATCAAAACCTGATATTATTAGACGAAGCCAATGTATATAACGCCTCTCACCTGATGGGTTTTTTTTCAACCTTTAACCCGGATGTTATTAAAGACGTTACCGTTTATAAAGGAGGTATGCCCGCACAGTATGGTGGCAGGCTTTCATCTGTATTAGATGTTAAAATGAACGAAGGCAATAACCAAGATTACGTTGTAAGTGGCGGTATTGGTCTTATATCGGCAAAACTTAATATAGAAGGCCCTATTCAAAAAGGCAGGTCATCTTTTCTTGCCACCGGCAGGCGTTCCTATGCCGATATATTTCTTGGCCTTGCCAGAGATACCAGCGTACGCAGTAGCAAACTATATTTTTACGATTTGAATGTAAAAATGAACTATACCCTGGGCAAAAAAGACAGGTTATACTTATCCGGCTATTTTGGTAGAGATTTTTTGAAGTTAGACAAGCAATTTGGACTTGATTGGGGTAATGTAACGGGTACACTACGATGGAATCATATTTTTAATAACAAATTATTTTCAAACACCTCGCTTATTTACAGCAATTTCGACTATAACATTGCCATAGATAATACCAATGACAATGTGAACATTTTTTCTCAAATTAAAGATCTGAATTTAAAACAGGAGTTTCAGTGGTATGCAGGTACCAGGCATAATTTGCGTTTCGGTATCAACTCCATCTACCATAATATAAAACCCGGCGAGGTAACCAGCAGTGGCAAATCGAGTTATAACGATTTTTATTTGCAGAGTCGGTTTTCCTGGGAAAACGCCGGTTTCATTACCGATACATGGCGAACCGCAAAATGGCTTAACCTTACTTTTGGCTTAAGGGCATCTTCATTTGGCATATACGGTCCCGGGGACTTTTATGAAATAAATGAGCGCGGCGATATAACCGATACGTTGAAATATACAAAAGGACAATTAGTAAAAAATTATTTTAATCTGGAACCCCGCCTCGCAGCCAGTTTTATTATTAACAGCAGCAGCTCCGTTAAAGCATCCTATGTACGCAATGTGCAAAACCTGCACTTAATAGCCAATTCTGTAACCAGTTTTCATACAGATAAATGGATAGCCAGTACAAATATTATTAAACCGGAAACTTCTGACCACTATGCAGTAGGCTGGTATAAAAATTTGAGAGAAAACGAGTATGAAATAACTGCCGAAACATACTACAAAACTATGGGTAATCAAATTGATTACCGGTCGGGAGCCAATGTTTACACCAATGATGCCATAGAATCTCAACTACTTTTTGGCATTGGCCGGGCTTATGGCCTTGAAACCATGCTGAAGAAAAAATACGGCAAGCTTACCGGATGGTTATCTTATACGCTCTCAAAAACCGAAAGAAAAATTGCCGGCATTAATGACGGAAATTGGTATAATGCACGCCAGGACAGAACACACGATTTTAATATTGTAGCCAATTATCAGCTTAACAGCAAATGGAACCTGTCGGCCAACTGGATATATTACACAGGCGATGCCGTAACCTTCCCCAGCGGAAAATATGTAATTGACAATCAGATTGTTTTTTATTATACCCAACGAAATGCTTATCGTATGCCGGCCTATCACCGGCTTGATTTGGGAGCCACCCGTCAATGGAAAGGAGCCCCATTTTTTATAAGATGGGCTATTAAAGATGTAAAGGAGAATAAATGGGAGAACGAACTGGCATTCAGCCTTTTTAACGCATACGGCCGGCAAAATGCATATATCATATCGTTCCGGCAAAACGAAGACGACCCCAGCAAAACAGAAGCAGTACAAACATCTTTATTTAGATTTGTTCCTTCAATATCTTATAATTTTAAATTTTAATGTTGAAAAAATATAACATATCATTATTATTAATTTGGTGCATTGCGGCATTACTAACCTCCTGCGAAAAAATTATTAATGCAGATATTAAAAATGTTGAAAAAAAATATGTTATAGAAGCCCAAATAACGGATAACGAAAATTCCGCCAGAGTTAATCTTTCACAAACTATTAATATGGCGGACTCCAACCAATTTACAGGTGTTGAAAACGCTGAAATTTATCTTAATGAAGATAATAGTTTGCCCATAAAACTTACCCATACCGGCGGCGGTGTTTACAGGGCTAATGTAACCGGTAAGCCTGGCAAAACCTATCATTTAACCATTAATGTAAACGGACAGACTTTCACTGCAGTTTCTACAATGCCTCAAAAAGTGAATTTTGACACCCTCTATGTATCTGAAAGATTATTTTTAGGGCAGATAAGAAAAGTTGCTACCGTAGAATTTACAGATCCGCCAAATATAAAAAACGCCTATCGGTTTATACAATACATTGACGGGCGAAAGGAAAACACCATTTTTATAACTGACGATAATCTTATTGACGGGCGAAAAGTTATTTACGAGCTTCTAATATTTGGCGACACTGATTATACTTTAAAATCGGAGGATCAGCTAAGAGTTGAAATGCGAGGAATTGATATGCCTGCTTACAAATTTTGGTACAGCCTTACACAAAGCTCTTTGGGGCAAAACCAAAGTGCATCGCCAGGCAACCCCATTACCAATATACAAGGCGGTGCCATCGGTTATTTTAGTGCGCAAACCTTTGAAGCCAAATCGATGGCAGTAAAATAACTTAAGAAATTTTTAAAAATATTTTTGGTAATCTTGGGCTAATGCACAGTATTTTGTAATTTGCTTTATGGACTTAATTGAGGAACTAAACGATAAACCATCCCGTAAAAAATTATTATACGCTGTTAATGCAGAACTTTCTGATTACCTAAAACGACAAGGAAGAGAGGTGCATTTACCTGTTTCGCATAAGGATTTGTTGAACATGACCTGGTCTATCCCCATTAAAGATGCCAAAGGAAACAATACCCATTGGGAAAAAGCCATTTATGATAAACGTGACTGGGATTATCTTAAAGAAGGTCTCGTGAAAATCTATGCCATTCTTAAAACCGAAGGCGATATGAGCTTTGCCAACCAATTAGACGTGGCTCGTATAGATTATTGCGCCTTTGGCAACTCCTTGCCCTTCCGCATACGCATCATTAATAAATTCAACAGCAATTTTGATCATTATTATATGAAGATTAACGATGCCTCTCGCATTTATGGGTTAGAGTTAGAACATATACTATCTCCCAACCGGATTACGTTTTATACAGATGGCGGCACATTAGTTGAAGAACACATTCCAGGCTTGGCTGGCGATGTTTTTTTACACGACTACTTAGAAAAACCCGAAACCAACCGCACCCGGCTGGCAAAAGAATTTGTAAAATTTAATGAAAGATGTTTTGTAAGATTATTAGGCGATATGCGTGCCTATAACTTTGTGGTAGTTGCAACGCCCGATATTGAAGGATTTCAATACCGTATTAGGGCCATAGACTTTGACCAACAGTCTTATGAAGGGCGACGCAATCTGTATTTCCCTCAGTTTTTTAAGGAAAACAATCTATATGTTCAAAACGTAGTGAAACACCTCAATAAAGAATCGGTAGAACAATACAGGGCTGAGGAGCGTTCAGCCATGGCATTTCGAGTAGCTGTAAGCCGTTTCCGGTTAATGGAATTGCTCAATATCATGTCTCGCGATACAATTTCGCCCGAACCAAAACGGGAATTGCTTTGCCAACAACTAAATGAATATTTTAATACAGAATCGTTTAATCGTTGTAAAACGATGGGGCAAGTATTAAAGCTCCATTTAAAATATATGCTTCGTGCCAATTTAAAATTGATACAAGAAAAAACCCGCAGCCTTAAAAACGCATCGGGTATGGTATAACAAAACCTCTCCAAAATAGTTAATCCTTTTTAATAGCCCGGTATCTTAAAGGAGGTAAACCTATTACCTGTTTAAAACGCTTAGAAAAATAATATGGATCGTCAAACCCCATTGTAATGGCAATATCTTTAATTGAGCGGTCTGTAAAATCAAGCAACTGACAAGCCTGTTGAATTTTCATTTGCATAAAATAATCCATCGGGGCATAGCCTGTTTTTTGTTTAAAAAGATTAGAAAATCGTGATACGGAATAATTAGAATAAGAGCTCAAATCTTTTAAGGTAATCACTTCGGTAATATGTTCCTGCATATATAAAATGGCCCTGTCAACACTATCCAGGTTTTTATTTTCAGAAACAGGATAATGTTTGGCATTATAAATGAACAATGACAAAAAATGCGAAAGACAAAGATTGGCAAATAACAAATTATCAATACTATAACCCAGTTCCAACGAGGTGTACATTTTTTGAAACATCGCTACAATCTCTCCGTTATCTTTAATATAGGTAGGTTTAAAATGAGCCTTTACGGCAATCATTTTATTAAATTCGCAAATAGTGTCGCCGCCAAAATGCACCCAATAAATACTCCAGGGATTAGCTTCCGAACTGCCGTAAACATGTTCTACATTTTGGGGTAAAATAAAAAATTCGTTTGGGGCTACCACATACCGTTCTCCATCCAATTCGTAATATCCATAACCGTCAACACAATAAAAAATAAGATTGTCGGCAAAACCGTTTTTACGTTTTGTTAAATGCCCTTTTGCTTTAGGGTAAAAACCCAAGCTTTTAATATACATACCACAAAAAAGCGGGTTCGATACGATACTATTATTTAATACGGTTTTGGGAATTTCAATTCTTTTACGCCCAATTCCATACCAAATATTTTTATGTGATCCCTGAAGATTTTCTTTATCCATCTAACAAGCGTTAATCAACGTTAAAAACAAAATTCATTTTTACAACATACTCTTTCAGAGGTTTTTTGTATTTTTCCAAATATATTAATCTTCAAAATATGAAATTTTTTCGTTTATCCCCGTTATTTGTTACAATATTTTTTTTACTATCCCCTCAACTACATGCAAAAATAAGACTACCTTATTTTTTTAGCGATGGCATGGTTTTACAAAGAGAAAGTACACCGGCCATTTGGGGCTGGACAGATTCTAAAAAAAATGTAACCATCACTACTTCCTGGAACAAAAAAATTTATACAGTAAAACCAGATGCCAATGGTAAATGGAAAACATTTATTCAAACAACAAATGCAGGTGGACCGTATGCCATTACTGTAAATGACGGCACCCCCTTTGTTATAAAAAACGTATTGCTGGGCGAAGTATGGATGTGTAGCGGACAAAGCAATATGGAAATGCCCATGAAAGGGTATAAAGACCAACCTATTGAAAGTTCTAATGATTATATTTTTAACTCGGATAATAATAATATTCGTTTATATACCATACCTCGCTCCGTACAATCTGTAGCATTAGATACCAGCAAAAATTCTACTTGGAAAACGGCTGCACCCCAAGATGTATCTAACTTTAGCGCTACTGCCTATTTTTTTGGATTACAGCTTTACAACAAACTTAAAGTACCTATTGGTTTAATTAATGTAAGCTATGGCGGTAGCCCTGTAGAAGCTTTTATGGATATAAAAACACTTGAAAAATACAATGCAAAAATTCCCGAAGCCAATACCAAAGAAAAACTATCCAACAAAATCCCAACGGTATTATACAATGGAATGATTCATCCATTTATTGGTTACGGCATTAAAGGAGCTATCTGGTATCAGGGCGAAACCAACGCCGGGCAACCTGCACAATACGAATCGCTATTTCCGGATTTTGTTTCGATGTTGAGGAAACAATTCGGTTATGGAGAATTTCCATTTTATTATGTACAAATAGCCCCCTGGGATTATAATATGTATAAAAAACCGGGAGATGCCAGAATGAATTCGGCTTTTTTAAGAGATGCCCAAAGAAAATCGCTTGATAAAATTCCTAATAGTGGTATGGTAGTTACTATGGATATTGGCGACTCCATATACATCCACCCGCGTAATAAAAAAACTGTAGGTAAAAGACTGGCTTATCTGGCTCTCAACAATACTTACGGCTTTACCGGGTTTCAAAGCCAAAGCCCCCTATACGAATCGGTAACGTTTAAAAACGATACAGCAATAATCAGGTTTACGAATGCACCTAATGGGCTAACCAGCTACGGGCAACCATTGGTTCAATTTGAAATTGCAGGCAGCGACAAAGTTTTTTATCCGGCTAATGCCAGAACTGTTAATGGCACGGTAGAAGTTTCATCGCCATCAGTTAAAAATCCAGTTGCTGTAAGATATGCGTTTAAAGACTGGGTAAAAGGCGATTTATATAACAGCGAAGGCTTTCCGGCATCTTCTTTTAGAACAGATGACTGGTAACAGAAGTAGAATCATTTCAACACCCAACCTAACAATCAACTATAGTATCGATTGCTATTAATTTTAAGACAACAATAAAAGTATGAAACAAAGAAAAATTACGCTTTCTGAAAATGAGATACCGGAAAGCTGGTATAATATTGTGGCAGATATGCCTAATAAACCACTACCCCCGCTGCACCCCGGAACGGGAGAGCCTATTGGTCCGGATGCATTGGCTCCTTTATTTCCGCAGGCTTTAATAGAACAGGAAGTCTCTGCAGAAAAATGGATTAGCATTCCTGATGAAGTAAGAAATATATACAGTTTGTGGCGGCCAACCCCTTTATACCGTGCCTACGAATTAGAAAAAGCATTAGACACGCCGGCTAAAATATACTATAAATATGAAGGTGTAAGCCCTGCGGGATCGCATAAACCCAATACCGCTGTTCCGCAAGCCTACTACAACAAACAAGAAGGCGTAAAAAGAATTTCTACCGAAACCGGTGCCGGACAATGGGGATGCGCTCTTAGTTTTGCCTGTAATATTTTTGATATAGCTTGCGATGTTTTCATGGTAAAAATTTCCTATAACCATAAACCCTATCGTAAAATAATGATGAATACCTGGGGTGCATCAGTAGTGGCATCACCTTCAACAATTACCGAAGCAGGCAAAAAAATTCTGGCAGCCGACCCTAATAGCCCCGGTTCATTGGGAATTGCCATTTCTGAAGCTGTAGAAATGGCTGCTATGCGCGATGATACAAAATATGCCTTGGGTAGTGTTTTAAACCATGTGTTATTACATCAAACTGTTATTGGGTTAGAAGCTTTAAAACAAATGGAAAAGGCCGGAGATTTACCGGATGTGGTGATAGCTCCATTTGGTGGCGGATCTAATTTTGCAGGAATCTCATTCCCTTTTCTTCGATTAAATTTTGATGAAGGAAAAAACATTCGTTGTATTGCCAGCGAGCCAACCAGTTGCCCTAAATTAACTCGCGGAGTTTTTCGATACGATTTTGGAGATACTGTAGGCATGACACCTTTATTACCCATGTACACCTTAGGACATGATTTTGTTCCTGCTCCCATACACGCCGGAGGCCTGCGCTATCATGGTGCAGGAGCTATTGTAAGCCAGTTAAAAAAAGACGGATTAATTGAAGCCAGTGCGCATGATAATCTTGAAGTTTTTGAAGCCGGAATTTTATTTGCAAAAACCGAAGGCATTATTCCGGCACCGGAAGCTACCCACGGTATTGCTACGGTAATTAAAGAAGCTGCAAGATGTAAAGAAGAAGGCAAGGCTGAAACCATTTTGTTTAATCTTTGCGGCCATGGAAATTTTGACATGAAAGCATACGAAGATTATTTTGCCGGAAAAATTGAGAAACACGAACTTTCTGATGCAGAAATACAAGCATCGTTAAGTAAATTAAGTACACCGGAGATTCAATAAAATAATTCAAAAATTTGCTCCCACCCATAGTCTTTCATTGGTTGGGAGCAATATTTATTTTTTTTAGACGAATTTATTAATCCAACTATAATGTATTAAAAATTGTAGTAGGTAGTACGCTATTAGCCATGAAAGATGGAACCATTGCCCACAATTAAAATTCCACTTCCATTAAAAACAGGCCATGCGCCGGTGTATCAAAAAATGCATGGGTACAATCCTTAGCTTCTATAATTTCTTTAAACGCAGCTACACTAATTTTACCACGCCCTACTTTAAGCATAGTAGCCGTAAGTGCCCGAACCATTCCCCTTAAAAAGCGATTAGCCCTAACTTCATAAATTAACACATCTTCCTTTTTAATCCAGCGGCTTTCCAAAATAGTACACTGAAAGGTTTTTACCTGCGTGTTACGTTTTGAAAAACTTGTAAAATCGGAAAAGGTTTTTAGCAATCCGGCAGCTTCATTCAATTTATCAAAGTCAAGAGGATAGGGGTAAAAATATGCGGTTTCCTGTAAAAAAGCATTCTTACTGTTATAAATCCGGTAATGATATAACCGGCTTTTAGCATCAAAGCGAGAATGCGCCTCATCCGCAACCGGCTTTATTGATTCTATTACAATATCCGATGGCAATATTGCATTCAAATTATAAATCCAGTCGGGCTTAAAAACGGAATTACTGTCAAAATGAAAAAAATTTTGTACGGCATGTACACCAGCATCTGTGCGGGATGAACAGGAAAGCCAACCGGCGTTAGATACCGAAAAAAAATTAGTAGCAGCTTTGTTTTTCCCAAACAGTATTGTAAAGGCGGCTTCTATTTCACCCTGAATAGTTTTTGCATTAGGTTGTAGCTGAAAACCCTTATACAATGTACCTTTATAACTTACCTCTAAAAAATACCGCGGCACAATAGTTTTTTATTTTTTATTGAAATAAACGCCAGTAAAGGCCATACTTACTAAAATGAATCTCATTTTATGCAGCTGATTAAATTTGTTAAGTCGCCTACTTATTTAGGTATGGCAATCTCATCAAATCTTTCTGCATAATAAGCGTCTTTAATTTCATCCCGAAGGGTTTCAAAATTCTCAATATCAGAAATATGCGGGTATGCGGCTTCGTAAAAATTATACTTGCCTGCATTTGATAAAAACATACTACTCAGATATTTTATTTGATTGGTAGTGAAACACCTGTTTCTAAAAGCATTTTTAGCCTGCCCAATCATTCCGTCATCTGTATCTTTTTGCGACATCTGTCTGCGAAGTTTTAAAAAATCGCCGTCGTCTGCTATTTTCTTACAATCCGGATTGGTTTTAACAACCCTCTTAGGTTTTTCTTTTACAACTTCTTCCTGTATTGCAGGCTTCTCTTCTACTTCAAATTTTTCAGGTTTCTTTTCCTCTATAGTATTTTGCTGTACCGTTTCAATAACCGGAGTAGGGTCAACCGTTTTTTCTGTTACCGGTTCGGGTTTTATTTCTTTTTTATTTTGAGGTTCGGGTATAAAGATAGTTACCGGTTCGGGTTGTCCTTTGTCGTTGTTGTTTGCATATTCTACCATTATTCCTGCCTGCCCTTTGGCCTTGTTTTGGCTGGTAGAAGATTCTTGCTGAATAGCCTCTACAACTTTGGGTTGTTCAACAGGTTTTTCAACTATTGGCTGCTCTACGGGTGCCGAACTAACAGACTCTTCTACTTTCTGAGGCTCCGGCTCAACAGGCTTGGGTTTCGGCTGCTCTACTACTACTACTTCTTTTTTAGGCTCAGGTTCGGGAGCAGGAACCGGTTTTTCTAATAACCCCGGATCGTTAGCTGCTTTTGATAATACTTTTGTAAAATCAGATACATCTTCTTTTGGCATAGTAGCCGGTGAAGTGGCTACCGGATTGCTATTATTTACAATAGCTTTTCCTTCACCGGCTTTTAATGGTTTTTGAACAGCCATCGTTTGTAAATCGAACAATCCCCAACCGTCTGCACCAAAATCTTTTATTAAATAGCCTTTATCCTTTGAATCAATAGTGAAATCATAGGTTTGTTGTGGATACTTTTCCTGCGGAAAACCTACAACCAGTTTATAATCTCCATCTTTTAATTGCGGTAATATTAAATATCCGGAAGCATTGGCACTTAACTGCTGCCCGTTTATTTTAATATAAAAAGGCTGTGCAGGTTCTGTTTGCAGATAAACAAAGTATTTTGACTGCACGGAATACTGTGCAAATGTAATTGCTGCCGTTAACAAAATAGCCCATGCCAATAAAAAACGCTTCATCATAGTGTATGTATTAATCTGGTGCAAAAGTAATTTAAAATGACGTATTAAACAGCTCGTTAATGTTATTTTAAGTTTTTGTTTGCCTTATTACGGCTACTAAAGAACAAAAGCTGCACCAGTTGTTGATACAGCTTTTTGATTAAAAATATTAGGAGAACGTAATGGTGATTAACTCTTATCCAAACCGTCTTTCTTAGCTTTTTCTTCTACTTTTTTAGCTCTGTCGCCACTATCAGGGTGGCTGCTCATCATTTTTTCCATATTACTTTTCTTTTCTCCAGAGCCCAAAGACTCTAATTTCTTAAAGGCGGTTGCTAAGGCCATTACATCGTATTTATGCTTTTTCATAAAAGTATAGGAGTAATCATCAGCCTCCGATTCCTGCTTGCGACTATATTTTGATTGCAGGATGGCATTTGCTAATGCACCCAACTGGCTTTCACTTAAAGCACCGGCTACACCGGATTGCGAAGCAGCGGCATCGGAAATAGCAGCCCTTTTGTATGCGGCTCTAATAGCATCGCGCGTATCTTTATTTTTTACATGGCCTATTTCATGGCCTATTACTCCCAGCAACTCATCATCTGTAAGCATATCCATCAAGGAAGAAAATACACGAACACTACCATCGGCACAAGCAAAGGCATTAATATCAACTACCTTATATACTTTGTAGTTAAGTTTTAAACCATCTTCGTTTTGATGTTTAGAAAAAATCTTGTTCAACCTTACGGTATAAGGGTCGTTTGCGGGAGCAACAGGATTATTGTTATCCATCCAATCTACCGCTTCTTTTGCCAGTCTTGCAGCATCTTCATCGCTAAATGTAGCAGCAGTAACACCTTTTTCTAATGCACCAACAGCTTTTTTATTGAATTTAATCTGAGCCTACCCTGCTGTAATTGAAAATGCAGCGATTGTACTGCAAAAAATAATTTTTTTAATCATAGATATGTGTTTTTAATAAAAGTAAAAATAGGGTTTCCGTTTAAAAAAAACGGTGTTTCGCCCATTACTATTTAAACTAAATAATAAATCATCTCTAAAACAATCAAACACTGTACCATAAAATAAATATTTTACACCACATCAAGTTTAATTATTTTTTGTGGATATCTTTTAGCGTAGCCAAACAGCATATTAGTAATCGTACTATTCTCTTTATATCTGGTAACCATCTCTTTAAGGCTTTCCGGCTGTGCTAATTGCCTATCATCTTCTAAAAAGCCAATACCATAAAATTTCCCTTTCCATACAAGGATGCAGCTCTTTTCGTTTGGTTCAATACCTTTATCTATGATGGCAAAAGACGGTAATTGGCGTAACTGTTCAATAGCATTTAATACACGCTTATTATATTGTACCGGTTCTTCATTTTTTCTACAAGCTCCTTTGCAATGCCTGTCGTGAACAGTTTCATCAATCACATCTACATTAATAAAACATAATCGGGCGCAAAGTTCAAAATCTGCAACCAGTTGTCGCAAAGCAGCTTTAGCGTTTTCAATATGATGGTAGCTGCTAAGCACATCGCTATTGGCTTTTATTTTATCAATTGCCAGTCTTAAATACCCCAGCTGATCTTCAAAACAGATAATTCCAAAAACATCCTCTCTTTTTTTCTGCGAAGCATTAAACTTTGGCCATAGTTTTTTTATTTCGGTGGATTCTTTAACGGCGGCCACCAGTTCAGTACCGCATTCTTCAAAACTGATATGATGTACGTGGCGCATAAAATTTTGCTTTTGCTTGCTGGTAGCGTTATTACTAAAATGACTGCTTACCCTATAGCGAATATTTTTTGCTTTGCCTACATACACTACTTTTCCTTTTTCATCATGAAAATAATAAACTCCCGGTGTATAAGGCAGTTTATCAAAATCACTTTTAGGAACATTAGGCGGTAATACCTGTTCTTTAGAAGTTCGTTTAAGACTTTTCTCAATATATCCGTTTGTGTCTTTTTCTAACAATAATTGAAATAAAGCCACCGTAGCATCTGTATCGCCACCGGCGCGGTGTTGGTTCATATGTGGTATGCCAAGTTCTCTACACAGTTTTCCCAAACTATAAGACAGGCAGCCAGGAAGAATTTTCCGGCTTAAACGCACGGTACATAACTTTGGGGTGTTTAAAGCAAATCCACAAAACGCTAATTGGCTTTTCAGAAAAGAATAGTCAAAATTTACACTATGTGCTACAAAAACTTTTCCCCGTAATAATTCAAAAATATCCTCTGCCACTTCCTCAAACAAAGGAGCCTCTGCTACCATTTCGTTAGTAATACCTGTTAATGCTGTAATATATGAGGGAATAATATGCAATGGATTTATGAGCGTTTCATACCGTTGCACCACCATTCCCTCTTCAATAATTTGAATACTGATCTCTGTAATACCGTTGGCAGCTGCATAAGAACCGGTTGTTTCAATATCTACTATGGCATATTGCATCAAAACCCTGCTTTTTATTATCCAGTAATAAGCTTATAAAAGTTTTATATTTTCTATGTATTCTTTAAATACGCTACGTAAACTATGGTAAAATACTATCAACAGAAGAAAAGTTTTATACCTCCCTAATCATTTAATTAAACCCAACATTTAATTACTATCTTCTATTTCGGGAATATTTCCCTCTTATTACAATGACAAATAAAATTAGTAAAACCCAAATTGCAAATAGTGATTAAATTTTCAATACCTTACAATAAAGGCTGTTAATAGTTGGTTTTTAAAGGTAACCCTTTCTTTTATCGCATAATCATTACACAAAAATATTTTTTAAAGTAGATTTGTAATATCTATATGCAACAAACAGGTAAATTTATACTCATTGCCGGAATTATTATTGCCATTATTGGGATTATTTTTATACTTTGGGGCAATAAACTGAATTTTATTGGCAGGTTGCCGGGTGATATCAGGATTGAGAAAGAACATTTCAAATTTTATTTTCCTATCACTACATTAATCCTCATCAGCCTCGTCATCAATTTAATAATTTGGTTTATTAAGCGTTTCTAACTGTAATTTTTAAAAATTTTATTATCTGATTATGCTAAAGTACATACAATTCATTCTTACTGTTATTTGCGTTATTGGCTTTTCTTCGCTCTCTTTGTTAGCACAGTCCCCATCAAATAATAATAATAATCGTTCAGAATGGGTAAGTGTTCTCGACAAAGTAGTACGTCCGGTTTTTGAAAACATGTCTAAAAACAAATTACGGGAGGTAATGCCCAAAGAAATTTCTCCTATGAGCGATAACCCAAAAGCGAGAGTAGAAGTACAATATTTGGAAGCATTAGGAAGAGCTTTAAGCGGCATTGGGCCCTGGTTAAATCAGGAAGGTGGTTCTGCCGAAGAAATAAAACTACGAAACCAATATCGTAAATGGGTTATAGCATCCATCAAAAATGCTACTGACAGTACCCAAAAAGATTTTGTTTTATGGAAAGGTGCTCAGCCATTAGTAG
Source organism: Niabella sp. (assembly GCA_047975735.1). GTDB lineage: Bacteria > Bacteroidota > Bacteroidia > Chitinophagales > Chitinophagaceae > Niabella. The sequence continues at coordinate 29,126 of JBKEEB010000046.1, forward strand.
ATGCTTCTTTTTTTGCACTGGGTCTTATCAGGGCTCCGTGGATATGGGAACATTTGGATGAAGCCACCAAAAGAAACACCGTTTATCAATTACAACAAACCCGCAATTACGTACCGGGTTACAATAACTGGATTTTGTTCTCCGGTATTATTGAAGCATTTTTTTTAAAATACGGTTACCCTTACGAGGCTTTAACAATGGAGTATGGCATTCGCACTTTTATGTACCAATGGTATATTGGCGATGGTATGTTTAGCGATGGCAATCATTTTAGAATGGATTATTATAACAGCTATGTCATTCAACCCTACTTAAAAGAAATTATGGAAATAGCTAATAAAAAAACCGGCAGGTATAAAAATGAATTAGCGAAACTGGCTATTATTAATAATCGTTACAGCGAAATTCAGGAGCGTAGTATTAATGCAGACGGCAGTTTCCCTGCTTATGGAAGATCTATCGTATATCGCTCCGGCGCTTTTCATCACTTAGCCAATATGGCCTATAAAGAGCAGCTGCCCAAAAGTATGCAACCCTCGCAGGTACGAGAAGCACTGCTGGCAGTTGCCCAAAAAACTCTATTAGCACCCAATACTTACGATAATAACGGATGGATGGTTATTGGATTGGCAGGCAAACAACCCGGATTGGCAGATTATTACAACAACCAAGGCAGCCTGTATTTATGTACCGAAATATTTTTACCGTTAGGCTTATCGCCCGATGCGCCGTTTTGGAAAGATGCCCCTCTACCGTGGTCGGCAAAGCAAATATGGAACGGTAAAGATTTTCATGGGGATCATGCGGTGGATGATATTAAGTAATACATTACAAACAAAATTGTTTCTTATCGTATCTGATAAGTCTCCGCAGGTTTTTCAACAGGCACTTTATTTTGATTACCGATACTTCCTGCGCTACAACCTTTTTGTAAAAAATATATTAGTAGTAAAGCAACAGTTAATCCTGCTAATACCCAAGCTATTTTATTACGGTTAAAGCCCCTTTTCGGCTGCCTGCTAAGGGCTTCGCGCATGGCTTGTGTAGTGGTTTCGTTTTCTCCCACCAACATTTGATGACTGGCATTTTCCCTAATTACTTTTTTGGCCTTTACACCGGTAAAAGATTTTACCACAGACACTTCGGGAATAAAAGAAACCTTACCATCTGTTTTCTCTAAAGTTCCCAATCCTACCCAATCTACTTTTTTATGATTTCTTAAATCTGCACTCACCCGGTCACAAAAATCATCAAATTTTAAAACCGCTTCTTCTTTTGAAATATTTAGTTGGTTAGTTAACCAATCATACAGCGGCTCATTATGTGCTGTTACAGAGGTTTCTCCTACAGGTAAAAAATCTATTTTCCAGCCCGGTGCTTCAATCATACCCGCTGCCACATCAGTTACTGCATTTTGTTGTTCTACAAAAAAATCTCCTGTACCGGGAATATATAAGCTTTTATTTTGAAACAAATAGGCTGTTAATAATTGAAACATCTTTAAACTTTTTAAAGAACGAATATACAACTCCTGTAAAACTATTCCCACTAAAGCCGTGCTATTTGATTATAACAAATAATATTCTATGTTTGCCTGAATAAATTTTCTAAGCATGAGACTGATAAGTTCAAAGTATTCAGATGCCGGCCTAAATTTTGGTTTGTTGTTAATAAGGGTCATTGCTGGCAGTACTATGGCCGTCAACCATGGGCTTAAAAAAATAAATAATTTTGATGCAATCATTCAAAAAGGATTTATTGACCCGTTTGGCATTGGCATGAAAGCATCCTTAGGGCTAACAATTTTTGCCGAGGTTTTTTGTGCCATTCTTCTTGTTGCCGGTTTACTTACGCGGCTGGCCACTATTCCGCTTATCATCGCCATGAGTGTAGCGTTTTTTATTGCGCATCATGGTCAACTATTTGGTGATGGAGAATCGCCTGCATTATTTCTGTTTATTTTTATAGCTTTATTTTTTACCGGGCCTGGTAAATACAGTATTGATAAAATGATAGGCAAATAAGGAAAATGTTTAAAACCACAACACAAATACGGGTTCGATATGCCGAAACCGACCAAATGGGCGTAGTATATCACAGCAACTATTTCCTATATTTTGAAGTAGCCAGGGCTGAGTCTATAAGGCAATTAGGGTTCACCTATGCCGATATGGAAAAAGTGGGTGTTATAATGCCGGTGATAGAAGTGAAATGTAAATATATACGCCCTGCTTTGTACGACCAGTTGCTAACAATAACCGTAGAACTGCGTCAATTACCTACCGATTATAAAATAACTTTTCATAGTGAGGTATTGAACGAACAAAATGAACTGTTAGCAATGGGGCATGTAACCCTTTATTTTATGGAAGCCAAAACGATGAAAAAATCAACAATGCCGGATATTTTATTTGACAAAATAAAACCCTATTTTGAATTACCCAACGAAGCACCTCCTGTATAAAAAGAGTACATCCCGAATACAAATAACACTTATTATATGCCTTTGCAAAAGAGTTTGCCATAGCAATTTCTTTTAGCATTCACAACTTATTACCCTTGTTATTTGTTTCACTTATTAGAAATCATATTTTTTCAATTGTCATACAATTATTACTATTATAAATTCTTTTTATGAAAATAGCTAAAGGCCACCAACCCTTAATGCCCTACCTGATTTTGGAAAACGCCGACGGCTTTATTGAATTTACAAAAACTGTATTTCAAGCCACCGAAGTATATAAAGGGTACCGCAATGACGATAAAAAAAACATTGAACATGCCGAAGTGCAAATAAATGGCTGCAATATTATGATGGCCGATACTACTGAAGATTTTGGTGTGGCTAACGCCCATTTATTTGTATATGTGGATGATGCCGATGCTACTTTTAACTTAGCGTTAAATAACGGTAGCACCATCGTAAACAACCTCGCCGACCAGGACTATGGCCGTAGCGGCGGCATTAAGGATCCTTTTGGCAATACCTGGTGGATTACCTCCATGAAATAGGGTTATAAAAATTTTTCCTGCAAATCAGGTGTAGGCAACATACACACTTCTTTTTTTCCAAACCATTGATACCTGTTTTTTGCAATATAATTGTAAATGCCGTCTCGTATAAAAGATGGAATAATTTTAAACCCATACAGCAACTGCCATCCCCTACCCAGGGTTTTGGCTACTTCTAATGCAGCATTGGACCTTAGATATACTTTATTGTTTTTAATATACACAAAGGTTTTCAGGTGATTGTCGGCGAGGCTAAAATCGCTTAATAATTTTTTGCCGGCCGCAGATTGTAAAGAAGCAAACCGAAACAAATTACGCTTGTCTTTTTTAATTACAAACTGTACAGATGTGTTACAGAGATTGCACACGCCATCAAAGAGAATTATATGCCGTTCCTTATTATCATACATAAAAACATTTTAAAGGTACTATTTTCTACAGCTGTTTTACCTATCATAAAAACTGTAGCACCCGATACTGATGGGGTGCATTTAAAATTGCCGTTGTGATTTTTTTAGCAATTTATAACGCCTCATCCCGCCACGGCGGGCAGGCTCCCTAACCCCTTCTCCGTCCGGAGAAGAGGAATTAGCATCGAAATTTTGCATTGGTTTTACAAAATACGAATTGCGACAATTTTAAATGCACCCAACTGATGTACGTCATAGTTTGTGGAGCAAATGTTAACGACCTTTGTCCCTCAAAATTAAACCATGTCAGATTCCAGAAGAGCCGCAGAACGATTAGTAAACAGGATACAAAAAATAGTTGATGCCCAAAAGAGAATTATTTTCTTTTTGTTAAGCCTCATCATTGCTTTTTTTATTAGCTTTCTTATTACCCAAAGAGAAGAAGAATTTACAACCATTCAACAATATGTATTATTTATTTTAATTTTTGCCGTAGCACTTTGGATAACAGAAGCTATTCCACCCTTTGCCGTAGGTTTATTAATTGTGGGTTTATTAATTTTTTTATTGGGAAACGCACAGGAAAATGTAGAAGGCTCTGAGAATTACATAGATGTAAAAGTATTTGTAAATACATGGTCAAATTCCGTTATATGGCTAATGGTGGGTGGCTTTTTTTTAGCAGAAGCACTAAAAAAACCGGGTTAGACAGAGATTTATTCAAGCTCAGCATGTCTAAAGCCGGCAACAAAGCCAAATATGTATTATTAGCTATTATGGGAACCACGGCAGTGGCATCAATGGTAATGTCAAATACTGCCACAACCGCCATGATGATTGCCTCCATTATGCCTTTTGTACAACAGATGGGCAAAGAAAATCAGCTATCCAAAGCCATGCTCATCGGCATTCCTGCTGCTGCTGCCATTGGCGGTATGGGAACCATTATAGGCTCCCCACCCAATGCCATAGCTGTGGATGCCATCAATAGTTTAGTAAGGCGCAGCTCCAATCATACCACAATAGGTTTTTTAGAATGGATGGTATTAGGCGTACCCATTGCAGTTGTGCTAATTTTTATTTTCTGGCTTATCCTCAGCAAAAAATATAATATAAAAGACCAAAAAGTAGATTTAAGTTTTATTCAAAAAAATCAATTAACATCTCCCGAAGATAAATTTCAAAAAAACTTTGTGCAGGTAGTTCTAGTGGTTACCGTTCTGCTTTGGTTAACATGCAGATGGCACGGCATACCCGCTGCTGCCGTTTCGGGAATACCTATTATTTTACTGCCAATGGTAAGTATTGTAACGGGCGATGATGTTCGCCAACTCCCCTGGGACACCCTTATGTTAGTGGCCGGCGGCCTGTCTTTAGGGATAGCCATTCAGGAAAGCGGATTAGCAGCATTTTTTGTAACCAAATTAAGCCGCTTTACTTTTAACGAATATGCCTTTATGTTTGTTTTTGCCTTTGCTACGGTTATTTTATCAAATGTTATGAGTAATACGGCAACTGCCACAATACTTATCCCCGTAGCATCTATATTACCGGGTGTTGACCCCATTGCCTTAGCCATGGTTATTGGTATTAGCGCATCCTGTGCCGTATTTTTACCTGTTTCTACACCTCCTAACGCCATTGCCTTTAGCACAGGTCTGCTTAAACAACCAGACTTCAGATTAGGCGGCTTTAGCATTGGAATAATAGGGCCGGTATTAGCTATTATATGGGTCGTATTTTTGTTTTTAATTAAATATTTTTCGTAAAAAAACGAATCCTTAATTATTTCCGTATGAAACCATTAGCAGCTACCTTGCAGTGCATTACAGCGTTTTTATTGATACAAAAAGAGCGCTTATTTTACTAAAGTTTCTTATGTGTTGAATTTATTTCACAATACGTATATTTGTAACTCACAAAACTTTTTTCGATATATGGCAGACCAGCAGATGGAAGATTTAGATGCCCCTTTGGCAGGTGATCAGGATAAAGGAGACAAGAGTGGTTGGTTCAAAAGAATCAAAAAAGGAATTCTCACGAAAACATCTGAGAAAAAAGAAACAAAAGAAGGCCTTTGGACCAAATGCCCCGAGTGCAACTACATTTCTACTTTTGATGAGTTAAAAGAGCAGCAATTTGTATGCCCCAAATGCGACTACCATCACCGTTTGAGTAGTTCGCAATACTTTGAGGTGTTGTTTGATGACAATGAATATACCGAGCTTTTTGACAATATTCGTAGTAAAGACTTTTTGGGTTTTACCGATTTAAAATCCTATCAAAAAAGATTGGAAGATATTTGGAGCAAAACAGATTTGAAAGACTCTATGCGCATAGCTGTGGGTAAAATTGACGGAGAAGAAATGGTAATTGCCTGCATGGATTTTGAATTTATCGGTGGCTCGCTTGGGAGTGTTATGGGAGAAAAATTTGCCCGTGCTGTTGACTACTGCATTCAGCACAAACTTCCATACATGGTTATTAGCAAAAGTGGCGGTGCCCGTATGATGGAGAGTGCTTTTTCGCTAATGCAAATGGCCAAAACCAGCGGTAAACTCTCGCAATTAAGCGATGCTAAACTCCCTTATATTTCTTTACTAACCGATCCTACTTTTGGCGGCATCTCTGCATCCTTTGGTATGCTGGGCGATTTGAATATTGCCGAACCCGGTGCCCTCATTGGTTTTGCCGGGCCACGCGTTATTAAAGAAACCATTAAAAAAGAATTACCCGAAGGTTTTCAACGCAGCGAATTTTTATTGGAACATGGCTTTTTAGATTTTATTATCAACCGCAAAGAGTTAAAAGAAAGATTGGCCGTACTTATCCGTCTATTTAGAAATTAATTTTTTATTTACCCGGCTTTTGTGCAAATGGCAACTTTCTTGCCTGCCCGTTCAGGCGGGCGTCGCAAAGTTCAGTAGTACAATATAGGGCAGCCAATTATACATTAAAAACAATAGTCAATTCACAATTTGGGGCAGCAACTAATTCGTCATTTTCCACTAATTATTATTCATTCTTAATTATTCATTGAAAAACAGTATCTCCATAAAAAACCGCTCGGCCTTTCACGAGTATTTTATTGATGCCTCCTATGTTGCAGGAATGGTTTTACTGGGTACCGAAGTAAAATCTTTACGGGACGGAAAAGGAAGTTTTAACGATAGTTATTGTATTATTCACAAAGGCGAAATTTGGTTAAAAAGCCTGCATATTTCGCCCTACTCCCACGGCACCGTTAATAACCACGACCCCGACCGCGACCGTAAACTTCTTTTGCAAAAAAGAGAAATACGCCGCATACAAGCCAAGCTAAAAGAAAAAGGTTACACCCTGGTTCCCCTAAAAATTTTCATGACCGAAAAGGGTTTTATTAAAATAGAAATCGGCCTCGGCAAAGGGAAAAAATTATACGATAAGCGCGAAAGCCTTAAAAAGAAAGACCAGGAACGGGAAATGAAACGGTTTTTAAAGTAATTGTAATATGGCTAACCGCTTGCGGTACACTAATACCTCCAAAAACCAATAAACCCCAACCAATTACCACAAAGTGTTAGCATATTTGGCTGCTTAATTGTTCTCCACAATTTCTATTTCTTCTTCGGTAAGATTGTAAAGTTTGTAAACCAACTGGTCTATTTGGTTTTCAAGTTGTGAAATATCAGATTTTTTACCTTTTGCTTTAAGTCCTAAGATGTTTGATACAATACTTGAGATTTCTTTATTTGTATATTCTATACTTGGCACAGGTAATATGTTAAATTCCTTCACCTTAATTTTTGGGAACAGCTGGTCGAACTCATTATTGATATTCTGAAAATACCAAAAAAGAAGTTTTGAGTTTAGTATGCCGAGATAAAATAAAATGTCTAATTCCGATTTTGGCTTTGCAATGTATGCAGTTTGGTCAACAACAAAAGTTTCTTTTATAAATGAAGCAACCAGAGAATCTTTTGCTGGAATTTGACGAATTAAAATTTTATCGCCTTCGAAAAAATCAGGAACTCTTGGTTCGGCTAACCACGTTCCGTAACTTATATATTCGTTTTCCCAAGTAAACGAATACTTTGATAAATTTTTACCCCTAAGTTCTGGAAGGTATGTATCGTCAACTTTGTTGTTTGCATTAAAAACCTTTCCTTTTACCTGAGCATCATTTTGAGGTGGTTTCCCTTTTCCAATTTGATACTCTTTTATGCCTGAAATAGTGTTGAACAAATCAGATACTTTTACAGACTTAATAAGGATTTTCGAAATAATGTCTTGACTTTTCGTATCAACTGTAACTGTAAAGTTGTTGTTAGGTGTGTTTTGGAATGCTTTAGTATCAAAACTGTTATTATAGTAAAAACTACCCTTTTCTACAGTAAAATATTGACTTAACAATGAAACAAGAGGTTTGTTAAATATGAAAATCAATACTTCTACTGATGCTTCTTCAAAAACATCATCTTTAACTTCAATAATTCTATCTATTGAAAAATTATTAAGAATGAATTTTCTTAATCTAATGTTGTTTTGATTTGCTAAAAAGGCATTTGGAACAATTAGTGAATGAACACTTTCTTTGTTTGCGATTGCAAACGACCTTTCAATAAATAAATGATATAAGTCTAATTGGTTTTCCGAAACTAAATAATTGTCAAAATAATATTTTCTAACTTGCTCTGATTCGTCTCTAACTCTTACATACGGCGGATTCCCAATCACCACATCAAAGCCCACAAAATCGCCATCATCATTCAGTACTTCGGGAAATTTTTTTATAAGGACACGGAAGTCCAATACGGATATTGAATGACTATCCGCAGTCTGGAATACTAACAATCCTGATTGTCATCTGCCACGGCGCACAGGTTTCGATGAGGTTTCTGAAAGAAAACGAAGAGAACAATTTCACCGGTGGTAAACCTGCCTGTCGGCAGACAGGTCTCCAAAAATAGCCAATGAGATTTCTCTCCGCCGGGGCGGATCGAAATGACGGTTTGAGTTTTTCCCGTCATTTCGACGACGACAACCAACGGGAGGTGAGGAGGAATCTCAAATGCAATTGAAGTAGATGCTTTTTGATGGGGATTTCTCATTCCGTTTTACTCCATTTACAATGACGGTTTGAGTTTTTCCCGTCATTTCGACGATGCCGACCAACGGGAGGTGAGGAGAAATCTCAAATGCAATTAAAGTAAATGCTTTTTGATGGGGATTTCTCATTCCGTTTTACTCCATTCGAAATGACGGTTTCGACATGACGGGAAAAATTAAGCATCTTTCCAAAAGGCGGATAGTCATTGAATATTGTTTATTTACGGCAACAACAATAAAATAGATGGCTGGTGGCTCTCCTAAAACAATTCCGGCTGGTTATCCGTTTTTTCCGGCTTCACCCAATCCATCACTACCGATTTATTAAAGTCGGTCAATTTGGCTCCTACGGCTTTCCAGCCCATTACTTCGGTAACTTTTGCTAATTTAAATTTAGCCTTTCGCACCTGATCTCCACGGCCAGATTGAACCTGCAATATAGGCTCCTCCGCTGTGGTTACACATTCCAGATAATTATCATCGCCTTCTTTAATAAACAGGAATTTATTTTTGAGTGTGGAGGTTTCTATTTTAAACCGTTTTACATTGTACTGTAATTTTTCTTTATCTACATATACGGCGGTAATTGTACTTTCCGGTTCAAACCTTTCAATCAACAATACTTTTTCGGGGTCAAATTTTTGTGTCATTTCCTGATCGGTAATTTCGTAATACCCGTCATTATAAATTACCAATATCCTGTCTTCCGGCTCAAACATCCCCAAATAAATTTCTTTTTCATCTGCACTCAGCCTGCCAAACTTATCATCAAACCAAAGTTTACGCCCATCTAATGTGGCTCTGCCGGCTTCTTTAAACTTAACGGATTTTATAGCATATTTCGTAACCTGATTACCCATACTACCCCGCCCTTTAATAGCCAGTTCTTCAAAGTAAAAATCAAATTCTTTAATACGGGCACTGGAACTGGCACTTAAAAGAATTTTCACTACTTCGGCCTCTCCGTTAGGGTTCACGCTAAAGTAGTGTACGCGGCTTTTATCATCGCCTTTGGTTAAATCATATTCCTTATCGCGGGTAACACCTGTTACATTAAAACGCTTGGCATAGCTTACGCTTGATTTTCCGTCCACATAAATCATATTATAGGTAGTACGATCATCGCTTTTTTGAAAAACGGCAGCATGTATAATATCCTTACCAATAAATATTTTGTCGGCTACTTTTACCACCTTCATTATTCCCCTTTTGGTAAAAACAATGATATCATCCAAATCGGAACACTCAAATAAGAGTTCATCCTTTTTAAGACCCGTACCAATAAAGCCTCCGGAGCGATCCATATAGAGTTTGGTATTTGCAATCACTACATTTTTAGCTTCAATTACTTCAAACTGCTTAATTTCGGTTTTCCTTTCACGCCCTTTTCCAAACTTCTTTAAAAGGTTTTCAAAATAAGCCACGGCAAAATCTACAAGGTGTTCTAAATCAAATTTAACCTGTTTGATTTCTGCTTCTAATCCTTTTATCTGTTCAATAAGCTCATCAATATCCAAACGGTAAATACGACGCACCGGTTTTTCGGTTAGTTTAATAATATCTTCGCGCGTAATATCTCTTTTTAATTTTTTCTTGAAAGGGTCAAAGGCTTTATCAATAGAGAGCAGTACTTTTTCCCATGTTTCGTGTTTCTTTTCAAGCTCTTTATAAATCTTCTCTTCAAAAAATATTTTTTCTAAGGATGTATAATGCCATTTTTCGTTGAGTTCTTTTAGTTTTATTTCAAGCTCTTTTTGCAAAAGCCCTTTGGTATGATCGGCAGAGAATTTTAATAAATCCTGCACCGATAAAAACTCCGGCTTTTGGTTTACTATTACACAAGCGTTGGGAGAAATGGAGACCTCGCAATTCGTAAACTTGTACAGCGCATCAATGGTAATATCAGCAGAAATACCGGAAGCCAAATCAACCTGTACTTCTACCTCTGCAGCTGTATTATCAATTACTTTTTTAATTTTTATTTTTCCCTGATCATTCGCTTTTACGATAGATTCGATTAACTGATCGGTAGTTACACCATAAGGAACGCTTTTAATGAGCAGGGTTTTTTTATCGCTTTCTTCAATATGGGCTCTTACTTTTACCTTTCCGCCCCGCTTACCATGATTATAATCAGCTACATCAATCATACCGCCCGTTTGAAAATCGGGATAGAGCTCAAATTTTTTACCCCGCAAATATTTTACAGAGGCCTCAATGAGTTCAATAAAATTATGCGGTAATATTTTTGTAGAAAGCCCTACGGCAATACCTTCGGCACCATGTGCTAATACCAAAGGAAACTTCATAGGCAATGCTATAGGCTCTTGGTTGCGCCCGTCGTAACTCAATTGCCAATCGGTAGTTTTGGTATTGAAAGCAATTTCCTTTGCAAGTTTACTCAGCCGGGCTTCAATATATCTTGGGGCAGCGGCATCATCGCCAGTGGCAATATTTCCCCAGTTACCCTGTGTTTCAATCAACAAATCTTTTTGCCCCATATTTACCAGCGCATCGCCAATACTGGCATCTCCATGCGGATGATATTCCATTGCCCTACCAATAATGGTGGCTACTTTTGTAAAGCGGCCATCGTCATTTTGGTTCATGGCATGTAAAATACGCCGCTGCACAGGTTTCAACCCATCTTCAATAGCCGGTACGGCACGCTCTAAAATTACGTAAGAAGCATAATCTAAAAACCATGTTTTAAACTGCCCCTGTAAGCCGGCATCCCCGGCGTTTTCAATATCATCCCTTATATCATCTTTTACTGTCATAACCTTATCTTCAAAACTGTTTTATCTATAATTTTCTATGAGGCAATCTTTTTATCATTAAGCAACAGGCTCTTCTTCTGCTTCCTTTTTGCCGGCCAATTTTACATCAAAACTTTTCCAGTCCTTACTCATATCGCCTTCTACAGCTACTCGTCCTACTGCTATTAATTCTTTTAACCGCCACATCAAAAAAACGTCGCCTGTTTTAATCTTCATGCGGTTGAGTGTGTTGGTAATTACTCTCGATGCTTTTTGCCAATCGCCGGTAATATTTTTTAAAATTTCATCGTCGTAAAAAGTCTCATCTTTACTCACTATTTTTTTACCGCCTTCTAACATCCTCACCAATGTATTCTCCTGCATCAAACGGTTCCATTCATCAGGATCTACTTCATACTCACTTAAAGTTATAGGCCTTGCTAATTTTTTGGCTTTTAAAAATTCAGAAGGCTGGATTTCGCTTAACCAGGAAGGATAAAAAACCTGACCTTTTTCATTAATAAACGGCAGGTTGTTCATATACAAAACCATTACACGCCCCTGATAGGAACGCAATTGCGGCATCAACCAATAATACCCACATACATCATGCTGATTTTGCCCCATCCAAATCCACAACTCCTCATCGGGGTTTTCATCCAAAGTTTTTTTGAGCGTATGTACCGTCATCTTATCATCTACAATATCTATTTGTTCTTTGTAAGGGGAGTTTTCTAACAGTTGCAGCCACCAGTTACGCCGTTGTTGATAGCCTTCTGTTTCAAAAATATTTTCAACAGGCCCTACTGCATAATCATCTTTAACCTGAAATACCTGCCCGGCAAGCGTTTCGTCTAAAGCCTGTACCTCGTGCATCAATGCTACTTCCTGCTCATTAAATACAATATGAATCATTTATGTTTTGTAATTTATAATTTAAAAAATCAGGATATTTTTTTACCAATCAAATAATATACACAGGTAGTAAAAAAATTTCGTACCCAGGGAATACCGGCCAGTATGGAAAACTGCTCTTTTGTTCTCCACCCAAATTTATAGCGATAAATAGGGTTTAATAAATAATGTTTTTTGTTCAATATGGTGTATCCTGTGTCTTTTACAATTTTTTCAAATCTCTCAATGGAAATTCCCGTTTCTTTTATATCTGTCATATTCTGCACATCTTCTTTTGCGGCTTTCATAATACGCTTGTAAACCGGCATCGGCAATAAATGATAATACGGAATTTTAGAAAGATATTTATTATTTAATAATTGTTGATGACCGCCATAAGGCATTTGCCAGGGAGGGAAACCAAAAAATATAGCTCCGTCTTCTTTTAAAAAATGTTGCAAATAGGCAATTAATTTTTCCTGATCAAATATATGTTCAATCACATCTTTCAGGATAATTAAATCAAATTTTCTGCCGCCCCACTCGCTTTCAATATCAGGGGTATAAATGTCTTTTGATACAAACTGAACCCTTCCTTCCTTCACATGCCCGGCCAAAAAATTTTCAGCATCTTTAATTCTGTCAGGATTCAGTTCTACCCCCACAGCCGTAAGCCCCATATCTAACATAGGCTTTATTACGCCACCTTCGCCACAGCCAATATCCAATATATGCATGCCTTTTTGCAGTGGTTTTACGGCATTAATAAACGGCATGATATGCTCCTGCGAATTGGAAACATTCATAGTAAAGTAACGAGCCAGATCTTTATGAAATTCAAACATGCACTACAAGTTTTTTAGCAATACAATTACACGTCTTTCAATTCTTGTTCTTCCACGGTATCAATTTCTACCACCAGATTATTAATTATAAATTGCTGTCGTTCCATAGTATTTTTTCCCATATAATACTCCAGCAATTGTTGTATATGATCGCCCTGTTCCAAACGCATCAATTTTTTACGCATATCCGCACCAATAAACTGCGCAAACTCATCGGGGCTAATTTCGCCCAATCCTTTAAAACGTGTTACTTCGGGCTTCCCGCTTAATTTTCTAATAGCCTCTTTTCTTTCTGTTTCACTATAACAATAGTAAGTGTCTTTTTTATCCCGTACTCTAAAAAGGGGTGTTTCCAAAACATATACTTTACCATGCTTTACCAAATCGGGGAAAAACTGTAAAAAGAACGTCATAATTAACAACCGGATATGCATGCCATCCACATCGGCATCGGTAGCAATTACCACGTTATTAAACCGCAACCCTTCCAAGCCTTCTTCTATATTTAAAGCATGTTGCAGTAAATTAAACTCTTCGTTTTCATACACTACTTTTTTAGTAAGGCCAAAACAATTTAGCGGTTTACCGCGCAAGCTAAACACTGCCTGGGTTTCCACGCTTCTTGCTTTTGTAATAGAGCCGCTGGCACTATCGCCTTCTGTGATGAAAATGGTAGTATCCTGTTGCTTTTCAATAAATTCGTCTTTGCCTTTTGTAGGCGGTTCATCATTTAAATGATAACGGCAATCTCTTAATTTTCTATTATGCAGGTTAGCTTTTTTAGCACGTTCATTAGCCAATTTTTTAATGCCGGCTAAATCTTTTCGCTCGCGTTCACTTTGTTCAATACGTTTTTTTAAAGCCTCTGCCGTTGTAGGGTTTTTATGTAAAAAATCATCCAGTGCTTTGGATAAAAAATCTCCCACAAACTGCCGCATACTGGGGCCTTTAATATCTACATTTTGAGAGCCCAACTTGGTTTTTGTCTGGCTTTCAAATACCGGTTCTACAACTTTTACGGCTACTGCCGCCACAATAGCACCCCTAATATCCGACGCTTCATAATCTTTTTTGTAAAACTCCCTGATGGTTTTAACAAAAGCCTCCCTAAATGCCTGTTGATGTGTACCGCCCTGTGTGGTATGCTGTCCGTTTACAAAGCTGTAAATATCTTCACCATAATCATTGTTATGGGTAAAGGCCACTTCAATATCATCTCCTTTTAAGTGAATTATAGGATAGCGTATTTCATCTTCATTGGTTTTGCGTTGTAACAAATCTAACAGCCCGTTGCGGCTGATATAGGATTTGCCGTTGAAAATAATTTTTAACCCGGCATTTAAAAAACAATAATTCCAAATTTGGTTTTCTAAAAACTCGGGGCGGAATTTATAATTTTTAAATACCGTTTCGTCAGGAATAAAAGTTACCAGGGTACCGTTATCTTCTGTAGTTTTTGCTTCCTTATGTTCTTTAATTAATACCCCTCTTTCAAATTCGGCCACTTTTTCCTTGCCATCACGCACAGAAGATACTTTAAAAAAATCGCTCAAAGCATTTACGGCCTTTGTACCTACGCCATTCAATCCTACAGATTTTTGAAAAGCCCGGCTATCGTACTTTGCTCCAGTATTAATTTTGCTTACCACATCTACCACTTTGCCTAATGGAATACCACGGCCATAATCCCGCACGGTTACGGTAAGGTCTTTAATCGTCAGTTCAATAGTTTTTCCATACCCCATCATGTACTCATCAATACAGTTATCCATCACCTCTTTTACCAGTACGTAAATGCCGTCATCGGGGCTGCTTCCATCTCCCAACTTTCCAATGTACATGCCCGGCCTTAGTCTGATATGTTCTTTCCAGTCTAAGCTCTTAATACTATCCTCGTTATACTCTGCGCCAATTACCGTTTGTTCGTTTGCTTTTGCCATGCATTCAATCCTTTTATATTTTTTGGTGCGTGCCCTTTGCCATGCTGCAGTTGTTTCATTATTTATAATTCCTGTTAGCAAACCCTTGCACAGGTCGGGCTATCCGCTATATCTTTTGGTTGAAAATTCAACCAAAAGGATGCCGCTTCTATCCCTCACGCATTAAATTACAAGTTTCGGCTGTTTTTACCATTATAAAAAACTGCTAAAGCAGGCTCAACCGAACATACAAATATAACAAAATGCAGTAGTAACAAGCCTTTGCGAGTTATTCACAGGTGTGGAGAAGTAATTAATTTGTGATTGTAACAGCTATACAACTTCAATAACTTATTTTTATACAGTATAAATAATATTATGTATGAAACATGTTTTACTTTTTGTAGCTTTTGTGTCAATCCTTTATTTTACAGCTTTTAGTCAGTCAAACTACACCCTTACGAATGCTAATAATATAATAAAAGGTACATCCAGTTTACACAGCTGGCAATGTGTTGTAAAAAAACAAACAGGAACGGCTACAATTTACAATACCGGCACATTGGCCATTTCAGCACTCACTGTTAATATGGAATCAGCATCTATTAAAAGTATTAATGAAGATGGCAGCTCATTTAACGAGAGCATGGATAAAAACATTTATAAGGCATTAAAAACCGACCAGTTTGCAAATATCACTTATAAATTAATCAGCACTTCAAACGTAAAAACAAAAGGCAATACAACCTCCCTTACTGCTACCGGCGAGTTAACCATTGCCGGAAAAACCAACAAAATTTTATTCCCGGTAAAAGCCGTTGTAAATGGCAACAAAATAATTTTTTCCGGAGCTACAAAATTTAAAATGTCTTTGTTTGGTATAAAACCGCCCACTGCCTTAATGGGCACTATTAAAACCGGCGATGAAATAACGATTGTATTGAACTCTACATTTACAAAGCAGTAGCTAACGCTACAGTTTTACCTACAGCCCGCAATATTAACGCTCCATCCTTAGTCAGTCATTTTTGCAGAAGTAGTTTCTACTGCAGAAGCTACCAATAATACCGATTGTTATACGCAACCTTCCTGACCTATCCGGATAGGGAAGTCTATGATATTGGGTTAAAAGACTATGTCCCAAATGTTTACGGAGCATTAGCTGAAATAGTTTTAGTTGTTTTTAACTATGCTTCGTAGAACAATTACGCTACACCAAAATTAAAGCGAGGGGTAATACAGGTTTTTTACAGGTGGGTTTACTGGTATATGATGTAATCTCAAAAAAATGATTTAAATCATTATTAATCAATATTTAAATCATATAAAACAAAAGTTTTTGTCATGCACCGGTAAACAAATACATCGGATTTTTGCTGTAGATAATTAACTAAAAAATAACACATATAGTATGAAAAAATTAATTCTCGCAGCATTAGTAACAATTGTAGGAGTATTACCAGCAATCTCACAAAGCAATTACAAAATCAGTTCAGCCAAAAACATGATCAAAGGCACATCTTCCTTACATGACTGGCAATGTGTGGTGGAAAAACAAGGCGGCGACGCATCCATAAATACTGATGGTACATTTTCAATCAATTCATTAAATATTAGAATGGTAGTAAAATCCATCAGAAGTGTAAAAGCTAACGGCAGTTATTACGAAACCAGCATGGATAAGAATACTTATAAAGCATTGAATGCTGATAAATATCCTGAGATTGTTTACACATTAAGCAGCGTTTCAAACGTTAAAACCAGTGGCAATAAAGCAACCATGACGGCAACCGGCAACCTTACAATTGCCGGAAAAACCAACAAAATCTCTTTTCCGGTTACGGCAACTATTAATGGCAATACAGTAAATTTTTCCGGAGCTACCAAATTCAACATGTCATTGTTTGGCATAAAACCACCCACGGCATTAATGGGTACTATTAAAACCGGTGATGCCGTTACCATTGTAATTAACACTACATATTCAAAATAACTCGCAACCAAATTAAGTAACATAATATTATTTTATATGAAAAGAGTATCATTGGCATTATTTGCAGCAGCATTATCATTAGCTGGCAATGCCCAAAACGAAGAAACATTCATCTCTAAACTACAGCCCGAAATACAATACACACGCCCCGGTGATAAAACAGGCTTAAACGTATTTGAGACCACCAAAGAGGAAACAGTTCCTTACGAAGGACTGAAAGTTAAATTTGGTGCAGGATTTACCCAGCAATGGCAAACATTAAGTCATTCTAACTCCGGCGCAGTTGCATTATATCCCAGGCTGGCTCCCGGTTTTGGCGTGGCACAGGCTAATTTAAATATGGACGTTCAATTAGCTGATGGAATTAAGTTAAACCTTACAACTTATTTGTCATCCAGGCACCATAACGAATCATGGGTAAAAGGTGGTTATATTCAGTTTGACAAACTTCCTTTTAAAGGTGAGTTTTGGGATAATTTGATGGAGATTGCCACCATTAAATTAGGGCATATGGAAATTAACTATGGCGATCAGCATTTCCGCCGTTCTGATGGAGGAAGTACTATTTACAATCCTTTTGTTGAAAATTACATCATGGATGCTTTTGCAACAGAGGTTGGCGGCGAAATTTATTTGCAAAAAAATGGTTTATTAGGTATGGTAGGTATTTCAAACGGTCTTATAAATGGTGGATACCAATCCCCTCAAACTACTATTGGAACTGATACGTATCCTTACCATCGTAATCCATCTTTTTATGTAAAAGGTGCTATTGATAAAACAATTGGTGAAGTGAGAGCCAGAGGTGCCGCATCTTTATACTACAATGCCAGCGATGGCCGCAGTACTTTATATGGTGGCGACCGTACCGGTAGTAATTTCTTTTACGTAATGGAGCCTGCTACTGCTACTGCTAAAGACAATGCTTTTTCCGGAAGAGTAAACCCCGGCATGAGCAATCAAATAAGAGCTATTCAACTGAATGGTTTTGTAAAGGCTTACGGATTAGAGTTTTTTGGTACGTATGAAAATGCAAAAGGCCGTAGCGTAAATGAAAGATTTACCAACTTTGACAAAAGGAATGTGAACCAGTTTGCCGGAGAGCTTTTATATAGAATAGGAGCCAAAGAAAAAGTATATATTGGCGGTAGATATAATGCTGTAAAAGGCCAGTTGCTGGCAAGTAATAGCGATAAACAAACCGTTAGTCGTGCTTCATTGGCAGCAGGATGGTTTTTAACCAATAATATTTTATTGAAAGCCGAATACGTAAACCAAGAATATAAAGATTACCCAACAGGTAATATATTTGAGAACGGTAAATTTAAAGGGGCCGTTATTGAGGCTGTAGTAGGATTCTAAAAAAACTTTTTTCAAAGGGCCGGGCAAACAATTATCCCGGCCTTTTTTATTAAAAAAATTTATGCGTCTATTCAAATTTATTTTTTTCATTACAATATTGCATATAGTCAATACAAATATCATCGGACAAAATTATGAAATTGTATTGGCTGTCCCCAATACGGTTCGCATAAAAGGAACATCCAATATCAGTAATTTTACTTTAGATTATCAGAACAGTCTTTCAGAAAAAAAAGGTATCGTACTCGGCAAATTTCAAAATAACAAAGCATCTATTTCCGGAGCTAATAATATTGTATTAAATGTTAAATCATTCACATCATCAAACAAATTAATAACCGGCGATTTTTACAAAATGCTACAGGCCGATAAATATCCGAATATTACCATAGAAATGGTTCAATTCATTAAAAACCCTGACAATAAAACCAACCCCTATATTATGGCTATTATAACCATTGCCGGGGTAAAAAGGCTTGAAATATTACCCATCAATATTAAAGAAAAAAACAACGGACAACTTTTGGTTAGCTGCCTCCATAAAATATCGCTTAAAAATTACAAACTGACCGCTCCTAAAAAAATGATGGGAATGATTACTGTTAATGATATTGTATATATTAACATTGAAACCACGGCTATCATTAATAATAAATAAGAGCTGCAGAAAAAGCAACTTCCCCCGTTATTTTGAAGAAATTCTGTAAAGTCTGCCCTCATCTGTTACTGCATATAAAGCACCATCCTTTCCTTGTTCTACATCTCTGAAACGCTGGTTCTGGTCTTCCAAGAGCCGTTCTTCACCCACTATTTTATTATTATTAATCATTAATCTGGCAATATGTTTACTGCTAAGTCCTCCCACAAATAAATTATTATCCCATTCTGTTATTAACCCTTTTGAATAAAAGGTAATACCGCTTGGCGATTGAACCGGATCCCAGTAATAAACCGGTTGTTCCATTCCCTGTTTTTGTGTAATTCCATCGCCAATTGTTTTACCGCTATATTCTATGCCATAAGTAATGATTGGCCAACCATAATTTTTACCTGCTTTAATCAGGTTAATTTCATCCCCGCCTCTGGGGCCCATTTCGCTTTCCCAAAGCTCTCCCGTAACCGGGTGAAAAACCAAGCCCTGCGGAGTTCTATGCCCATAAGACCATATTTCCGGCAAGGCTCCAGATGTATTAATAAAAGGATTGCCTGGTGCAGGGCTGCCATCTTTGGTAATACGTAGTATTTTTCCTAATGCGGCACTTAACTCCTGTGCTTTAGGACGGGTAGCCAAATCAGATCTTTCGCCTGTACTCACATATAAATAACCGTTTTCATCAAAAGCCAGCCTGCTGCCATAATGCAAACGGCCCTTAAACGTAGGTATTGCCCGGTAAATTACTTTGGCATTTTCAATAGTACGTTCATCATTAGCTAAACGCCCCTTAGCAACAGCGGTATGATTACCGCCATCTACCGGCTCTGAAAAAGCCCAGTAAATCATCCTGTTATTCTTAAAATCCGGATCTAAGGCTACATCTAATAACCCACCCTGTCCGGCATCATCTACAGGTAATGCTCCGTTAATGGGTTCTGTAATTTTACCCATATTAGTAGCTATCCTAAATGTTCCTCTTTTTTCTGTAATTAAAAATCGCCCATCGGGCATAGAAACTACCGCCCAGGGGCGAACAAGTTTATCGGTAAGTATGGATACTTCCAGTAACGTTTTTGTTTTAATGCCCCCAATTCTGGTTTGCCCCATATATGCCGCTTTATACTGTGGGCTGTTAGGGGCTTTGGTTTCTACCGAAGGTAAATCGCCTGTGGAAGTGATCGTTTGTTGCTGTTTACTGGTGTTGCAGGCGGTAAAAATCGCCATAAGGATGATTAGTAAGACAGGTTTATTCATAATAACGGTTATATTATTTTTGAAAAAATCAGACTATACAATAATTATTGCGTAAAATTATTCTTCTGAGATAACAACGGTATCCGCCTCACTATTTTCTTTCCATCGCACCAGTACTTTTTGTGTTTCAAAAGAATCGATGGCTTTTCCTACATAGTCTGCATGTATGGGAAAATCTCTTGAAAAGCGACGATCAATCAGCACACATAGTTCTACCTTGGCAGGGCGGCCATAATCTAAAAGCGCATCTAAAGCAGCCCGTGTAGTACGCCCTGTATATAGAACATCATCAATCAAAATCACTTCTTTATTTTCAATAGAAAAGGGAATATCAGTTTTGTTAGCATTGTGTAATTCGTTACGAACATCATCCCGGTAAAAAGTAATATCTAATTTACCATAGTGGATATTGCTGTCTTTGGTTATTAATTTAATTTCTTTATACAGCCGATTACTTAAATAAATACCTCGTGGTTGAAGCCCAATAATTACAATATTAGAATAGTCTGTACGGTTTTCAGTTATCTGATGAGCCAAACGCCTGATGGTTATGGCCAATTGTTTTTCTGATAGAATTGATTTCAAAATAAACTATTTATTATGCACTGGAGCGAATTCATAAATTTACGAAATAACTGATAAAAATACTACGGTACAAGTAAGTTTACTTACTTGTACCGTAGCTAAATTTAATAATTAAGCCTCTTGTAAAAAAGGATACCGGTAGTCAACAGGAGGATTAAAAGTTTCCTTAATTGTACGGGCACTTAACCAACGGTATAAGTTTAAAGCAGAACCGGCTTTATCGTTTGTACCCGAAGCTCTGGCACCACCAAAAGGCTGTTGCCCTACAACCGCACCTGTTGGTTTATCATTTATATAAAAATTACCTGCCGCATTACTAAGGCGTTTTGTTGCCAAATCTACAGCGGCACGGTCGGTGGCAATTATAGCACCAGTTAAGGCATACGGCGATGTATTATCTACAAGCTCTAAAGTTTTTTCAAAACTGTTTGCAGGATATACATATATTGTTAGCACCGGTCCAAAAATTTCCTCGCACATGGTTATATATTGAGGGTCTTTGGTTTCTATGATAGTTGGCTCAATAAAATACCCTTGCCGCTTATTGCAATTTCCTCCAACAATAATTTTTGCCTTTATATCTTTTTTGGCCTTATCAATATACTTTTTAATATTCTCGAAACTCTTTTCGTCGATAACGGCATTAATAAAATTGCTAAAATCTTCTACTGTTCCCATCTTAAAAGAACTTACGCCCTCAATCAATTTTTCCTTTACTTCTTTCCATAAATTAGAAGGTATGTAGGCTCTGGATGCTGCGGAACATTTTTGCCCTTGAAACTCAAAAGCTCCGCGCAATAAAGCTGTAGCTACTACATCGGCATTGGCACTTTTATGAACCATTACAAAATCTTTACCGCCGGTTTCACCAACAATACGCGGATAAGTTTTATACATGGCCATATTTTTACCAATGGTTTCCCACATTTTATTAAATACGCCTGTAGAACCCGTAAAATGCACACCGGCAAAATCCCTGTGATTAAAACAAACATCACCTACTGTAGGTCCATCAACATAAATTAAATTTATCACCCCGTCCGGCAAACCGGCTTCTTGTAAGATGCGCATAAACATTTGTGCCGAGTACACCTGTGTATTAGCGCATTTCCACACAACGGTATTTCCACACATGGCCGGTGCCGTAGGAAGGTTGCCGCCAATAGCGGTAAAATTAAAAGGGGTAACAGCCAGCACAAATCCTTCCAGCGGACGATACTCTAAGCGGTTGTGCATACCGGCACCACTTATGGGTTGTTGGCGATAAATCTGATCTAAAAAATGAACATTAAAGCGCAGGAAGTCGATAATTTCGCAAGCACTATCAATTTCTGCCTGATAAGCATTTTTGCTTTGCCCCAACATGGTAGTAGCATTCATGTAGCTGCGGTATTTTGTAGCAATCAGGTCGGCGGCTTTTAAGAAAATACCGGCACGATTTTCCCAACTCATTTCGGCCCAACTTTGTTTGGCTTTTAAAGCCGCATTCACCGCCATTTCCACATGCTTTTTATCACCAACAGAAAAGGTTCCCAACAAATGTTTGGTTTCGTGTGGCGGACGTATTTCAGATTTCTTATTAGTTCTGATTTCTTCGCCACCAATGTACATTGGTACATCTACCTTTTGGCTTTTTAATATTGCCAATGTTTCTTTTAATGTAATTTTTTCATGGCTTTCCGGTGCATAGTTCAGTACCGGTTCATTTGCAGGTAACGGATATGAAAAATTTCCCTGATTCATAATTTTAACGGTTTAATACAGTTTGTAGTTTATTTATAGCAATGATTAACTGTTTTGAATAACAGTTTTATTTATATACTTTCTTCCTTACTCATCATCAAATACGCTTTAATAAAACCATCCAACTCGCCATCCATTACCGGCTGTACGTTTCCTACCTCAAAATCAGTACGGTGATCTTTATTCATTTTGTAAGGATGAAAAACATAACTTCGTATTTGGCTTCCCCACTCAATTTTTTTCTTATTAGCGTTTGCGGCATTTTTTAATTCTTCCCGCTTACGCAACTCTTCTTCATATAAGCGGCTTTTAAGCATTTGCATCGCTTTTTCCCGGTTTCCCATTTGAGTACGCTCTGTTTGGCATACTACGGTTATGCCCGTAGGAATATGGGTAAGAAAAACTTTGGTTTCTACCTTGTTTACATTTTGACCTCCCGCTCCTCCGCTTCTCGCCGTTTCCATTTTCACATCAGCATCTTTGATATCAATTTGTATAGAATCGTCCACTAAGGGATATACAAAAACAGACGCAAATGAAGTATGTCGTCTGGCATTACTGTCGAAAGGAGAAATTCTTACCAACCGGTGTACACCGCTTTCTGCTTTTAAAAATCCATAAGCAAAAGCACCGTCAAACTGAAGTGTGGCTGTTTTTATACCTGCTCCATCGCCCCATTGCCAGTCTAATTCGGTAACTGTCCAACCCTGCTTTTCCCCATACATTTTATACATGCGTGCCAGCATTTCTGCCCAATCCTGGCTTTCGGTACCACCGGCACCAGAATTAATTTGCAGCACGGCTGTAAGCTCATCTTCCGGTTCGTTTAGCGTACTTTTAAACTCTACGTCTTCTAATATATTTAAAGCCGATTTGTAAGCTGTTTCCGTTTCCTCTTCCGAAGCATCACCCGTTTTCCAAAAATCAAAAAGAACGGCAAAGTCTTCAACGGCAGTATCTGCTGTTGTGTAAAGATTTAACCAATATTCATTGGTTTTTACATTTTTCATAATTTCTGTGGCACGTGTATTATCGTTCCAGAAACCGGGACTGAGGGAAAGTTGTTTATCTTCTGTTATTTTCTGTTGACGATTATCAACGTCAAAGAAACCTCCTTATCCCGAGAACGCGGGACCGCATATCATTTAATTTTTCCTGTGTCATGCTGCGAAAATACGATTTTAGTATTTACTATTACATAACATTATTTATACGAAAAAGTTATATAATTCAACCGGCTAAGAACTTAATTTTTCTAATTACACAGCGCATAAAAAAAGAGCCGGAATCACCCGGCTCTAAACCAAAACATAATCAGAACGCGATTAATATTTTTTTTACTATTATAAACCCTTTACGGCAGTTTTTGCTTTGTCAACAGCTTTCTCTGTACCTTCTTTTACTGCATTGGCTCCATCTTTTACAGCATTTGTAGCATCTTTAACGCCTTCCTTTGTTGCGTTAACAGCATCTTTAGCAACTTCTTTTGTAGCGTCAACAGCTTTTGCTGTACCCTCTTTAGTAGCATCCCATGCATTTTCAACAGCAGCACCTGTTTTATCAAAAAACTGGCCTACTTTACTTACCCGGCCACCTTCTTCAATGGTATATACTTTACCATCTTTTGTTTTTACTTCACCCGAAGCCGTAATAACGGTTCCGTTTTCCAATACTATTTCTCCGGCAACAGGCTCCCATTGGCCATTTTTATATACCAGTACTTTTCCGTCCTTAAGGGTTACGTCGCCCTCGTTATAAGTTACAACGGTTTCCGCAATGGCAGAGTCTCCCGAAAGCGTTAAAGAATCATTGGTTTCCGTTCCTTCGCCAGCATTATTACAAGCAGCAAAAGCAATAGCCACAATAGCTAATGTGAATAGTTTTTTCAAAATTTTAAGTTTAAGTTTTTAAAAATATGTACCGTCTAAATTAGCAAAAAAACATTGCTCAATTATTGTTTTATGAATATAGCTACCTGTAGGGTAGCCATACCAATATTAGTAATATTAATTACCTGATTTCTGACGTTCTTTTTTATCTACAATAGCTCCTACTCCCGCACCTGTTGCTGCACCTACAACACCGCCAACTACGCCGCCACCCAAACGATCTTTTTTATTGGCTACGGCTCCAATTACTGCTCCGGATGCTGCACCCACAATGGCTCCTTTAGCTGTATGGCTCATACCCTTTTTTTGCGTTTGTTGAGTTGTTGTGCCTGTGCTTTGCGTACCGCTTCCCGAGCCTGAGGAAACCGTACCGCTTCCGCTGTTGTATGTGCCATTGCTACCGGCACTGCGGCTACTGGAACTTCTTGCAGAATTGCGACTGGATGAATTAGTGGCAGGTACTGCTGCAGCCTGATTTTCCTGATTAATCTGCTCCCTGATTTCATTTTCCAACTTCCATTTTTGGTATTCGGCAAGCCCGGTTGTATCCTGGGTAGGAGTAGCACTATTATCTTCTTTTTTTGTGTTTGTGCATGCCGTCATTAACATGACAGTTATTACCGCTATAAAAGGCAGGATTTTAAATTTGTTCATAATTATAGTTTTAATAGTTATTAACCAATGAAAGTTTATGTATATCAATAAATAATATTAAAAAACTGTGCCAAAATGAGTATTTTTTAGAAATTCAACTATCATCAGACGTTAAAGCTTACCAAAAGGTGCTTGCTATATTGTAATAAAATGTTAATAGACTGGATATAAAAAAAGCCGCCCTTTAATTGGAGCGGCTTACTTTTTATAAAATTAATCTTATACTATTTTCTCTACCTGCATGTAGTTTAATTCTACAGGGGTAGAGCGACCAAATATTTTTACGGTAACTTTTAATTTTTTCTTCTCGTCATTTACTTCCTCAATTACACCATTAAAGTCGTTAAACGGTCCCTCTACAATCTTTATCGTTTCGCCAACAATAAACGGTTCAATCATATTTAAACCACCTTCTTCGGCCATTTCATCCATGCGTCCCAGCATCTTATTCACTTCTGCCTTGCGTAAAGCAATAGGATTGTCTTTCCCCAAAAAGTGTATAACATTATTGGTTCCTACAATCATATCTCTCAGGTCATCGTTCATTTTTCCGTTAAGCACCTCTACCATTACATAGCCCGGGTAGTAGTTTCTTTCACGCATAACTTTTTTGCCATTCTGCACTTTATATACTTTCTCTACAGGCAGGAATACTTGCTTTACAATTTTATCAAAATCACTTCTCGAAATTTCTTTATCAAGATACTCCTTAACTTTACGCTCTTTACCACTTACTACACGCAGCACATACCATTTGGTATCTGGCGGGGTTTCGGTGGTTTTATTTTCTATTGTATTTTCTTCCATTGTAAATTAACTATAAAGCGATTTGTATAATATATTAAGCCCGCCTCCGGCGATGAAGTCCATCAACCAAATAATAGCAGTTAAAATAATTGTGGCTACCAGTACCACCATAGTGGATTGCTGTAATTGTTCCCAATTAGGCCAGGTAACTTTTTCGGCCAGCTCTTTATAGCTGTTTTTGCAATATGTAAGAAATTTGTTCATTTTTCTATAGTTTATGGTTTATGGTTCATAGCTCACGGCAGGAAAAATATTCTTTGGTGAACAATTAATTAATAAACAATGAACTTAATTATTAAGCACGGGCAGAGAGATTCGAACTCCCATCAACGGTTTTGGAGACCGCTATTCTACCATTGAACTATGCCCGTAAGAAAATTAGCTAATTAGCAAATTTGCCAATTAGCTAATTTTTTTATTTATAAGAATCAATTCGATTACTTAATAATCTCAGTTACCTGTCCGGCACCTACTGTACGACCACCTTCACGAATCGCAAATTTCAAACCTTTTTCCATTGCGATAGGATTGATTAATTTAACAGTAATGTTAGTATTATCGCCAGGCATAATCATTTCAGTACCATCAGGTAAAGAAACTTCGCCAGTTACGTCAGTTGTACGGAAATAGAACTGTGGACGGTATTTGTTGAAGAATGGGGTATGACGGCCACCTTCATCTTTGCTTAATACATAAACCTCGGCTTTAAACTCGGTGTGAGGTGTAATGGAACCTGGTTTACAAATTACCATACCACGGCGAATTTGAGTTTTTTCAATACCGCGTAATAATAAACCTGCGTTATCTCCGGCTTCACCTTCGTCTAATATTTTACGGAACATTTCAACACCGGTTACAGTAGAAGTTAGTGGTTTATCAATTAAACCTACGATTTCAACTGGTTCACCTGTTTTAATTTTACCTCTTTCAATACGGCCTGTAGCTACAGTACCGCGACCAGTGATAGAGAATACATCTTCAACACTCATAAGGAATGGAAGATCAATCGGACGGGGAGGAAGCGGTATATAAGAATCTACAGCATCCATCAACTCGGTAATTGCACCTACCCATTTTTCATCGCCGGCTAAAGCACCGGTTGCAGAACCTTTAATGATAGGTGTACTGTCGCCATCAAAACCGCGTTTAGTCAACTCATCACGTACTTCCATTTCAACCAAATCAAGAAGTTCAGGATCATCTACTAAATCAACTTTGTTTAAGAATACAACCATCTTAGGTACGCCCACCTGAGCGGCCAACAGGATGTGTTCTTTAGTTTGAGGCATAGGACCATCAGTAGCAGCCACAACAAGGATAGCACCATCCATTTGCGCAGCACCGGTGATCATATTTTTAACGTAGTCAGCGTGACCAGGGCAATCCACGTGTGCATAGTGACGCGCCTCGGTTTGATATTCTACGTGAGCAGTATTAATAGTAATACCTCTTTCTTTTTCTTCGGGTGCCCCGTCAATATCATCGTACTTGGCAGCAGTTGCTAAACCTTTTTTTGATAAGATTTCAGTTATAGCCGCTGTCAAAGTAGTTTTACCGTGGTCAACGTGACCAATGGTGCCAATGTTTACGTGGGGTTTCTCCCTCTTAAAGGTCTCTTTTGACATTTTTATAGTTTTTAATTGTTTTTAAAAATTTATAATCTTACAAAATCAGCCAGGGCTGATTGATTATTATTTGCTATATCCCAACGCATATAGCGTGAGCCGTTGATGAGAATTGAACTCACGACCTCTTCCTTACCAAGGAAGTGCTCTACCACTGAGCTACAACGGCTTTTGCAGTTGTGAGCTTATCTCTCACATCAACTTTTTAAAGAACTCTGTTTTGCGGGAGACGAGGCTTCCGCCACGGCGGACCACCTATTGCTTGTATATTCGTCTTAAAGGATTACCAATTTGATGACGAAAACAATTTCTCTACGCTATTAAAAAGAACTTAGTCTGAGCGGGAGACGAGGCTCGAACTCGCCACCTATAGCTTGGAAGGCTATCGCTCTACCAAATGAGCTACTCCCGCTTAATTTACTTTAAAAGAACTTTAATGTACTATTTTCTTACTGCTTATAAGTACATTTTTAATTATTATGTGGGCAGAGAAGGATTCGAACCTCCGTACTCCGAAGAGAACAGATTTACAGTCTGTCGCCTTTAACCACTCGGCCATCTACCCATACCAAAATTTTTCTTCAAAAATTTTGAGCCGAAGAAGGGAGTCGAACCCACGACCTGCTGATTACAAATCAGCTGCTCTACCAACTGAGCTACTTCGGCACTAAGTTAAGAACTTGATTTGGAGCTTACTGTTTGTAACGCACACACAATACAATGTTACCCCAAAAAATTGGAAGGCAAAGGTAAGGGGATTTTGCAAATGAATAAAATTTTGTAGAAACTTTTTATTCAAAATTTGTTGCGATACACCGAATTTTCAATAAAAAGTGAAAACCAATCAATGTATCCGGTACATTTTTTAGTAACCAACCGCCCTCACACAAACTCTTTTACAATTTTTTAATGGTGTGGTCAACAATACCGTAAGCGATGGCTTCTTCTGCATTCATCCAGTAATCGCGGTCAAAATCATGCATAATTTCCTCAATAGTTTTACCGCAATTATCTGCCAAAATTTTAGCACCGATATGTTTTACCCGTTGGGTTTGTTTAGCCTGGATTTCGAGGTCGCTACTTACGCCTCTAATGTACCCTCCCAAAGAAGGTTGGTGTATCATTACTTCTCCGTGGGGGTAAATATAGCGCTTGCCCTTTTTACCACCACTAAGCAAAATACTACCCATAGAAGCTGCCAGCCCCATGCAAATAGTACTTACAGGGCTGCTTATCATTTTCATGGTATCATATATTACCATGCCACTGGTAACTACACCTCCGGGGCTATTTATAAAGAATTTAATTTCTTCGCCCGGTTTATCTGCATCTAACAATAATAATTTAGTAGTTACCTCTCTGGCACTTTTATCATCCACAACACCCCATAGGTAAACGGCTCTTTTTTCAAAAAACAGTTTTTCTAACCGCTTGTTCAGCATCATCAGTTCATCTCTTTTATCTTTTTCATCCGATGGTTCGTTTGGCTCGTCATCGTCATCAGACATAGGCACAAAGGGTTGCTGCCATTTATTATTGTATATATCAAATCTGCTCATAAATATTTTTTATTTTTTTTCTTTGCGGGGGTTTACAACCAATACTTCGTCAATAAGGCCATACTCTTTGGCTTCGGTAGCTGTCATCCAATGATCGCGTTGGAAATCTTTTTCAATTTGATCAATAGGCGTGCCAGAGTGCTGGTGTACGATTTCGTATAAATCGGTTTTGAGTTTACGAATTTCATTTACCGTAATTTCAATATCGCTGGCCTGACCGCCAATGGCACCGCTGGGCTGGTGCATCATAATACGGGAATGTTTTAATGCCGCTCTTTTTCCTTTGGTACCAGCCGCCAATAATACACATGCCATTGAAGCTGCCATACCGGTACAAATGGTGGCTACATCAGGCGTTACATACTGCATGGTATCATACAACCCTAACCCTGCATATACACTTCCTCCCGGGCTGTTGATGTACATATTAATATCGCGCACCCTATCGGTACTATCTAAAAACAATAACTGGGCGGTAACAATATTGGCTACTTCATCATTAATGGGATAGCCCAAAAAAATAATTCTGTCCATCATTAAACGGCTGTAAACATCCATTACTGCCACATTCATGGGCCGCTCCTCTATGATATTGGGCGTTAAACCCGTTACAATATGCTTGCCATAACTATCTAAAGTATTGCTTGATATACCCCGGTGCCTGACAGCATATTTTTCAAATTCTGAATGAAAACTCATATATAAAAATTCTAATTTAATTAATAATGCAAATCGGCTTTTTATAAGCCGATAAGACATCAGGCTAAGATAATCAAATATCTATCCATTTACAAAAAACAAAAAAAACGTGTCAAGATGGCATAAACTGAAAGCGTTTTTTGACTATTCATGATTACTATTAATGCCTCATCCCGCCACGGCAGGTAAACTCCCTAACCCCTTTTCCTTTCGGAGAAGAGGAACTCGAATCGATATTTTTGATGGACATTTTATTTTCGCAAATAGCAAAATTTGAATTGCGCCCCGAGTATCGGTATTCATTGAAATAGGGATTACACATGTTATCTTTGAGAAAAAGCTGTCAACAATATGAAACGTAAAGAATTTTTACTTGCCGCTGCCCCGGCATTTTTGTTATTAGCCAACGGACAGGTATTAAAAGCCTCCGGAATTTTTGATACCAACCGTAAAAAGAAAAAGCTACGTTTTGTGGTAGCTTCCGATGGCCATTATGGGCAAACCGGAACCGATTATGAAAATTATTTTGCTACAGTAGTTAACCGGATTAACGAAGAACACCGGAAAGAGGCTTTTGATTTTTGTATGATTAATGGCGATATTATACATGATAATATTAATCATTTACCGGCTGCAAAGGCGGCTCTTGATAAATTACAGATGACATACTATGTAACGCAGGGCAATCATGACCATGCCAGCCCGCAACTTTGGGAGCAAACCTGGGGAATGCCGCTAAATTTTGACTTTACCATTAAAGACAGTGCTTTTATAGCAGCTACCACCTCTAACGAAGCCGGAAAATATTTAAGCCCCGATATTAACTGGATGAAAGACAGATTAGAAGCATATAAAACAAAAAGAAACGTTTTTATATTTATTCATATCAACCAAGCCAAACTAACCACGCATGGTATTAACAGCCCCGATTTTTTACACTTAGCAAGCCAATACAAAAATATCCGCTGCATATTTAACGGGCACGACCACGATGAAGAGGGTATTAAAAAATGGCAGCACCTCCAATTTGTTTTTGATGCACATTTTGGCGGCAACTGGGGCACCGGCTACAGAGGGTTTAGGGTGGTTGAGCTTTTAAAAAATAATAGTGTATTGAGTTATATTATGAATCCGTTTGAAAGGATAAATAGTACAATGCTTTAACTGAAAGACAATCAATTTATTTTAAGCACTAAAAATCCTTATCTTGCCAGTCGATTATGAAGAAAATTATTATTGCAATTGATGGATGGTCCAGCTGTGGTAAAAGTACTATGGCCAAACAAATGGCTAAAGAGCTCAATTATATTTATGTGGATAGCGGTGCCATGTACCGTGCTATTACGTTGTATTTTTTACGCCAAAGCGTAGATTTTGACAAACCCGAAGAAATTAATAAAGCTCTTTCTGAAATAGAATTAGACTTTAGGTTTAATGAAAATTCCGGACAGGCCGATATGTACTTAAATGACGAAAATGTAGAGTACATGATTCGCGATTTAATTGTAGCCGAAAAAGTAAGCGAAGTAGCTGCATTGGGCGATGTAAGAACCTTTGCTGTGGCGGCACAGCAAAAAATGGGCCTGCAAAAGGGTATTATTATGGATGGCCGCGATATAGGCACTGTGGTTTTCCCTAATGCCGAATTGAAAATTTTTATGACCGCCGATAATGCAGTACGGGTAGAAAGAAGGTTTAAGGAAATGATTGTTAAAAACCCTAATGTAACGGTGGAGGAAGTAGCTGAGAATATTCAGATGCGTGATTATATTGACTCCAACAGAGCCATTAGTCCGCTACGCCAGGCAGAGGATGCAATCGTGATAGACAATACTAACCTTTCCCGGGAAGAGCAATTACAAATGGCACTTAGCTTGGCGAGAGAAGCTATGAAGTAATATTGTTGCAATTTTTTGAAATCAAAGATTTTGATAATCTCAATATATATACTAAATAATTACAGACGTTCACATAAAAAACCCTGCCTTACAGCAGGGTTTATGGTTTATATTTTAAAAGTATTGCCTAAGTATTAAGCGGTTACTTTACCTTTTGCTTTTGCAATTACTTCCTCTGCAATATTATTAGGTGCAGGGTTGTAATGGCTAAACTCCATAGTGCTGGATGCACGGCCCGATGTTAAAGAACGTAACTGAGTTACATAACCAAACATTTCGCTCAACGGCACTTTAGCCTTAATAACCTGTGCGCCGGCTCTGGTATCCATCCCTTCCATCATACCACGGCGGCGGTTTAAGTCACCGGTAACATCACCCATGTATTGTTCCGGCGTAATTACTTCCACCTTCATAATAGGCTCCAACAAAATAGGCTTGGCTTTTCTTGCAGCTTCGCGAAAACCTTGCTTAGCACAAAGCTCAAAACTCATTGAGTCGGAATCCACTGCGTGGAAGCTGCCGTCAAATACCCTAATCTTCATATTATCAACAGGATAGTTGGCCAATACACCACTGCTCATGCTGGTTTCAAATCCTTTTTGAATAGCAGGTACAAACTCACGAGGAATAGAACCTCCAAACAAATCATTCACAAACTGGAAGTTTTTGTCAGGGTTTTCTTTCTTCCACTCTTCATCCACAGGGCCTAATTCAAACTGAATATCAGCGAATTTACCACGACCACCCGTTTGTTTTTTCAGGGTTTCACGGTGTTGGATAGAAGTGTTGAATGCTTCTTTATAAGCCACCTGAGGCGCACCTTGGTTTACTTCTACCTTAAACTCACGACGCATACGGTCAATGATAATTTCTAAGTGAAGCTCGCCCATACCGCTAAGGATGGTTTGGCCGGTATCTTCATCAGTTTTTACACGTAATGTAGGATCTTCCTCCACTAATTTAGCAATAGCCATACCCATTTTATCCACGTCGGCCTGCGTTTTAGGCTCAACAGCTACTGAAATTACGGGCTCAGGAATAAACATATTCTCTAAAGTAATCGGATGGTTCTCATCACAAAGCGTATCACCGGTTTTAATTTCTTTAAAACCTACAGCAGCACCAATATCACCTGCTTCAATAAAATCTACAGGGTTTTGTTTGTTGGCAAACATTTTCATAATACGGCTGATGCGCTCTTTTTTACCGCTTCTTACGTTTAACACATAAGAGCCGGCATCTAAATGCCCGCTATAACAACGGAAAAACGCCAAACGTCCCACAAAAGGATCGGTCATAATTTTAAATGCCAATGCAGCAAATGGTTCTTTGGCATCGGGCTTACGAACTAATTTCTTTTCAGGATTGCTGGGGTCAGAACCTTCAATAGCCTCCACATCCACTGGTGAAGGCAGGTAACGGCAAACTGCGTCTAAAGCTGTTTGTACACCTTTATTTTTGAAAGAAGAACCACACATCATCGGCACAATGCTCAAATCGATGGTAGCTTTACGGATGGCTTCATGAATTTCATCTTCAGTAATGCTATCAGGATTATCAAAGAATTTTTCCATTAAAGCATCATCATATTCCGCCACGGCTTCTACTAATTGCGCTCTCCATTCGTTGGCCTCATCCACCATATCAGCAGGAATATCAATCTCGTCAAAAGTCATCCCCTCTGTTTCCATGTGCCAGATGATACCTTTCATTTTAATAAGGTCAACCACCCCTTTAAAATCATCTTCTGCACCAATAGGTAATTGCAAAGGCACAGCCTTGCTGCCCAGCATTTCACGAACCTGTTTTACAACATTCAAGAAATCGGCACCCTGACGGTCCATTTTGTTTACAAACCCAATACGTGGTACGCGGTAGCGGTTAGCCTGACGCCATACGGTTTCAGACTGCGGCTCCACACCATCCACAGCAGAGAAAAGTGCAATCAAACCATCCAATACACGCATACTACGCTCTACCTCTACGGTAAAGTCAACGTGTCCCGGAGTATCAATAATATTAAACGAGTATTCTTTTGTAGTGCCGGCAATTTGTTTGCCTTTATCTGTAGGAAAATTCCATTTACAGCTTACAGCAGCAGATGTGATAGTAATACCACGCTCTTTTTCCTGCTCCATCCAGTCGGTGGTAGCAGCACCATCGTGTACCTCACCAATGCGGTGAATCATACCGGTGTAGCGCAAAATACGCTCAGTTGTAGTAGTTTTACCGGCATCAATGTGAGCGGCAATACCAAAGTTTCTTTGAAATTTTAAATCAGCCATTGTTATTCTTATTGAATTTAAACGAATTTACCATTAAAAACCATTGATAATCAATCAATAACACTCAATTTTAAGCTATCAACACCAAAGGTGTGGTTTTTAAGGCTGCAAAGGTAAGGAAAATTATGTTTTGTGCGGTTGATTACAGCTTACAAATTGGCAGCCTTGTCCGCCGTGGCGGGTTGCTGTAGGCTGTATGCTATTTATTATTTACTATTTCGGAGATAATGTATAATTTTTACTTTTTATTTTTTCGATGGCGTGCCCCGCTGTGGCGGGTCGGGTGTTCCACTGTATCTTTTATTACGCAGCGCTCCATAAAAGGATGCCGTTTCACCCCCTCACGCAAAAAAGCGAAGGCACTGAGGCGAGCGGCGGCAAAACAATCCGGCACCATTATTCTTTTAAAAGGGTAATATCTGTGTTGGGAGCAGGCAGGCCTAATGCAGCTATTTCGGTGTAAACCGAACTACTAACCGGCATTCCCCATTTTTTGAAAAAATCTGAAAGGTTTTTACCCGATACCATACAGGCTGTGAGCATAAAATACTTCATTTTAGAAGCATCGCCGGAAAAAGAAATCCCCGGTTTATCTTTTCGGTATTGTTTGTGAAAAGCCACCTCATAAGCATCGCCAAAGGCCAATTCCAATTGTCTGAACATACAAAGCCTTACGAATACGCCTATTTTGGCATCATCATTAAAATTTCTAACAGAATCATGCAAAGCCAGATAAGTGGCAGCCTTTCCCCATTGGTTGTCCTGTAACAGCCTACTGGCTCCACCTAATTTTCTTTGCACGTAAAGAGAATAAATATTATTTGTTACCTCGCCCAAAGCACCCCATTTCCAGGTTTGCTGGTACATGTGGCCAATTTCGTGATAAACACCCCAACCATTGGTCCTAATTTTATTAGGCACAAGAATGTTATCTATACTTCCCGATGCATAGGCCGTACGATAGTGAAAAGCGTAAAAATAATAATCCAGATTAGCATGTTGTACCAATAAATACCGGTGCGAGCCAGGCTGATCAAGCGCATCATTACCATCAAATCCATTAATCTCGTTTTCCATTATCACTACACTATCGGCCAGCGTGAGTAGTTGTTGTTGGTCTTCACTTTTATATTTTCTGGCATTGGCAAGGCTGGTTACAATAATTACTTTTTCACCTAACAATTGCACATCCGGCGCATCATTTAAAGAATCGAGCATGGCAAGCCACTGCTGCCGGGTAGTTTTCCCTTTTTTAAAAAATGGTACCGGCCGCATACCACTTTGAAAACTAATACGGCTTTTTGAATTGGCAGCATCGTCATTATAACGCAGGTACAACAATGCATCTACACCCGAAGGGTTGGTAATACTATTTTCCCCGGCCATTAATTGCACATTGGTAAGGTGGGGCGATTTCTGCCAAAAAGGGTCATCGGTAGTGTAGCCTCTGGAGTAAGTGCCAATTAATAATTTTGGCAGCCTGCTCCCGTATATGGGTTGTACGTTAATTTTTACGGTAGCACCGGCCGGCAAGTAAAAGCCCACAGGCGTATAATCCGACTGAGGAAACTGGCTTCCCATACGGCTTTGCTCCGTTTCAGCCTTTGGCAATTCCTGTATTTCTATTGTGGAATCTATAATATAGGCAGGTTGTTTTGGGGTGGTTGTACCTCCGGTTCCGGTATTAGTTGTATCTTTTTTTTCAGGTTCAATTACAGGGGTAACATCTTTTTTTGAACAAGCCGTCATCAAAATAACAGCCATAACAGCCATGCAGGCCAAATATTTACAAGCAACAATTAGTTTCATAATTTATGTATGAAATGCAAAAATAAATGAGTTGTTTTAATAAACATCCACACTGCATTATATTTTTTAATTACACTTATATCAATACCCCTTTTTGCAATGGATAAGATTCCTTTTCCGTAGCTCGCGGCTTTTATGAAAAAAGCATTTCTTCAATTACATATTGCGGTGTTGTTGGCAGGGTTTACAGGTGTGCTGGGCAGGCTCATTACTTTAAACGAAGGAATGCTGGTTTGGTACAGGCTATTGTTTACAGCCGTTACCTTGTGGGTGTTGATGTACTTTACAAAAAAATTGCAGCCGATAGAAAATAAAGACAAATTAATACTTGCCGGGATTGGCTTTTTGTCGGCATTGCACTGGGTATTTTTTTATGCTTCTATCAAGTATTCCAATGTATCCGTTGGGTTGGTATGTTTGTCTGCTGTAGGTTGCTTCTCGGCAATATTAGAACCACTCATCAATCGTGTAAAAATCAATATTACCGAATTAATTTTCGGAATACTGTCCATTTTTGGCATTTACCTCATTTTTCATTTTGATACGCAGTATAAAACAGGGATCATCCTAGGTATTATTTCTTCGTTTTTTGCATCGCTGTTCCCTATTCTTTTAAAATTATCAATGAAGCGTACCAATATGCAAACGGTGCTTACCTGGCAAATGACGGGTGGTTTTATTACACTATCTTTAGTAATGCCTTTTTACCTGAAAGCTTTTCCGGTAAGCAGTTTACTTCCTTCTTTAAATGATTTTTTGTGGTTGTTGGTACTTTCCTGGCTTTGCTCGGTCATCGCTTTTCAGTTTTCATTAAATGCCTTAAAAAAACTTTCGGCTTTTACGGTTAGCTTATCGTATAATTTAGAACCATTGTACGGCATTATTATGGCTTTTATTATTTTCAAGGAAAACCAATCGCTTAATAGTGGATTTTACTTGGGATTGTCTGTGGTATGTTTTACACTAATATTACATATGTTTTTGTTGAGGAAGAAACAGAAGCCACAGCCTATTGAAGATAAGCAATAAGATGTTGGATTTTTACAGAATTTGATAATCTATTTTTACAAATCCCTATCCTTAAAATTTTCCAGTTCATTGGCCACAGCCGTTACAAAAGTAGCACCCAAACTGCCGTCAATAATACGGTGGTCATAGCTCATACTCAGGTATAGCATGTGCCGGATGGCGATGCTATCTCCGTGAGGCGTTTCAATAACTACCGGGCGCTTTTTTATGGCACCGGCCGCCATAATTGCCACTTGTGGCTGATTAATAATGGGGGTACCCATCAGGCTGCCAAAAGTGCCTACATTGGTAAAAGTAAAAGTGCCTCCTTGGGTATCATCTGCTTTAAGTTTACCATTTCTGGCAGCATCAGCAAGATGGTTAACCTGCTTTGTTAGGCCTACAAGGTTTAGCTGGTCGGCATTTTTTATTACGGGTACAATTAAATTACCGTTAGACAATGCAGTGGCCATTCCAATATTAATATCCTTTTTAACAATAATATTATTGCCGTCAACAGAGCTATTAATTAAGGGGAATTTTTTTATGCATTTAATAATTGCTTCAATAATTAGTGGCGTAAAAGTTATTTTTACACCTTCGCGTTTTTCAAATTCTTTTTTTATTTTATCGCGCCAAAGCACCATATTCGTTACATCAGCTTCGGAAAAACTGGTTACATGAGGGCTGGTTTGTTTGCTGTGAACCATATGGTCGGCAATTAACCTGCGCATACGATCCATTTCAATAATTTCTACATTACCTGTATAGTTTCCTACCTGTAAATTTTTAGTAACAGCAGTTTCTTCCTTTTTAACAGGTGCTACAGTAGCCTTTGCCTCTTGTGGAGCAACTGTCTGTTTATTACGATTGGACAGATACTGTAAAATATCATTTTTAGTAACCCGGCCTTCATTGCCCGTTCCCGGTATTCTTTCAAGCTCACTTAAGGAAATTCCTTCGCTGGCCGCAATATTCAATACCAATGGAGAATAAAATTTAGCCATACCTCCACTGTTGGTATTACGAGGGTTTTTAATTTCAGAAGAAACTACGCTGGCTAAAGGGGCTTCTTCGGCAGGGGCTTCCTCTACGGTATCAGCAATCGTTATGGCAGGTGTTTCTACGGCATCTTCGCCATCAGTTTTTATTCTGGCAATTACAGTATCTACAGGTACTACATCATCTGCCTTAAATAATATTTCAGCAATAACACCTTCGGCTGTGCTGGGTACTTCGCTATCTACCTTATCGGTAGCTATCTCCAAAACAGTTTCGTCCATTTTTACGGGATCGCCAATATTCTTTAACCATTTTAAAATGGTAGCCTCCATAATACTCTCGCCCATGCGGGGCATAACTAAATCTACTATAGCCATTTTTTAAATATTGAATTAAACAAGTTTGCAATCCGCCATCATCGATCATCACAAAATGTAAGCAAAAATAACGATTTGTACATTACCCGTTTTCTACAATAAATTTTCGTAAAAAATTTAAGGCTTGCACACTGGCTACTTCTATATTCCTTTCCCTATCAAACCGGAGGTTTAACAGCCGGGTTGCTATTTTTTGGTAATTTCCTACCGCCAGCCATACAGTTCCCACAGGCTTATTAACAGAGCCGCCACCCGGCCCCATAATACCCGAAGTTGCTAAAGCATAATCTGTTTGCAAGCCTTTTAAAGTTCCTTGTACCATTTCAATTACAGTGGCCTCGCTTACCGCACCCTCTGTTAAGAGCGTGGCAGGTTGAACGTTTAACAGTTGTTCTTTTACCTCATTGGCATAAGCTACTACCGTTCCTTTAAAATAGGCCGATGAACCAGGTACTTTGGTAATAAGATGGGCAATATTACCGCCGGTACAACTTTCTGCCGTTGCTACCGTTTTTTTCTGTTTTAACAGTAGGGTTCCTACTATTTCTTCCATTGGTAAATCGTCGGTAGCGATGGTTATATCTTTTACCACAACGAACATTTCCTTTGTAAGCGCATTCAACTGTTGTTGTAAACTATTTTCATCTGCGCCGGTTGCGGTTAATCGTAATTTTACCATGCCAAAATCTGGCAGGTACGCCAATTTGATATGAGGAGGCAATCCTTTTTCGAAGGGCAGTAATAGTTCTGCTACCGATGACTCCCCCAAACCGTAGGTTACAATTGTTTTGTGTAAAACTACGGGAAAATGAAACTGACTATGTAAACGAGGTATTACCTCATGCTGTAATAACCACTTCATCTCATATGGCACGCCCGGCAGGGAAACAAAAATACATAATTGCCCCTGCTTGTTTATTTTTTCAAACCACATACCGGGGGCTGTACCTTTTTCGTTATGAAGTACCGTACATACATCCGGCACCTCTGCCTGCTTACGGTTGCGCTCTAATAAAGGCGTTTTATGTCTAAAAACATTTGCAAATAAATGCTCTATATGTTTTAAAACATCGTTATTAAGTACCATTTTTCCACCAAAATATTCGCAAAGAAGCGGCTTGGTAATATCATCGGCTGTTGGGCCAAGCCCACCCGTAATAATAATTATTTGGGTCTGTTCAGACTCTTCATCTAAAGCATTCCATATATCATTATAATCATCTCCCACAGCAACCCGGCGTTTTACCCACAAACCAATATTATTAAATGCTTTTGAAATATAAGCACTATTGGTGTCAATAGTTTGCCCAATCAATAGTTCATCGCCAATAGTAATAACAGAGGCGTTTACATCGTTCATTGAAAACTCTTTTATAACAAATGTAGTCTGTTTTATGCAGACCCACACAGGACAATAAAAGCTACTTTCAGAATAATATTTTTTTTAAATACAAATGAATACATTTGCCCCTAAAAAATGATTGTTGACACTAATAGCCAACCCAAGCCGCGTAAGAAAACCAAATTTTATAAGGTTCTTTACATTCAAGTACTCATTGCCATAGTTATTGGTATTGCGTTAGGGTATTTTTACCCCGCGTTAGGAGAGAAAATGAAACCGTTGGGTGATGGTTTTATTCAATTAATAAAAATGATTATTGCCCCGGTAATTTTTATTACTGTTACCGTAGGCATTGCCTCTATGAGTGATATGAAAAAAGTGGGCAGAGTAGCCGGAAAGGCTTTTATCTACTTCCTCTGTTTCTCTACACTGGCACTTATCATCGGACTTATTGTAGCTAATGCGGTACAGCCGGGCAAGGGATTAAATATTGACCCCGAAACACTTGACTTTACATCGGTTTCGCAATATGTAAATGAAGCGCACGACTCTTCTTTATTGAACTTTATTTTAAACATTATACCACAAACTTTAATCAGCCCGTTAAGTGGCAATAATATTTTGCAGGTATTATTTGCCGCTATTTTGTTTGGCACGGGTCTGGCATTAACAATTGATAAAAGCAAGCCGGTACTCGATTTTATGCAAGCACTCTCCTACCCGATTTTTAAAGTAGTGGAAATATTAATGAAACTTGCTCCTATAGGAGCATTTGGAGCCATTGCATTTACTATTGGTAAATATGGAATTGAATCAGTTTCTAACCTGCTGTTATTAGTAGTTACTTTTTATGCAACTTCTATATTTTTTGTAATAGTTGTATTAGGTGCCGTGGCTAAGTACAACGGGTTTTCTATTTTTAAATTTTTACGATATATAAAAGATGAGTTACTTCTGGTATTAGGAACAAGTTCTTCTGAAGCGGCCTTACCCACACTCATGCAAAAAATGGAAAATGCCGGCTGTGCTAAATCTGTTGTAGGGTTGGTAATACCTACGGGTTATTCTTTTAATTTAGACGGAACAAATATTTACATGACCCTGGCAGCCCTGTTTATTGCGCAGGCCTGTAATATTCATTTGCCCCTGGGTAGCCAAATTGTATTATTATTAGTTGCCATGCTAAGCTCTAAAGGTGCTGCCGGTGTTTCCGGTGCCGGCTTTATTACATTAGCAGCTACATTAGCCGTAGTGCCGGAAGTTCCCATTGCAGGCATGACACTTATATTGGGGATAGACAGATTTATGTCGGAGTGCAGGGCATTAACCAATCTTTGCGGAAATGCAGTGGCTACTGTGGTTGTAGCCAGATGGGAAAAGCAATTGGATAAGGAGGAATTGACGAAAGCCCTCAATCAGTAATGTATTGAACAAGGCAAGATTATTGAGGGCTAATTACTAATCTAACATTGATGGATGCTTTTGTTGAGGATTGTAATGCGCAGACCCCTCGCCACGCAATACTTAATACTTGTAGAAGAAACAATATTAGAAATTCAAGAGAAAGTTGGCAGGTAATGAGCACCGATTACCTCATATACCCTGTATTCAAAATTATTTAAGAGCTAAGCCGGTTGATTCTTATCATACGTCAATGTACATACCCCTTTGTAAGTTGTATTTTCGTAAAAATTAAAAAGGAGAACATATAATGACAACAAAAACTTTAGCAAGAATTACAAAACCGGGAACTCCTCATTTTGTAGGAGACGGGTTTAGAGTGCATAATTTCATACCCGGAACTTCCAGTATGCAGGAAATGGATCCTTTTATTATGCTGGATTACAATAGTAAATACACATTTGGGCCCAGTGAAATTCCCCGTGGCGTAGGCGTGCACCCGCATAAAGGATTTGAAACTGTAACTATTGCCTATAAAGGAAAGGTAGAACATGGGGACAGTACCGGAAGTGGTGGCGTAATTCACGAAGGTGATGTACAATGGATGACGGCAGCCGGAGGCATTCTACACAAAGAGTTTCATGAAAAAGAATGGAGCAAAAAAGGCGGCGAGTTTCAAATGTTACAACTTTGGGTTAACCTGCCAGCCAAAGACAAACACGGTAAACCTAAATATCAAAACCTACGCAATGCGGAGATGCAAAAAGTGGCTTTGCCCGAAAATAGTGGCGAGGTAGAAGTAATTGCAGGTGAATACGATGGTAAGAAGGGGAGTGCCGTTACCTTTTCCCCTATTCATGTATTAAACGTAAAATTGAAAAATGGCAAAACAGCCGCATTTAATTTTCCTAAGGACTATACAACAGCTTTATTGATGATTGAAGGCAGCGCAAAAGTAAATAACACAGACACAGTTGCACAAGACCATTTTGCAATGTTTAAAAGAGATGGCGAAAATTTTACCATTGAGGCATTGGAAGATGCGGTAATATTGATCTTAAGCGGACAACAGTTAAAGGAGCCTATAGCGGCACACGGCCCTTTTGTAATGAACACCCGTAAAGAACTCGTTGAGGCCTTTGATGATTTCAATCAGGGAAAGTTTGGATATTTAGAGGATTAAGGTGTATAATTATCAAAAGTCCTTGTTCTCTGCACGAGACAAGGACTTTTCTCATATCAAACACAAATATCTTTTATTAAACCTGTATATACTAAAATTAAAACTTTAGATTTATTGTTAGCAAAAAATTTCTCCCAATAAAAGGGTAGCTTGTATAATACTGACCGGTTTCGCTATTATACATATTGCGGTACTCTTTAATGTTTGTGAGGTTAGAAACAGACACTCCAAATGACCACTTATCATTTAAGTTGTAATTACAATCAATTTCAGAAAAGAATAGCGACTTTTTATATTTTGAAATAAAGTTAAGGCTATGCCATTGTGTTGACAGTTCCGCACTAATTTTTTTATAAAGAACTGCTCTTTGCCATAAACCAGTTATATTTTGTCCATCTATACGATTACTGCTTCCGGCACCTACATTCATATTATTCAACCGTAAATTGTTTTCTAAACGAATAAAATACAGCTTGTTCCAGTCTTTCTTTAAAGAAAGTTTGATAGAATATGACTGAAAAGAATTCGTCTGTATTGTACCGCCGCTCATATAATACGAATTAAAAAACGAGGCACTGGCCCTATATTCAAACAATGCCGAAATAGACTTAAGCCTAAGCTGTTGGTTCCAAGCAATGCTATAATTACTTCTAACTTTATTGATTAATGAATCTTGCCGATAGCCTATTAAATTCAAAAAAGATTGATTAAAGACAATGCTTTTACTCGTAATAGTGCCAAAAAAAGAAAGGCTATTTGAATTCCCCATTTTTTTTACTTTAAAGGGTTTCAAAAATAGATTAAACCCTAAGGTAGGAACAGGAGCCGCTTCCTCCATTCCGCCGTAATAATTTGTAATATTTTCGGGAAAAGGGCTTAATAATAATTGATTCAAACGATTTTCCTCTGAGTATAAAAAAATACTGGCTCTATATAACCATGAATATGAATTTTCATAATCCATATCTACCCGGTAATATAAATAGGAATTTGCATATGCAATACCAGTATCTCTATACTGCCTAATAAGCCCGATTTTATAATTTGTACTAATCCATCCGCCAGTTTTTTTAATTGGGAAATTTATGCCGTATTGACCATACATTATGTCTTGACGGTAATTACCTAAGCTACTGAAGTTATTGAATACAATATTGCTATCCCCAAATTGGCTCTTTAGAAGGCTACTATTACTTAATGATACTCTTTTTGAATTATAAACAATTGATGGTTTAAGTGTTCGCCCCCGTTTATTTTTAAAATAGAAATCTACAATAGCTTTGTAAAAATTAAAATTTGTTTCAGGGGAAATAGCAAGCGTATTGTAATTGTGAGTATAAATCAACTTGTAAGCATCAGCAATACTTATAGCGTTATTGACTCCATAGCGTTTTAACCACTCACCAGATAATTTCATTCCTGTATTATCTGTAAATCTGGACGAGTATTCCGCATTTAAAACAAACCCGTGATTATTTGAATTAGTGGTATTGTGCACACCACTCCCTATATCATTTACATACTTGTTTTGCCAATTATTTT
Source organism: Niabella sp. (assembly GCA_047975735.1). Taxonomy (GTDB): domain Bacteria; phylum Bacteroidota; class Bacteroidia; order Chitinophagales; family Chitinophagaceae; genus Niabella. The sequence goes on from JBKEEB010000046.1 coordinate 72,725, forward strand.
CTCCGGCATCCTTAATATTATAAGTTATAGAGGCTTCAACTCTATTAGCCTTATTAATATCATAAATAAAAGTGTTTATGATATTTAGGTCTTTTGAACGATATACAATATTACTGGTATCTGTAATGGTTGTAATTGTATCCACAGAAAAAACAGATGCCAAGCTATTTACCGATTGTGATTGCCTATTTGACATACCGCTAATTTCTAATTTTTGTTTTAGTTTTTTTGAGATGGGCAAATCATACTCATACTGAAAAATATTTTCCTTCAAGGTAGTGTAATTACGTTGATCCAGATTTTCAATTTTAAAAAGCATCGGAATTTTAGAAGTCCAACTATCCGCTTCATACCATTTATAGCCACGTTGGTAATCATTATAATACTTTTCTCCAAATTTACCTGAGCTGTTAAAATTAGTAATCAATCCGTGTTTCCATTTTCCTTTTACCGAAAACAGACTTGAACTGGATAAATACATACCTTTATTACCCGCCCCGTTACCGGTTTCACCAAACACTGTTAATTTGGATTTTTTATTAAGTCCGATATTCACAATGGTTTCAGACCCGCCGCTTAAGCCTTTCAGTACTTTATTTGGCTGATGTTGTTCTATAACCTGAATGGTTTCTAAAACATGAACAGGAAAATTGGCCATCAGGCTTTGTACACGGGATGCCATTAAATCGCTGCCTTCTATTGTTAGTTTTGCAATGCGAGCCCCTTTATAACTTAAATCTCCCGAGTTTTCATCTACCCTGAAATCCGGTAGTTTATTTAACAAATCCACCAACTTTTTTTCTTCCCCTTCCTTAAAAGCTGCCACATTATAAAAAGTAGTATCGCCACTTTTCCACATCGGCGGCATAACGGTAACCGTATCCAAAACATGTTGTTTTAAAAGCATCGGAACAATAAAACTGTAATACTTCCTACCCTTTTGCACAGGAATTTTCAAACTATCGGCATTGTAAAGCGCATGGGAAAATCGCAAATAAAATGTATCCGGCAATAGCGTTGTGTAAGAAAAATTAATACAGTTAGCGCGATGTTTTAAATCCAAGTTTTCTATTTTAAAAGCTCCGTTTACAATGTGGGCTACTTCTATGTTTATTCCTTCTATTCCTTTACCGGAACTTTTATCAATCATGCAAACATTAATATTAATATCCTGCTGCTGGCTATAACAACTATTAGCCAAATACAGAAAGGCTAAACAACATACTATTAATGCTCTTGCTAATATCAACAATCAATAATTATTGGTAAGTATTCTACGGCTTTATTTTTTTATATCTTTTCGTTGCGATGCCGTTTGCTTTTTAGGCGTACTACAGGGTGCCGTTACTTCTTCCATCTTAAATACACTTTCCGCAATAGGCTCATCTAACTTATAAGACACCAATTCTAATACATCACTTGCGTCACCCAAATAGAGAGCGACACTTATTATTACTCCGGGTACATTATAGAAGCCTCCAAAATCCACACCGTTACTATTGGGTAAGTCCGTGGTAATCCACGCTTCAACGCTATTCTCTTTTGGGTTTCTTAAATTAGGCATTGTAAACCTTTTACAACTAAACCCATTAATTGTTTTTTCCTCACCCGTAAATTTCCAATTATTAATTTCTTTACGAATAGTATTGCAAATACACATTTATTTTTCGCTCACGTCCAAAATAATTTGTAAAGAAAGTTTTGACAAAAGATGAGTCCCAATTCATATAAATAACACTTTGAATTGTATCGGGATTGCTAATATGCATTACTAAATCAACCCCATTTTGCTGTTTTACATCCTCCGCAGGTATGGGCGTTCTATAACTAACACTTTTACTGCCATCTTTATATAAATAGCCGTTATAAAGCTCAACCAATTTATAAGCAAGTGACTTTTCCGGTATTGAAATATTAATTGCACGAGATATTTTATAACGGGCATAAAATGTATTTTGGGCATACAACTGTGTAAAAACCAACATAAAGGCTATAACGAAACTATATTTCATGGGTTTGTTTTTATCTTTTATTCGACCTATTTATACTCCCGATTATTAAAACTAATTGGATTACTATATTAGCACTTTTCTATTCCCTCCTAGTAGGCATTTTATTAACGGAAACACAGGGTTTTGTTACCTCGGAACGATAAAAAACACTATCAGGCAAAGGCGCATCAAGTTTATACGATAATAGTTCCAATTCATACCTCATTGTATTTATCTTAGCCTTTACTATCACTCCCGGTACATTAAGTAAACCGATATAATCCATTCCATTTGTATTGGGCAAATCGTTGGTTACCCATGCTTCCACCAAATTTTCACCCTGTTTCATAGGATCTGGCAAAATTGCCTTTCTACAACTAAACCCATTAATGGTATCACTCTCATCCAAAATTGTCCAATTATCCTTAGCTGTATTTAAATTATCAACACAAATAACGGTTATTCGATTTTCATTTCGAATATTATTTAAATGGATTTTCTTTTTTAAAGAATCTAAATCTGTATAAACAAAGCCTTGTATAGAGTCGTGGCTTACTCTTGCCATAAATATAGAACTGCCTTGCTGTACTTCTTCTTCAAAGTGTACAGGAGTTTTATAACTATAACACTTATTGCCTTTTTTAAACAAATAGCCACGGTATTCATTAACAAACTTGTGTGTTTCCATCTTATTTTTGCCACCAACGGTTAGTGTTTGGATAATTTTATACTCGGCACGAAATGTTTCCTGCGCATGTAACAAAAAAGAAAGAAAAAGTAAAACAAAAAATAAAAAATATTTCATAAAAAAGGTTTAAATAGAATAATTATTGCCAGTACAGGATTAAAAGCGGCATCAGCGTCATCAATTGCTTGTGTTGTTGCATCACTTCTCAGGCTTACCATAGCAGGGGAATAATTATATTGATTACATTGGTACTCGGGAATAGTAAGATCCGTAGCAGAACCCCAACCTGTCATTTCTACGATAATTGGTATATTACGACAAAAATCATAAGCCGGATAATAATTTGTTACTGTTGCTACAACAGTACAAAATACTGGTGCATCTTCAGTTTCTTTTAAAAAATTATCGAGGGGGGGGGTGAAGCATAGCTTGTTGTGTAAATAATAGTAATTAAAAAGGTTAAAATTAAATTTTTCATAATTGTTGCTTTTATAAAGAACTGGCAATAATCAATTAAATTAAAGATACAAAAACAAGCCCATTTAATTTTTATTCGAATTAGATTTTTACATATATTTTTGATTTCCCCTTAAACCGTAGTATCTTCAAGCCATACGAGTTGCATTAGAACAACTTACCGGTTAATCATATAAAAAAAACATCTTATGGCCACACATGAATACAAAAACAATGAACTGGTTATTATTTGGCAGCCGGAAAAATGCACGCACTCCGGCGTATGTGTAAGAACATTACCACTTGTTTACAACCCTAAAGAGCGTCCCTGGATTAAAGCAGAAAATGCCGGCATAGAAGAATTGAAAACACAAATAAACCGATGCCCCAGCGGAGCTTTAAGTTTTAGAATTGAAAATAAATAACAATGGATATTTTACATAAAACCGATGGCAAAAAAGGAGAATTTATTATTAGAGATAATGCTATACAGGCCGGACTAATGACCTATACCCTTGCCGGCAATATTATGATTATTGACCATACCGAAGTAGATGAAGCCTTTGAAGGTAAAGGGCTGGGGAAACAATTAGTACAAGCCGGTGTGGACTATGCCCGGGAAAATAAATTAAGAATAAAACCCCTATGCCCTTTTGCCAAAAGAATACTTGACAGACAGTATGAAACGGTAAAAGATATATTATTTTAAACACCACTTTTATCATTCATTGTAATTACTTTTTTTATTGGCTATCATATACCATACTAATAGCCCGGGTAAATATTATGCTTTACCTGTAACACCATAAATTAATTACAAAAAAGATACGCAAGCAGGTGCAATTTTTTACAAATGCATCCTTAGTTATTGCTCCTGTACACAAGCATTATTTTCCTTACCTTCACCGTTCAAAAATTTGCATACAAAGCGTGAGGGATAGCAGCGTTACCCCCGCAAGGCGATAGCCGCAGCGGGCGTACAAGCGAATAGCCCGACCCGCTACGGAGGGTGCAACCCGCAGTAAGCGGGGCACGCCCCAATAAAAATAAATCATTATAACCGTTTTTACATGAAGGTAATTATACCAGTAGCCGGAGCAGGAGTAGAACTAAGACCCCACAGCTATACACAACCCAAGGCTTTGATTCCGCTTGCCGGCAATACTGTTTTGGGTATTATTTTAGATCAACTCTTAAAAGAGGGGATTACCGATTATGTATTTATTGTAGGATATCTGGGTGATAAAATATGTAATTATGTTACAGAAAAATACCCAAAGATTAATGCCCATTTTGTAACACAGGAAAACCGTAAAGGTGTGGGACACGCTGTGAGCCTTGCTAAAGAAATTGTAGGAGATGACGAAGTATTGGTTGTATTGGGAGATACCATTTGTGAATATGATATACGTTCTGTTATTGAAAGCCCGGAATCTTTAATAGGTGTAAGAAAAACCGATAATCCCAGAGATTTTGGTGTGGTAGAAATTAACGGCGATACGATTGAGTGGGTAGTAGAAAAACCCAAGATACCAAAATCGAATATGGCAATGGTGGGCATTTATAAAATTAAAGAATCGCGGCTGCTTTTTGAATGCTTAGAACAAAATATGCAGGAAGGAGTTTTAACCCGCGGTCAGGTAACCATTACAGATGCCATTGATTGTATGATAAAGAAAGGCGTAAAATTTGAAGCCTTTAAAGTTGACAACTGGTTTGATGCCGGAAATAAAGACAGTTTATTGGCATCTAACGCCATTTTAATAAAAAAATTTGGACAGAAAATTAATACCAACCAGTACGAAGACTCGGTAATTATTGACCCCGTAAGTATTGGGGATGGATGTGTAATAAAAAACAGTATTATTGGTCCTAATGTTACATTAGGCGAAAACACACTGATTGAACGTTCGATTGTAAACAACTCTATTATTGGAGCTTTTACAACTTTATCGGATATTGTGCTTACAGATTCGCTGATTGGTGGCGACACCTTATTAAAAGGAAAGAAAAGAATTTTAAATGTAGGCGAAAACACAACCATTGACCTGGGTTGATACTAATTTACCTTTAACTATAGCAGTATATAATACATTAATGTATAATATGCGAGATGGTATAAAATGATTGCTATGCAGTTTCAAAACAGAATTACCAAATTGCTGGGAATACAATATCCCATTATTCAGGCAGGTATGGTATGGGTAAGCGGCTGGCGGCTGGCCAGTACTGTAAGTAATGCCGGAGGATTAGGGCTTATTGGTGCTGGTAGTATGTACCCGCATATTTTAAAAGAACATATACAAAAATGTAAAGAAGCTACTAATAATCCTTTTGGTGTAAATCTACCCATTTTCAGCCCATCGGCTAAAGAACATATACAAACTATTATTAAGGAAAAAGTACCCATTGTATTTACCAGTGCCGGAAATCCTTCTTTATACACAGGCCTGTTAAAAGCTGCTGGCATTATTGTTGTACATGTAGTAAGCAGTAGCAAATTTGCGATAAAAGCACAGCAAGCCGGCTGCGATGCTGTGGTAGCTGAAGGTTTTGAAGCCGGTGGGCATAATGGCCGTGAAGAAACAACTTCAATGGTTTTGATACCAATGGTTAGCGATGCGGTAAATATTCCGGTTATAGCAGCCGGCGGTATTGCTACCGGACGACAAATGGCTGCGGCTATGATATTGGGTGCCGAGGGTGTACAAATTGGCAGCCGCTTTGTTGTTAGCGTTGAAGCCTCAGCCCATGATAATTTTAAGCAGGCCGTTATAAAAGCCGGAGAAGGCGACACGCAGCTTTCTTTAAAACAATTAATGCCGGTACGGTTATTGAAGAATAATTTTTTTAAAGCAGTACAAAATGCTGAAAACAGTGGTGCCAGTGTATCGGAATTACAACAGCTTTTAGGCCGAGGTCGATCTAAATTGGGCATGTTTGAAGGAAACTTAGAGGAAGGAGAATTAGAAATAGGACAAGTAGCAGCAATGTTGCCAACCGTTATGCCTGCAAAAGACATCATTAATACAATATGGCAGGAATTTATTACGGCAAAAAAAGCATCCGGTTATATATAATAACATTTTATATATTTTTTTATATAGAAGATTGCCTTAAGTTTGCAGGAACACCGCTATAGAAGCCTCTAAACCTTTAAACTGCACTATATGATTCTTATAGATAAGCAAGAAATGCTGAAAATTACCGATACTCAAAACGGTGTTATTATTGACGTGCGTGAAAAAGCAGAATACCTTGAAGTTCATTTTCCCGACTCCGTCAATCTTCCGCTTTCCTCGTTTAACCTAAACGATTATAAAGACTATAAAAAACGACCAATTATTTTAACCTGCCATACTCAAAACAGATCAATTAAAGCCGGTGAATATTTACAAAAGGCCGGTGTTAACAATATTTTTATTTTAAAAAACGGCGTTTCCGGGTTAATTGACGAGGGTGCTGCAATAAACAATACGCCTGTTGGATGGACGATTGACAGGCAATTTAGAATGACATTGGGTATTTTGTTATTAATTTTTATTATCGGCTACTTTTTTCTTTCGCCCTATTTTATCATCATACCAATCATTCTTTGTTGTGGTCTTATTTTCACTTCGCTGATTGACAGATGTTATATGCGTATGGCTATTGCCAGGCTGCCCTGGAATAAGAATAAGAAAGTGTAAAAAACTAATTCTACTTCTCCCTATACTCTCTATTGATGATGTTATACCAATTGGATATTCGTAATAGACCAATGTAATTAGTCTATTATGAATATCGCACCAGCATTATACGAAGTGTAATTGGGGGCTGTTTTATAAATATGTTTCGTATTACATATCTGAACTTGTCTCACCGGCTATAAAAAAAGCTGCAACAGCAATAATCGCCAATCCAAGTGAAAAAATGGCAGACCATCTGTTTGTACCCTCAATATATCCGACGAATGCAGGATCATTGATTTTTTGAGAAAATCCTATGTAATTGCTATTCATAGGGTGCCATAATAGTTAAACCCTTTACTTTTTGATGGGGGTCTCCTTTAGTAATTTATTAAAAATTGCCTGAAAGGCAGCACGATCAGGGATAACCCTTTTATCGGCATTGAATTTCCGATCCTTCAACCACTTTTCTGCAGCACGTTGAAAAACCGGGGTCATTGCGTAGTAATCACGCGTATACTGAATTTTCCGGTTGTTAATATCCCTGGTACCTTTTACGCTGCGATCCGTCTCGGCTTTTGGCTGATCGCTCTGTGTCTTTACCCACGCTTCAATATACTTTGAAAGCCCACCCTGAAGTGCTCCAATACTTACAGAAGCAGGATAAGCGGCTGTACTAAGCGGAGTTTTTAACTGGACAGCTTTCCAGTTACGATAAGCGATAGCTTCAACATTACCGTCTTGACCGGCAATTCCCTGTCGGTATGAAAAACTTCCATTTTTAAAACCGGGAAGCATTTCTCCAATCATATCATTATCCTGTTCTTTTGATAGGGGAAGGATAATAACATATGGGACGCCCGCATCGTTTTTTAAAGCCAATGCCCGGTACAGTGGTGCGGAATTATTTCCCGCATTATAAACCACAAATAGCACAGGTTGATCCGGGACACCCTCAACCCACTCCCACCTGGGGTGGCCCCAGTAATCAAGCAATTGTGTATGAGTAGTAGTTCCTACCCAGACTCCTTCAATAGAACCTCCAAGGTTTGGCACCTGATTACTTACTGTTACAGGCTCTGCTTTTACCTCCTTTTTATAACCAAGCCGTACCAATTCCTTTCTGTATTTTTCTTTGCCGTTCTCTGAATACCACAACTGGATCAGGTTAGCAACCGTTTTTGAGGAGATAACCCCTCCGGAATTAATGCCGGTGAAACCAAGACGGCTTTTAGTGTCTTTCAGGATCATATCCTTAATCCTGAACAGCCTTTCAAGCCTGAAATCAAAAGAGGTATTTTCAGAAAATCCAAACCGCTCGCGCGCCAGTAGATTAGCTCCCTCAAACTCCCTGACGAGTTTGATATTTTCTGCCTTTATTGTTTCTATTTTACCCTCCTGCTCCTTTCTTTTTGCAAATTCCTGCCGAAGGTTCTCTTTGGTATCTTTCCTTATCTTGGCAAGGATTGCTGAATTTAACTTCCCCGGAGTAGTGCCTTTGAGTTCCGCATAATTTTTAATTGCATCGTCCATCAGCTTGGCTTCAAGCCCCCGTAACTGATTCCATACCTGATCAAAATTGCCGGGTTCAACCTGGTATCCCCAAAAGGGGACAGAACTTTCAGCCCCCTTTACAAAAACCTGGTAAGCAGCTTCGAGTTCTTCCTGTTTCCACCTATTGATTTGTTTTTCTGTCAATTCAGCGGTGGTTACCAGGATTTTGGTAAGCGGATAAGTATTCAGTATTTCCATTGAGAGCACTTTTGCCGCCTCTTCACCATTCCCATCCGCAAGTGCAGCAGCAATTTGAATTCCTGTCCCAATTTTTGAACTATGATCAGTTATAGTTCCCAACAAAGCTTTTGCATTACTGTCGCCGGTAACAACATCACATATAGTTTTGCCGGCAAGCAAGGCCATGTTCTGGCTAAATTCTTCCATTTGCCCATCGTTATAGTTCACCATCAGGGTTGTATAGTCATTCTCCTTCATAATGGCTTCAACAATATCCTGAGTAAGGCTTTTATTTTCAATACCCATCTTTTTGCTCAGAATTTCACTAACTATCCGTTCGGTGGCCTCTTTTGTCAGGGCATTACTTTCGTTTCCGACCCATTGGTTTACAGCGTTTTGGTATGCAAAATTATTGATCAGCTCCTCCTTTGTGGGATTAGCTTTGGCAAATACACTGAAATGGTAGGTTTCAAACTTTACATATTCATCTCTTGTATTAACCTCAAGCGGCCTGAAATAATCCCACTTTTTCCCGTTGAAGTAACCCATCCAAAGATCACCTGAGTGTTGTAATGCAGCAACATCACCCTTGTCCAGCTTCAGTTTCACGACAACAGGATTGTTAAGCCTTTTTGTATTCTGGTCGATTGTTATTTCCACAGGAGCACCAATAAGGGCTGCCCTTTTTGAATCAAATTGAGGAACATTTCCGGCTTCCTTTACCTCAAGTTTAATCTTCTGATCAAAAGTACCTTTAGATACATTTAACTGAATTGCGTTCTTTTTTAAGTTACCGGCTATAGCATCGGAATTATTCAGATCAACGTTTAATGCTGTCGCTTTACCTGCGGGTGCATTGGCTGGTGAGGCTTGCCCATCTGTCCCGGTCGTTTTTACTGATTCCTGCTTTTTTGCTGAAGTAATCTGGAGTTTATCCTTAAAGTTATTGAAGATGTTTTTTCCTTTATCGCCTGTGGTGGAAACTGGCCGCGCACTCCCGGTTGCTTGTCCTGTTCTTTTTCCGTCCCATTTGCTTGATGGTTCAGCATCGTTGTAGCCCCATTTCCCCAAAAATGCTGAAAAATCTGAGTTGAACTCAAAAACAAACTTCCCCTTGCCATTATCCTGGAACCAAAGACCTGTTAAGGTTCGTCCATTTAAAGTGCCTTCAATGCGTCCGTTTTGGTGCTTGTATGTACCTGTTATCTGCTTACCGGTCTGTCTGAAGGTCAGTTCATTAAAATCAGAAGTGAACACTCCGGATAAGCTTTGAGTAAAACTAAAGTAATACGTGAACAGCAGTACGGCTAGTATAAACAAATTTTTTTTCATTAGGTAAAAGTTTAGATTAAGTAATCTAAAAATCTTAGAATAGTAAAGTTAGCCATTAAAATCCAAATTAATTTTTATTTAGCCGTTTGGGTGTATTTAAAATTTTCGCTTTGTATAAGACGTATTTGTTTGGATGTCATACGCCTTGGCGTACAGGTTTCGATCCGCCCCGGTGGAGAGAAATCTCTTCATGTTAGTAATGAGATGTCTCTTCCGAACGCTTTCGGAATCGACATGACGATACGAAAATTTGAAATGCACCCGCCGGTTTTAGCTCCGGAAATAAGACAAAAGCTATTTAATTCTGGCCAATTTGGTTTAACTCCAGTCAAAATATTCTGTGCAACACAAATAGATTAAAAAATGAGGTTAACGAAAATTTCGTAAACCTCATCTATTTTAGTTGGTTAAGTTATCCCTGTCAGGTTGCCCTCCGGCAGTGCCTGGGTCCGTTTAGCTTAACGCCACAAAGTTATAAAATGACTTAAAAATAATGAACGATTCAGGGTAATATCTGACAATTAAGTCATTAACCAAAATTTTAATTGTGGGATTAACTTTGGACTTTGCTGTAGCAGTTCGATAGTCAATAAAACAATGCTCATCGCAAAAAAATGTTTATTCCCCATATACACAACCAATATCAATCCTTTAACTATTTACCAGCAACTTACCTACTTTCAATAGATTTAAAAGCTATGTATTTATCCATTAAATTAATAATAAAATTATACTGAGAGATGAATTTTATCCCCAAAGATCCATCTGTTTCCGGTTGCCAGTTAGCGTTGGCTTGTGATGCTCCCATGAGCGTTACATTAAAATCATTAATTGTTAACGAAGGCAATAACTTTAACCTGGCTGCCTTGCCTGTAAAAACCGGCGAGGATACACCCATGCTAACTGTATTAGCGGTTGTTTCTACCTTAAAGCCATCTACCAGTAAACGATGTTTTTTTACCAAAGGCCTAAAAACAATTAGTTCATAACCGGCACCTGTATCAAAAATAAAATTTGCCTTTACCGGCTTATCGGCTGTAACACTAAGCTCTGCCTGCATTTCTATATTACCTGTTGAAACATCTACCGGTATTATATGTTCGCCATTTGGTACAGAGAAATTTCCGAAATTATATAAATGAATTTCTTTTTTAGTGTAATCTACATCAACAATGTATCGCTTGGCTAATGTATTGCCAAGAATCCCATCATGTTTAGGGTTTGTATTTCCAAAAACCGCTATACTTTGCCTGTCAAAAACAAAGCCATTCATGTATATTTTATTATCTCTGGAAATTTCCATTTTAATATTTCCCCCAACTACTGATGCCTGTTGCCTATGCAACACATCTAACCCTACACTATCTGCGAGAGCTTTACTTAACATCATACCGTCTGAACCAGTATCAAAAAGCAGGCGTAGTGGGCGTTTGCTATCATTAATTGTTGCTGTTATTATAATGGAACCATCCTGTACATCAAAAGGAATGGTTGCTACCTTTTGTGCGGTTTTATGCCTATTCATTTCATATAATCGATCAAATAAATCTGCCCTTAATAATTGTCCTTCACTATTAAAATAAAATTTGGTTGCAGTATCCTTAGCCCCAAGTATATTTATATCTGCAACCCATAAATTTTCGTTTAAGGCAGATACCTTTTTACAACTTAAAGATTCAATTTGGTAAGTACCAACTATATATTTTAGGCACTGTGTAGCCGCTTTTCCCATGTAAGCTGCAACAGAAAAATTTTTGGCTAAAATCGGTCGTAAAACACTATCAGCTTTTGTGTTAAAAGCACGACTTATTAATGCAACCTCCTCTATCATTGTTGGCTGCTGGGCCATAACAGATAGGTTACATATTAAAAAACTCAAAACAATAATTACTCTTTTCATACTACTAATTCAATTTATAAGGCAGCGCAAAAGTTATGCGTATGACCGGTTATATAAAATTAAAAATAATGGCGACTAAAGAATTAATCGCCATTTATTACATGAGAAATTGTATCGCTACAATATGTTAGTTAGTTAGTTAGTTATTTATTTTTTCAAATATTTTTCTAACAGTGGCTTTAAATCCGCGGTAGAGGGGCGTGGCGCATCTACCGTAACTATTTTGCCATTTTTGTCAAATACCATAAAGCGGGGAATGCCTGTAATTCTATAAAATTTTGTCATCTCACTCCAGCCTTTTGCAAAAAGTTGAATACCTCCGAGTTCTTGTTCTTCAATCATCTTTTTCCATTTTTCTTTATCTTCCTCTTCGTCAACCGAAATGCTAACTATTGCAACCTCTTTATCTTTCATTTCTTCTTCTAACTTCTTTAAATGCGGTATCTGCACTTTACAAGGGCCGCACCAAGTAGCCCACATATCTACTAAAACCACTTTACCTTTTAGGTCGGCAAAAGAAACCATCTTTCCTTTATTATCTTCAAACTTAAATTCAAAACCGGGATCGCCGGGTTTGAAAGAAGCTAATTTAGATGCAATTTCAAAATCCTGTGCCAACTGGTTATCGGTTAGCAGATATTTTCCTACAGAATCTTTGTAAACGAGGTATTCTCCATAGTCTCTTAAACGCCCACCATACTGTATGGCAAAATCGCCTTTGAGGGTGTCATTGTCAGGAGCAAATTTATTAATTGTATTTATTAAACCGCTTAGTCCCGGATCAGACTTTTCTTTAGAAGCAATCATTTCTCTTAACATCATGCCGTTTAAAAGTCTTATTCCCCAAGGATAAAAATATACGTCTTCTGTATTTTTAAACAGATCTTTAACTTTAGTATTCCCATAATAGGCCGGTAACTCATCCAGATCTGGGTGGGCGGTTCGAGGTGTATTAAGTAGGGTGTTTGCAAACAGAGCGATATCTGTGTTTACAATTTTACTTAGCATACCGTCAAAATATTTATTCCTCGTTTTTTTCTGCGAAGCCAGCCAGGTTTCGGATTCTGAAAGCACTTTATCTAATTCCGGGAAAAAATCAACGTAGGTACTAATGCCACGCATGAAATAAACAGATTTTTTTTCTAACAGATAGGACATATCGTGCCATTGCGTAAGTGCCTTATTTTCTTTTGAATTTGCTTTTCCTGTAAGCGTATAAGAAGAATCATTTAATATAAGTGATAGTTTATCTCCCGGTTTAAGCCAGAATTTATAATTATTAAATGGTGCTAATTCTGTACCAATACCCAGTAAATAAAGCCCTTCATAATCGGGGTAAAACTGAAAACCGAATTTAGCCTCGTTATTTGGTTGAGACGTGGCAATAATTTTAGGTGCCCCGTCAACCACTTTAAACAGTTTTACTTCTGATGTTTTTTTACGATCTAAAGCTCCTGTAATACTAATGGATTTTTGTGATAGGGCCGTTAAAGAAATGCCAAACACACAAACACCAATTACCACATAAGGTAACATATTCAAATACTGCTTCATTGTTTTTTTATTAACGATAATAATTAATTACTTTGTTCACTATATTTTACGTCTGCTACTTTACCCATTCCGGTAAAGGAATCATAATACATGGTTAAATCGCCCAATAAACCCGGGGCATTGTAAAAATCAACCTGACCTGATGTGGAAGGTGCTGCTTCATCATAAGTTGCTACAATAATGGCATAATTAGGGGGTGCCCATCTCTCCAAATTACTATTAAAGGAGGGGGAACCCGGCGTAACAAAGCAACGATTTACCTTAAGTAAAGAAATTTTTCTGCTGCCGTAATCTTTTACCATTTTTACTACTTTATTATCCATATCATATTGGTACAGTTTACTGCCACTGGTGTAAAATAAATAACCATATTGCTGATCCATGGTAAAGAATTCGGCTGTACTGATATTAGTTAGAGCTGAAGTAATATCTTCTAAGGAAATTGTAGTGAAAGAGGCTGAAGTTCCCGATGTTGTAAACGTAATCCTTGCGAGGTAATATCTATTATCGGTATCTTTAAAAACAGCCACCAATTGCCCGCCATACACACGGGTATAGCCCATCCAAACCAATTCTTTACCCATATTTCCCATATCAAAAGCCTGAGCAGGCGTATTAATGGGCGCAGCTGTTGTGCTTGATGAATTTGTTCTCACAAATCTTTTGTTATCGGTATCAAAAAACACACAATGCATGCCCGAACTTATAACAACCACGAAATGCGGCGAGATATTAAAAAGATTGCCCCCTGAAATCCTATTTAACGGTGCTGAATAAAATTTTTGTGTTGTAAAATAATACGAATACATATCTCCTTGAGCATAAGCATAAGAAGCATACGAACTGCTTGCTGTTAGCTGACTGGGAACAATGGGCTCACCCAAGAGCATTTCATTAGCAAACAAATATTTTTCACTATCCCATGTAAAACCGTCCGTAATATTAATTTTTTCAGTTGACTGATCTGTACTGATGTACACCCAATATTTAGGTGCAGTATTAATAGGATCTCTGTTAGTAAAAGTTTCTAAAGAATAAGGTTTCCCTTTCAATTCCAGTTTTCCCCCACTTCCGGCTCCGTCGTCAATAATGCTTGGTAAATTTCTATAAATAATTGGAAAGTTTGCCCAGGTTTCCTGATTTTCTTCAAAGTAATCCAACTGTGAGTTATTATTCACTTCGCTCAAAACAAGCCATCCGGCTTTTTTAATAGAACCGGAAACTACAATCGTAAAATGTTTTTGCCAGCTAATACCAGTTGATTTTTGTTTAACCACATAATAAGCTGCATAATCGCCTACACCTAAACCAGTCAGGCTATCCAAATTTTTTGTAGTAGCGATGGTTCGCCTTCTATCTACTGTGGAGGCTACCCTGTCGTTATAAGTTACCCATTCATAGGTATAATCGTCCTCATTAAATTGCTTACCGTTTTTAAGTGCCAATTCAGGAACAATATTAGGTACTATCCCTACTTCAAGTTTAATTGTATCAGCAATATTTTCAATACCTAATGTATCCATCACGGCATAGTCATAGTTGCCCAAGTCTTTTCTACAACCGGTTGATACCCAAATAGCACCTATAACAATTGCTAATAAGAAATAGAAAATAACGGTTTTCAAATCCTTTATGTGAATTTTCATAATATCTTCTTTAAAATTTTTATGTAATTACCTGGCGGCAGGACCCATAGTTATCTTCACCCCATTTTCATCGTAATAAATAATACCGGCATTCTCCTGTTCTGTTAACCACCATTTCATATAACTGGCCCAACCAATTACCTGCCCCGCACCGATTCTTATGGTGGGGTCATAAAAATAACCGGGGTTTACTTTCAGTACTTCAATCATCAAATCAACCTTTGTTCTGGAGTATTCGCCAAAATAAAGCACGATTAGGCTTTTGCCGCCAAATGTGGTCCATAAATAAGAAACCCCTGCGATATCGTTCATGTAAATATTGTAATTGAGGTAAGACAGGTTTTTGGTACTGGTAATATTTCCCGGTAGGTTGGTATTAAAATACTGGTTGGGTTCTAACTTAAATGCCAATTTTAATTGCTGATCTACCATATCTTCTGTACGGTGGATGTCTAATAAAATTGTGTCAAGAATGCGTCCAGCCCTTATTATGGGTTTGCGGAGATAATCAAAATGCACTCCCTCTATCGCTGTTGTACCGGTATCATAAGCCATTTTCACTTCCCTGTCAAAATCTGCGGCATTGCCTGTTATTTGAATAGGAATACCAATAACCGAGTCGGTTTTATTAAGCCCTTCATAACCAAAAGAAACAAGTTTAAATACTGTATCGTTAGTTGTTACCACATCGGGGAAATACACATTAGAACCAGAAGTTTCCTGGTCAAACAACATCAAGTCGTCCTCTTTACAGGACATCATCGTTAATATGGAAAAAAACAATAAAATTATAGTATAAATTAATTTCATGATATCTTGATTTAATTTTTTTAAATAAAGAATTAACGCGGGGCTATTTCTGAATCAGGAATGGGCAAAACAAATTTTACAAAAGGAATTTCTACAGTATGCAATGCAGTATTGGGGGTTCGCACCGTTGTCATTCCTTTACGTTTATAATAATACCATAATTGCCCCTCTCCGTAAAATTCTTTTTCGTATTCTTTGGTTAATTCGTCCTGCAATAAGGTGTAATCAGTGGCATCAACCGCCAAATTACGATGCCTGCGTACAGTGTTTAAATATTCCAGTGCCATTGCCTCATCTGTTTCGGTTTCTGCGGCTATATAATAGGCTTCGCTTTTTCTTAATAAGGATATTGTATTATAACCTGCATTTCTATATTTCACAAAAGCTCTGAAAGGAACACCTTCCGAAGAAAATATCCAGTTATATTCATACCTGTAATCTGCACTATTATCTTCAAAAATAGTAGCAACATAATTATTGGGACCCGTAGATAGTATTGCTTCTTCTGTGATAGCCGGGTTAAAAAGCATATTGTAAATTGTAGTTAAATTATTATTATACACACCCATTACAATTTCCGTTGAAAAAACCTTATCGGCTAATAAAGTAGGGCCTGTTACAGCTGCATTTGTTACCCAGGGAAATTTAGCATCTCCAATAGCTATAACTTCTTTGGCTGTAGCAAGTGCCCCTGCTTTATCTCCACGCCATAAAAGAACTCTGGCCTTTAGTAATTTGGCCGCATATAGATTGAATCGAAAGTTATTATAGTTTGCAGTACCGGTTTGCGATACTATTTTATCGTTTTGCAAATACTGAATTGCCTCATCCAAATCAGTAAGAATATTTTGCATCACTGTATTTGCCGGCAAAAAATCGCCTACGGTATTTCCCAAAATTCTATAATACGGAATAGATGCTGCTGTAGAATCAGTACTATATACCGGCCCGAACAGCCTTAGCAAATCAAAATAGGCCATTGACCTGATGGCAAGAGTCTCTCCTTTTTTCTGCATTTCGGCCTCGGTTGAAAGAACCCCTTTGTAGGTGTCCATATCGCTTAGAAACTGATTGGCATTCCCAATTAAAATGTACAAATTATCCCAAATTGATTCTATCACATTTTTAACGCTGCTACTTTCATAATTTAAAGTAATGAAATTGTAGTAGGACGAAGAATTGACAATACCATAATACCGCTGGGCAAAAAGATCCAACTTGTCTAAAGTAAGATTCCTGCCGTATAGGGCTGTGTTTGACATACTGATATATAACCCATTTTGTACTTCGTTAAACCCCTGTTCGGTTGAATAAATTTGCTTTTCGGTAAACTTATCCTCAGGTTTTACATCTAACCATTTAGTACAAGACGCAGCACTAACCAAAACGATAATCAAAAAACTATATAATTGTAAATATTTCATGTGTTTGTTTTCTTTACTAATTATTTAAATGTTGCATTTATACCCACCGAGAAAGACCTTGCATAGGGATAGCTAGTACCTCTTTCCCGTTTAACTGTAGATATTCTAAAAACATCATTGGTATAAGCATTTACCCGTAAAGAAGCAATGCTTAAATTATTTAACCAGGCCTTGTTTATAAATTCGTATCCCAAATTAATAGACTCGAAGGATAGCGTGTTCTCCCTTTGGATGAACCTGGAAGAAATAGGAGTATAAGTTGTTAAAGAAATTGCTTTATACTGGCTCATATCGCCCGGTTCTCTCCACCTTTCATATAGAGCTCTTTTATCCTGATTGTTGGTAATAACACTGTTGATACCTATATTTTCTACTTTATTGTATAATGCCGTGTTCATTATATCCTGCCCGGTAATATAACGGAAAAACATATTTAAAGTAAATCCCTTATAGCGAACACTATTACTAATACCACCCTGAAACTGAGGACGGCTATTGCCTAACCTCACCTGATCATCTGCACTATAAGTAAATGTTTGCGTGCCGTCTTTTTTCAGAAAAATTTCTTTCCCTGTAGCAGGGTCAATTCCTAAAGAAGGTACTGCCCAAATATCGTATGAATCATACCCATCTCGATACCTTGTTAAACTGCCGCTGTTAGCCAATTCCTTGTTAATTCCTTCCAAACTGTTCCCGAAACCACCATACTCAGCCTTTAACGTAGTGCCCGTAAACCCAATAAACCAACTTTTCCCCTCTTTTGGCTTATACCAAGGGGCAAAACTGACATTAGCCTCGGCACCTACTGTTGTTAAATTACCCATATTCAATGGATAGCTACTAAGTGCAGTAGAAGCAGGCAGGGTTAAAGCTATTACAAGTGGGTTGGTATATTTCCGGAAAAAGTCGAGCGTCATACTAAACCGCTTGTTCCAAAGTTGCGCATCCAACCCAAAATTCGTTTGGTATGTATTTTGCCATTCTAAGTTAGGGTTGCCTAAGGTGATGAGGTAAACGCCCTGACCAAAATAGTTAAAATCGCTATAATAGCCATAAGTGGAAACAGACGAGGTTGAACCAAAATTCTGATTACCTGTTATTCCGTATGTAGCCCTTACCCTAAGGTTGTCAACCCAATTAACGTCTATCAGGAATTTTTCTCTGTGTAAATTCCAACTGGCTCCTATAGATACAAAAGGTTGGTACATATTTTTTTGGCCAAAAGCTGTTGTACCGTCATAGGTGAAGGAGAAATCTGCATTATATTTTGACTTATAAGAATAAAACAAATTAGCAATAGAAGAGTGCCTACGCGATACCCCGGTAACTGATAGCGGTATGCCATTTTCTGCATAAGAATAGGCAAATCGCGGGTTACCATTACTGGAGAGCGGAAACCCTTCTGCGTCAAAACCTTTTCGCTTGTTTTCATTACTGGAAAATTCAGTACGCAAAGTTGCTTGTAATAAGTGATCAAGATTAAAAGTTTTAACATAAGTAATCTTTGCATTACCTGTATAACTGAACCTGTTTAAAGCCGAGTAATTATAAGTACCTTTTTTTTAAATTAGCCGTATTGTCAAACCGTGTATCTCTTGGCGAAACAAATTCATTTGACTCCGTATTAGCACCTACTAACTGAAGCCCTCCCTGAAATTCAAAGTTGTTATTCAACTTATAAACTAGTTGAAAATTATTAGTAATAGCAAAATTTTTAGTATAGTTAAAACTATTGAGTAACGCATTATAATAAGGATTAACAACCCTTATAACTCCGGCATTTCCATATGCGCTATAATTATAATTTACAAATTCGAATAAATATTTTGTTTGATTGTCTGCTTTTTTAAAATAGGGGAGCGCATTTGCCCAAGTAGAAAAGCTGCCGTAATTAGATTCATCCTGACGGTATCCACTAATTAAAAGATTATTATTGATGTTTAATTTATTTTTTCTGTACGTAAGATTTACCCGGCCGTTCCATTCTTTATTTCCGGAACCTATCATCACTCCTTTTAAATCCTTATAGCTACCACCTACCGTGTAACTGAAGTTCTCCGAACCTCCATCTGCATATAATGAGTGCTTTTGAGAAAAACCGGTTTGTAAAGGAGCACTTAGCCAGTAAGTATTAACACCGCTTTGTACCATTTGCAATTTTTCGGCATACATCGGGTCATAATACGAGTTTTGTAACTCGGGATCCCCAATAGGTGCTTTATATACACCGGATAAACGTTCAAACTCTAATTTTTCCGCAGCATTCATCATGTTATAACTACTCAAATCAGGAAACTGAAAATTAAAGTCTCCTATATATCTAATCCTAAGGCTTCCGGATGTAGGGCGCAGGGTTTCTACAACAATTACACCATTAGAAGCTTTTGAACCGTAAATAGATGTTGCTGAGGCATCTTTTAACACATTAATGGAAGCTATCTGATTCATATCCAAATCCTGTATAGCTTTTAACGACGACTCAAACCCGTCTAAAATAAATAAGGGCTGATTGGGATTATTAGAGAACTCATCAGCTAAGGAATTGGTTGTAATACTGGTTTGCCCCCTTAGTTCAATAGTAGGTAGTACATTAGGATTTGAACCAGCCAAATTATTCTCCATAATTAAAAAGGACGGATCCAAACTTCTTAAACTTTGTATAAGGTTCTGATTACCGATTCTCCTAAGATCCTCACCACTAAATGTAGCTGCCGACCCGGTATAGGTTTCTTTCTTACGGGTGTACATACCTGTATTAATTACAACGGTTTCGCCGGTAACCACATCCTGTACTAATACAATATTAATGGGAGAAGCTGAAGTAACTTTTATTTGCTGCTCTTCATAACCAACAGCCGAAATAACGATGGTTTGCCCTATACCTACATCTAAAGTAAATTCTCCTTTAGCATTGGTACTCATACCCGTTCTTCCTCCCAAAATCAGTACAGAAGCACCAGCTATTGGTTCTCCGGATTCATTTTTAACCGTTCCTTTAATGGGCAAAAAGGCAGGTTCTTGTATAAATATTGTATTTATATTGGTTCGGATGTTAGCATTAGACTGATTGGAAATATCAGCCACAGGTTGGTTCTGTTTTGTTATTACTATGTACTTTCCATCAATTGAATACCCCAACCCTCTTGGGTACAGTATTTTGTTTAAAACACTGTTTAAAGATAACCTTGTAGCCGATAAATTCACTTTTTCGGTATGTTGTAATAACTGGTCGTTATAAAAAAACGAATACCCGGTTTGTTTCTCTATTTTATTGAGAACCGATTCTAATTTTTCGTTTTTACAATTTAAGGTAACATACTGGCTGTAACCCGGTGCAGCTACAGCCTGAATACAGAAAAGAAAAAAAACAATAGTCAATAGTCTCATAGTATTATTATCATTTTTATATAAGTTCAGGTTTGTTGATATATCAAAATCATTTCTTTGTCTTCATCTCAATAGCGTTGTTTTTTATCTCACAATCTATCATATTGGTTGTTTCAAACATTTTTAGTAAAATTCTCACATCGTCTTTTTGTGGTAGCTTACCGCTAAAAGTCTGACCCTTTAATTTGGGGTCTAAATGAATCGGCACATTATACCATCTTGATAACTGGCGTGTAATTTCGACGATATCTGTATTTTTAAATAAGAAGAACCCGTTTTTCCAAGCAAGTATCATATCCATATTTACATTAGAGTGGGCTTTTATTGGCACTCCCCGTTTTACCACAGCCTGCTGACCTGGCGATAACATTACTGTGCTTTTATCGGGTGTAGTAACTTTTACACTACCTTGTAACAGCGTTGTTTTTACTTCTGCATCATCTTTATAAGCAGAGATATTAAACTCTGTACCTAATACTTTAACAGATTGCTTATCGGATACTTCTACTATAAATGGAATTGAGGCATTATGTTTCACTTCAAAATAAGCTTCACCTTCCAAATACACTTTTCTTTCTTTTCCCGTAAACTTTGTAGGAAATTTTATTGCCGAAACCGAATTGAGCCACACCATACTACCATCGGGTAATTGCAAAGTAAATCTGCCACCGGCGGGTATCTTCATTTCGTTATACTTTACTTCGCCGTCGGATTGTCCTTGTTGGCCAATATACACCAAGGTTCCGTCCTCAAGCCTACTAATTTTTGTGCCGTCAGCCAACAATAAATCTCCTTTATTTGTACTATCTAATGCTATTTCAGTACCATCGGCCAGTTTAAGAATGGCCTTTTCACTACCAGGAGTAATAGCATTTACCATCGAGGAGCTTTTTGTTTTTTGAAAATACTGGTAAGCAAGAATACTCCCGGCTACCAATACTAAAACAGCAGCTACCCTGTAAAACATTTGAAGCGTAAAAACAGAACCGTTTGATTTTTGGGTAATCTTTGCTTTAATTTTGGAGAATATTTCTTCGGATACTGCTTCGCTATTGGGAACTGTATTATCTTGCAATTCCTCTACACCCTCATACCACTTTTCTACATAGGCTTCCTCCAAAGGAGACGCAGTTCCTTCAACATACCTCAATAATACTTCTTTAAAAGCTTCTTTTGTCATTTATAAATATTGCGCTTAATTAATACATACCGGCAAAAAAGATTTAGTACTATTCGTTTTAAAAAAAAATTCACTTTTTATTAAAATTTATTTAACAAACACCAAAATGACTTTGATGTTCTTTCATTTTCAAATAGAAAATCATTAGCGTGTAATGTAAAAAAAAATCGCCCTTTATAGCAGGAATATGGCGAAATTGTATTTTTCCAGATTGGTTCTTAGTCGTTTGAGCGCTTCAGATAGTATATTCTTTACAGTTTGTTCAGATATTTTGAGGTGTTCAGCTATTTCTTTGTTTTTCAAATGCTCTTTCCTGCTAAGTTCGTAAACTTCCTTCATCCGATTGGGCAGTTTATCAACCTCTGTATTAATTAAAGATTCTAATTGCTTATAGTGTAAGAGCTCTTCGCTGGTCAGTGAAATTCGTTCAATCTGTTCAAGATTAAGCGGATAGTGATGCTTACCGTACTCCCGTTCAATTTTTTTTATGATGGAATATTTAAGAGCCGTAAATAAATAAGGTTTCAGCGTATTTTCAACTACAATGCTCTTTCGGTTTCTCCATAACGTAACAAATATATCCTGAATAATATCCTTTACATCATCCTCATTACCCAATCTGGCTATAGCTTTCCGGTATAAACTTTTCCAATGCCTGTCATAAAGCAGTCGAAAGTCCATTTCATCATTTGACGCTAATAATTCACGATCACTTTTTTTAATAGGCATCCCTTATAATATCATTAAATAGAATGAACCAAAAGTAAAGAATTATTAACAATTTGTTAATCTCTGTACAATTCAATTCAATCTATTAAAGCAATTCGGGAAAATATAAACTGTTGGTAAAATTATGCAGAGAGCATGCCGCTACCCCCTTTTCTTATACTCCTCTATAGCCCTTAATAACCAGTCTTTAAAGTCTTTTATACCTTTTGAGGGGTCGTAACCATAGCCTTCGGGCAATAATTTTTGCTCCTGGGCATCTAAGAAAAAGTAGTTGGGCTGAGAGTTGGTAGCAAATTTTGTAACCTGCAAATTAGCATTATAATCGCCTAACGATTCAATTTGTTTGCTCAATGCATCTGAATAAAACTGTTCGCTAATTGGCAATGCAACATCAGCATTATGTACATCTACAAAAAGTGAGGCAATTACAAAATCTTCTTTCAATATTTTCATCACCTCAGGGTCGCTCCATACCTGTGCTTCCATTTTACGGCAATTGATACAGTTAATACCGGTAAAATCGAGCATCAAAGGTTTTTTAAATTTCCGGGCAACCTCTAATGCCTCGTTGTAATCAAAATAAGTAATCATTCCATTATTTACTACTACATCCGGCTCATATTTTTTCATAGCATCGGCAAATTTTACAGGCTCGGGTAGTTTATCCGGTGCATCTAAATGTTGAGAAGAACCAATATTTGAAAGGTTATATCCTTTAGGCAAGTCGTCTGCATTAAAGTCCTGCGTACCCATTGGCGGCAAAAACGTGCCCAGCCCTTTTAATGGCGCACCCCATAAACCCGGTGTTAAGTAAACCACCATAGAAAAAGAAATAATGGCAAAAAATAAACGGGGAATGCTTAAATAGGGTAGCCCAAAATCATTCTTTGGCAGTTCATCGTCATGTTTAAATTTAATTTTCCCTAACAAATAAATCCCCAGCAAAAGGAAAATCACAATCCATAACACAATAAACACTTCTCTGTCTAATAATCTCCAACCCTTAGCCAAATCTGCATTAGAAAGGAACTTTAATGCTAATGCCAGTTCTACAAAACCAAGTGTTACTTTAATGGTATTCATCCAACCGCCGGGTTTGCTTAAACTATTTAACCAAGAAGGGAAAAATGCAAAAAGAGCAAACGGTATAGCCAAAGCGGTAGAAAATCCTAAGAAGCCTATTAGGGGACCGGCATACCCGCCCTGAAATAACATGGGTAACAGAAAACCAATAATAGGGCCGGTACAACTAAAAGACACAATCACCAATACCAGTGCCATAAAAAATATTCCTATAAAACTGGTTGTATTTGCTTTTGAATCGGCCCGGGTGGACCAAGAAGACGGTAATGTAATTTCAAATGCACCCAAAAATGAGATACCAAAAATTACAAAAAGAACGAAAATAAACAGATTAAAAATCCAATTGGTAGATATATCGTTTAAAGCTGTAGGGCCCCAAATAAGGGTAATTAAAAATCCTACAAAAGTAAAAATGAAAATAATGGATAAAGAATAAATAAGCGCATTTTTTCTTCCTTCGGCCTTGGTTTTACTACGTTTGGTAAAAAAACTAACAGTTACCGGAATCATAGAATATACACAGGGCGTAAGCAATGCCAGCAAACCGCCTGCAAAAGCTGAAAGAAATATCCATAAAAGAGAATAGTTACCACCGGAGTTATTGGAAGAATCTCCGGAAGCCGGTGTTTTTGTATTGTAGCTTTTACTGGTTGCCGGCAATACGGCTACCCTAAATTCCTTTTCGTTTGCCAAATATTCTTCGCCAATATTGTACATGTATGCAATACTGCCTTTCACTATTGCAGAATCTGTTTCAGAAATTTTTAGGTTTTGTACCCACTGAACCGAATCTGTTACATAATTAACATTTACAGTTAATATTGGGTCTGTTTCAGTTTGTATTTTACCTTTTTCTTCCAGTTTCCCATTAAGTAATGTACTTACGCTACTGTCAAAATTTACCTGCGAAAAAACGGCATCTTCGGGTGTTTTTTGCAATCCAAACAAACGCACACCCGTTTTTTTTACATGTGCAGTTATGGTAATTGCAACTGATGAATCATTTACTCTATTGGAACTTGCAGTTATCTCCACATTACCGGCGTCCTGTGCAAATAATATGGGGGTTGTAAAAAACAAAGCTATAAGTAGCAAAAAATATTGCAAAATAATACGTGTCATTTATTTACTATTTATTCATCATAAACATATATAATACCTAATTGGTTGCGATAGTACTATTATAACCCAAAACTCTTAGCCATAAAAGGCGAGTAACAGTTAGCCCTTTAATTTGTTGATACAAAGTTCCAAACTTTTTTCCCAATCGGGAATATCTACATTATATACTTCTTTAATTTTAGATTTATCCAGTACGCTCCATGCGGGTCTTTGGGCAGGCGTAGGATAATCCGATGTGGGGATAGGATGTACCTCGCAATTACTTTTTATGATACTTTTTATTGCCACTGCAAAATCATACCAGTTTATTTGTCCTTCGTTTGTATAATGGTAAATGCCTGATATCCAACGTTGAGAGGCAATGATTTGCAAAATTGCAGCTGCCAGATCTGCGGCATAAGTAGGCGTGCCAAACTGGTCACTCACCACATTTAAAGAAGGTTTTGTTTGCATCAGGCTCATCATGGTTTTTACAAAATTCTTTCCAAATGATGAATACACCCATGCCGTTCTGATAATGATCACGTCCGTATTTTCAATTGCCTGTCTTTCGCCTTCCAGCTTTGTAATACCATATACCGAAACAGGATGCGTAGGGTCATCTACTGTATATGGCCGGTCCCCGTTTCCTTCAAATACATAATCGGTAGAAATGTGTACAAATTTTGTTTGATGCGCATTACAGGCTTTGGCCAAATAGCCCACCGCATTGGCATTCAAATCATTCACCAAGCCACGCTCTGCCGGATCTTCGGCCTTATCTACGGCAGTATAAGCGGCGCAGTTTATACAATAATCAGGTTTAAATTCCTCAAAATATTGGGTTACGGCAACCTCATCAATAATAGAAAGTTCCTGATAATCGGTAAACCGAAATTCAAATTGTGGGAAAGCTTTTTCCAACACTCTTATTTCGGAACCTAACTGCCCGTTAGAACCGGTTACCAAAATTTTTTTATTCGCCATGTATTTTATTTATTGATAAAAGTGATGATGCTGTGCCAATGAGCAACCTAAAAATTGTTCTTACAGTTTTTAAATAACGGTAATTGAATATCTTTTTCTGATACAATTGCTTTTGCTTCAGGTATTTTCCAGTCAATATTCAAATCAGCATCGTTAAAAATAATGCCGCCCTCGCTTTCTTTATGATACAATGCATCACATTTATACATAACAACAGCCGTTTCGCTTAATACCGAAAACCCATGTGCAAAGCCGTGTGGCAACAGTAACTGCTTTTTGTTTTCTGCTGATAGTTCAATAGAAAAATGTTGTCCAAATGTGGGAGAGTTTTGCCTGATGTCCACAGCCACATCTAAAATAACGCCCTGTAATACACGCACTAATTTACATTGTGCATGCGGGCTTAACTGATAATGTAGGCCGCGGATTACGCCATATTTCGAAAAAGATTGATTGTCCTGCACAAACTTGTAATGAACGCCGGCTTCATTAAAAACAGCTTCATTATAAGCCTCAAAAAAATAACCCCGGTCGTCCTCAAACACACGGGATTCAAAAATTATTAACCCTTCTATGTTAGTTTTTGTAAAAGGCATAAATATTGTTTTGTTTAAACATCGAAAAAAACTATCTCTATTTATTGATTTATATACTCTAAAACACTATCCGTTATAAATTGTAATTGTTCCTCATCTAACTCTGTATGCATGGGCAGCGACAGCACTCTTTCGTTTAACCAGGATGTTATGGGCAGTTCTAATGCTTCTACACCAAACTGTTCAAACATTTTTTGTTTATGAGCAGGAAGGGGGTAATAAATCATGGCAGGAATACCTTTTGCAGACAAATGGCTTACCAATCCATCTCTATCCACCTCATGCAATAAAATAGTGTATTGATGATATACATGTGTGCTGTAAGCAGCTTTTGCCGGAACAGTAATTTTTTTGGTATTGGCAAAAGCGGTATCATAATACGCAGCTGCGGTACTACGTGCCGCAGCATACTCATCTAAATGTAGTAGTTTAATATTTAAAATAGCGGCCTGTATGCTATCTAACCGGCTGTTGCAGCCCACTAATTCGTGGTAATACCTTGCCTTTTGCCCGTGATTGGCTATCATTTGCAGTTTTTGGGCTAATATATCATCATTTGTAAAAATAGCACCGCCATCGCCAAAAGCACCTAAGTTTTTACTGGGATAAAAAGAAGTACACCCAATTTGACCAATTGTTCCGGATTTTTGTTTACGGCCATCATTAAATGTAAAATCACTGCCAATAGCCTGTGCATTATCTTCTATTACAAATAAGTTATGCTCTTTCGCTATATCCATAATGGCTTCCATGTTAGCACATTGGCCGTATAAATGCACCGGAATGATGGCCTTGGTTTTAGGTGTAATAGCTTTTTTTATTGCTTCCGGGTCAATGCAAAATGTTTCCTTATCTACATCCACAAAAACAGGTGTAAGTTGTAAAAGGGCAATCACTTCGGTAGTAGCTATAAATGTAAATGAGGGTGTAATTACTTCATCGCCGGGTTGTAAACCTAATGCCATCAACGCTATTTGCAAAGCATCGGTACCATTGGCACAGGGTATTACATGCTTTACCTGTAAATAAGCCGATAGGTTTGCAGCAAATTCTTTTACAGCAGGGCCATTAATAAAGGCACTGCTTTCCATTACGCCTAAAACCGCTGCATCTACTTCTGTTTTTATTTTATGATACTGTGTTTTAGTATCCACCATTTGAATTGCCCGCATATTGTATATTTTTTAACCGAAAGATTTGCTTTTGTAGCTAAAATCAAAGTTCCGGGTTTATTCTTACTATTTTCAACTGTGTGCTAAAAACGAACACTCTGGCAAATGTAGTAAAATAAGGGTTGCCAAAAACTGAATATAGGAGCATTTAAACGATGCTTGTTAAAAACAGTTGATTTTATTAGGTGAATACAAGCCGTTACTTTTGCAGAAAATATCAAATTGGCCGTATTGTTATATAATATTTTTATTTTCCTGTATCGTGCAGGGATTTCTGTAGCCACATTATTAAATCCTAAGGCAAAGCTGTGGAAAAAAGGAAGAAAGAATATTTTTTATCGATTAGAGCAGGATATGCAAGACAGCCGTCAGGTAATTTGGATGCATTGCGCCTCTTTGGGAGAGTTTGAACAGGGGCGGCCTGTTTTGGAAAGCCTGAGAAAAAATTATCCGTTACATAAAATACTACTTACTTTTTTTTCTCCTTCGGGATATGAGATTCGTAAAAATTATCAGGGTGCCGATTGGGTATATTATTTGCCTTTAGACACTAAGTGTAATGTGAGAAGATTTTTAAAAATTGTGAACCCCTCGTTGGTCATTTTTGTGAAATATGAATACTGGTATAATTATTTACATCAATTAAGTAAAAACCATGTTCCAACTATTTTAATCTCTGCTATTTTTAGAAAAGATAAAGTGTTCTTTAAATGGTACGGAGGCTTTCATCGAAAGATGTTGAATTATTTCAGCCATATTTTTGTACAGGATGCCGAAAGTAAAGATTTGATCAAGGGTTTAGTATCAGACGAAAAAATAACCGTTGCCGGTGATACCCGGTTTGATCGTGTAGCCGAACTGGCTTCTGCCTTTCAGCCGGTTGCCCCCATTGAAAAATTTATACAGGGAAAAAAAATAATAGTTGCAGGCAGTACCTGGCCCGATGACGAAAGAAACCTTAATACTTTATTGAATGAAATGGAAGGAAACATATCGCTCATTATAGCCCCCCACGAAGTGGATAGTAATCACATCGGTAATTTACAAAAACTTTTTACGAACAGTATTTTATATACAGCGTTATCATCAGAAAAAATAACAAACACTGCTATTGCTAACAGCCGGGTGTTAATTATAAATAATATCGGGTTGCTTTCCAGGCTTTATTATTCTGCTGATATTGCCTATATAGGAGGCGGATTTAACAGTTCTGGCATCCATAATACGCTGGAGGCAGCTGTGTATGGCAAGCCCGTTATTTTTGGCCCAAATTATCAAAAATTTTCTGAGGCGGTATCTTTAGTAGCTTTAGGCGGCGGGTTTTCTTATCAATCTGCACCAGAATTAACGGCTATTACGCAACAACTTTTAGATGAAAGCGATATATTAAAAATATCGGGAAAGGTAGCCGGAAGTTTTGTAAAAGAAAATACCGGTGCTACAGCTATTATTTTAGGGCATATCAGGAAAAGCGTTTTTTAACTAATTTATCAAAATAAGCAACCATATCATTTTCGGGTAGCCAACCCAATTTGGTTTTGAGCTCCCGACGTATCCAAAACTCCGCTTCGGCAAAGGCATTAAAATTGTCAATCGTTTTAATACTTCTTTCATACATATCCTCATCGCCACGAAACAATTGGTTTAAAAAAACACCACTATCCTCTTCGGTAATCATTTTTTTAAGGGTTGGTTTTTGAGCTGGTTCATCTTTTTCCGCCGGTTGCTTTTCTTTTTCAATTGCCGCATATTGTGCTAATGTGGGTATTTCACTTACGGAGCTTACAGCATCTTTATCAAAATCAATTTCTCCCTGATATATATCATTGGAAACAACACCGGTGCGCTGCTGTGCCATTGCCTCAGCAATGGAAGGTATATTTTGATTCTTTATTGAAAGTAATTCATTAAGTTCATCCTCGTTTATTTCATCAGTTACCGATAATTCAAAATACACTTTTTCATCATCTTTAAAAGGCTCTACATCCTTCAAAAGATTTACCGAAGGAGCATTAGGAACCAGCACAGACACCTTTGAACTACCCAGTACCGCCGTTTCTTTCAACCCACCCGTTATTTCTTTTTGGAGTAGCTGTATGGTGGCCAGCATCTCCTCTAAGCCGGCGTTAAATTCGTATTGTGTGTTTAATTTTTCTATAAGAGCCTTAATTCGTTGCATTATCACTACTTTTGACAAAATTTGCTTGGAATGTTTAAATATACAAATTCCTTAGCAAAAATTAATCCAGAAGTATAAGCATACTAAATATTAACAATGTTTATTGAACCTAATCTTCGTGGTGAAAGACGCGGCTGGATAGAGGTCATTTGCGGATCGATGTTCAGTGGTAAAACGGAGGAACTTATCAGAAGACTAAAGCGCGTGAAAATTGCTAATCTTAAAGTAGAGATCTTTAAGCCGGCAATTGATACACGGTCTGATGCAATGGATATTGTATCGCACGATACGAATGTTATAACCTCAACGCCGGTAGATCATTCTCAAAAAATATTATTAATGGCGCAGGATGCTGATGTGATTGGTATAGACGAAGCCCAGTTTTTTGATGATGAATTACCCGGAGTGTGCGACCAGCTGGCTTACAAGGGCATCCGTGTTATTGTGGCCGGATTGGATATGGATTTTACCGGTAAACCTTTTGGGCAAATGCCTTTTTTGCTGGCTAAAGCCGATTACGTTACCAAATTACACGCCATCTGCCAAAAATGTGGCAGTATAGCCAACTACTCTTACCGCAAAATTCCCGATAATGAGCAGGTGATGCTGGGAGCCTTAGATGCCTACGAACCAAGATGCCGTAAATGTTATTTTGAAAAAAAAGATTAAAGCCATCAGCCACATATCACAAATAATAACCCTTTTTAAAAAAGACCTGCTGCTGGAAGTAAGGCAGCAATATAGTTTTTATGGAATTTTGCTATACATTGGGGCTACTATTTACATGTTGTTTTTGGCTATTGAAGAGCCAGAAGCAAGCGTGTGGAGTGGATTGTTTTGGATTATTCAGCTATTTGTATGTGTTAATGCCGTAGCTAAAAGCTTTTTACAAGAGAGCAGGGATCGTATGTTATATTTTTATTCCATTGCTTCGCCGGTTGATTTTGTTATATCTAAACTTTTGTTCAACGCTTTATTAATGCTGGCCATGACAGTGATTGCGTTGTTATTGTTTACAGCCTTTTTAGGTAACCCCATCCAATACATGTTGCCCTTCTTTGGCCTTACGCTGTTGGGAGGTTTTAGTTTGAGCATGGTATTTACTTTTTTGGCCGCCATTGCAGCCAAAGCACAACAAAATGCTGCCATCATGGCCATTTTAGGCTTTCCACTTATTGTACCCCAATTAATGCTTTTAATGAAGCTTTCGGCTGCTACATTCAACCCAAGTATTTCAATAGCTGCAACAGATGTTTTATTGCTGATAGCGTTAGATTTTTTAGTGGCTTTGCTTGCTATCATTCTATTTCCATTTTTATGGAAGGATTAGCCGCTAATTTTAAAAATTCAATTTTTTCATAAAAAATCATTAAACCTGTTTGTTCTAAAAGGGTTTTTCTTATTTATTGAAAATTTTTCAAATCAATCCCTTTTTATATAAGCACTTCATATTTTTATTATTCTAATCAACTTTCGGCTTATTTTTGCGTTTAATTGGGTAATAAACAAAATATAACCATGCTATGAACAAATTGTGGTGGAAGATACTTTGCATAGTTTTATTAGTATATGCCATTGTAGCAGGATTGCTTGTGAAAATACCCCAGCTTCCCGTTTTGGGCGAAACCATCAGAAACCTTTTTTACCATGTAGGTATGTGGATGACCATGATGGTTTTATTTACCTGCTCAGTAGTGCAATCTATTTTATTCCTACGCACCAATAATCTTAAACATGATATTGCCGCCAGAAGTTACGCCGGAGTGGGAATTTTGTTTGGTATATTGGGTTATGCTACCGGTGCTATTTGGATGAGTTATACCTGGGCCGACCCTAATAATCCTACTTTCGATTCATTTGGAGCCATTGCAAGAGAACCCAAATTGATTGGTGCAGCAGTAGCCTTACTAATATATTTTGCCTATCTCATCCTTAGAGATTCTATACCCGATATTGACAAAAAGGCCAGAATTAGTGCCGTTTATAATATTTTTGCTTTTGCCATGTTATTCCCAACTATTTGGATTGTACCTCGCATATTACCCAGCCTACATCCAGGGCAGGAAGGCAATCCCGCATTAAATTATAAAGACTTAGATGCTACTTTAAGAATGGTGTATTATCCCGCAATGACAGGTTGGATACTGTTGGGCGTATGGATTACATCCCTCAAAATTAAATTACGATTATTAGAAGAAAATCATTTAATAAATCAATTACTAAAATGAACAGGCTTTTACAGATTGCATTATGGATGGTATTACCGGCTATAACATTAGCGCAAAACAATCAAAGTTTTATGTATAGCAGCGGAAGAATTTATGTGGTTATTGCCGTATTAGTTACTATTTTTATTGGTATTGTACTCTATTTATTCAAGATTGATAAAAATATTAAAAAATTAAAGAACAAGGATAAATAACTTTCTTTTATCCACTACCTTTTTTAACGCCGTATTACCGGTACATAAAAATATACCGATATTGAAATAGTTACCATCACAAACGATTTGCTCATTTGAAAATTTATAATCATGTCAGAATATAGTTTTTTTGCTGCTGTAGAAAAAAGTTTTGCTAAAGCAGCCAAATTCACCAACTGGGATGCGGGTCTGTTAGATCAGATCCGAGCCTGCAATGCTGTTTTACGTCTTCGGTTCCCCATCAAAAAAGACAACGGCGATATTGAAGTTATTGAAGCCTATAGGGTGCAACACTCTCAACACAAAACACCTTGTAAAGGAGGTATCCGTTTTTCAACAATGGTTAATCAGGATGAGGTAATGGCATTAGCTGCACTTATGACTTATAAGTGCGCTATTGTAGATGTACCTTTTGGCGGTGCCAAAGGCGGTATAAAGATTGACCCTAAAAAACATAGCGCATATGAATTGGAAAAAATTACAAGACGCTATACATCGGAGTTAGTAAAGAAAAGTTTTATTGGGCCCGCCACAGATGTGCCGGCACCGGAATACGGAACCGGTGAACGCGAAATGGCCTGGATTGTTGACACTTACACTACCCTGCACCCCGAAGATATTGACGCTACGGGCTGTGTTACGGGTAAACCAATTTCGCAAGGAGGTGTTCATGGCAGAAGAGAAGCAACCGGCTTAGGCGTGTTTTATGGATTAAGAGAAATTTGCAACATACCCGAGCAAATGGAAAAAAGAGGTATGACCACAGGTGTTGAGGGTAAACGTATTGTGATTCAAGGGCTGGGAAATGTGGGCTATCATACTGCAAAGTTTTTTGCAGAAGCCGGAGCTAAACTTATTGGCATAGCTGAATACGAAGGTTCAATTTATAACGAAAATGGTATTGACCTTGAAGCCTTGATGCAACACCGCAAAAAAACAGGTTCAATCCGTAATTTTCCGGGTAGTAGCTTTTTAGAAAACAACTTAGTTGCATTAGAATTAGAATGTGATATTCTAATTCCTGCTGCATTAGAAAATGTTATTGATAAAGAGAATGCCCCTCGCATTAAAGCAAAAATTATAGGTGAGGCTGCTAATGGTCCTATAACACCCGAAGCTGATGAGATTCTTTTAAATAAAGGAATTTTAGTAGTTCCTGATATGTACCTGAATGCAGGGGGTGTAACGGTTTCCTATTTTGAATGGTTGAAAAACCTGAGCCATGTACGCTACGGCAGAATGGAAAAACGTTTTAATGAAAATGTAGCTGCTAAAATCCTTGAAGAAATTGAAGAACTTACCGGTAAAACGGTGGACGAGAAAAACCGGAACTTTATTAAACATGGTGCTGATGAAATTGACTTGGTTTATAGCGGACTTGAAGAAACCATGATTAACGCCACACGCGAAATAATGGAAGTCTGGAAACAACATCCGGAAATACCCGACATGAGAACGGCAGCTTATGTGGTAGCCATTAATAAAGTAGCCATTACTTATTCCGAACTGGGTATTTTCCCATAACTTATTTTAATAAATAATTACATTTATGAAGGCCATTGCAATGCAGTGGCCTTTTATATGGAACAGGAATCCTTGTTATTCATATTTAATACGAAACATATTTATTAAAATATGCTGACCGGCTGCGGGCCAATAGTATCATTAGCGACAGCCTTTAATTGCAACAATTGTTTTTTCATTTTACGGATTGCTTTTTGATATTCCTTTTTATTGATGGCATTGTGCATTTCTCCGGGGTCGGTTTTAAGGTCGTAAAACTCCCATGCCGGCGAGGTTGCTTCATCCGATGAGCCCGTCATTCCCATACTATTACCGTAAAAATAAATGAGTTTGTATCGGTTATTTCGAATACCGTAATGCGCCGGTCTAATTGGCCAATGCTGCCAATAACGGTAATACATTGCCGATCTCCATTTTTTAGAGGTGTGCCCCTGTAAATTTTTTCTGAAACTTTTGCCCTGTATAAAATCAGGTTTTTTAAGGCCGGCATAATCTGCAAACAAAGCTGCAAAGTCTATATTAAGTACCATATCTTTTATGTGGGTACCACCTTTAATTTCTTTTGGATAGCAAATTACAAATGGCATTCGGAGCGATTGTTCATACATCAGCCTTTTATCCATAAAATCGTGTTCGCCCAAAAAATAGCCCTGGTCAGCGGTGTAAATAATAACGGTATTATTTGTTATACCTGCAGCTTTCACGTAATCAAGAATTTTACCAATATTATCGTCAATACCTGCGCCACAACGCAAATAATCCCTAATAAATTTTTGATAAATCTTTTTCCTGGCTTCCATTTTATTCAAGCCCTCAACGCTAAACGGAAGACCGGGGTAACTGGTCCAAAAAGATCCGACAGAGGCCTGCATATAACGCCGCCCCAATTCTTCCAATGGCTGACCCGGGAAAGAACGTCCGGTAGAAGAAGCTCCACTATCGTTAAAACCCGCAGGATATGGAAATGCTACATCTTCATACAAATTTTTAAACCGGTCAGCAAAATCAAAGGGCTCATGTGTGGATTTAAAATGACACATTAAAAAAAAGGGCTCGTTTTTATTCGTTTTCTTCATCCAGTTAATGCTCATATCCGTAGTAATATCATCTACAAAGCCTTTTTGCTGAATACCTGCAGCTTCGTTATCATTCCAATAATCCGGGGTTAAATAAGTAGGATCGTGATACACTCCCTGACCTGGCAATACGGCAAAAGTATCAAAGCCGGAAGGTTGTTTTTTTAAATGCCATTTACCAAAGATTGCAGTTTGATATCCTGCTTGCTGCAGCCTTTTTGCTATATTATCTTTATCGGGGTCTAAAGCATCACTCAGTGTATATACTCCGTTATTGTTACTGTATTGGCCGGTAAGTACTGTAGCTCTGCTGGGCACACAAATAGAATTCGTACAAAACACGTTTTCCAAAACGGCTCCCTGTTTTGCCAGCCTGTCAATATGGGGGTTTCTAATGTAGTCCTTCAATATTCCACCATAAATACCCCAAGCCTGAGCGGTATGGTCATCAGACATGATATAAATGATGTTGGGTCTCTGATATTTTTTTTCAGACGATTTTTGACAGTATGTAACAGACGATAATAAAACAACGGCTAAAAAAATAAGCTGTAAGACTTTTGGCATAGCTTTTCTAAATTAATCGATTGTGGTAAAGATATTATTTAATACTGATTTAGGATGGTGTGTCCTGTATTGGGGTGTATTTCAAATTTTCGCTTTGTATAAGTAGTATCTAGTTTGGATGTCATACGCCTCGGCGTACAGGTTTCGATCCGCCCCGGCGGAGAGAAATCTCTTCATATTAGTAATGAGATGTCTCTTCCGAAAGCATTCGGAAGAGACATGACGATGCGAAAATTTGAAATGCGCCCCCTGTATTGAGTGTAGGCATTTTTGCTGTAATAGAAATATTGCAAAACCCAGTATTTTCGGTATATTTACTTAGCAAACAAAAAACACTAAATCCCTCAGACTTGTTTTAAGCCTAATATTCTACACAAAGGATTATTAGCAGGTCTGTAACCATAACTCCTCTTATACACGGTGCTGTACATAAAAAATGGCATATTAATTCTTGTAGTTACTACCGTATTTCTTTTTTACTCATCCTGCAGGTGTGCAAAAAAGTTAAACCAGGCCACTACTGATTCGATTACCGAAATTTTGGATACCGACGGAGACGGTATCGAAGATAGAAATGATAGATGCCCTTATGAATACGGTACTGCTCAATTAAAAGGATGCCCTGATACTGACAATGATGGTATTGCCGATATAGACGATGCCTGCCCCACTGATCGGGGCGTACCAGAAATGGATGGATGTCCATTATCTCAAAGCGTTGGCTCTATAGTTAAGAATCCCCCCACTACAGCTTCAAACAACCCAACTAACAACAATCAAAGCAAAAAAGCGGTTGCCAAGAACAGAAACAAACCGGAAAACCATCCCCAAAGTCCTGAATTGCCCGTTAATACCCCCCCTGCACAAGCCTCACTTGCGTATGCCTACAAAAACTGTATGTTAAAGGGCAGCACTATGGAGATTAGCATAAAAGTGCGACTGGATAAGCCGGTTAATGATGTACAGTCTGTATTAAAAATAGAATATGAGAAAAAAACCATTCGGCAAGATAGTTGCGAAAGTATTATTACCGATACGATTACAATTGTTGCCGACCGGTACTTAAGGATTATCCCTTTTGGATATGATACAACTATTTTTAAAATTGATTCATTAAATCCGCTTACACAGGAATTGAAATACGGGTACTCTACTGACTGGCGATGGACCGTGCTTGCAATAAAGGAAACCCCGCAATCTAATATACACCTACAAATATTTGCGATAGATAGTAATGGTATCAAACATTTTAGAAACAATGCAATTGTAAATGTTGCTGTAAAAAGCAATTCCCGATTTACAAACTGGTGGATATTTTTACTACCGCTTGCAGTACTCCCCTTCACAATTATATTTATTAAATGGCAGAAAAAGAGAAGAATGAAACTTGCTATTTACTTTTCCTACGCATGGGATCAACAGGAAGAACTTATTGACGATTTATATAAGAGCATGCAAAAAACAGGGTTCAATGTAGTAAAGGACAAAGAAGACCTTCGATTGAAAGGCATGATATCTGAATATATGACCAAAATGGGCGAAGCAAAATTCATAATAATCGGCATCAGCGATAAATACCTCAAATCAAGGTTTTGTATGTTTGAATTGTATGAAATATACAGAAACTCTAAAATGAACAAAGAGGAATTTGTGAAAAAAATATTTCCCTTAAGGCTTGAAAATATAAATTTAGGCGAATCGGATGTTGTTAAAGGATATATTCAGTATTGGGAAAAAGTAGAAGCTCAATGGGACAAAGATATCAAGGAAGAAAGCGACAATATCACTCAGGAACAATCCAGACAATACCATATAATAAAACAGATTATTACGGAGTTGAGCCGTATATTAATTATTCTTGCCGATATAAAAACATTAAACGTTCATGAATCTTCAAAAGACGATTTTTTAGAAATAAAAAACGCTATTCGCAAGGAACTCAGGCAGTAACAAACAAGAACAATTTATACACCAAACTACAGGGTGCCCTTGAATTGCATTAAATTAAACAAATACCTACAGGTTTGGTAAAAAACACTATTTCATTCCAAACTGTGCCAATATTTTTTCAACAGACATAGAGCCCTCAAAACCCATAATCAACTTTTTGTCTTTGTTGTAAAAAGCATGATAAGGCAGGCTTTTAATATCGTAATATACCGGAAATACATAACCAATATCTCTACCCACAAGAATATTACTGTATTTATCCAAACCGTAATGCTTAACAAATTCATTCATTTTAAAAATAGGCAACATCGACACCATCACAATTTGAATTTTTTTAAACTTATCTATATTCTTTACTAATTCTTCTGCCTCATGTTTGCAATGGTCGCATTCCGGACTAAACACCACTATCATTAAAGGTTTCTTTTTATCTAACCGGGCTTTTAACTCTACACCCGTACTATCGGAGAGTAACAACCTTGCCGATGGTACTGTTTTGTATTTTAAATAAGGAGCTTCGTTTTGCTGTGCAAAAGACGATAATCCCGTAAATATAAATGTGAATAGTAATAAAATGTATTTCATGCTGTACAAAATTAATTACAATAATTAAAGATACAATATTGATGCATATCACTTTTACCACCAGCATAATTTTTTAAATATAACGGTTTATAATATTCTCCAAATACTCCTGTTTACCGCTTGTTGTGGCGGGTTCGCCGGCTTCAATGGCATAAGCTCTTAGCTCCTCAAGGCTTAATTTTCCTTCTTCAAATTCCTTACCTTTTCCGCTATCGAAAGACGCATATCGTTTCTGTCTGATTTTTTTATAATCTGATTTTTGCAAAATGGCATCAGCCGTAAAAAGCGGTATTCGGCATTTGCCGGTTCCTGGTAAATAGCGGCTTCTAATAATTTATGCCCCTGTTTGAATATTCAATTTCTGAGCCGGCACTTTTAATGTCGCAGATTTGCGCATTAGCAACGCGCCTTCAAATGCAGTCATATCATTGCCTTTCAGCTTTTTAATTTCTGCCGCTGTTGTTTATCCCACATCGAAACGCTGCCCGCAGCCAGGGCATTGTAAAAAGCTTTCTTCGTTACACCCGCCTAGGCGTCCGCCGAACACCACAACACGCTTAGAAAAAAGATAAAAGCAACTAATTTTTTTCATTATTGTCCGACAAAAGTACGAAACAGACATTTGGCCTGTGTACAATAGTTGATTTTATTGGATTATGAAATTTAAGTACAATAGCAGGGACTATGCTGAGCTAAACAGGGTTGGTTGATTGTTTTTGGGTTTACGCTGAAGCTGATAGTGTTTGAGTAAGTTTGTAATGCTGATGTAGTTGAACAGATGTAATCGTAGTATGCTGACAAAGACACTGAAGGCCATTTTAGATTTGTGCTGGTGGTGT
This sequence comes from Niabella sp., assembly GCA_047975735.1. Lineage (GTDB taxonomy): Bacteria > Bacteroidota > Bacteroidia > Chitinophagales > Chitinophagaceae > Niabella. The sequence continues at coordinate 111,305 of JBKEEB010000046.1, forward strand.
ATGGTACTTAGTAATAACATTGCAATCAAAGCACACCATATCTGTACTTCAATAGCATTTTGGTTATCACCCACAAAATATTGAAGGGGAAAGTTTTGTTTCAGTTTTTTGAAGAACAATTCTATTTTCCACCGGTATTTGTACAAGGCAGCAATGGTAGCGGCATCCAATTCAAAATTATTGGTAATAAACTCGAAGCTGCGCTGCTTTTCATTGTCCCACCAGGCTATGCGGCGCAAGCGCAGTATGCGTTCCACACCCGTTTCGTCCTTATACTTTTGTTCTATAAGGGCTTCTTTTAAAATGTTATCCGGCGAAGCCTCATCGTGCAGACATTCTATCACATCATTAAAAACAGCATTGTCTTTTTGACGGGTAATAAAATAGATGCCCGACCCTGAAAAGGCAGCAAACTGCTTGTAATTATTGTATCCTTTATCAAAAACAATGTACGAGCCTGTGGGCAGGCTTAGCTTTTGATAGATACGCTGGTCGCTGTCTGCCGCTGCATCGAACTGAATGAAGCAAGGCATTAGTGAAGCCGCTTCTATAACCGTATTTTTCTTAATGCCGCCTTTCTTTTTGCCGTTGGCCGCATATCGCCCCGATGTTTTTAGAATAGCTTTGAAAAGCCCAAAAACAGTGGCATCTAACAAAAACAGCTTTTGTAATATTTCTTTAGGAAGAGTGCTGTCCGACAAAGAAGGCTTGTATTTTGTGTATAAAGACTCATATACTGCTTTAAAAGTATCTGATGAACGTTGTTTGTTCCCGTCGCTCAAAGTGCTTCGGGGCGGTACGTAGCTAATAACGTGAGTTTTGGATGTTATAGATTGGTTATCAACACATGTAGATAAAAAGATGTTTGAAAAAAACAGGCATGGGCTTAAAATTAGGTAACCAACCTACCCATGCCATGTTATTAAATGAACTTAAAGTTATAAAGATTTTCTGTGAGATAGATGATTTTGTAAAGGGATGTGAAAAGATTGTGGATGGAAAACTATTAGGCAGTAAAAGTCCCCATGCTGTTAATGAACCGGGGCTATACCCTTCAGAGATGATGTGCATTGAGCTGCTATATCATTTGAGCGGATA
>JBKEEB010000123.1:0-9021 GCA_047975735.1 Niabella sp.
AGGCATTATGTTTTACAAAAATATAATCAAGAGTCGGTATTCCATTAAAATAACCGTAGGGTAACCTAAACCTTTTTACAGCACCAGCCAATCCTATTATTGCAGCCTGTGGCAATGTTAGTTTTTCTAAAAAAACTTTTCCCCAATCTTTTGTAAAAAAAACAATGTCCTCATGCACAAACAGCAGGTTATCACATTGCGCCCGGCCTGCTCCTAAATTGTAAGCAGCAGCCAAACTCATCAAACCAGGATTACCAATTTTAATGATCTCATATGGCACACCAATTGTTTTCTCAATACTTTGGGAAAACTGAAGGAATAAATCAGGTTTATATGAAGAAACAATGATGGAAATCATATTGTAAAATATCCTTGGAGGTAGTACATTATAGCCTGATAATATTTACCGTTTGTTCGTAAAAAATAGGCCTCAGATAAAATTTCATCCTTAAGAAAAACACTATTCAATTTTAAAACATCTTTATTTTTAAAATTATTTAAAAACCTATTAAACCGCTTCCGCATCAATATGTCGTACTTTTTACGGAATATTTCTTTTTGAAAGGAAGATGCAATAACACTTTTTTCATGATAGCGAAAATAATTTAGCACCTGAGGTGTAAAATAAACATCTCCTACAACGAGCATTTTTAGCCATGTAAGCCAGTCGCTACAATAACGTATATCTTCATCGGTTCCCATTACAGCATCATAATATTGTTTTCGAAATAATACGCCACTTGCATTGGGAATTACATTTTTGTATATTAGAAATGTAGTAATAAAACTTTCACCAGACATCTTAAATGAATTCCGAAATATGTTTGCATCTTGATAATCATCTGTATGTGCGCACCAATCACCTGTAACGCGCCCTTCCATATCCATTCTGTAAGATTGGCAATAAGCTACAGCAATTTTTTCATCGGCCTCAATTGCAGTAACCATTTCTGCCAAAAAATTATTTTCAGCAATATCGTCGCTTTCAGCTATCCATATCAAATCTCCTTTTGCTAAACTTACTCCTTTATTCCACTGTTTGAATGTAGAACCGGAATTTTGAGTATTATAATGAATGGTTACATTAGCGTGGTTACGATATTGTTCAATAATACCCTTACTATTATCAGTAGAACAATCATCCAATATGATTATTTCAAAATTAGTATAGGTTTGATTTAATACACTTTCTATCCTTTCTTGCAAATAGGGGGCATGATTATAATTGGGGATGATTACCGATACCATTACACATTAATAAATTCTGTTTAAAAAATTATCCGCCATACAATTTATTCCAAACTCCTGTTATCTTTAATTTCAATTGTATGTACTTTTAAAGACCAATTAGCCCAACCGTTACCATAGCCATAGCCAATATATTGCTTTTTACTAATATCAATATGCCCTATTTCATCGCCGCTAATGCCACAATTATGTAAATAGGGTTCCAAATTGGCTGTAATTTTTTGCATTGGCCTGAAAGTAACCCCGTCATCTGATTTCCAAAGCAGTATATAACTATCAGCAGTCATCCTTAAAATACTTTGTACAGCTACAAATATTTTGAGGCTATCACAATACCTTACTACCAATTTATCGCCTTTTGCATCGGCTCTGTCTAAAACCTCTCCTACCGTTTTTAAAGCAGCAGGGTTAAAATCAGCACTTATATCGGCTTTTGAGAGCATTGTTGGGTAGGTTTTCCCGTTTTTAGAATAATACACATACAATGTATCATTTAAAACCAGCATACTGGGTTCGCCATAGCCCCAAATATATTCATTGGTTTTAATGGCAGGCTGAGGTTTACCCCCCCAATCGATACCGTTCCATTTTTCCCAAGGGCCTTTGGGGTTTAATGACCTGCAAAAAAATACACCGTTATACATTCCGCCCGAACTTGAATTATTGGTAGCTGTGTAGGCCATATAATAATATCCTTGCCATTTAATCACACTTGGGTCACAAACCGAAAGCGAGTCTGCCGATCCTGAGGTAGGGGTTAGCGCAACGCCCTTTTCCAAAATAATTTTATCTGCCCCAAATTTTTTATATTCTATTACATCCCAATAGTGGTAATAACCATTAGCTTCGCCATTGGCAGCACACCAAGTGTCAATAGTACTATCTGCATTTATTATAAAGCTGGGGCCATAGTGGTAGGCTCCACCTGTAAAAAGATCCCATCCCTCGGCTACTTGTATAGTAATTGAAGTGTCCCGAGCAAAATTTGGATTGTAGGAATATGTGTCCTTTAGTGCAGCTAAGTTATTTTCATCATTATTTTTATCGCAGGACATTAAAACAGCAGCAATAATAAATGACAATGAAAACCTTACTGTAAAGTATAAAACTTTTGCAGTTACACTGGTACAAACTTGTTTGTATTTTTTATAAAATGTCATGTTCTTTACTAAAAACTCAGGCTATCCGGTATCATAATTGAAAATTACCGGTTTGTACATACTTCAAATCACTTGCCATCATTTCTTTTATCAGCATGGCGAGATCATATTTTGGTTGCCACCCTAATTTTGTTCTGGCTTTGGTAGCATCACCCACTAATAAATCTACTTCTGCCGGTCTGAAGTAGATTGGGTTAATACGTATGGCAATATCTCCTTCCTTTATATTTCCACTACGTGTACCTGTTTTTATTACTTTACCAGTTTCGTTTACACCCTCGCCTTCAAACAGCAATTCCACATCCACCTCTTTAAAGGCCATTATTAAAAAATCTCTGATGGAGGTGGTAACACCTGTGGCTATTACGTAATCCTCCGCCACATCCTGCTGTAAAATACACCACATAGCTTCTACATAATCCTTGGCATGCCCCCAATCCCTTTTAGCATCTAAATTACCCATAGAAATTTCTTTTTCTAACCCATGCACCATTTTAGAGATGCCAAATGTAATTTTGCGGGTTACAAAACTTTCGCCACGGATGGGGCTTTCATGATTAAACAAAATACCATTGCTGGCAAACAGATTATACGCTTCTCTGTAATTAACGGTTATCCAATAAGCATACATTTTAGCCACCCCGTAAGGCGATCTTGGATAAAAAGGTGTGGTTTCTGACTGTGGAATTTCCTGTACCTTACCATAAAGTTCTGAAGTAGAAGCCTGATATATTTTGGTTTTGTTTTGAAGCCCAAGAATACGAATAGCCTCTAATAATCGCAATGTACCAATAGCATCGGCATTGGCTGTATATTCGGGTGTTTCAAAACTAACCTGCACATGGCTTTGTGCCGCCAGATTATAAATTTCGTCCGGCTGGGTTTGTTGAATAATTCGTATTAAATTACTGCTATCCGTTAAATCGCCATAATGCAACTTAAAGTTGGGATGATGCATGTCTAAAATATGATCGATCCTATCTGTATTTATAAGGGAGGTTCTTCTTTTAATGCCATGTACCATATATCCTTTTTGCAGTAAAAGATCGGACAAATAGGCACCATCTTGGCCGGTAACACCTGTAATTAACGCTACTTTCATTTATTTTTAATTTTTTTTAAAATTGGAAATGCCATTAACTTTAAAATATTCAAATGGAGATTGTTCTTGTAGAACTTGTACGAAAATTTTAATAAGCCGATTATCCCCATATGTTGGTTATTCCTCAAATATTCACTAACGCTCATAAATGCCCCCATGGAGGGTTTATAATCTTCATTAAATTGTTTTACAGTTTCCTTTATTCCTTTATTAATAAAACTGATAATGCTATTGACAATTTTGTTCTTTTCAGGACTTAGTAATTCAACTATATTGTCATTAGCCATACTCCACTTTTTAAAATCATACCTCACACCAGCAAATAAAGTATAAGTTTTACTAAGAACTTGAATTGTTGGTAATCTTTTTGCCCAATCTGATGTTGCCAACCACGTTAAACCACTTGAACATCCAATTAATAATGTACAATATTTCGTAAGCTCTGCATTTTCTCTAAAACTTAATTCTCTTGCGCTAATAATCTGAGGATTTATCTCTGCTAATTCACTTAATGTTGACAGAATAAAACAGGTATCCTGATTATCCATAGTAACTTGCTTGGCAATATCTAAAGCTGTTTCAAAGTTCATCTCAGATTGTCCGCTACCAGGTGTACATTCAAACAAAACAACATTCTTGTATTTTTTAATACCATACTTATTAGCAAATTCCCTTACATTTTCAACTTCCTCATCTGACAGCTTAATTACCGGTGCTACATCTACAGTAATTTTACCATTGTATGCGCTTAAAATACTGGAACGGATTGTGCCATTAAACCTGTTCCAATTTGAATTTGGAATTTGAGATAAAATCAATTCATCATATACTCCCCTTTCTTTTCTTTTGACCGCTTCCTGCTCAAACTCCCGCCATCCTTCATTATATAAATCATTAGTTTTGTTTTCAACGATCCATATATCATCAATATGTGGATTTAAGTTCAATATTGATTTGTATTTTGGTGAAATAGCCCATGTAACCCTGCAATCCGGATTATTGTGTTTTAACTGCTTCGCAATTGTTGTTGCATATAAGCAGTCTCCATAACACCCTAACTGACCAATCAAATACTTTTTACCTTTCATTAAGATTTTGCTTTCACCAGATACTCTTTAAACCCATTATCTATCAAATCAATGCAGTTATTCCTTTCCAAATTTAATATAGCAAGTCGCTTTACTACATTGTCCTTTTCTTCACTACCTACTTTTTCAAACTCATATACTTTTTCCTGTTCATGCCACAAATCGCAGTTTATTGCAGCAAGCTTTGCAAAAACCACTCCTATCGATCCTGATATTATTGAAGTTTCGTTCCCTGCCTGTTTATATACTTTGTTCGACTTAAAAGTAAGCTTATTTAAGGGAATCAATCCATCCACAGCGTCACTCACAAAATCATCAATTTCAGCTTGTAGCTGGTGTTCTTGCTCTTTCAATGATGACAGCCTTTCGCTATCTTCAGAATGATATTGCTTAAGTTTTACAATTGTTAATTTATCGCATAGCGACCCTAATGTTTCTGCCATAATTTCTACTTTTTCAACATCATTTTTGCTAACTCCTTAATATCAACTTCGGGTTTCCAACCAAGGCTTTTTATCAAAGCAGGATTGGATACCAATATTTTATATTCTGCTTTAAATTTTTCACTTTGTACAAATTGATTTACAGCCAAAGGAATTCCGGCTTCGTTACAACATATTTCAATCCACTGCCTGATGGTATAAGCCTGACCCGAGCCAATTACTGCCTCAAACACCGATTCTTGATTAACCAGTGTCCAAATAGCTTGCATACAATCTCTGGCATAATTAAATTCTTTTTTTACATTCCAGTTGCCTATTTCCATTACCTCATCACTGCCCTGCTGCATACGCAATACCGCATCCACAATTTGCTTATTAATATGCTTTTCGTGCCGAAGCGGGCTATCGTGATTAAAAAAATACCCCACATAGGCTTTTATACCCAAGCTCTTATAATAGCGGGCTGCATATACCGATTGAATGCGTGCCACGGCATAAGCACTTAATGCTGCAAAAGGCGTTTGCTCATTGATGGGGGCGTTATTATTTTGAAACTGCACGGCACTTCCCGATAAAAATACTTTTGTGGCAGGGCTGTGCTTATAAACTACTTCTAAAATATTAAGTGTGCCGGTAGAAATGGTTTCGTGATTTTCGAACTGGACATGATGCACAGTAACCGAATTAGCTGCCAGATGAAAGATATAATCCGGCTGATGTTGTTTTATCAATTCTGCTACAAAAGCATAATCACCCACATTCCCTTGTATGCCATAATCCTTACGTCTTGACACACCTATTACCTCAATGTTTGCTGCCTGCAATATTGAGGAAAGATAATAACCATCCTGACCACTTATGCCAAATATGATAGCTTTCATTACTATTCAGAAATATTTTTTACAACTTTTGCAGGATTTCCAGCAACCAAAGTATATGGCGGAACATCCTTTGTCACAACAGATTTAGCAGCAATTACAGCTCCTTCTCCAATTGTAACACCTTTTAATATCAAACAGTCAAACCCAATCCAAACCTTATTTCCAATCTTTATTGGAGCAGACTTTACAACGTCCCAATTTTTTGTTACATTTAGATTCTGATTATAATTTATGTAATCATTATAGCATCGTTCATTATCATATTGACGCTCGCTCCATAGTACACTATGTGCATCATGATCATAAATTGTAATCCCCCAAGCCATTGTAACATCATTACCAATTGAAATACTACTCTTACTAATAAGACTTGCTCCTCCAATATATACGTTATTTCCTATTGAAACTTTTCCCTCAATATGTTCAAATATAAAGCTAGCTTTAATCAAACATCTGCTTCCAATAATAATAGAAGGCTTAACAGTTCTCTTAAAAATCGGGTTTACATAAAATGAAGAACCAGAAAGCAGGTAGCTGTCATCACTTATTTGTAAATTATCTCCAAATATATCTTTAGGAGATGTAATTATTTGAACATCTTCCTTAAAAAGGTTTTTACATTTATTATAAATTTTCTTTATAGCAATTGCTATGCCCATCATTATACAATTTCAATTTCGGGTAAAGGGAAAATAAACTTACCACCTTGTTGGCGGTATTCTTTTTCTCTTTCCAAAATGGTATTTCTAAAATGCCAGGGCAATACCAAATAGTAATCCGGGTTGAGCTTTTTAGCCTCGGCTTCAGAAATAATAGGAATATTGGTACCGGGGGTAAAAGCACCAAATTTTTGCTCGTTTACTTCAGCCACATAAGGCACTAAGTCCTGTGTAATTTCGCAATACTGTAAGGTTACATTCCCTTTTGTAGAAGCCCCGTAACCAAATATTTTTTTACCATCAGCTACTAAAGCTTCCAAAAGGCTTCTTAATTTCAGTTTGTGCTTTTTCATTCTGTCCGCAAAGGCCAGATATGGCTCAACAGTATCCAACCCCATTTCCACTTCCTGCTGTAGCATCCAGTTAATAACTGCATTATTTGATTGGTAAGGTGCGCCTGCTTTACATGCGGTAATAGCAAAGCTGCCACCATTAATATCATTGGTTTGTACATCTACAATACGCATACCATTTTGCTCCAAAAGGTTTTTAATCACTTTTAAAGAATAGAATTCTAAATGCTCATGACAAAGCGTATCATAGGAGTTGGTACGCAGCATAGCAGGCATATAGCTTTGCTCAAAATGCCAAACGCCATCATCTGCCAAAATGCTTTCAATATCTTTTACAAAATCCTGCGGGCGTTCCAAATCATAAAACATGGCAATGGAAGTAATGATTTTTGCTTTTTTGCCGGGGTACATTGCTTCAAAAAGTTTTGCAGAAAAGAAATCGGGTATTAGGATAATATCATCTGTATAATACTCTTTAAACTTTTTTCCGGTAGGGTCAATACCTACTTTCTTGCACTTGGCCTGATAGGCTTTTAATGAGGTAGCGTCATTGCTGCCAATATCAACTACAATATCATCTTCGGTGGGTTTTACCAAAAGCTCCAGTGTATGAATTTTTTGGGTAAGATGGCGTACCATAAAAGCGTTTAACCCGGAACGATATCCATAATTATCGCCATACATTTCATCAAGACTATAAGATTGCTTTAATTGCAATAAACCGCAATTTGAACACCAAACCATATCCACCGGACCTTTTGTTACCTGCTGCTCTTTGCTTTTGGGGAATACACCTGTCAATAATTGTTCTCCCAATGACAGTACATCTTCCAGTTTGGTGCTATTGCAAATGCGGCAATTTGTAATTTCTTTATACATTTATAGTTATTTTATACTTTTTCCCAATTATCATCCATAATAATATAGCCGTATTCCATTCCTTCGGCAAAAGCGAGTTCTGTACCATCATCATAAATACGAAACGGACATATATCCTCCCGATACTCATAAGTGATAAACCCTGTTTTATTATTCAACGCCACTAATAATGAGTAATCCATAGGAGCAATGAGCCCCCCTTTCATTATGAAATCTACAGTTAATTCTTTTTCATTTCCCTGTGTAAAATCCGCCAATGATTTATTAACCGTAAAGACTCTGTTTTTTGATTTGCTCAATAAACACAATCCGATATTTTGTATTGGATTGAATTTATTTACTCCAATTGTAATTCTAATATGAATATCAGCAGAATGCGAAAATGTATCTGAGGTAATACCATTTTTATCAACCGTTTGAACAGTTTTTAAGTAAATATCTTTATCAGAATTATTTACTCCAATAAATGACTCTCCACTATTTTGGTAATAGGTTTCTACCACTTTTGAAGCAGCTCCCGTTTGCTCCACCATACCTTTGTTTAATAAAACAGCCTGCTGGCAAAGTTGTAAAATACTCCCCATATTATGGCTCACAAACAACACCGTCCTTCCCTCGCCCTTACTCACATCGCCCATTTTACCCAGGCACTTTTTCTGAAACTCAGCATCACCTACAGCTAGTACTTCATCTACAATCAAAATTTCACTTTCCAAATGCGCAGCTACCGCAAAAGCCAAACGCACATACATGCCGGAAGAGTAGCGTTTTACGGGGGTATCAATATAGCGCTCTACACCGCTAAAATCAACAATCTCATCAAATTTACGTGTAATTTCCTTTTTGGTCATCCCCAAAATTGCCCCGTTGAGGTAAATATTTTCCCGCCCTGTCATTTCCGGGTGAAAGCCTGTACCTACTTCTAATAAACTTGCAATACGGTCGTTTACATAAATATTGCCGGTAGTAGGCTTGGTTACTTTACTTAAAAGTTTAAGCATTGTACTTTTACCTGCACCATTACGGCCAATAATGCCTACGGCTTCCCCTTTTTTTATTTCAAAGTTAATATCCTGCAAGGCCCATACATAGTCACTGTTACCTTTGGTGGTACGGTCGTTGGCTTCACCCAATTTTGCAAATGGATCTTCTTTGCCACGCACTTTGGCCCACCATCGGTTTAAATCGTGGCTAATGGTACCGGTGCC
>JBKEEB010000112.1:0-3622 GCA_047975735.1 Niabella sp.
CCGGAATAAGCATAAAATGGATTCCTGCGAATGATACCTGGTATCTTGGTGGTAGTTATTTTATAAAGGCCAACTCACAAAACTTAAATACAAAAGAATATTATACCGAATTTAAACATGCTTTTGATTTTAAAACTGTTAAAACAGATAAACTCACTTTTAAAATCAACTTTCAAATAAAATAACCCAATTATGAAAAAGCTAATACTTATTATGTTAATAATGGGGGGTAAACAGTTTATTTTCCCAGGTACCCACAAAAGTTTTCGAAAAAGGCAAAGCCTTTGAAAAACACCCTAAGTTTAAAACCACCAAACAAAACTCACCCGAAAAAAAGATGCCCCTGTTTGATGTATCGGCCCTGCTTGAGGAAGACGAGGCCACAAAAGGCTTGGATATACCTTTCCGTTTCGGAAAATCGTTCGACGTTAACCTTGGTCTGAAAGACGGGAAATGGCAAAAGACAGATTCTACGGAGACATGGAGTCTGAAAATTACATCAGACAATGCCTATTCGTTAAACTTTATTTTTTCCGAGCTTTATCTGCCACCGGGCGGTGAACTATACATTTATAATGAAGACGGTTCGATGGTTTATGGCCCGGTAACCGAAATACAAAACGACCATGGCCGCCCCGCTCCCGCGCGATTGCATCGCGTGGTTTGAAAAAGATTTCTGACTTTTAGTAATCCCAAAACATAGTATCCTGCTAAAATGAGCCGCAATTATAAATTCCATAATCCTGAAGGTGTATATTTTGTAAGTTTTGCCGTAATTGATTGGTTAGATGTATTTACCCGAAATGAATACGAAGCCATTTTGGTTGACAGTTTGCGTTATTGCCAACTTAAAAAGGGAATGGAAATTTTTGCAATAAAGAGGCCGTCTAAAAAGAGTTCAGCCTCTTTTTTTATGTGTTTATTTTGGCAATATATTTTGTTAATTCAGTAATATTTTGCAACTTAATGATGTATTTATCAGCAGGTTGCAAGAATGAAGAAAAGAGTATTTAAATCAAATTTGCAGGGTCAAATATCACTTTTTCCGGCACGTCTTGACCAAAATATCCCAAAAGATTCTCCGGTGAAGCTTGTAAACCAAATTGTGGATGAACTTGATATCAGTGCGATCGAAAGAACATACAAGGCAGGTGGTTGTTCGGCTTTTCATCCGCGGATGATGCTCAAGGTATTGTTCTATGCCTACATGAACAATATCTACTCGTGCCGGAAAATCGGGAGGTTGTTACAGGAGAACATTCATTACATGTGGCTATCAGGGAATCAAACGCCTGATTTCAGGACTATTAACTACTTTCGTTCACATCATTTAAAAGATACCATCAACCAGGTTTTTACCCAAGTTGTGCTGCTGCTTGTAGAAATGGGGCAGATTAGTTTGAATACAGTTTATATTGATGGTACAAAAATGGAATCCCGGGCAGGCCGTTACACCTTTGTTTGGCGCAAGACGGTAGAAAAGAACAAGGCCAAACTCGAAACAAAAATCAGGGAGATACTAAAGATGATAGACAGTGGGATTGCACAGGACGATCTTCCCGATGACGGGTCACCCACCCCGATAGACTCCGATGAGTTGAAAAAACGTATTGCACAGATAAACCGTGAAAACCTTTCAAAGCAGGAACAAAAGGCGGTAAAAACCTTGGAAAAACAGCACCTTCCCAAGTTGCGTGAATACGAAAACCACCTTAACACCCTGGGCGAGAGGAACAGTTACTCAAAAACCGACAAATCGGCCACTTTTATGCGCCTGAAGGATGACCATATGCAGAACGGGCAGTTGAAACCAGCCTACAACCTTCAGATTGGTACTGAAAAACAATTTATTACCCATTTTGATTTTTTCCCAAACCCAACAGATACACTAACAATGATCCCCTTTTTTGAAGGTTGGGCAGAACGTTACAACGCATACCCGGAAACAACTGTTGCCGATGCCGGATATGGCAGCGAAGAAAACTATGGGTTTATGGAGGACAACGAGATGGAAGCTTTTGTAAAATACAATTATTTTCATGCCGAACAGAAAAAGAAGTTCCGGGAAAATGCTTTTATCACCCAAAACTTGTATTACAATGCAACAGACGATTACTTTGTATGCCCAATGGGGCAACACCTCGAAAACAAGGGCAGCAAAACAACAACAAACAAGAACGGGCACCAGGCAGAAATAACAATTTACACGGCAGCAAATTGCAAAGCTTGTCCGCCCAGGGGCATGTGTTTCAAGGGCAAAGCAAACCGCAGCATAGAGGTCAACCATAACCTGAACAGGCTCAGGGCAAAAGCCAGAGAACTATTATTATCAAAAGAAGGCATTAAGCAACGTAAAAAGAGGTGCGTCGAACCCGAACCCGTTTTTTTGCACATCCGTTACGATGGGGGCTACCTGCGGTTCCGTCACTTCAAAGAAGACCGGATCAAAATCGACTTTACCATACTGGCCATCGCACTTAACCTCTCCAAACTGGGGAGAAGACTGTCCGGTAAAGACAAAAACACCCAAAAATCGTCCGTTCTTCGGACTGCCACTGCTTCTGTACCTCTGAATTTGATCAAAATTGGAACACATACAAAAATGACAGCAGATTATCTTCAACTTGCAGCATAAATCAAAAAATAAGGCTGTCTATTTTTTTCCAATTTTAGACAGCCTCAGCGGGGATTGTTTCGTGTGGTTTTCTCCCTCTGTTGCAAAACGTATTGTCATCCACGCAACCTTTTGCTATTTTAAACATCTGTTAAGCATACCAGCTAAAAACAACTGACCATGAAAAACACTACGTAGCGTAAATTTACCGGGCAGCTAAAAACGTAAAAACGCTAAGCAGTTCTAAACTGCAAGGTGCACAGAATCGAACTTTTAGGCTCTCCTTACCGGGTAACTGCCATTACCCGGAATACGAAAATGTACTTTGTACTATTTACTTTAAAACAAAACCACTAATTATGAAAAAGAAAAAAATTTATCTAATACTATTTTTATCCGTATACGCCTTGTTTCTTGCGGGGAGTTGCGATAAAGAAGACGAAGACCCCCAACTCCCTCCAATTACCCAAACCGGTGTTGGTACATTTGGATGTTTGGTAGATGGGGAAATATGGATACCTGAACTGGCTATTGCATTTCCAACCCAGCCTAAAGTTTCAGCAGAATTAATCAGGGAGTTTGGATACCAAATGTGGGAGATTGGTGCAAGCCAGGGAGCTCAAAGCAGTTTTTATTTTGGCATCTATGAAGATTCACTGAAACTTGGAAAAATTAATATCTCTGCCAATGAAATATACGGTAATGGTATTGGCCTTTATTATTTCTCAAAAACCTATGACAGAGCGTCATTTGCTTGGCAAGAAGACCTCTTTGAACAGTTCTATATTACCAAACTTGATACTATCAATAAAATTATATCTGGAACCTTTGCTTTTGATGCAGTTAATTTATCAAACGATACTGTAAAAATCAGGGAAGGACGTTTCGACTTGATTATAGACCAAATAATGCCATAACAATAAATAAAAAACCACGAATCATGAAAAACTTAATCCTTATTTCAATTGTGTTATTACATATTGTGCATAATTCCTATGCTCAAAACAC
>JBKEEB010000044.1:0-22005 GCA_047975735.1 Niabella sp.
ACGGTCTTATAACCGATTTTGCCTTATGTTCTGATTTCTGATGATTGAAATTTGTAGTAATTGTTTATCCATCAGGGTAGCTAATTTCTACATGCAATTTACAAAATAAACTTTATTAAGAAGCCGGGTAGTGTTGTTACCCATGAAAATATGATGGGGAAAATACTTAACTCATTGATTAATGTTATAGTATGGGGTATAAAAATATGTAATGTCCTTGAAATTAGGTACAAAACAACTATTTGGGAACCAATGAATTATGAAGAAAAGATGAAGAAAAACACACAATTTCGGCAATTAGCCTTTTAGTAATGCCGCAAACATGCTATCGGCATTATTGTGGTAGCCCTTCAAAGTTTGTTGATGAATAGCAGTAAAACCCTTTTTAATCAATGCATCAGTCTGTTCCTCATTTTCCTGTTTAAACACAGAGCAGGTAATATATAGCAGCAGTCCCCCCGGTTTTAATAGTGGTATTATATTGTGCAGTATTTTTTTTTGTATGGCGGCATATTCTTTTATTTTTTCGGGGTGAAAATAATACAATTGTTCTGGGTTTCTTGCCCAGGTGCCGCTACCGGTACAGGGAACATCGGCTATTATAAAATCGTAAGTGGGGGTAGGTGTATGCCGGGGCGTTTTAGTTAAGTCTGAAAGAAAGCTCTGATATTGCGTAATACCGGCTTCTTTAAATCTTTTCTTTAAGTTAATAATAATAGATCTTCTAATGTCAGAAACAGAGAGGTCTATTGTATTCAATACATCCCAGGCTAAGATTGATTTTCCACCGCTGGCAGCACAGCAATCATATACTTTTAATTGTTGGCCGGCAGGGAAATGGTCTTTGACTCTCTCAATAAAGCCCGCTATTTTTTGCGAGCTGAGATCCTGTACTACGGCTTCTTTATTAAGCTGTAGTAAGGATGTAATATTGGCGGTATTAGATAGGGTTACAGTTTGCTCCTTTATTTCAAAAATTAATCCGCCTTTTGTTAATTTGTTTTTTACAACAGTGTTTTGCCCCGGGCGGATGCGTAAAAACAAATTGGGTTGGTGTGTAAATGAATTTTCAAATGCAGCACTGTCTATACCGCTGCTTAAATCATTTTTCCATGGAAAGATATCTGTAGGTACAGTAGCTTTCAGTTTACTTTCTTCAATAATTTTTTTCCAATTGTTATCCGCAGCAAGAGGCGAATATTTAATAGCCGTTCTAATTCTCTCAGCAATCGGTAAATCACCAAAAGCCTTACCCAGTCTAAAAAAAGCATAACAAATAGCTGAGATTTGTTTTCTGTCTTTACTGCCAAACTTTTTGTGTTGGGAAAAATAATTTTTTATAAAATAAGAAAAAGGAATACTGCCGTCATACTGTTGTAAAATGGCGGCGGCATTGTTTAAATACGAATAATAATGCCTGGAACCCTTTTCTTCATTCATGGTTCGTGTTACTGTTTATTTAATATTGGTTGCCGGTATTGTTTGTGGAGTCCTGCAAACAATTGCATACTCATACTTTTATAATTCCAGTAAGGTTTTAATAGGGTCTTGCTGTATGAGTAATAGCGAAGGATTTTCTAATAGTTCTTTTACTCTAACTAAAAAACCTACTGATTCACGGCCATCAATAATTCGGTGATCGTAACTCAAAGCAAGGTACATCATGGGTCTTATTACCACTTGTCCGTTTTCTGCCACAGGCCTTTCTTCAATTTTGTGCATACCCAAAATAGCACTTTGCGGAATATTAATAATGGGGGTGCTTAATAAAGAACCGAACACGCCGCCATTAGTAATAGTAAAAGTACCGCCGGTAAGGTCCTCGGCAGTGAGTTTGCTGTTACGTGCTTTAGTGGCCAATTCTACTACAGCTTTTTCTATACCGGCCATACTGAGGCTTTCTACATTTCTGATTACAGGAACCGTAAGCCCGCGAGGAGTGCTTACCGCAATGCTAATGTCGGCATAGTCATGATAAAGTACCTGATCGCCGTCAATATAAGCATTCACATTAGGCCACTCGGTAAGTGCTATGGCACAGGCTTTGGTAAAAAAGCTCATAAAGCCCAAACCCACTCCGTGTATTTCTTTAAATTTATCTTTATACTTTGTTCTGATGTCCATAACAGGCTGCATATTCACCTCGTTAAAAGTGGTGAGCATGGCTGTTGTGTTTTTAGCTTCCACCAGGCGGCGGCTAATGGTTTTACGCAGGTTCGACATTTTTTCTCCGCGCTCTGTGCGGCTGAATAATTCGCCACCGTTAAAAGCTATTTTTCCGGGATTGGCTAAGGCTGCCAGCACATCATCTTTTAGTATTTTACCTGCAACGCCGCTGGCTTTTACTTCTTTTGGGTTAACGCCTTTATCGGCAATAATGGCCGAAGCTACAGGTGTAGCTTTTACATCAGGCGTTAATGCTGATTTCGGCTTTTCTGTAGCCGGCTGTTGTTTGCTTTCTGCAACGTCGGGTTTTACAGATGCTTTAGCAATGGTTTCTGCCGGTTTTTCGGCAGTTTCATCAATGTTGGCAATGATGTCGCCTATTTGAAGGCTGTCTCCTTCTTGCGCCTGAGTGGTAAGCAGACCGGATTGCTCTGCATTTACCTCAAAAGTGGCTTTTTCGCTCTCTAATTCGGCAATTACCTCATCGCGCTCTACGTAATCTCCGGTTTTTTTTACCCAGGCTAACAGTGTAACCTCATTTATCGACTCACCTATACTCGGTACTTTAATATCTATGGCCATTATATATTATATGCTTTATTCTTTTGGCAAAATACGTTAAAAAATGTAAAAACATTATCTTTCGTACTACCATATTTTAAAATTGCGGCAAATTTTTATTTTATACTGCTAAAATCTTTGCTATTAAGGTTCTTGCTGTAACCACATGCATATCGGTTTACTTTTAATACTACCTAATTTGTTGTATATTCAAGATGAAAATTCCGGAAGTGAATCCGGTTGTGGATATACGATTTATTGGAATGTTTATGGAATGGGAAGTATTTGTAAAGCAACATAAAACATCCCGTAAATTAGCGATAGAATACTAAAGGGAGTTAGATTAACTTTGGTTCATAATGACAAATACACCTATTCGAATTGTTGTTTTTGATGATAATGCTTACCGTCGTGAAAGCCTTTGTTTGCTGATAAATTCAGCACCCAATATGGTTTGCACCGGTGTGTTCTTTGATTGCAGCAATGTGATTGCAGATGTACGAAGGTCGGATCCCGATATTGTGCTGATGGATATTGATATGCCCAATGTAAACGGCATAGAAGGGGTGAAGTTAATACGGTTGAATTTTCCTAAAGTTCAGGTATTGATGCAAACGGTTTTTGAAGATGACGATAAGATATTTGCTTCTATTTGCGCCGGAGCTTCGGGTTATATTTTAAAAAAATCTACTCCTACACAATTGTTACAAGCTATTGAAGATGTGCATAACGGAGATGCCGCCATGACGGCCTCTATTGCAAAAAAAGTACTTATTGCATTTCAAAAAAATGTTTTCTTTGAAGATAATCAGGAAATCAGTCTAACCCCGCGTGAAAAGGAAGTCCTCGCTTACCTGGTAAAAGGCTTTAGCCACAAAATGGTAGCCAGTGCCTGCGGATTAAGCATACACACCGTGAACACGCATATTAAAAAAATATATGAAAAACTACAAGTAAATTCCGTTGCAGAGGCAGTAGTAAAAGCTTTAAATCAAAGATTAATTTGATTTAGAAACGCTCATGTTTAGTTTTGAATATAAAAGGGCGGGATGTCTATCTCGCCCGAACTTTTTTCTATTTAACTTTTAATTAAATAGAAAATGCCGTGTTTACAATTTCTTCCTGCTCTGCTTTATGCACTTTTGCGAAACCCGTAGCGGTAGATGCGCTTGTTTTACGGCTAATAATGCCATAATTAATATTTTTAAGATTCATTTGTAAAAACGAAGCGGCTCCCATGTTTAACGGTTCTTCCTGCACCCAATACCATACTGCATTTTTGTATTTGGCGTATAAGGCTTCTAACTGCTTCAGCGGTAAGGGGTATAATTGTTCCATTCGTACTACGGCCACATCTTTCCTGTTTTCGTTCTGCTGTCTTTCCAAAAGATCAAAATATACTTTACCAGAACAAAATAGAACTTTTTTTACACTGGCAGCATCGGCGATATAATCATCATCAATAATTTCTTTAAAACTACCATTTGTAAACTCGCTTATATTAGAGTAGGCTCCCGGATGGCGTAAATTGGCTTTGGGAGAAAAGTTAACAAGTGGTTTTCTAAATGGCCACGCTAATTGCCTACGTAAAGCGTGAAAATAATTGGCCGCAGTAGTTATATTGGTAACTACAATATTTAATTCGGCACAAGCAATCAAAAATCTTTCCATCCGCGCACTACTGTGCTCGGGTCCCTGACCTTCGTAACCGTGCGGTAACAACATGGTTACCCCGTTCATCCGGTTCCATTTTTGTTCGGCTCCCATAATAAACTGGTCAATAATGGTTTGAGCTCCGTTTACAAAATCGCCAAACTGGGCCTCCCAAATCACCAATGCATTAGGGGTAGCTAAGGCGTAACCATACTCAAATCCTAATACAGCATTTTCACTTAACAGTGAGTTGAACATTCTTATTTTTCCTGTAGCATTTGGAATATTGCTGAGTCTGTTATAGGGCGTGTCGTTAATTTCGTCTCTTAATACACAATGGCGAGAACTAAAGGTGCCTCTTCCTACATCCTGGCCACTCATTCTTACATCGGCTCCATCCAATAGTATAGTTCCAAAAGATAGCAGCTCTGCTGTTGACCAGTCTATTTTTTTGTCAACATCATACAGGGCTATTTTATCGTTAAACAGCTTTTGTACTTTTTTTAAGGGTGTAAAACCTTCCGGCATAGTCATAATAGCGTCAAACACGGTTTTAAGCTGTTCTTGCGAAACTGCGGTAACCGGGCTTTTGTCAAAATCTTCCGGAGTGGCGGTTTTTAACTGCCTCCAAAGTAAATCCGGAGCCTGATACTTATAAGGTAACGGGTTTTGTTTAATTTCATCTAAGCGATCTTGCAAATCGGACCAGAATTTTTTCTCCATGGTTTTGGCGAGTTCAATAGCATCTTCCTCACCATTATCTAATAAACATTTTACATATACTTCGCGAGGGTTGGGGTGTTTGCCTATGAGGGCATACATGGAGGGTTGTGTATATTTAGGATCGTCGCCCTCGTTATGCCCGTGTTTACGGTAACATACCATGTCAATAAATACGTCGCCTTGAAATTCATCTCTGTACCGGGCCGCAATTTCGGCACATTTTACTACGGCTTCGGGGTCATCACCATTTACATGAAATACCGGGCTTTGTACCATTGCTGCTAAAGAGGTACAGTAATCGGCACTTCTGGCATCAGAAAAATCGGTAGTGAAGCCAATTTGATTGTTTATTACAAAATGAATAGTACCTCCTACTTCGTATCCCTTTAATTTAGACATTTGTAATAACTCGTATATAATACCCTGCCCAGCTATGGCAGCATCGCCATGAATTAAAATAGGTAAAACCCTTTCATAACGTTCATCATGTAAAATATTAGCCCGGCTGCGAGCAAATCCGGCTACTACAGGGTCAACCGCCTCTAAATGCGATGGATTGGGCATTAATTTCAGGTAAATGGTTTTGTCCTTATCTGTTTTTACTTCACTGCCAAAACCCAAGTGGTACTTTACGTCGCCGCTACCCATTGTTTGGTTAATTTCGCCTGTGCCTTCAAATTCGCTAAAAATTTGCTCGTAGGTTTTACCCATAATATTAGCTAAAATATTTAACCGGCCTCGGTGTGCCATACCAATAATCACTTCTTCCACACCCAGCTCTACGGATTTATTTATAATAGCATCTATGGCAGGTATAGTGGTTTCTCCACCTTCTAACGAAAAGCGTTTTTGTCCTACGTATTTGGTATGAAGAAATTTTTCAAAAATTACACCTTGATTGAGTTTTTCTAAGATTCTTTTTTTCTGCTCAATAGGAATGGGCGTAAAAAAGTTTTTTTCAATTTCTTTAGTTAACCAATCTATTTTTTTCTGGTCGGAAATGTATTTAAATTCAATACCCACATGGTTGGCATATACCTTATGCAAATAGTCCAGTATGTTTTGTAGTGTAGCTACGCCAATACCTAAGGTTTGCCCTATTTCAAAATTTCTTTGCAAATCATCCTCATTCAAACCAAAAAAATGTAAATCCAGGTTAGCTCCTCTGTCTTTTCTTTGTTTGATGGGGTTGGTTTTGGCAATAAGATGCCCTTTGTTGCGGTATCCTAAGATGAGCCTGTAAGCGGCTAATTCTTTTTTCCAGTTAGTTGCTGCCGGCGTTGTGGTGCCGTTGAGCGTGGCGGGGGTATCAATTGCATGCCCGTTTGACATGGCAAAATCGAAACCTTCAAAAAATTTTCTGAAATCCTCATCCACACTGCCGGGGTTTTGTACAAATTCCTTATACATGTTTTCAATGAACGCCGGGGATGAATTGGTGATATATGAAAAATCTTTCATTGTAAATCAATCATTTATGATGATTATGCTTATTTTTTATGTTTCCATAAAAAACACTTCAAAATTAGCATGCCAAGATACAATGTTTTGTTTATATGAACATCTATTTACAGCCACTTTTTATTCAAAAAATAGTTTATAACTTCTTAAAACATATACTGATGCTAAAAAGTATATATTGATTGACGATTTTGAACGGAGTGTTTATTACAATCATTTTATGCTTAGGAGCAGGCTCTAAGTGACTGTAAAAAAGAAAACCCTTAAATTAATTGTGCATAATAATAAAATTCCTTACCTTTGCCGTCCAAAATTTTTAAACAAATGGCCAATCATAAAGCTACAAAAAAAGATGCACGTCAGGCTGCTAAGCGCAGGGACAGAAACAGGTACTACGGTAAAACCACCCGTAATGCAATAAGAGATATTCGTGCAGCTGAGCCTACTGAAGCTTCTGAAAAATTATCCTCTGTTGAAAGCATGATAGATAAATTAGCTAAAAGAGGTGTAATACATCGCAATAAGGCTGCCAACTTAAAAAGTAAATTAGCTAAAAAAATTAATGCCGAAAAAGCTACAACTAAGTAGTTTTAAGTTATTGAATAATATAGTAAAGGAGAGGTTTTATACCTTTCCTTTTTTTGTGCCATATCAAGAAGGAAATATCTCCTGCTAATTTTTGGGCAAACTATATTTTTTATTATAAAATAATATTATATTGCCTGTTCATTTTATAAAAACTGAGTACTATGTTAAAAATGCAAATAATTGGTAATCTTGGTAAAGATTGCGTTGTAAATAATGTAAACGGTAGAAGTGTCATTAATTTTACAGTAGCACATACCGAAAAATTCAAAGACAGCCAGGGAAATAATCAGGAACGTACTACTTGGGTAGATTGTGCCTGGTGGACGGACAGAACTGCCATTTCCCAGTATCTTTTTAAAGGAACCAAAGTGTGGGTGGATGGTACGCCGGAGGTTCGTAGCTTTACCCGCAACGACGGCACCAGTGGTGCGGTGTTGGCACTTAGGGTAAGAGAACTGCAATTGGTAGGCAGCAAAGGCGATGGTGGTAATACCAATTATACAGGAACTGGGGGCACAACCACTCAGCCACAAAATACCCAACCATCATCCACACCTTCCACTTCGGAAGATGACGGGGACGACTTACCGTTTTAAAGCAACTGGATTGTATTTTAACAGTACTGTTTGGGTGCACCCTGAACAGTACTGTTATTTTGAATACCAATAATTTATAAAAACTCTTTTTTTTAGAAACGCTTTATCGTTTCTTTGCCAAATGAAAGAAGCAGTTTACAGTTACTCAAAACTAATCGACTTTACTGTTCAGGTTTTAAAAAAGATTGGCTGTTCCGATGCTGATGCTCAAACAGCCGCAAAAGTATTAGTATCGGCAGATGCAAGGGGTGTTGATTCGCACGGGGTGGCCCGGCTAAGCGGCTATGTACGCCTATGGGATGTAAAGCGAGTAAATGCAACTCCTGATATTAAAATTATTCACGAAACGCCCTCTACAGCTGTAATTGATGGCGATGCTGGTTTGGGATTGGTAGTAGCACCCTATGCCATGAAACTGGCTATTGAAAAAGCTAAAAACGTAGGCACCGGCTGGGTAAGTGTTCAAAACAGTAATCATTACGGTATTGCAGCGGCACATGCCATGATGGCTTTGGAGCATGATATGATAGGTATTTCCATGACCAACGCCAGCCCCTTGGTAGCACCTACTTTTTCCATTGATAAGATGCTGGGTACAAACCCTATTTGTGTAGCAGCACCGGCCGGTATGCAACCTGCTTTTGTGGCTGATTTGGCTACAACAACTGCAGCTAACGGAAAGTTGGAAATTTTACAACGAAAAAATCAGGATACGCCATTAGGTTGGGTGCAGGATGCTGATGGTAATGCCAGTACCGATGCCAATATTTTAAAAAAAGGAGGAGCTTTGTTACCGCTGGGTGGCGATAGGGAACATGGCAGCCACAAAGGGTATGCGTTGGGAGCTGTTGTTGATATTTTTTCTGCATTATTAAGCGGTGCAAATTATGCTCCCTGGGTGCCTCCTTTTCCGGCCTATGTGCCAATGCCGCAAAAACAGCCTGGTAAAGGTATTGGTCATTTTTTTGGGGCAATGCGCATAGATGCTTTTAGACCAGCTAAAGATTTTAAAAACGATATGGACGACTGGATAACAGGCTTTAGAAATGCCAAACCATCTGCCGGTAATGAAAAAGTATTAATACCCGGCGATCCTGAAAGAGAAATATCAGCCGAAAGGATGCAACATGGTATTCCTTTGGTGCCTTTGGTATTAGAGGATTTACAAAAGTTGGCTGAAAGATTTGAACTTAGTTTTTAAAAAATGCACTGTATCTTTGAAAGCTATATTTACTACCAAATACAAAATTAGAACATAAAAAACCACACGATGAAAGTAATGAAATTTGGCGGCACCAGTGTAGGAAAGCCGGAGAGAATGAAACATATTGCTTCACTTTTATTACAGGAAACAGAGCCCGCCATTGTTATATTATCTGCCTTATCGGGTACTACAAATGCATTGGTAGAAATTGGCGATAATATTGCCAAAGGCGACAGGCATTCTGCATTGCAAGTAATTACAAAATTACAGGCACATTACGAAGATTTTATTAAGGAGCTATTACAAAAAGAAGAAACTTATAATAAAGCAAAAGCTATTATTAACGAACATTTCGACTTTTTACACATCATACTTAAAATATCCTTTAGCGAGGCTTTGAGTAAAGATATTTTGGCTCAGGGAGAATTGCTTTCAACAAAAATATTCTGTACCTACCTGCAAGAAATTGAAGCGAATTATTCTTTACTGCCCGCTTTGGAGTTTATGAGTATCGACGAAAATGAAGAGCCGCAAATTGGAAGCATCAGAACTAAATTAACCCATTTGCTGGAACAGCATCAAAACAAAAAAATATTAGTTACACAAGGTTATATTTGCCGTAATGCTAAGGGCGAGGTTGATAATTTAAAGCGCGGTGGCAGTGATTACACCGCATCTTTAATTGCAGCCGCTATTAATGCATCTGTTTGCGAAATTTGGACAGATATTGACGGTATGCATAATAACGATCCGCGCATTGTAGATAAAACGCTACCTGTAGAGCAGTTGAGTTTTGAGGAAGCAGCGGAACTGGCTTACTTTGGGGCTAAAATTTTACACCCTGCATCTATTTGGCCGGCACAGCAATATAAAATTCCTGTAAAGTTGCTCAATACGATGGAGCCTGCGGCAAAAGGAACCTTAATAACACAGGAGGCTGCCAGCACCGGCGTAAAAGCAGTAGCTGCCAAGGATAATATTATCGCCATTAAAATTAAAAGTGGCAGAATGTTGCTGGCGTATGGGTTCTTAAGAAAAATATTTGAAGTGTTTGAAAAATATAAAACGCCTATTGATATGATCACTACTTCGGAAGTAGCCGTATCATTAACCATTGATAATAATGAGCATTTAGATCAAATTGTAAAGGAACTGAATGCCTTAGGAACGGTAGAGGTTGACGAAAACCAAACCATTATTTCTGTTGTGGGCGATCATATTAGCGAAACTTCGGAAATTATTAAAAAGCTGTTTGGCTCATTAAGAAATATTCCCATCAGAATGGTATCTTATGGTGGAAGTATGCATAATATTTCCCTGCTAATAGCGGCAGAGTATAAAAATCAGCTATTGCAGCAATTGAACAAAGGAATGTTTGGGCTTTAAGCACAAAACAGGCTTTACAAGGATTTTACAACTACCATGAAAATTTATTGCTTACCAGGCTTTGGTGTTGATGAAAAAATATTCGGCAATTTAAAACTCAATGCTGAAATGAGTTTTATAAATTGGCTGAATCCGCTTACAAAGGAAACAATAGAAGCGTATGCCAAACGGATGGCCTCCTCAATTCTGGACGAAGAGCCTGTAATAATAGGTATTTCATTTGGAGGTATGATGGCACTTGAAATTGCCAAACAACAACCCGTAAAAAAAATCATTTTAATTTCCAGCATTAAACACGGGGGCGAGTTGCCGCTTAGTTTAAGGTGGATTGGGAAGTTAAAACTAAACCGAGTTTTTCCTGTAAAAAAAATTCAACAGAGCGATCGGTTTTATAAAACAGCTAATAGGAGATTAGGTGCTTATACTAAGGAGGAGCAGGCATTTGCCAATGCGTATAGAAAAAATGCAAGCCTTAATTATATTAACTGGTCTTTTGAGCAAATTTTAAATTGGAAAAATAAAACCTATCCTGATGGTGCGGTTCACATACATGGCAACAAAGATTTAATTTTCCCTATCAAATATGTTCGTCCAACGCATGTTATTGACAATGGCACGCACATGATGGCATGGAACCGGGCTGATGAAATCAGCCGTATTATTAATGACTGTTTGGCAAGCCTGTAAAAATCCTTAGAATTTTATTGGCCGTGAATGTAATCTTTTAGATGATTGATGGTTTCTTTTTGTTGGCGAATGGTTTCGGTAACCACATCGCTGATAGAAATAACTCCGGAGAATGTGTCGCCATCAAAAACAGGTAAATAGCGAATGTTTTTCTCAGACATTAATTTCATACAGTGTTCAATCGTATCAGAAGGGCTAATCGTTGGCAAGTCTGTGGACATAATATCATCCACTTTTGTGTCGGATGAGTGTTTGCTTTTTAGTATTACTTTTCTTGAGTAATCTCTTTCGGTCATAATACCAAGGTATTTTTCACCCTCTAAAATCACCAGAGAGCCAATATTTTTAGCAGCCATTAACTCGATGGCCTGATAAACGGTAATACCGCTTTGAGCACCAATAAAACTACTGGATTTACGGGCAAGAATATTAGAAACTTTACTCATTTCGTTCGATTTAGTTATAGCTAATATATCAAAAATAAACGAACACGTAAAAAATAAAAAAAAACTGCTCAAAAATAAGCAACAATAAGGGCGAATTTTGGTTAGGATTTAATAAAAAAGAAGGCTACCTGCCATAATCTTTTATAATGTTATAAAGGGTACCTCTTTCTACAGGCTGCCTTTTTGCTTGCTGTATTAAATTTACGAGTTCTTCCGTTGTCATGCTGGGAGTTTGTTCCTCGGCACCGGCCATAGAGTATATTTTTGTGGTATCGTCAATAGTGCCATCAATATCATTTACACCAAAGGCCAACGATAATTGGGCATTGTTTCTGCCCAGCATAGGCCAGTAGGCTTTTAAATGAGGGAAGTTGTCTAAATAAATTCTGGCAATGGCATACATTCTCATATCTTCTATAAGCGTGGTTTCAGGAACATCGCTCATATCATTATCAAAATTTCTAAACTTCAAAGGTATAAACGTGTTGAAGCCGTTGGTTTCGTCCTGTAAGTTTCGCAGGCGGCTCATGTGGTCAACACGGTGGGTGTAATTTTCAATATGGCCGTAAAGCATTGTAGCGTTGGTGTGCATACCTAAGCGGTGTGCCGCCTCATGAATGTTTAGCCATCCTGCTGCATTTACTTTATCGGGGCAAATTTGTTCTCTTATTTCTTGTGCAAAAATTTCGGCACCGCCACCGGGCAGGCTTTCTAACCCGGCATTTTTTAAATATTGCATGCCTTCCTGCACGGTTAATTTTGATTTACGGAACATATAATCTAGCTCAACAGCGGTAAATGCTTTTATGTGCAAATCGGGTCGGTAGGCTTTGATATTTCTGATGAGTTCAGCAAAAAATTCCAGGTTCATTTTTGGATGCACTCCTCCTACAATATGCACTTCTGTAACAGGTTCGCCATCATATTTTTTCACAATATCCATCATTTGCTGCATACTTAGTTCCCAGGCATCTTCGCGCTTGGCATACACCCGGCTGTAGCTGCAAAAGTTACAAGTATATACGCAGGCATTGGTAGGTTCTATATGAAAATTACGGTTGAAATAAGTGGTATCTCCATGTTTTTTTTCTCTGATGTAATTGGCCAGTGAACCCACAAAGCCTAAACTGCCCTGTTTAAACAATAATAGGCATTCTTCATCACTAATTCTTTCATCAGCATATACTTTTTCTGCAATATTCTGTAATGACGTGTTTAATTCCGGAAAAATTTCAGTTACAAATGCTTCTGTCATTATTTTAAATTTTCGCAAAGATAAACCATTTGTTACACAAGATATTTCACTTATCTTCAATGCCGTATTCTTAAAACATAATTATTATGAGTATAAAATTGCGACTTACGGTTTTAAGTTTTTTTCAGTTATTTGTTTGGGGTGCGTGGCTTACTACTTTAGGTTCCTATGGTTTTGGGTTTAAAAACTGGACGGGTGCCGAGTTTGGAGCTGTTTTTTCAACGCTGGGCATCGGCTCTTTAGTAATGCCGGCTTTAACAGGTATTATTGCCGACAGGTGGGTAAATGCCGAAAAGCTGTATGGAGTGTTGCATATATTGTATGGCATTACTATGTTTATTTTGCCCTTAGTAGATGTGCCCGGTACTTTTTTCTGGATCTTATTGGTTAGTATGTGTTTTTATATGCCTACTATATCGTTGTCCAACGCTATTTCTTACAGAATATTAAAAGATAATCACTACGATGTAATAGAGGTCTTTCCTCCCATCAGGGTTTGGGGTACTATTGGTTTTATTGCTGCTATGTGGCTTACTAATTTAATAAGCGATCCTAAATCGCCCTCAGAGGTCGGCAGGCAATTGGGCGAACAACTGGCGGCTATTACGGGTCAGGCGGTGAATGCAAACCAGTTTTATATTGCGGCCGTTTTTGCTATTGTTTTGGGTATATATGCATTTACGTTACCGGCTTGTCCGCCTAAAAATGAGAACCGGGGCTCTAAGTCGGTGGTAGATATGTTAGGCCTTAATGCTTTTAAGCTGTTTTCGAATTATAAAATGGCCATATTTTTTATTTTCTCTATGTTTTTGGGTGCCGCTTTACAATTAACCAATATGTATGGAGATACCTACCTGAAAGATTTTGAAAAAATACCGGAATATGCCAATTCTTTTGTGGTGCGCTACTCTACCATGATCATTTCAATTTCTCAGATATCGGAAACCCTTTTTATACTGGCCATACCATTTTTCTTAAAACGTTTTGGTATTAAAAAGGTCATACTCATTTCTATGTTTGCATGGGTATTACGCTTTGGCTTATTTTCTTACGGCAATCCTGAGGGGTTCTTTTGGATGATTATATTATCTAATATTGTTTATGGAATGGCTTTCGACTTTTTTAACATATCGGGTTCTTTATTTGTAGAAACCTCAACCGATGCTAAAATACGTTCTTCGGCACAGGGCTTGTTTATGATGATGACGAACGGCTTTGGTGCCATAATGGGTAGCGTGGTAAGCGGTTGGATGATTGATAAATATTTTATCCTGCCGGGAGGCGTTAAGGATTGGCCTGGCATATGGTTGGTATTTGCGATATATGCATTGGTAGTGGCTATATTGTTTACCATTTTGTTTAAACATAAGGAGCCGGATATTGTGCGTACTGCACAGTAATTGTATTAAAAATAAATTTTGCAATATATATATTGCAAATGAAAAGCATTTCTATAACCTAAATTTTTAAAGCCATAAAAAAGCTATTCCTATTTGTTTTTATGTTAGTTTCAATTGCAGCCTTTGCGTATGTTGCACACAGAGTTACATATAATACTTCCTGTGGTGCTACTGTTACAGTAACTTATACTACCGAACAGACAAATCGGCAAATTGTGGATAATGCTATTGCTATTAATAGTGCTCTTTGCGGTACAACTAATGTAAGGGTTACTATTGTTGATTAATGTGCAATTGTGATTATTTGGTATTTTAACCAGACTTAAGGAGTCCGGTTATTTTTTAATGATTTATTAAATACTTGAATAATATGAAAAAGATCTTATTTCTATTTACTCTGATTATACTTTCAAAATCCATCCTTTGTCAAAATAACATACAGTTATTTAATTATATTGTAAATTATGAGTTGAGGTCTAAATCAAATACTAATCAAAAAGATTATAATATAGAAAACTATGTATTGTTTATTAATAAAAGCACCTCATTATTCCGACCTACATGGTTTTCTATATTAGATACTATGCAACTTACAAAAGAGTATAATAATTTGTCTCAACAACAGCAAATTATTTTGGGCTTAAAATACTGAAGTGGTGTAGATGAAATACTGATTACAAATATAAAAAAAAATAAGGTTGAATATACTGTATATTTAAATATGCAACCCTCCTCAATAAGCCCGAAATATATAGAGGCTATTTTGCCGAATTGGAAAACAGTAAATGAATCCAAAACAATTAATGGAATTGCTTGCAAAAAGGCTACAAGGTCTTTGTTTGGAAGAAAATGGGTAGCTTGGTATAGTAGTAAATATCCAATGCCATTTGGTCCTTATAAATTTTTCGGATTACCTGGATTGATACTACGTGTAGAGGATGAGACGCAATCATATATTTTTGAAATTATTTCTATAATACACAGAGAGCGGAAGCAACCTACAACAGTTCATGAAAATATAAAAATTATGAATAAGGGTGCTGCTATAAAATTATATAACAATAACAGATTTTCTATGGCACGTTGGAATGGTGCAAAAATGGATCCTGAAATTTATAAAAAACTTCAAAGTAAAGCCAAGGAGGGTCAAAAGAACTACAATAACCCAATTGAATTAAAGCCTTTCGAGTATAAGTAAATTGGTTAATTATGGCCAAAATTATTCCTATTTTTACTTTGTTTATATTTTTTGCTCAAAAGCTACATGCACAAGTAACCATTAGTGGCAGTGTTATTGACAGCGTTAAAAGTCCTGTAGCCTTTGCAACAATTACCGCAAAGCGCATTCAAACGGGCGATATTTTGGGATATTCGCTTACTGATGAAGAAGGGCGATATATTATTAAATTAACCGAAAATTTAGACTCAATAATAATAACCTTTTCGAGTATTGATTATGCTGAAATTGAAAAACACATAAAATGTGCTACAATAACCCTTGATTTTTATCCGAAAACAATAAGCAAAATCCTTGATGGCGTAACCGTTACCAATCCTCCTATTTCGGTACGCAGCGACATTTTAAATTATAATGTGAGTAGTTTTTTAAGTAAAAATGATCGTACTCTTAGCGATGTACTAAAAAAAATGCCTGGAATAGAAGTGGATGCGGTTGGCAGGGTTAAATTCCAAGGCCAATATATTAATAAATTTTATGTTGAAGGCAAGGATTTAATGGAAGGTAATTATGGTATGATTAATATTGCACTTCCGGCAGGGGATGCTAAAACGGTTCAGGTACTCCAACATCATCAACCTGTTAGGATGTTAAAGGATAAAGTGTATTCTCCTTATGCCGCTATTAATATTAAGCTGAAAAAAGATGTGTCTCTTACCGGAAGAGCTAAATTGGGTATAGGTTTTTCACCTTTTCTGCATGAGGTGGATCTAACTCCAATGATGTTCTCTAAAAAATTTCAGGCATTATTAGGTTTAAAGTCTAATAACATTGGAGAGTCGCTAAATGAAAATATTGAGAATGCTGTTGTTTTTGATGTTTATGAAGGTGTTCAGGAGAAGCAGCTTCGTGAAGAATGGTTATCGGTTTCGCAGGCGCAATTACCGGCTGAGAACAGAAAGCGTTTTTTGTTTAATTCAGATTATTTGATGTCTGCAAATTACCTTACCGGATTAAGTAAGAATTTAGAATTACGGACTAATGTGAATCTTTTAAAAAGCAATATTTCCATGAGGGGCGGTAATGAGAACGTTACGTTACTAAACACAGGGGATACAATATTGACAACACATAGTTCAATGGGTACTAAGGGGGATAAATATCTGAACGCAAAAATAACCTTACAAAATAACGCCGAAAACAGTTTTTTTAGAAATACAACCTTTATTAAAAAAGAGCAGGCTGTTGATGAAGGTATTATGATTCAACAAGGGAATCCTTTTCAACAAACAATACATGACCGTTTCCGGAATTTTCAAAATTCTTTTAGTGCTATTGTACCTATTGATAAAGCGAAAAGATATAGTTTAAATATTATGTCAATGATAAGCCATAATAATGGCACCCCGGAGTATTTTGTAACTCCCGTAGAAAAGCTGTTTCTTAGTAGTGTTAATACAGAAAATGATAGTTCATTATTGCAGGTGCTGCGGTACAGGAATACTGTCCTAAACAATAGTATTTCTATTGGTTTTGCAAAGAAAAAAATCACTTTTATTCCCAGAATAAAATACAACTTCACCAACAATAAAATGCTAAGCAATTTATTTAATAATATCAATGAAAAAGTTAATGATAGTAATTGGATAAATGATATGCAGTTATCTAAAAATCAAGCACAAGTAGATGTGAATATTAATTATTTCGGTGAAGAAGTTAAGTTTTCTGCATTTATACCTATAAGTTCGTACCAATTAAGTTTACAAAATGGAAACAACTCAACAGAATCTATTGGGAGAGTAATTTGGGAACCACAAGTTGTTTTTTCTTATACTCCTAGTATTTATTGGGAGTTTAAATTCTCCGCTAACAGAAATGCACGTTTTTCTGATGTAAAAGAGCTTCATAAAGGGAATATTTTTAGTACTTTAAATCAAATATCTAATCAGGCAGGCGTTATACAAACAATTAATAATACATTATCCCCAGGTGTTTATTACAAAAATCCTTTTTCAAATTTGTTTATAAATACCACTTACTCGTATAGTAAAAATATGAGTGATGGATTGCAGGATTATTATTTTTTACCAAATGGCCAAGTATTTTATAACCAGCTAAAACAAAAAAATAGCAGCAAGATGCAGTCTTTTGCCGCACAGGTAGGAAAATTCTATAATTCATCCAATACAAATTTATCCTTAACAGGGTCAACAACTAGTGTTCAATCTCAATTATTGCTCAACGGATTGCTTTCCACTGGCACCATAAAAAATTATAATGTTACGGCTAAAGTAATTTCGTCTTTAATTAATAAACTTTATTTTGATTATTCTATACAATATGAGCAATATTATAATGCAAGTGATAATCATAAAAGCAGGTTCTCTCAAATTTCTCAATCTGGGAATATAATTTTTTCGCCTTCTAACAGGCATTCGTTAAAGCTTTATGGCGATAATATTCATGCTTGGCACCAAAATAGTAGTTTTAGCTACACTTTGTTGGATTTAGTTTACCAGTTTTCTATTCCGAAAAATAAAATAGATATAGAGTTGGGATATTATAATATTTTAAATCAAAAAACTTATAAACGAGTTTTTGTCGACCGTATTACAACATCTTCATACAATTATTATCTCAGTCCGGCTCAATTATTATTGTCTGTTGCGTTTAATTTACGGTAGAAAATTGTGGTAATCGTTTACACAAATCAATACATAACAAAGAAGCTGACTTTTAAATTTAAGTGCTAAAAACTGCCAAATCGCACTTCTTGCAAAAAATGGGAGGATACTATTGACAATTTTTGCACAACTTTCTGTCATAATTGCCTGTTATTCGTTTGGGAATTAAATTTGCAGTTCTTTTCCCGATTGTAAAATTTACAAAAACTAAAAAATATAAAAAATGGCAAAAGAATTTAATGATGCGAATTTTCAAGCAGAAGTAATAGATTCCGATAAACTAACAGTTGTTGACTTTTGGGCAGAATGGTGTGGCCCCTGCCGTGCCATTGGTCCGGTAATTGAGGAGTTGAGTAAAGAATATGATGGTAAAGTAAACGTGGGTAAAGTAAATGTAGATGTAAACCCACAGGTATCAATGAATTACGGTATTACATCTATCCCTGCCATCCTGTTTATCAAAAACGGCCAGGTGGTAGATAAGCTGGTAGGTGCCCAACCCAAAGGAAATTTTGTAAAAAAAATTGAAGCACACCTGTCATAAATACAGGGTTGTTTAATTAAGAAACGGTTGCCACTATTTAATGGCAACCGTTTTTGTATGCCAACGGCATTGTTCTTCAATTAAAAGTATAATATTATAGTTGAATTTGACAAAGGAGATGAAAAGAAAATCTCACCGGGTAGATTTTCTGAAATATTGGGGGATAAGCTTCTTTCTACCGTATTCGAAATCCTAATGACGACGTTCATAGTTCAAATTTGTCTATATTGTTTGTGCTAAAAGGCATAAGATTACGTCAACTCTAAAAACATGCAACTTATATGCATTCATTTGTAAAGTTTGTATTGCTATATAAGCAGTGCTAATATCTATGAACCATGAACTATTAAACCATTTCCCCTAACTTTGCGCATGGCAACAAAAAAATCTACTGCAGGTACTGCAAATAACTCCCGAATTGCTATTGAGGGCTTAACTTTTGATGATGTTTTATTGGTTCCGGCCTATAGTCAGGTGCTTCCCCGCGAGGTGGATATTAGAACCAAATTAACCAAAGATATTACTTTAAATACTCCCATTTTGTCGGCGGCCATGGATACAGTAACTGAAGCTGCATTGGCTACGGCTATAGCCCGCGAAGGCGGCTTAGGTATTTTACACAAAAACATGACTATTGAAAGGCAGGCCGAACAAGTACGTAAAGTAAAACGTAGTGAAAGTGGTCTGATATTAGATCCTATTACCTTGCATAAAGATGCTGTGGTAGGTGATGCCCTGCGGTTGATGAGTGAAAACAAAATTGGAGGCATCCCTATTGTTGATAAAAATAACAAACTGGTAGGTATTTTAACCAATCGTGATTTAAGGTTTGAAGACGATCCTTCCCGTAAAATAAGCGAGGTAATGACCACAGAAAATTTGGTAACGGCACCAGAGGGTACCGATCTTAAAAAAGCAAAAACCATTCTTCGCCAATACAAATTTGAAAAACTACCTGTGGTGGACAGGCAGGGCAAACTGACA
Source organism: Niabella sp. (assembly GCA_047975735.1). Taxonomy (GTDB): domain Bacteria; phylum Bacteroidota; class Bacteroidia; order Chitinophagales; family Chitinophagaceae; genus Niabella. The sequence goes on from JBKEEB010000044.1 coordinate 19,516, forward strand.
GGGTTAATTACTTACAGAGATATTTTACAGGAAACCAGCTACCCCAATGCTATTAAAGATGGTTTTGGCCGGTTATTAGTAGGTGCCGGAATAGGTATTACCAGCGATATGTTAGACAGGATTGATGCCTTGCAGCAAGTAGGCGTGGATGTAGTAGCTTTAGATAGTGCGCATGGCCATAGTAAAGGTGTAATAGATGCTTTAAAGAATGTGAAAAAGAACTTCAAAAAATTAAATGTAATTGCAGGAAATGCCGGTACAGCAGAAGGTGCTATTGCTTTGGCAGATGCTGGTGCTGATGCTGTTAAAATTGGAATTGGGCCGGGTTCTATTTGTACCACAAGGGTGGTTGCTGGTTCGGGCATGCCGCAGTTGACGGCTATTATGGAAGCCGCTGCCGGATTAAAGGGTAGAAATACTCCAATTATTGCTGATGGCGGTATCCGCTACACAGGTGATATGGTAAAAGCACTGGCCGCCGGAGGTAACTGTGTAATGATGGGTAGCATTTTTGCCGGAACTGAGGAAAGCCCCGGCGAAACCATTATTTACGATGGCCGTAAATTTAAAGCTTACCGGGGTATGGGCTCTTTAGGAGCTATGCAAAAGGGTAGCAGCGACCGTTATTTCCAAGACCCCGAAGATGATGTAAAGAAATTTGTACCCGAAGGTATTGAAGGTAGGGTAGCATATAAAGGCTCTTTAAAAGAAGTAATTTACCAGTTTACAGGCGGTTTAAGAGCCGGAATGGGTTATTGTGGGGCTAAAAATATAAAAGACCTGCAAAAAGCAAGATTTGTAAAAATTACCAACGCCGGTATGAACGAAAGCCATCCCCATGATGTGGATGTAACCAAGGAAGCTCCTAATTATAGTAGGAAGTAAATTAAAAAACCGCCTCAGTTGGGGCGGTTTTTAATTTATCTTCTTTTTTAGAAGCGTTTACCAATAGTAAGACCGTAGCCGTAGATACTGTCTCCGTTGGTATCAGTTTGTATATAACCATTAACACCCAATACAAAACCTATTTGAAAATGATATGCATAACCGAAACGTAACTTCCCACCAAGTGTAAATGTACGCATATTGTCCTCTTGTTGAAATCCATTAAGCGGGTAAGGATAATTTAAAAGTGGTGGATATACAGTTTCATGCGAATATGGTAATGAACTTGATTGGTAACGGAATATTCCTCCTAATGATATTTTTACTTCGTTCTTGTTTTTTAAAGGAAATGCAGCAATCCCACCATTTAACTGCACCCCTGCAGTAGTATATCTTAGTGAACCATTTATATCCCTGTTGTTTAGAGTATAATTTAAAGGATCTTCTCTGTCTGTAATATCCGTTCCAAATTCTGAAAACCATGCTAATTTTTTCTTGAAAAACTTTTCATACCCAATGCTTACTGATATTCCTCGAAGGTCTCCAGTCCCATGATTTGCTTTATCTATGTCAGCATAGACTCCATTTTGTGCAGAAACAATATTGGACCAAAATGTTATTAAGAATACAATTCCGATAATAAACTTATTCGTCATTCTATTTTCTTTTAAAATTAGCATAAGATATGTTATACACTTGATCTTTTGAAGTTCGAAAAGAAACCAATGCAGCTCCCAAATCTTCATCATTATTACTTAGTTTAGTAGTATATGTTTGCGATGTAGCCGGGCATCCGGTACAGGATGAAGGTATGCTAATTGTATTTGAAATAGTCTGTTCTGAACCTCCTCTATCATACTCGACCCAATGTTCAACCATGAATTTTCCCACTGCAGTAGTATCCCAATCCGTTAAATAATCATTAAAGTCATACCATTTTTGGTTTCTAAAATGTTTACGTTTTACTTTATCAAATTTTCTATCTTTAACAATAGTTCCATTAGAAGATACTACTTTATAACCAAGTTCTAATTTACCTGCAGGCCATCCTTCTACATGTCCTAAATTGGTAATTTGTATAATTCCTCCATATTCCGGTTCGTAATTACTTCTTCCGGGTGGTGGTGCTGTAAAAGCGTATTCGCTTCCTAAAATATCATCAATGCTTGTAAAAACTACTTGATCTTCGGATCCTATAACATACACATCATGTTCCCATGCATATTCCTCATTTACAGTTCCTACAGGAATTAAATCGCCCGTTTCATCTACAATAAATCCATCCGCAAATTCTGTATTTTGGTCGTAAGTAATTCCTGATACAATAATGGGTTGTTCTGTTGGTGTGGGGTAGCCGGGTGTTCCGTATAAACTTGGATCAATATAATACCCCGGGTCTTCTTCATCTGTTGCTATCTGTTCTTCAGTTGCTGCATAAGCCAAAGTATTATACGAAGAAGTTGCAATAGAGTTCAGTAACGTTTGGGGTACAACGCTTCTCGCTATTGTCCCGTTACTTTGTATATCGTCAGTAATTTTCAATTTCTTTTTCAACCGATATTCAATAGTTTCTGCTCTTGGGAAAAAAACAACAGGCTCCTGACC
>JBKEEB010000127.1:0-2078 GCA_047975735.1 Niabella sp.
TTAAAAACAACAATGGTGTTACCTGGAATGTGGGTGCTAATGCATCACATTCTGGCTCGAAAGTGGTATTCTTACCGGAAAATGTAAGCGAGTACTATAATGCATATACCTGGAACTCCGGAAATATAAGAAACGGTATTATGGTAGGCCAACCTATTAAAACCCTTACAGGTAGAGCCTATGAAAGAAATGAAGCCGGACAAATCCTTATTAGCCCAACTACGGGTTATCCAATTACAAGTTCTGTGTGGAGTGTAATTGGCGACAGAGAACCGAAATTAAGATTCGGATTTTTAACATCCTTACAGTACAAAGCCTTCAGGTTATCAGGTGTTTTTTCGGGCTTAAACAATGCTACAGTAGTTAACGGAACCAAACGTTTAATGATGGCCAGAGGAGCTAGCTGGGAGTCTGTATCCTTACGGGAAAGCTTACCGGTAGTATTTGATGGAGTATTAAAAGATGGCAATGAAAATACAGCTAATCCTACGGTGAATAATATTTCAGTTACATACGGAGCAGATGGAAGTAGTATTTTTAGTGGAGGCGATGAAGAATGGCTTGAGCATGGCGTAAATTATCTCAGGCTTCGGGAAGTGCGTTTGTCTTATTCTGTTCCTAATAAAGTTCTATCCAAATCGAAATTAATTTCCGAAGCGGTCTTTTATGTTGTAGGAAACGATTTGGCAACCTGGACAAATTATTCAGGTATAGATGCTGTGGGTAATACAGTTTCGGCAGCAGCCGGTGGAGTTGGTGGCGTGGGCTATGATGTTTGGTCAATACCCAACCCAAGAGGTATAACAGTAGGAATAAGTGTAACTTTTAATTAAACAATTACAACAATGAAAAGAAATATATTATTATACATATTTGCATTGGTTTTATTGAGCACGGGGTGTGAAAAATACCTGGATGTAAATAAAAATGTAGATGCGCCGGATAATGTTGAAGGGTATTTATACTTGGCTAATATTACACAACAATATCAGGGAGTTTATTGGGATATAAGAGCTATTGGAGCCCTTCCTCAAATGGTAGGAACAGTATCTTATACATCTTTTGCCAATAACTATTATACCTTAGGTAGTGATGCGGGAGGTGAGATTTGGCGTATGGTTTATTGGAATCAAGGGATGAACCTCGAGAATCTTATTAACCAGTCTGTAGCAGCTGAAGATTGGACCTTAGCGGGAATTGGTTATGCCATAAAAGCATTCTCATGGGATATACTAACAAAGTATCACGCGGAATTGCCAATGAAGGATGCATTTGTGCCGGGGCTGCTATCACATGATTATGATTATCAGTCAGACATTTATCCGCAGGTGAGAGAGTGGGCTTATAAAGCCGTGGAAATGCTTGAAAAGCCGGATGCTCATGAGTATGGTACAAAAATTACTGCCAACGATTATATTTATGGAGGCGATAAAAGCAAATGGATAAAATTTGCCTATGCTGTTGTTGTAAGGAACCTTGCATCATTATCCAATAAAAGTAATTTTACGGCCGATTACGCTCAGGAGCTAATTGATGCCGCCAACAAGTCCTTTCAAAGTTCGGATGATGACGCTACTGTTAGTATTGCTGGTGGATCTCAATCGGCACCGTTTAGTGCTTACAACAACTTTTGGGGAACTGCAAGAGGCAACCTTTCTTGGAATTATTTTCAACATGAGTATGCAGTTCAGGTTTTTACAGGAACTGTTCCAAAATACGATAATACTACAGGATTAAAAACACCGGTTCCTAACAATACATACCACCCCTATGAGTTAGCCGCCAATCAAATTATCACTGATACTTTGGTGGATATTGCAGGTCATTACGACCCAAGAGTTGCGGTAAAACTGGCTACAATTAGTAACCCTAATTACCTTAATCTCGGCAATGCAGATAGTGTAAAAAAATATCAATATTTTGGGGGAAGCTTTACAAGTCGTGGAGGCTCAATAGGCTCTGCTCCGTCTTTCTATGGAAGAAATGCCACCTCATTATTTTCTGGAACTGTAAACGATGGCATTGGTCGGTGGTTGTATCGTGATAATGCGCCATATATTTTAACCACTTGTGCCGAA
>JBKEEB010000096.1:0-6104 GCA_047975735.1 Niabella sp.
TCATTTATATATGAAATGGCATTTTTGTATTGGCCTGATTTGATAAGAGCTTCGCTAATACCCATGTCTGCATACATTGTAAACTCTGGTAGTTCTTCCTGTTTGGAAAACCTAAGTACAGTGTCATAATATTTTATAGCTGTAGCAAAATTTTCTTTTCCCTTGTATGCGTCAGCCATACCCAACCAACCGCTTGCTATATTGTAGTTGTCATTTTCTTCAGCTCCTATAGCGTTTACTTCTTTAAAGATTTTTAAAGCAGCATCGTAATTTTTCAGCTGTATTTCGGCTGTACCAATATTGCACAAAGTGTTAGCCTGGGCTGTTTTATCTTTCATCGCACTTGCAATAGAATAAGCTTCTTTTGCATAGGCAAGCCCTTTTACTTCTTCTTTTAACTGAATATAAGCAGAAGCCAAATTGTTACTGATTATCCGCTGCAATCTTTTATCTTGTATTTCATCGGCAATTTTTTTCGCCTTTAGATAATACTCGGCTGCTGTAGAAAAATCGGAGAGGTATTCCCATTCGCTTCCCACATTCAAATTCCCAACACATAAATCCCTTTTGTTGCCATGTTTTTTAAATATTTCTAGTGCTTCAATTGCCACAGCCAAGGCTTCCCTAAACTTAGCTTTGTTGTTTAATATCACAATCTGATAACTGGAATAATTAGCTACACCCATAATGTAGCCGGTTTTTTCTGCAAGAACCTTGGCTTTATTATAAAAAAATGTGGCTGAATCGGGGCTTTCCTGCTCAAAAAATTCGCCGTATTGATATAGTAATTTTACTTTGTTACTGTCTTCTTTTGAGGTTTTTAGCAATTGCTGCAGGCTATCTCTGCCCGTTTTTGTTTGCGCTCTCATCATCAAACAGGAAGAAAGGGTAAATAGTATCAGCAATAATTTTCTCATCCCCTAAAATACTTTTTTATTCTTATACAAAGAACTTCTATCCACATTGTTTTTTTTATCATCTTTTTTAATGATTTTTTTCTGCCACTATTTTTTAAAAATCATCTTTTTATAGGATAGGATGCTACATGAAGGCTATATAGTTTTGGGTTAAATTTTAAAACTCAAAATCAATCTACCATGAAGACTACATTTATCGCCATCACATTACTTTTTGTTGCAGGATTTGTATCAGCACAATCAAAATTTGGTATTCTTACTTATTCGGTACCGGCCAATTGGAAAACGATTCAGCAGTCGCCAATGCTTATTTTAGAAAAGGCACAGTTAAAAAAAACTGCTGGCCTTTGTAAAATTGAAGTGATGCAGCCGGAAAATGCTGTTGTAAATACCGAGAAATTATTCTTAATTCAGTTGACCGCTAAAACCGGTTTTGGCGAAAAATACGATGCCGCCACAACAAAACGAACTGAAGCATACGGTACAATTTGTTATGCCGCCAAAGGTACTGTTACCATTAACTTAAAACAAATGGATTGCTATTTCTACAGTATTACAAATGGCGTACAAGCCTGTTTTATTCGGTTTATAAAAGGAGAAGCGGATTGCAGTGCCGATTTTCAGCAGTTTTGGTCTTCATTGTTGGTAGCAGAAAACAGCACGCCGCTTACGCCAAACGCTAAAAAAGGATCATCGGGTAGTGGTCCTGCTGCTCCGGCTCCTGTTATGTAAAATCATCTTTTTATATGATTGTTGCCCGCTATTACCAATGATAATTTTACAGCATAAATTTTAAATCATTAATAAACTCTGTTATGAAATTACTTACCCTACTTCTTGCTTTTAGTTTGCTGCTTCTTGCCTGTTCAAAAAACGATATACCCAAACAACCGTCTGTTGACTATTCGATCTATAAAATAAAAACGGCTATGAATAAGCAGGTCAATTATTCATCATTGGGTAAAACTTATACGTATGATACTTGTGACTATACTTATTCAGGCTCAGATATCAGTTATGAAGATCGTTCTGTTACTGCATCCTCTACTAATCTTTACAGCTATAAATATACACTGAACGATGGAATGTATGTTCGGGAGCAATATACAAATGGGGTATTAGGGCTTGCAAAATTTTATTTTAAACTTGGTAGTAGCGGATATATTGATACAATTTGGTTAATGAATAACGGTACTGTTTCCCAGTCAGGTAAATACTGGCGAAATACAGACGGAAGTACGGCACGATCTGTAGCCCATTATTCCGGTTATGATAGCTACCAACAACTTACCTATCAAAATGGAAATATTTTATATGCTTTTTCCGGGATTAATGCACTTACCACTACTTATACCTCTACAAAAGATTCAGTAGCATATGAGTATTATACACAGTTGCCTTATATGGCAGACTACTATGCAATGGGATTGCCACCATCATTGTACAATAAGCCAACCAAAAATCTCCTTAAAAAAATGACCTATTATAATTTATTAAATAATAAAAATATTTATCAAACCAGGGAATATAGTTACGAAGTAGATGCTATAGGTTTGGTTACAAAAAGTACGCAAACATTTTATAGCCAACCGGGAAATGTGATAGGACGAAGTGATACAACCACCTATACGTACTATAATCATTAGTAAATCATCTTTTTGAGCGATAGGAGCAACTTCAAATCCTAAATAATTTTATAATAGAAAAAACACAATAATGAAAAAGATCATAATCGCTGTCTGCTGTGTTTACATGTATTCTTTTACACAGGCACAACTTATAAAGAAAAGCACATTGCCGGTAATAACGCAAAAGCCCGGCTCCAATAATAGTGGTACAACACAAACAACGAGTACTACAACTAATACCGGAACAACAACTGCCGCTCCCAATGATGCCGACTATTTTTTGGCCGTTGCTAAAATGACCGTAAAAACAGGAAAGGATAATAAGGAGCTGAACTCCAAAGTAATCCTAAGAGTGTATCCTGCGGCGGGAACAGATAATTGGCGGAAGGGTTATAATCAGGAGAATATTACTTCCGAATTTAAAGTGTGGAGTACAAATACTTACACATTACCGAGGGCAGCAGGCTTTGATCAAAACTTCAATAGCCTCGCAAACTACAAGCAAACCGGTATTATGGTTGACATTAACTATAATACCATGGGTAATGGTCCGTTTTTTCTATTCGATGCCTGGAAAATAGAAGAAGTAAGCGTTACCCTTGAGTTTAAAGATAGAAATGGTAATCCGCATCCTACAATGGGTTCAAAAACCATCTATTTTACTGACCCTAATATGTACCTTGATTATGGGAAATGGCAGCTCTATTGTAAAACAGATCCTTATTTCAATGCCCTGACACCGGCAATTACCAAGCGCCCTTAATATAAACAATGCCTCCCTCGGGAAAGCTAAAATTAAAGTAAATAGAAGATGAAACTTTTTTTTCTCCAAACAATAATGCTGCTTTTTGCTACGGTCCTTTTAGCCCAAAAACAAAATTTTGAGGTGGTTTCTTATGCCGTACCCAAAGGCTGGCAAAAGACCCAGAATGAGGGCGGACTACAATTATCTGCTACCGATAAAAAAACAGGTGCCTATATTATTGCCTTAATAACAAAGGCAACCGGGAGCAATGAAAATGCTAGTACAAATTTTAATACCGACTGGGCAAGGCTGGTAAACGCTTCGGTACAAGTAACCGGAGAACCCATTATGGAAACCCCGATGCAAGAAAACGGCTGGGAGGTAATTTCCGGTGCGGCCAATTATACCGACGAGGGCAGTACCGGCATGGCCACCCTACTCACAGCTACAGGCGGTGGGCAAACAGTGAGTGTGCTACTCATGACAAACGCCAAAAAATATCAGGATGAGTTGCTGGCATTTGTAAATTCTTTGGAATTAGCAAAAGCTCCTTCTGCTGTAACAGGTAATGGTAATAGTTCTGGCAATAAAAATGTATCCATGGTGGGAATGTGGGTTTTTTATAATACCGAATCAAGTGGCAATTACAATGGCTTTCCGCAGTTGACAGGCGGGTACATGAGGCGGGAATATGTTTTTTATAACGATGGTACTTATTTGTTTAGGGCTAAAGACTGGTTGGTATATGTGAAAGAAATATTGTTTGTTTATGAAACAGGCACTTATTCCATAAATGGCAATCAAATTACCCTAACGCCTAAAAATGGTAAAGGCGCATGGTGGAGCAAGGCTACAGATGGTAAAACAAGCGGGTGGGGGAAACTGGTAAGAACCTCTGCAGATTACAAAATGGAAAAAGCAAGTTATACATTTGAATTTTTGCATACAAGTGGTGCAAATGAGAGTGTACTACTCCTAAATGCTTCCAAGCCAACAGTACGAGAGGGGAAAACAGGAAACAATAGTACGGCACAACAATATCGTTATACATCACGGGATATAAAAAAATCACTTATTGATAACCCGCCGGGTTGGAAGTTTTAATAATTATAAAGAGTATAAAGCACAACATTAGAGAAGTGAAATGTGAAAAAGTGGATTAGAAAAAATTATCTTTTTTAATGATTGTGCCAACCTATTATACTCCATAAAATTACTCCACAAAATTATTCGCAACATGAAAACATTATTTCTTTTTCTTGCTTCAATCGCTATTACAGTAAATCTTTCTGCACAAACACGAGCTATTTACGGGTTACTTAAAAAAAGCGATGGCACTATTATTAAAGGTTCCAGTGTAAAAAAAGGTTTTGAAAACCAGATCCTCATCACTAATTATTCAGGAGGCTCAGATAATTCGGCTACTATTGAGATAGAAGTACCAACAGGTGCTTATGTAGCAGATATACGAAATATTATGAATGCTTCACTTGCTGCCAGTCAGCCAAAACTATCAGTAAAATCAACCACAACTTCGGGAGTAACTATTCCTAAAATTACTAGAATAGATAGCACTATTAATTTAAGTACGATTAAGCCTGCACCTAACATAACCGTTTTACAGCCTACATCGCCCACTTTGTCAAGGTTTGAAATTTCTGTAATTGAAGTTCCTCAAGCAGACAGTGACAGGTCTTATTTTATTAAGAGCAGAATAATAATGGAAGATTTAAAAATAGAAAGCTGTACAGATGATGCTTTAAGCGGCAAAAGCAAAATAAAATTGAAAGCAGTACGCATTGGCTGGATATATTATAGCTATGACCCGGTAAATCGTAAGCTAACAGGTAGCAGCAAATCTGGTTGGAACACCATTTGCAATTGTAGCTGGACTAATTTTTAAATAAATAATAAATGCCAAAGTTTTTATATAGTATGTTTTTTTGCCTTGTTGCTTTAGCCCCCTCTAAAATAAAACGTGAGCGCAGCGAAAACGGTAAAGCCGTGAGGGTGTTTAAAAAATCCGGAGAAAAAATATAATCACTGTCTGCCGAAAGGCAGGTTTGCGATTCAAATAAATAAAAGGAATCATGAGTACAACAAAATACATACCCAGATTAGCAGAAAAATACAAAAAGGAAGTAGCTCCTGCACTGGTTAAAAAATTTGCTTATTCGTCTCTTTACAATACTTACCCTAAACTATTACCGGGTATCATTGCCGGGCTGCAAGCAGAATGGTTAAAAGATTTAAGCCTGACACTTAGAAGTTTCAATTTTGAAAACATTACAAAATACGACTGTGTGGATGATGTTGAAGGCAAGGGCGGCAGGTTAACACAGTTTAAAGATCCCAAATGTAATATCAACAGTGAGTTTGGAAGTTCAAAACTTGGTTTTGTAATGACACTTAGCTGTAGCGGCTTAACCACTTCTGTAAATGCCGGTGTGCTGGGATTTACCTTAAACCAAAATTTAGATAAGGCAGGTTTTGGCGACTCGTTTGAAAACTGTACCGTGAGTATTGGCCCTAAAATTGGCGCAGGTGGAAAGCTGGGGCCTTTAGAAGCTAGCGCAAGTGCAGGTGTGGGTGCTGATATTGAAATCGACAGAACCGGCGTAACAGATGTAGTGCTAACCGGAGGTGTGGAAGCCGCTGCAGGTGTTGGTGCTGCGGGTGCCAGTGCGGGTATGGAAGGGAGAATGAGCTTGAATAGTGGTGCTGGTTCTATAAACGGAACGGGGATTTTCAAATAAATTATTAAAACCTAATACAATGAAAAAAATACTTTTTATAGGTCTATTGTTTTATGGA
>JBKEEB010000099.1:0-1949 GCA_047975735.1 Niabella sp.
ATTACTGAATATTGTTATGAAGAAAATGTTGAAATCAGAAAATACAGAAGAACTTATGAACATGCAAAATATGGAAGAGGCGGTTAAATTATGATTAAGGTAGAAGCGATAAAAAAATATTTCGGAAACAAAATGGTATTAGATGATATTACTTTAGATATTAACGATGGACAAGTAGTGACAATTATTGGCCCAAGTGGAAGTGGTAAAAGTACTTTACTTAGATGTATGAACTTGCTTGAGGAACCAACTAGTGGAGAAGTGTATATTGATGGTCAAGCGATTATTGGTGCGGATGTCGATATTAACTTAATCAGAAGTAATATGGGAATGGTATTCCAGCATTTTAATTTATTTGAAAACTTAAATGTGATCGATAACTGTACCTTAGCTCAAGTTAAGGTATTAAAGAAAAGCAAGCAAGAAGCAGAGCAGACAGCATTAGAGTATTTAGAAAATGTGGGAATGATTGACTTTAAAAATGCTAAAGTCTCTTCACTTAGTGGTGGTCAAAAACAAAGGGTAGCAATTGCTAGAGCCTTATGTATGAATCCTAGTTATATGTTATTTGATGAGCCGACAAGTGCTTTAGATCCAGAAGTAGTGGGTGATGTATTAGAAGTTATTAAAGACTTAGCAAAATCGGGAATGACGATGGTAATTGTAACTCACGAAATGGGATTTGCGAAGGAAGTAAGTGATCGTGTTATCTTTATGGATAAAGGGCTTGTAGTTGAAGACGCAGCACCTGAACAAATCTTTACTAATCCTAAACATCAGAGAACTCAAGAATTCTTAAGCAGAGTTTTAAATTATTAATCAAAAACCAACAGTAACCTAAAAAGTTACTGTTTTGTTATTAATGTGCTACTTTTCGATTTATAGTATAATATATCCAAAGGAGTTATTATGACAATGGAAAAATTAAATAAGATATTTATTGGTGTAATTGTAGTTACAGTTTTCGCCTATATTTTAAATATAGTGGATTTATCATTCTTTGCAAATGATTTTACACAAATCACTTCACAGATTCAAATGATTGCAGGATTTATTCCAGATCAAGAGGTACAAAATATTAATTCAGTAATCGATATTATGAATAATACAGCAGGAGTTGTTCGTTCATTACTAGTTACAATTTCAGTACTTAGTGGTCTTGCAACTGTAATTGGTCTATTCATCGTAAAAGTGTTCGCAGATCGCGTTACAAAATATAAAACATTCTTTGGTTACAGTGGATTAATTATTACAGCTGGTGCAACTTTATACATGCAATATCGCTTATTCCCATCATTCAATGGGTTAGTAAGTATGATTTTAATTGCAGCAACTATGTTAATTATGATTATGTCAATTATTTATATTGTAATTGGTGCAGTTGGAATTTATCGAGTAATCATGTCAGATGATTTTAGAGCTAATCAATTAGCCTTTGATTTCGCTAAAGTATTAAGTTTTATCTTTGTATTTTATACAGTAGCAATTATCGCAACTAGAATCTCATTATATATGTCAGTAGTTGTACTAGTTAAAGAAATTGATTTGGCAGCTTTAATTGATGTTATGAACTACATTAATATCGATTGGGAATCATATATTCCACAAGCAATCTTATCAACGGGCATTGTATCAAATGATAGTATTAATTTAGTTGTAAATAACTTAGCAGATCAATATGTATTAAGCTATGCATCAACATTTATTCAAAACTTAATATTAAACTTATCAAGTTCTGTTATCTTTAATAATATTGTTGCATATGTATCTGGATTTGCTGCAGGTGTAGGTATTTTATATACAGCACAAACTAAATTTGATTATAAAAATTATGTTGCAATTGCTTTAATGGTGACTGTTGCAGTAATCGGTTTTGTATATATTGGTGGATTAATTATCAACTTATTAGCAATCGGTTTCGTTGTTTGTATTGCTTTAATTTGCTTAGA
>JBKEEB010000070.1:0-10270 GCA_047975735.1 Niabella sp.
AAAATTGGGATACACTTGGTACAGAAAGAATGGTATCGTTTACTGCATTAAGCCAAGGAACATACAAACTTAAAGTAAAAGGCACTAACAGTAATAAGCAATGGAACCCCAATGGAATTGAACTTGATATTATTGTACTACCGCCACCATGGAAAACGTGGTGGGCTTATACACTGTATATTATCGCTTTTACAATATTGTTGATTTACGGACGTTATCTCACACAAAAACAACTACGATTAAAAAGTTCGTTAGAAAAAGAGCAACAAGAAAGAAAGCGAGGACAACAACTGGCAACTTTTAAGGAAACTCTTTTTACAAATATTTCGCACGAGTTTAGAACACCACTTACTTTAATTATAGGGCCGGTTACAGATTTTTTGCGTACTAACACAGAGCCCACTCCAATGACAAAAACTTTTCGAATGCTTAATAAGCAGTCAAGACGGATGCTTCGATTACTAAATCAATTATTGGATTATGAGAAATGGGAAATAGGCTCATTGAGTTTAACACCGATAAGTGGAGATTTGGTTTCTTTCTCTAAAGATATTTTTAATATGTTTGAAGATGAGGCTGACAGAAGAAAGATGCAATATGTTTTTCAATCTGATGTTAAAGGATTGGATATGTTATTTGACCACGATAAAATGGATATGATTTTATTTAATCTTTTGTCAAACGCATTTAAATATACTAACAATAATGGTAAAATACTGTTTAAAATAACTACCAATAATCAATTTGTTTCAATAACTGTTTCTGATAATGGTAAAGGAATAATGCCTGAGGATCATACTAAAATATTCAATCGGTTTTACAGAGTTACACAAAATGAGAACCCTTCTGTTCATAGTTCTGGTATAGGGCTGTTTCTCGTTAAAGAAATGGTATTGTTACACAGTGGTGTAATTACAGTTGAAAGCAATGGCCACACTGGGAGTAGTTTTATTGTTACATTGCCAATAAAGAAAGTATAATTTTTACTACAACGCTAAATTAATAAGTAATAAAATGAAAACCAATGAAACATATCACAATAAAAAAGAAGCTGATATTGTATTAGTGATAGAAGATGATGCAGATGTAAATGATTACATCTGCCAAATATTAGAACCAATATTTGAGGTTAGTTCATTTTATAATGCTGATTCAGCTCTGAATGCAGTATTTGAAATAAGTCCCGATTTAATTATATCCGATGTTATGATGGAAGGGATGAGTGGTTTCGATCTATGCAAAGCTCTTAAATCCGATCAAAGGACTTCTCATATACCAATTATTTTACTTACTGCACTTACAGGAGCCAAACATCAAATTGCAGGAGTAGAAGGTGAGGCGGATGTGTATTTAACCAAGCCTTTTAACTCAGAGCTTTTATTGGCTCATGCAAATAATCAGATTAATATCAGAAAAAAATTACGCACGAAATATATAAAGCAAATATATCTGGAGCCCAATAATATTGAGATTGAATCCCAAGATGAGCGCTTTATAACCGAAATAATTAAAGTAATAGAATCGCATATTGATGATACAGATTTTCATACTGATGAACTAGTAAAAGCTATGCACATGAGTCGTTCAACTTTTTATCGTAAACTCAAAGCACTTACCGGATTATCCGGAACGGAGTTTGTACGTAACATCAGGTTGAAATATGCATCAACGTTGTTAAACAAAGGCAATTACACAGTAAATGAAGCTGCATACGAAAGTGGATTTGGCGATGTAAAATACTTTAGAAAATGTTTTCAGGAATTTTTTGGTACCAACCCATCCGATTTTAAAAAGTTGGAATAAAAGTTCTAATCGTTTACCAGATACTTACATACCAGTCTCTCTGCCCTCCACCTCTGCATATTTACTGGGAGGTGAGCCATAATGCTTTTTAAACTCCCTACTGAAATATTTATTATCTAAAAAGCCTACTTGCAGGCTCACTTCTGAAACACTATATTGTTTGGTACAAAGTAATTGGGCGGCTTTTTTTAAACGAATTGTTTTAATAAACTCATTAACCGACATATTAGCCACAGCCCGTAGTTTTTTATACAGCACACTTTGGCTCATAGCAATTTTTGTGCTTAATGTTTCCACACCAAAATCAGCATCTTCTAAATGAGTTTCAATTATATCAATCAACTCTTGCAAAAAATCTTTATCAGGCGATTCGACAATTGTTTTAGATACATCCAGCGTGAATTCGTTACTAAATTTGTTGCGCATTGTCTCCCTTACCACCAGCAGATTTCTAACATTCAGTACTAAAATATCTGTACAAAAGGGCTTTGTTATGTATATATCAGCACCTGTAGTCAACCCTTCAATATGATCGGCCTGAGCATTTCTGGCGGTAAGCAATATTACCGGTATATGACTGGTGCGCGCATCGTTTTTTAATTGATTACACAGCACTAAGCCGTTCATAACCGGCATCATTACATCGGATATAATTAAATCGGGAATGTTGGTAATAGCTTCCTGCCAACCTTCCTCCCCATTTGCACACAACTGTACACAATATCCAAAACTATTCAATGTTTCTTTTAATAATCCTCTCAAGGCTTTATTATCTTCCACAATCAAAATTGTGTATTGAGATGCGGTTTCTAATTCTTTGGCACTTATCAGTTCTGGTTGGTTTGGCACTACAACGTCTTTAAATAACTTGTTTTCTTGTAAATCATCAGAAAAAATTTGTTCTGAAGCAAAGTGATTTTTACCTTTTAATAAGGTTACGGTAAACCTTGTAAAACCGTTTTGTTGTTGTTGTGCAGGAACACTATGAACAGTTATTGTTCCCTTGTGCAGGCTAATTATAGCTTTGCACAATGCTAAGCCAATTCCATAACCGGAGTTTTGGGTTTTGTTGTCTTCTACCTGAAAGTAGTTGGTAAAAATTTTATCAATAAACTGTGCTTCAATACCCTGTCCATTATCGACGAAATGAATAAGAACGGCATCTTTCTTTTCCTCAATATAGAGATTAACACTCCCTTCTTTTTGTGTGAATTTGAAAGCATTTATCAATAAATTATCCACCACTTTTTTCATTTGCTCGCTATCAAAATACAAGGGTATGCTGTTTGTATTATATACTATGGAGCTTTGTATGCCACGCTCTATGGCTAACTCCTCATAGGGTTCATATACCAAATTCAAAAAATCTATTAAATTGTGCTTTGCTACATGCAATTTTAAACTGTTAGTTTCTGCTTTTCTAAACTCCATCAATTCATCTACCAATAATAACAGTTGGTTGGTGTTATTTTTTAAATGAGCCAATTGCCGCATTAACCCGGGATTATTATGATTGTCGCGTTCCATACCGTCCACCGGAGATTTTATTAAGGTAAGGTGGGTTTTAATTTCATGAGAAATATTAGTGAAGAAATTAAGTTTTAACTCGTGCAACTCATGGTCCCTGGCTAATAAAGCACGCATATAAAAAAAGCGTACAATAAAGAACAGGATGGTTAATAATGCTATGGTATATAAGGTATATGCCCACCATGTTTGCCAAATGGGAGGTAATATGGTTATCCTTAATGCTCGTGGCTTGCTCCAAAAACCATCATTATTAGCAGCTTTTATTAATAAGGTATAACTGCCTGGTGCAAGGCTTGTAAAAGTAGCTACCGGCGTATTAGTATGTATCCAGTCGGAGTGTACTTTTTCTAATTTATAGGCATAAATATTTTTATCGGGCTTTATAAAATTCAATAAGGCAAAGCTAATGCTAAAGGTTCGTTGATTGTTTTTTAATTGAATTTGATGCGTGTAATTAATATCCTTGTCTAATATTTTTGCATTGTTGTTATCTGCGGATGCATTCAATATTTTAAGCCCGGTAAATACCAAAGGCGAGAGTGTTTTATTCTCTTTTATGCTGTTTGGAAAAAAAGAAAATAATCCTTTCATGCCACCAAAAAACATTTCTCCATTATCATCTTTAAAAAAGGCATTAAGGTTAAATTCGTTTCCGGGCAGCCCATCACTTTTAGTATAAATTTTAGTTTCGTTTGTTTTGGGGTTTAATTTTAAAAGGCCGTTGCTGGTACTAATCCATAAATTTTTTTCATTGTCTTCTAAAATACCAACAACATTATCATTGGGTAACAAGATGTTTGTTACGGGTTCTACTTGTTTACTTCGCTCATTATATTTTGCCAAACCTCCAAAGTTTAAACCAACCCATATGTTGTTTTTACTGTCAGAAAAAATACAGTTTATATTATTACTATTACTTTTAATTTTGATTTCATCAATTTGGTTACTTTTTTTATTCAGAATATACAAACCACGTAAAGTTCCTATCCAAATATTTCCTTTAGCATCTTCAGATAAATAATTTATATTTTTAGTTTTAAAAAAAAGCAATTTTTTTTGTAAAGGTGCCGTGTTGAGAACGGTGTTGTTCTTTTCAAAAACAAATAAACCCGGATGTGCTGCAATCCAGAATAAACCACTTCGATCCTGTAAAAAATCTACAACCTCAGAGTGTGGGTTTTCATTAAAGGGTAAATCCTTTTGCACCCGCCTAAATCCTTTTTCTCCTTGGTGTAAAACGTTAATACCTCCGCCATGTGTGCCCACCCATACGTTTTTGTTTTTATCTATATAAATATTTTTAATCAGGTTTGATGAAAGGTTAGTATTGTTTTTACCATTAATTCTGAATATGGTGATACTGCCATTTTTTTTGTTTACATAGTTAAGCCCACCTCCTTCGGTACCAATCCATAAATTATTATTATAATCCACCACTACAGAACTGACAATATTATTACTAATTGTTGGGGAAGTGTATAATTGCTGCACTATGGGTGCTTCAAGCTGGGGATTATAAACCACATTTGCCCCTCCGTAAAATGTGCCTACCCAAATACACCCAAATTTGTCGGTATATAAACTATATGCTGAGTTTTGACTAATGCTGTATGGGTTGCCCTCATCAAATTTGTATGTTTTGCATTCATAGGTATTGGTATTCATGATTGTTACACCTTCCAATGTTGCAATCCATAAATTACCGAAAGTGTCTTCGGTAAAGCTGCGGATGTTATTATTACCTAAGGAACTTGGGTTTGGCTGCTGGTTTTTAAATTGCCTAAAATTTTCGGTTTCTCTGTTATATAAATTCAAGCCGTCCAAAGTGCCTATCCACAATTGTTGTTTTTTGTCTTCGTAAAAGGCCGTAACCATCTCATTAGAAATTCCCGTAGGATTTCCTTTTTTATATGTATAAATTTTTTTGATGCTTCCCGAAGTGTTTTTTGAAAAACGAATGAGTTTTTCATCGGCGGCAATCCAAAGTGTTTGCTTAGAGTCTTTGTAAATATTTCTTACAGATTGGTTTTCTGTTTGGTTTACGATGCCCAATGTAACAGCCGAAACAATTTTTTTCGTTTTGGGATCAGCTAAAAACAATCCATTGGAAGCACACACCCATATCTTCCCGTTCCCGTCAGGACAAAGAGCTCTTATGATGGAACGCGCTGAAGACTTGTTATTGTTAATTAAAAATCTTTCAAAATTATCGTTAACGGCATTGTACCTGTTTAACCCACTTTCTGTGCCTATCCATAGCCCGCTTACTGTGTCGTTTACAATTGCAGTAATAAAGTTATTTGATATAGAACTGCTGTCTTGTGGGTTGTTTTTATATACTTTAAACTGGTATCCGTCATATCTGTTTAATCCATATCTGGTACCCAGCCACATAAACCCCTGGCTATCCTGCGCTATGGCCAATACCGTGTTTTGAGAAAGCCCTTGCTCCATAGACAATCTGTTAAACAATGGTGCTTGGCTAAACCCGGCAACCGGAATACCCAATAAAATCAATAATATTATTGAGGGCCGTAAACAAAATGTTACTGTTAGTTTCATCTAAGTTAAAGCGTAGAAAAAAAATTGATAAAATAATCTACCTTATTTCGTAAGATTCTCACCCTTTACTATGCCAAAATAGTAGTATTATTGCGGCGTTTATAAAGAAATTTTTTTTGCTGACATTTCAATAATTACATAAAATTAAACAATTGTTTCATATGAGAAGATCTATTCTGTATATTTTTGTTTTTATAGCATTTATTTCTGCTCAGGCGCAAACACCTCCTTCGGTTCCACATAGAAATTCCGTTTATTTAAAACACGGTACCCACCGGCTGGGTCAGCGGCAGGATGCATTAATGGAGCGTTGGAGAAACTATGGCCTTGGCCAGTTTATACACTGGGGTGTGTATGCTATAACCGGAGGGCAGTGGAATGGAGAAATTTATCCCGGTGCAGCCGAATGGATAAGAGCTTGGAACAAAATGCCGCGTGAAGCCTATGATAATTTGTATAAACAGTTTAATCCTAAGCAGTTTGATGCACAAGCATGGGCAAAGCAGGCTAAAGCAATGGGAGCTAAGTATGTTATTTTTACCACAAAACACCACGATGGTTTTTGCCTTTGGCCCAGTAAATACACTAATTATACAATCGCACAATCACCTTATAAAAAAGATATTGTAAAACAGGTGGTAGATGCTTATGCTAAGGAAGGAATAGACGTGTATCTGTATTTTTCAATTATCGACTGGAACCATCCGGGTTATCGTTCTTCTTTAAAAACGGATGAAGACCGTAAGGCTTACGAGTCCTTTAAAACATTTACCGCCAATCAAATAAAAGAGCTTTTAACCCTGTATCCGCAAACCAAAGGTTTGTGGTTTGATGGTACTTGGGATGCCGCTTGGGTACAACAGGCAGGCTTTACCGATACCCTTGAAACCGAATTAAGAGCCATGATACCGGGACTGATTATTGGCAGCCGCTTTAGAGCCGATGAGTATGGCCGCCGCCACTTTGATAGCAATGGAGACCTGATGGGCGATTATGAACAGGGATGGGAGCGTAAGCTTCCTACTAATATAGAAGATGTGCATGGTAACGATTGGGACTGTGTAATGACGATTCCCGAAAATCAATGGGGGTATTGTTCCCAATGGTTAGGACATATAAAAACAAGTACAGAATTGATTGAAATGATGGTACGTTCTGTATCCCTCGCCGGTAATTTTGTTTTAAATTTTGGACCCGACCCTGGGGGATTAATCCGCCCCGAAGAAACAAAGCTTGCATCAGAAATAGGCAGTTGGATGAAAATGAATGCCGCTGCAATTTACGATGCCACTTATGCCGGAATGGATAAACCCGAATGGGGCTATATTACCAAAAACAGGTATTCCAACAAATACTATTTAGTAATATGCAATCTTCCAGTAAGTGGAGCTGTAAGGCTAGATGTGCCGGCCGGAACGGGCATTAAAAAAATATATGATTTAGATAACCCCGCAACTACTTATCAGCCCGAAGAAATTCAGAAAGGCAGTAAAGAAACTTCTTATTATATCCATTTAAAAGATAGGCCTACACAACCCAAAGTAATTGTTTGGGAAGCGTCTGACAAAGAAAACGGTTCAACTATATTATACGAAAAGGCTAAAACATAATGGTGATTAAAATAACTGAATAAAACTGACTTGCTCATGAACAAAAAATTTTTACTATTTGTGGCAAATATCATTTGCCTGACTACATTATTTGCTCAAAATTCCAGAGAAATAACCAACTTTAATACCGGCTGGAGTTTTACAAAAGATACTGTTGCTGGTAGCTGGCAAAAAGTTACGCTGCCGCATACTTACAATACAGTTGATATGCAGGAGGGCAGAGATTTTTATACAGGAAACGGCTTTTATAAAAAGGCTTTTACCATCAATGCCCAACAAAAAGGCAAAAGGTTTTTTTTAAAATTTGATGCTGTTGGTCAAGTAGCCACTATTTATATCAATGGTAAATATTTAATGGAACATCAAGGAGGATACTCCGCATTTGCCCTGGAAATTACACATGTAATTAACTACGATGCGGAAAATACCATACTTGTAAAAGCCAATAATGAAGCAAGGAAAGATATTATTCCGGTAAACCATTTTTTGTTCCCTATTTATGGCGGTATATACCGGCCGGTGCAAATGATAATTACTTCGCCGGTAAATATTACGGTTACAGACCATGCCGCTGCCGGTGTACAAATTATTCAGCAGCAGGTTTCTGCCGCTAAAGCTGATGTGCTCGTAAAAGCAAAATTAGAAAATAAAGAAAGGGAACACAGTAGCATTGTAATGCAAACACAGGTTACTACACCAGATGGAAAAGTAGTTGCTAATACGGTTAAAGATGTTGTAGTTAGCCCACAAGGAACTACTTATGCTTTTGATAATATTACTATTACAAACCCGCATTTGTGGAATGGGGTTAAAGACCCCTATTTATACAAAATTTCAATACTTCTTTTGAAAAACGGAACTGAAATAGACCGAATTGAACAACCTTTGGGGTTGCGAAATATTGAAATTGTTGCCGGTAAAGGTGTTTTTTTAAATGGCCAACCCTACAAAATGTATGGTGTTACCCGCCATCAGGATAGATGGCAGTACGGCAACGCTCTTTTGCCAGAGCAGGAAAAAGAAGATATGTTATTGATTAAAGAAATGGGTGCTACTACCATACGTTTAGCGCACTATCAGCAGTCAGAACATATTTATGCCTTGGCCGATTCGATAGGTTTTCTTACCTGGGCCGAAATTCCCTTGGTTAATACTGTAACTACACAGGAATCGGCTAATGCCAAACAACAAATGAGGGAACTGGTACGCCAAAACCGTAACCACCCCTCAATATATATTTGGGGCATGCATAATGAAGTATATAGCAAAACCAAAGATGATTATGTACCCGTATTAACAAGCGCATTGAATGATATTGCTAAAACGGATGACCCTTATCGTTACACTGTTTCGGTAAACGGCTACGGCAGTATGGAAAGGGGCGAAAATCTGGCTGGTGATGTACAGGGAATGAACAGGTACTATGGCTGGTACGAAGGCAATATTAAAGATTTAGACAAATGGGCAACGGGTTTGGAGCAGCAATATCCAGATTATAAGGTAATGCTAACAGAATATGGGGCCGATGGCAATATTGACCAAGGTGCAGAATTTTTGCCCGAAACTAAAAAGATAGACCCCGTAAACGGGCAATTCTCTCCGGAAAACTATCAAACAGAAACCCATATTCAGCAATGGGCTATTATACAAAAACATCCTTATGTACTGGCTTCCTATTTATGGAATATGTTTGAATTTGCTACACCTATGTGGAACCGAGGCGGCGTTAAAGCACGCAACCTTAAAGGGCTGGTAACCTTTGACCGCCTACGCAAAAAAGATGCCTTTTTTTGGTACAAAGCCAACTGGAACCCACAACCCATGATTTACTTGGCAAACAGGCGCGATAGTATTCGAACCGTACCCAAAACTACTATACAGGTTTTTGCCAATACCCAACCTCAGTTAAAAGTAAACGGGAAAACTGTTAATGGCTATGCTGGGGTAAACTACAAGCACTGGTTATTTGATGTAACCTTAAAAAAGGGGAAAAATACAATAGAAGCCCGAAGTGAAAAAGAAGGAGGTAAAATAACCGATAAAATGTACTGGTTTTTAAAAAAGTAAAAAATATAAGCCATAAGCAGGGTTAAAAGCCTGTTTATGGCTAAAAAAACAGATTTCCCTACCTATTAAAAACAGTTTATCTACCATAGTCCTTAGGATTTTGGTTGAACTTTACGTACACGATTTTCGATTGCTTGCGTTGAATTGCGCAGCCTGTTCATCAATCAGTCAAAATCAGTATTAATTAATAGTTTAACCTTAAATCCAAATTCGATTATGAGTTTTTGTAAACAATCAGTTTCCAATTGCAGGAAAGCCTGGTGTTTTGGGATGTATGTAGCCACATTTTTTGCGCTCTTACTATCTGTCAATCAATTGTGGGCAAAGCCTGCAATACAAAGCCTTGAAATAAAAGGTATAGTACTTGATGCCACTACCCAAAAACCTATGGCAGGTGGTACCATTGAAGAAAAAGGAACATTAAATGTTGTTATTAGTGGGGAAGATGGCAGTTATCGCATTACAGAAAAAGAAAATAAGGCCGTGTTGGCTTATTCATTTGTAGGCTATGAAAAGCAGGAAATAACCGTAGGTTCTCAAACCTCTATTAATGTATTACTACAAACAACCGTATCACAAATGGACGAAGTAATTGTAGTAGGCTTTGGTACACAGAAGAAAGAGTATTTAACCGGTAGTATCACGCAGGTTGATGCCAAAAAAATTACCAATCGCCCTACCAATAATCTGGGTCAGGC
>JBKEEB010000136.1:0-24718 GCA_047975735.1 Niabella sp.
GAATAAATAATGGCTTTGACCGGCATTTTGTTTTTAGTTTGTTCTCGAAAAACACGCATCAATTCTTCGGAAGCATTGTCGTTTTCACCGGGATCTACTACAATAAGTCCATCATTTCCTACTACAATTAGCGTGGACGCTAGTTGCCATCCTGCCATTAAAAAGACTTTATCTTTAACGGGTTCATACATCGTTTTTGCCATTTGTTTGGCATAAGATGTTTGACGGGGATTGATTTTTGGCGAAGCCTTGGTATAGGCCAGATTATCACCCTGAAATCTGATAGGAGCGAGATGTTTTAAAACTTCGGGATTTTCGTAAGGCTCAGGCGTTTTCACCTTATTCATATCAAGCAAATCATGCTTAAGCAAAGCAGGATCTACTTTTTGAGCATTTATTTGACTATTAGAAGACAGTACAATAAATAATAATAAAAAAAGATTTTTTGTTAGAGGTTTCATAATTTTTATTTAATAAAAACGGGGCAGAGCAGAAATCTACCCCATTTAAGATTTATAATCTAATTAGTTATTGTATTATTCAAGGCATCAAAGGCTTCGGCAAAGCTGAAGTGGGCACTTTGCTGCGATGGTGGATAATCTTTTAATGATTTTTCAAATACAGTAAGTATTCTTGCTGCAGCACCGGTCATATAGCCTCTTTGTTCTTGCCATTCACCATAACCCCGTGCTTTCTGCATTCTTTCAAATGGATCAAGTTTCAGATTGGTGATGATAGGCGTTGAAAGCTTGGTTTGTGGGGATTGGAACCACTCTTCTTGATCGCGGAACATAAATTTCCAATCACCATAGCGAACCGCATGGAAAGTGGTTTCGGTAAAGTAAAGGAAATCTTTACGAACCGATTTCCCGTTATTCAAAACCAAATCGCTTTGGTCGTAACCATCCAAATGGTTTTTGAAGGTTTTGTCACCTACTTTTTTCCCTGTCAATAAATCATCTTTTAGGTTTTTATCGCCCACGCACATCGATAAAATGGTAGGCATCCAGTCTTCCATGGTCATAAATTCGCCGCTTACAACATTTTCGGGAATATGATTTTTCCATTTCACAAAAACAGGGACACGGAAAGCACCTTCCCAACCACCGGCGCCTTTTTCACCATGGAAAGGGGTGTTTCCGCCATCAGGCCATGAATGTGCCGCAGCTCCATTATCTGTGGCAAACATGATGAAAGTATTGTCTTCTATTCCCAGTTCTTTGAGATAAGCAATAAGTTCACCTACATTATGGTCCAACTCCGCCATACCATCGGCCTGGATACCGTATCCCGTTTTATTTTTCCATTCAGAAGATTGGTGCGTGGGATAATGCATACGAATAAAATTATGCCAAACAAAAAATGGTTTTCCGGCATCTACCGATTCTTTCATAAATCGCTTGGATTGTACCATAACATCTTTGTCCAAGTGCCTTTGAACTTCTGTGCCCCAAACGCCCAGGTCTTCGATGGTTTGTTTGCCAACTTTCCCATAGATGGGTTGGACAGTGGCATCATCCCTGTTGGTGGCCTTGGAATGAATGATGCCACGCGTATTGAAACCCCATTTTTCAGCAGTTGCTTCAGGTGGATAGTCATATTGTTCAGGATATTGGGCAGCATTGAGGTGGTATAAGATGCCGTAGAATTCATCAAAACCATGCACCGTTGGAAGAAATTTGTTGAGGTCGCCAAAGTGGTTTTTCCCGAATTGACCGGTTGCATATCCGTACGGTTTCAGCAATTCGGCAATAGTGGGGTCACTGGCTTGCACGCCTTGGGGAGCACCGGGTATCCCTACTGTCAGCAGTCCTGTTCTAAGCGGATACTGACCGAGCATAAATGCCGCCCTTCCCGCCGTACAGGAAGCTTGAGCATAATGATCCATAAAAATCATCCCTTCTTTGGCCAGCTTGTCGATGTTCGGTGTACTTCCTCCCATCATTCCACGGTGATAGGCACTGGTGTTCCAATAGCCAATATCATCACCCCAGATGATCAAAATATTCGGTTTTTTGTTGTTTTGAGCCATAACCATCCCAACCGAGAGGAGGGCTATTAGGCATAGTAGAGGTTTTTTCATTTTTATAGTAATTGGTTTTAGGGAATTACAATTCAAAATTGCATAGCAAGCCTCTTTTTATATATTGACACATACATAAAAAACACAGATGAAGCACTATTCTTACATTTTATTAGATAGCACTATCCCATAAATCACAGAAATAATAGTTCAAAAAGAAGCTTGAGAAGGCTATACTCAGACTATTATTAACAAACCCAACTTAATAATATCTCAACTATTAAATACTACGTCCATTATTTGCGGATAACATTGGCATATTCATCATACTCATTAGGCAATAGGTTATTACCTACAAATAATAGGTTAAAAATTTATATAACAAAGAAATTGAATTTACAGTTTAAGGCTCTCGGTATTTTACACAAATCCTCAAAACAAATGCAATCATTATATTTTAAAAAAGGGCTATATGAGAAAAGACTCTTGAAGTATTACAAGGCTATGTTAACTTTACTCAATGAATCTTATACTCTCACAAATTCATAATATATCACATTGTTTACTACCACAAAATAATAGTATTATTTTTAATAAACAAAAAAATCATATTAGTTTTTTTTTTAAAAAAAAATTCTCATAGATTTCAATCCATCACAAACCTTTTAAAACACCAACTTATGCAAAATCCAAATCATGAATCTCAGGGTATTTTTGATCTCAATTTTTCAGACGAAAATAATATCGGACTTACTAATCAAAATACACTTCGAAAAGTTGTAGGTATCTTAGGGATGCTATTACCCTTTTTAGTATGGCTATTTGTTTATATTGACAGTGGCTATAGTAACCCAATGGATTCCCTTAGTCATTATTACTTTACAAGAGCCGGAAGTATATTTTGTATTGCAATAAGCTTACTCGCCGTATTTTTAATGATTTATAAAGGCAAAGATCCTATTGACTTCTATTTGTCCTTTACAGCCGGGCTATCAGCCTTTTGCGTAGTATTATTTCCTACCGACAGTATAACAAATATATGTTGCGATACTGATAAAAAATATGTTGTAACTATTTTAAAAGAAAGTGGCTTTAGGGTGGGATTTCATTATACAGCAGCGGGAATATTTCTTTTATGCCTGGCTTTTATGTCGCTTTTTTTGTTTACCCGCTCCAACAAAAAACTTGCTTTTAGAACAAAAAACAAACTCAAAAGAAACCTCTTATATCGTACTTGCGGCATAACCATGTTATTATGTATGTTAGTGATTTTTTTGGGTGGTTTTACAAAGCTGATACCCGAGGAAATATATAACAAAAACAATATTACTTTTTGGATGGAGACACTGGCCATAGAGGCATTTGGTATTTCCTGGTTGGTAAAGGGCGAGGCAATACTTAAAGATTGATAATTGGGGTTATAATTTACTTGCCATATGGCAAGTAAGCAAATAGTATATTATTATATCTTTATACAACAATGGCGTATTTTACAAGAATGTAAAAACAAGCACATCGTTAATATTAAACAAAAAAAAATAACATGGCAATTAAATTAAATCCTTATCTGAATTTTGACGGACAATGCGAAGAAGCATTTCTTTTTTACAAAAAAGTATTTGGTGGCGAATTTACAGAACATGGTATTATGCGATTAGGCGATATGCCTCCAAGTGAAGAGTTTCCGGTTCCGGAAGAGTTTAAAAACCGGGTTATGCATGTATCGCTCCCCATCGGTAACGAAATACTAATGGGCTCTGATACGATGCCGGGCATGGGCTCTCCATTTCAAAAAGGTGTAAACAATTATATAAGTGTATCACCCAATAGCCGGGAGGAAGCTGACAGATTGTTTAGCGAACTCTCTGAAGGAGGTACCGTTGAAATGCCAATGGCCGATATGTTTTGGGGCGATTACTACGGCAGTTTTATTGATAAATTTGGTACCCCGTGGATGATTAATTATAACAGCCAATACCAATCGTAGCTATTGATATTTACAAAGTATCTATTTTGAAAAGGCCGAATTAATTTTCGGCTTTTTATATTTGCCTAATTGAAATTTCAATTATATAATATCCTATAGATTTTATTTTTTCATATACAGCCCCACCAATTTAAAGCTCAGGAAAAAAGTCATCAAAAATAAACCCTTAAAATACCTAACTTTAAATAGCAAAATCTTCTATTATGAATTTTTGGCTACAATTTATATTAACCATTGGCATTTTTTCCTTGATGTTATTAGGCGGATGGTATATTTATAAATTCGTAAACAACAAATTAACCTCTAGTAACAGTGCTATTGCCATTTTCTTATACGCAATACTACTTTTTGCACTGCTTGCAACGGTATATGTTTTAGGCTTTGTTTTGATAGGGCTGATGTATGATTATATTGTTGCGTGAGGGATAGAAGCGGCATCCTTTTGTTTGTTATACAAACAAAAGATACAGCAGAAAGCCCGACTCGCCGCTGCGAGGCACGCCCAAAGGATTTTTTTTACTAAATACCGGTAAAATAAAAAATTCCTTTACTTTTATCCCCTACAAATCAAATTAACATGTCAAGTAACTTATTAAAAGGAAAAAAAGGAATCATTTTTGGAGCGTTAGATGAAAAATCTATTGCCTGGAAGGTAGCCAAAAGATGTTATGAAGAAGGGGCACAAATTGTATTGAGTAATGCACCTGTAGCACTGCGCATGGGTACTATTAATCAATTATCAGCAGCATGTGGTAACGCCCCTGTTATTGGTGCTGATGTTACCAATATGGACGATTTGAAAAATCTGTTTGAAGAAAGTGTTAAACATTTTGGCGGAGGTATGGACTTTATTTTACACTCTATTGGTATGAGTGTGAACATGCGCAAGGGGTTGGATTATTTTGATATTAATTACCAAAACAATCTTAAAACTTTTGATATATCGGCAATTAGCCTGCATAAGGTTTTAAAAACAGCCTGGGACACGGATGCTTTGAACGAATGGGGCAGTGTGGTATCGCTCTCTTACATTGCAGCGCAAAGAGTTTTTCCTGATTATAATGAGATGGCTGATGCCAAAGCCTTACTGGAAAGTATTACCCGTAATTTTGGTTATTATTATGGTAATAAAAAGAAAGTACGTGTAAATACGGTATCGCAATCGCCGGTAAAAACTACTGCCGGTGGCGGTGTAAAAGGCTTTGACGGCTTTATGGAATATGCGGAAAGGATGAGCCCACTGGGCAATGCATCTTCTGAAGCCTGTGCCGATTATGTGGTAACATTGTTTAGTGATTTTACAAAATATGTTACCATGCAAAATCTATTTCACGATGGGGGCTTTAGCTTTACAGGTGTATCACCGGAAGTAATTCAAAGTATTCAGCCCGAATAAAACTTATTAAAAAAAGGGCCGCTTTACAGCGGCTTTTTTTTATACTTTATAAAATTCTTCCCATCCCAATCTGGGTGGCAGCCCTGTAAGAAATGCATCGGCAAAACGATTATTGGTAATGCGATTTGTATCTCTGTCAAAAACAATTTTCTGGTTGAGCCTTTGCGCCATCACTCCCAAACAAAACACCTGACTTAAAGGCCCGGCAATATGAAACGGAGAACGGGCTTGTTCTACTCCCTGACAGGCTAATAAAAAATTGGCAAAATGGTTGGACGGACTTTGCGGAACAGGCGGCAGTTTGGATGCCATATCCTTTGCTTTTTCTTCCGGAATTATTGATAATGTAGAACCATGAGATGCCCCCTTGAACGTAAGTGTTTTACTATAAATTTCCTTACCGGGATTTAATTTAGTGGTTTGAATTTTGCCTCCGGCTACCGATGGTATATTCGGGTCAATATCCGAAGCACCATATCCTTCCGGCACCGGAGGAATATTATTTAATCCATCATACCAGGTGATTACCACCGGCGGCATTTTGCCTCTTTTGGGAAACTTAAATTCAATAGTACTGTCCATCGGGAAAAAATAATCGTTGTGCCCGGTAAGTTTTAATGGTGTAACTTCTGTAGGTAACCCAAGGTTTAAAAATTCGTGGGCTGTATCTAAAATATGCGCTCCCCAATCGCCCAAGGCTCCCATACCAAAATTGTACCAGCTGCGCCATTGCCCGGGATGGTAATCTTTATTATATGGATGATAATCCACAGCCCCCAGCCAGGTATCCCAGTCTAACCCAGTAGGCATGGTTTCCGCTTTCAAAGGCGCTGTAATTTTAGGATCCCAGCCATGCCAACGCCTAACATTGTTCATGTGGGCAGTTATGGCCGTTACATCTTTAATAATTCCGTGTTTTACCCATTCCTTAAATTGAAAATAATTAGCCTCTGAATGTCCCTGATTACCCATTTGCGTAACCACGCTGTTTTTTTGAGCCGATTGCATCATCAACGCTACCTCCATAAAAGTACGAGCCATCGGTTTTTCTACATATACATGTTTGCCCAAAGCCATTGATAACATGGTGGCAGGAAAATGAGCATGGTCTGGGATAGCAATGGCAACAGCATCAATTTCATTAGCCATCTTATCAAACATCACCCTAAAATCGGTAAATTTTTTGGCCGAAGGGAATTTCGCCTGCGCTTCTTGTGTAAATTTGGCTTGTAAATCTACATCACAAAGGGCTACAACATTAGCCAGTCCCGTTTTTTCAAAATCTTTAATAATTTCTAACCCCCGGTTGCCAATACCTATATGTGCCAGATTTACCTTTTTACCGGCACCTATAATATTTTTGTAACTGGCAGCAGCCATAGTACTGGCAGATGTGCTACCAACCTTACAACCCACCAAGGAAACTCCCGCAGAAGTAATGGCAATCGTTTTAATAAAATTTCTTCTGTTCGACATGAGCAATCATTAAATAGTTAATTGTAGATTTGTATTGAATGTTTCAAAATTAAGGAAAAGCGTATAAACCCAATAGCTGAATTCAACAGGAACTGCTTATTTTGAGATGAACTATTTATATTCCGTCAACGTTATTAAGAAAATGAAAATAATTATTTACATATTGGCAGTTGGCCTATTCTCCATTTCTGCCTGTGCGCAACGCAAAAGTAATTCTCAACCCAACAAAAAAATCACAAATCAAACTACTATGCAAGATAAAAATTTAGATACCGCCACTTTTGCTAACGGATGCTTTTGGTGTACTGAAGCCATTTTTCAGGACGTAAAAGGTGTTACAAAAGTTACCAGCGGCTATACCGATGGTAATACCCCAAACCCAACTTATAAAGAAGTTTGTACGGGAGAAACCGGCCATGCCGAATGTTTACAAATTATATACGATTCTACTGTTGTTAGTTTTGATGATTTACTGGAAATATTTTGGAAAACACACGATCCGACTACATTAAATCGTCAGGGAAATGATGTAGGCACCCAATACAGAAGTGGTATTTATTACCATAATGAGGAACAAAAAAATAAGGCAGCGCATTACAAAGCGGCTTTGGACCAAAGTGGAGCTTTTGATAACCCTATTGTAACAGAAATAAAGCTTTTTACCGTTTTTTATCCGGCAGAGGATTATCATCAGGAGTATTTTAATAATAACGAAAACCAAAATCCATATTGTTCTATTGTTATCAGGCCTAAGGTAGAAAAATTTAGAAAGGTTTTTAAAGATAAGTTGAAGTAATTACAAAACCCTTCGAATGTATTTATACCAGTTGGATATTCGTTGAGACCAAATTGGGCTATTTTATATAATATGTTTCGTATTACCTATCTTTTGAAACTATTGTAATCCTTATGCTCGCTTATCTTCATAGTTTCCGATGCTTTCATCTCCTTTTTGAGCAATAGTGTACAAGACTATTAGCTCCAACAGCATTGTTATTAATTAACATTTAGGATAACTTGTGTATTGTTTGTCCTAACAATATAACTTACACTACAAATGGATTATCAAAAACTTTCCGGAAGTTGCAAAGAGGATTCATAAGTACTATTATATATGAAAAATAGCGAGCCGTCTTTAATCGCATCAATGATAGGACGGTTCATTTCTGTGGATACCGCTGGGCAACCGAGGCTGCGACCGATATAACCCTGCGTATTAATTAGTGCCTGACTTACATACCAGGCTCCATGTAAAACAATAGCTCTTTTAAAAGCATTGTCATTAACCCGTGGCTCTAACCCTGTTAATTTTAAAGAATAACCTTTACTGCCATAATACGTATTATTGGTAACAAAAAATCCCAAACTGCTTTTATTGGAGGATGGTTGGTTACTAAAATATTCTGCTTTTTCCACGCCGGTATTTTTACCATGTGCCGACCATGTATTAAACAATAACTTATGATGCTCCAGATCAATTACATACATTCTTTTTTGAGAAGAAGGCTGATCAAAATCAACAATGGTAATTACAGAAGTATTGTGTATTACTCCGTCTTCTTTTAATTTTTGATACCCTTCCATTGCATACGTAAAGGCTTTAGTAGATAACCCCAGTTCATCTAAATTTAAACTATCATATAATTGTGCAGAAGCAGAAGCTGTATTTATGAAAGTACTTGAACTTTGCTTATAAAGGTAACTGCCATCTAACGAAATAAAAGGATCAATGTTAAAAGTTTTTTCTCCAATTCCTGAAAACATTAATATAGCTAACGGTAATGATTTTAGCAAGGATAAAGTCATAAGAATCTAAAAAATCTTTAAAGTAATTCAACAAAAAAAGTGTACTAATAAAACGTGCATTTAAAAGTTTTATTGCCAATATATTTCTTTTTTGTTTTTTTTAACAAAAACTACTACCCAAGTATCCTATATTAAATACTTACTAAAAAAGAAACGATTCTCCCAAAACACCTCTATCACAAGTATATACCGCTAATTATTTTTTAAATATCCCATTGTAATTAACCCCTAATCCGGGCTGATTACTGTAAATAATGCGACCATTGTCATAAGCTATGCCGGTTGCAATGTCTTCTTCTAATAATAAAGGGCCGTCCATATCTACTTGATCAATAAATGGTAATAAATGCGCCACGGCAGCAGACCCAATTGTGCTTTCGTTCATACAGCCAACCATTATTTTCAAATCTAATTTTCGGGCATTTTTTATCATTTGCAAAGCCGGTGTTATACCTCCGCATTTAGTTAATTTAATATTAATACCATGAAAATATCCAACACATTTTTCTACATCCTCTTCATACACGCATGCCTCATCGGCATAAAGCGGTAAAGAAGATTTTTTATAAAGCACCTTCATACCTTCCCAATCATCTTTAGCCAATGGTTGTTCTACAAATTCCACATCTAATTCTTTTAGCTGAGGAATTAATTTTAAAGCCGTATCTAAATCCCAACCTGCATTGGCATCTACTCTTATTTTAGCATCGGTTTCTTTTCTTAAAGCTTTTATAATTGCTATATCGTCTGCGGTTCCTACTTTTATTTTATAGATTGGCCAGGGTTTTTCTTTCATTTTTTCCACCATTTTATCTACCGTATCTATTCCAATGGTATAATCCGTAACCGGATTTTTAGAAGTGTCGCCCTTTAATATTTGATAGATAGGTTTGCCGGAAAGCTTTCCGTAAAGATCCCAACCGGCTATATCTAACGCACATACCAAAAAATGATTTTTAGGAAATAGATGATGTAAAAAATGCCAAAAACGCTCAGGCTCAATAAATGCAAACTTTTCAACCATTTGTAACTTATCAGACAAATCGTCCATCATATCTTCAACTGATATATTGTAATACGTTATAGCAGGTGCTTCACCATACCCTGTTACACCATGATGTGTTAACGATACAATAAAAGTGGGCTGATGCGTTTTAGTGCCTTTTGAAATAGTAAACGGATGCTTAAATTTTAAATTGAATTTTTGATAACTACATTCCACAATAATTCATACCTGCATACGCGGCAGGTGCGGTTATATTTCATTATAAGATTTCTGAAAATTGCTAATGTAATTATTTTACATGAAAATTTTTAAAAAATAAAGTTTAAAAAAGAAGCCGCCCAAACAGGCAGCTTCGTCCACGAGCGTGGCTTATGAAAAACACCAGAAGTTATACAACCATTGTATGGTTTACTATATTAGCCCCTTTATAAAGTGCTAAATATTTACTTATAAATTTTAACAATCTTAGAATATCCCACATCACCTTGTTTATCCACTCTTGCTACACGTAAATAATCATAGTTTTCATGTTTTATTTCATCAGAAGATACTGAAATATCGCCATTTGTTTTTGTACACGAAATAAATACAATACTACCCACCAAAGTGATTAACAACAGAGAAACCCGAAGCCTTTTAAAGCCGGCAAACAACAATAACAGTGGTGAAAAAACTACGGCGAAAATGATATTATTTTTGGCACATAATTCTTTCATGCACTTTGCATATTCATATTGGAGATTTTCGGTAGCCGCACCATTCTGTATTTTAGCCGGGATAGAATCTATCGGGTAAAAATTGCTACCATCTTGGGAAACCTCCATAATAAATTTTTCCAATTGTTGCTCTTCCAAAGATGTCCATTTAATAAATAACGAATCATTTTGTATCGTAGATTGAAGATCAACAAATGTAAAGGCCAAAGGAATAGGCGGGTGTGTTAGTTGCTCCCCGCTATTAGCGTTTTGACTATAAACGGTGTAAGTACTGATAAGCATTACAACCAATAGCAGTCTTTTTAATAAAGTTGACATTGTTGCAGTTTTAATTTTGGAGAATAAATAGTTTAAAGAGCTTAAGAGTTACTTTTTGCACCCACATCAACTTTTTAATACACACCAATTTAATGTTTTAACTTTTGATTAAATAAATTCGCCTGAACCGTATCAAAATCTTAATTCAACACATACCTTCCCTGTTAACCATTAGTCGGATATTTTTACCGTCCAATGGAGTAACATAAATTACCTTTCAGTTTTGCTATCAACTGAATTTTAATTCAAATTTGGCTTTGAGAAAAATAAAAGGAACATCCTTTGTTTTGGTACCATGTTCAACCCAAAGCCTTTCACATGAACTACATAGTAGAGTTCTATCAAAACAATACTATTTAATGACAAAAAATTCGCAAATATGCAAATCATGCCATTCAGTTCAAGGTGTTCATTAAATTGCTGTTGTTAGTCGAGGGCTTAAAAAGTCAGTTTTTCAGCAATGGTTAAAAGTTGTAAAATACTACAACCCTTTTACCATTAGAATAATTACTATTCAGCAAATATTCCAACCACAAGGTACAACGGGATATTTGAATAACCTAACAAAAAATGTTATTTTTTTGCAATATATTTTTCCGGTCATCTTTTTGGGTTACCTCTACTTTTTTTCTTTATTGAAGATTCCCTTATAATAAGATTGGAATTTACAATAACTGTACTG
The DNA here is from genome assembly GCA_047975735.1 of Niabella sp. Lineage (GTDB taxonomy): Bacteria > Bacteroidota > Bacteroidia > Chitinophagales > Chitinophagaceae > Niabella. The sequence continues at coordinate 11,411 of JBKEEB010000136.1, forward strand.
ATGTTACGTGCGCTGGTTAGGTTTTTTAAATGGTCCACCAATGCCTTTGCTGCCACTTCTCCCATTTCTTTTCCGGGATAATTAATCGTTGTAAGAGCAGGTTCTATTAAATGAGCAATAGCGTCATTATTAAAACCCACTACGGCTATGTCTTTTGGAACACTCCATCCGTTTTCTTTTATTGTTTTAATAAAGGATGCAGCCACAAAGTCGTTTGTTATAAAAACACCGTCCGGAACAACCTCCATTTTCAGTATTTTTTTGGCTGAATCAACTCCTGCTTTCTCGCTAAGATCATTTACTAACACAAGATTTTCATCCACCTCAATACCACTATCAAGTAATGCATTACGATACCCTCTATACCTTTCCGAATAAACATTTCTGGTAAGAGATGAAGTTACATGCGCAATTTTTTTACACCCCTGATTTATAAGGTGCATTGTTGCATCATAACCGCATTTATAATTATCGATAACCACAACTATTGCGTTTTCAATTTTTTCCACGCGGTCAAAAAATACGACGGGAATTCCTTTATTTATAAAAGGGGAAAAATGACTTATATCATTAGTATCGAAAGATAGTGAAGCTATAAGCCCATCAATTCGTTTATTAAACAAATTGCGTGCGTTAGCAACTTCTTTTTGATAACTTTCCGAGGAGTGTGCAATAATTAAATCATACCCGGCCTCACTTACAGTTTTTTCTACTCCAGACAAAACGGAAGTTATAAAATTGCTATTTAGTTCATGAACTAAAAAACCAATGGTGTTGGTATGTTTGGTTCTCAAATTACTGGCAAAATGATTGGCTCTATAACCCATTTTTTCTGCCAAATCAAATACCTTTTTTTTCGTTTTTTCATTAACAACCGGACTGTCATTTAATGCTCTGCTAACAGTAGCCACAGATATTTTAAGCGTATCAGCCAGATCGTAAATTGTAACTTCTTTCTCCGCAGACATATGGCTTGTTTTGATTAAACATAAAAATATGAACAATAATAATGAAACCCATTACATTTAAAAAAATATAATGTTAAACTTGGTAATTCTAACTGGATATTCGTAATAAAATTTGTACCAAAGAAAACTATAATTGTATTTTACAACACTATAGCTCCTTGTAAAGTTTATTTTTCCAGCTTGTATATAAATCGTTATATAGATTGGCTTGTGTAGGCTCTATGGTATTCAGCGTAAGTTGTTTAGTAAAAGCTTCTGATGGCGACATAAAATAACCTAATCCAATACCAGCACCTAAAGCTGCACCAACACTGCCATCGCAGTTATATAATTCTACCGGAACATTGGTGGCGTTCACAAAAGATTTGGTAAACACCTCACTTAAAAACATATTGGCTTTGCCTGCTTTAATGACTGCTGGTTGCATACCATTTTCCCGCATAATATCCAAGCCGTACCTGAATGCAAATGCAATGCCTTCCTGTGCAGCACGCAGTATATGCGCATTGGTGTGAACATTGAAATCAATATTTTGTAAATGGCTGCCGATGATTCTGTTGTTCAACATTCTCTCTGCGCCATTACCAAAAGGCAATATGAATAATCCATTGCTGCCGGGTGTAACAGTAGCCGCCATTTCATTCATGGCGGGATAGCTTATAACCCCGGTTAGTTTTTTTACCCAGCTGTTTAAAATTCCCGTGCCATTAACACAAAGCAATACGCCCACGCGGGTTAACACATCGCTATAATTTACATGGGCAAAACTATTAATGCGGCTTTGTTGATCGTAAGTAAGCGCATCACTAATACCATATATCACACCTGATGTTCCAGCTGTAGCAGCTACATCACCCGGGTTCATTACATTTAACGACAGTGCATTATTGGGCTGATCGCCGGCTTTGTATGTAACAGAAATACCGGCTGTTAGCGACAATTCGGCTGCTACAGCTTTTGCAAGCGTGCCGTGTTTTGCAAAAACATTTTTTATTTCGGGAATAAAATTTTTATCAAAACCAAAATAATCCATTACATCTTGTGCTACCTGATGATTTGTAAAATCCCACAAAACACCTTCTGATAATGCAGATGGTGTTGTAGTAATTTCCTCTGTAAATTTCATGGCGATAAAATCGCCGGGGAGCATGATTTTATCAATTTTTTCATACAGTGCCGGCTCTTCTTTTTTTACCCAGGCCAGTTTGGCTGCCGTAAAATTACCGGGAGAATTCAATAAATTTTTAAGACATTCATCTTCTCCAATTGCTTGAAAAGCCTGCTCGCCAAAGGGTACAGCGCGGCTATCGCACCAAATAATACTATGGCGTAAAACATTGCCATCTTTGTCCACCAACACCAATCCGTGCATTTGATAAGAAATACCGATGGCTTTAATATCGGCAGGATTGTATTTTCCGCTTTGGTTTAATTTTTGGATTGCGGCTTTTACATCGCTCCACCATAGTTCCGGCGATTGTTCGGCCCAGCCGGGTTGCAGGGAAATGATTTCTCTTTCCGTTTCGGGGTAAGAAGCAGATGCGATTGTTTGCTGTGTGGCACCATCTACTACGGATGCTTTTATGGATGATGTACCTACATCAAGACCTAATAGTAGCATTTCTTTGTTTTTAAAATGCAGGTTATGGTTCATAGTTCATCAACTATTCCCCATCAACCATAATCCATGAACTAAATATACCTGTTAATGATATTTTCCATATACTCCTGTTTGCCACTTGTTGTAGCGGGTTCGCCGGCTTCAATGGCATAAGTTCTTAGCTCCTCAAGGCTTAATTTCCCTTCTTCAAATTCCTTGCCTTTTCCGCTATCGAAAGACGCATATCGTTCCTGTCTGATTTTTTTATAATCTGATTTTTGCAAAATGGCATCAGCCGTAATCAAAGCTCTTGCAAAAGTATCCATGCCGCCGATGTGCGCATAAAACAAATCGGAAGGGTCGGTGGATGTGCGACGAATTTTAGCATCGAAATTAATACCGCCACCTTGCAAGCCACCTGTTTCTAAAAACACCAACATGGCTTCGGTGAGTTCGTTAATATTATTGGGGAACTGATCGGTGTCCCAACCGTTTTGATAATCGCCGCGGTTGGCATCGAGCGAGCCTAACATACCTGCATCAGCCGCTACCTGTATTTCATGCTGAAACGTATGTCCGGCAAGGGTTGCGTGGTTTACTTCAATATTTATTTTAAAATCGTTTTGCAAATCCCACTGGCGTAAAAAACCAATTACCGTTTCACAATCATAGTCGTATTGATGTTTTGTTGGTTCCATCGGTTTAGGCTCAATTAAGAAAGTTCCCTTAAATCCATTTTTACGGGCGTAGTCTTTAGCAGTGTGTAAGAAACGTGCAAAATGTTCTTTTTCCCTTTTCATATTGGTATTAAGCAGGGACATATAACCTTCTCTACCACCCCAAAAAACATAGCCATCGCCGCCTAATTCAATAGTAGCATCAATGGCTTTTTTTACCTGAGCGGCGGCATGTGCCAGCACATGAAAATCGGGGTTGGTGGAAGCACCGTTCATGTAACGGGGATTTGAAAATACATTGGCCGTACCCCATAATAATTTTACACCACTATCTGCCTGTTTTTGTTTGGCATACTCTACCAAGGCTTGTAAGCGGTTGTCGTTCTCATTAATATCTCTTCCGTAATCTACTATATCTACATCGTGAAAACAATAATACGGTAAGTTCATTTTAGTAATAAACTCAAAGGCGGCATCCATTTTGTCTTTAGCACGTGCTACCGGGTCAGGCTGTTGATTCCATTCAAAAATATGGGTTCCGGGACCAAAGGGGTCGCTGCCATCACCACAGAAAGAGTGCCAGTAAGCACAGGCAAACCGGAAATGCTCTTTAAGCGTTTTTCCGGCAACTATTTTGTGCTCATCGTACCAGCGAAAGGCCAGTGGATTATCGGTTTGAGGACCTTCGTATTGAATTTTGGGAATACCTTTGAAATATTCCTTATCGCCTAACAGAACAGACATGATAAATTGGTTTTTATATGATTTAATTGTAGCAAATCGTGATTTGAGTTTTACAGCTTGTATTCTTACAAATGTAATAATATAATTGTAATCGGTTGCAAAATTATTACCGATAGATGAAAAAATACAAAAATGGACATTAGAATTAAGGCTCCTCTCAACTACTAAATACTGTAAGTAGTTTAAAATCAGCAGCATGCATTACATAAAAAAACTTCCTGAAAACATCAGAAAGTTTGTGCCCGAGACTGGATTCGAACCAGCACGCCGTGTTACCAGCACTACCACCTCAAAGTAGCGTGTCTACCAATTTCACCACCCGGGCAGGGTTGTAAAGCGGGATGCAAAAATAAATAAAATGGAGTATTCAGTAAAAACTATTCTTATAATTCTACCGATACAAACAATAAACTGCTCGCTTAGTAAACAGCCGGCTGCTTTAAAATACTCATTCTTGCAAATATCTCGCAAAAAGCAGCCTGATCCAATAGCCATTTGGTACGGGAGGTTTTTTGTCCGGCTTTCAAAAACAACCCGTCAGCATCTTGTAAACCAGCAATACAATTTTGGAGCACTTCATTAAATTGAATGAGATATGAAGCATCCCCGTTTATTTTATACCACTCATTATACCCACGCAACATTACAGCATTAAACCAAATATGACCACTTTGAAAAAGAGCCAATTCGTCCCACAGCTTTATAATAAAATATTTAATGGCAGAAGCCGCCAAACGCTCCGCTTCTTTATAATAGCAGCTATCTTTTGTGAATTGAAATAACAGAGCAGCCGCCTGTAACATTTGCCCGCTATTATAAGGATACTTTCTTTTATCAACCCTTCCTTTTAAAGATATATTATCGAAATACAAATAATCACTGCTATCCTGTAAATTTTTCTTTGTCCAGTGATACAGACCAAGCCCTTGTTTAAAATATGAACTATCCTTTGCAGCGGCAAAAAGTTTTAATGCAAACACTGCTGCCAGCGCATTGGAGCAAGTATTTTTGGATTGCTTTTTCTGTTCGCACCAATAAATACCGCCTCCTAATTTTTCATCATGGCCACTCCAAACAAATGTCCATATTTGTTTTGCTTTTGCCAGATATTTTTTATTATGGGTAATGGTATATAAATCTGTAAAATCAATACCCAGCCAAATATTATCGTCGTAAAACCTGTCCGATGGATCGGCAGTGTTTATATATGATGCATAAGCGGCGGGGCGGCGTTTGTCGTCAAAATACTTTTCCAAACCCGGCAACACCTGCTGTTCCAAAATTTTACGATACTTTTTTTGACCCGAAACATTAAGCAAAGCAATTGTTGCAGAAAAAGTTCCGGAATACGGCCACAAGTACGCAAACTTATTGGGGACTTTTGTTTCAGGGTAAGAAGCCAAATAATCCGGTGTATATTTTTCGTTGTAAGGATAGTTTTCTCTTAAGAGTTTGGTACCCTTTACAGCGTAATAATTGTAAATATTTTGAAAAATATTATCAGCAAGAACCAAACTATTATCCCCTGCGTTTTGCGCCTGTAAACACAGCAAAAAGCAAAAGAAAAAAACACCGACAAAAAAAGTTTTCAAAAAGAAAGCATTCAATAATTTAAGAAAATACATATTGTCCAAATTACTGAATGCTGTTAAACCTGCAAAACTTCAGGTTAAATATTTTAATCTTCCAGTTTCAACACAGCTAAGAAAGCCTCCTGTGGTACTTCTACATTACCAATTTGCTTCATGCGCTTTTTACCTTCTTTCTGTTTTTCTAACAGTTTCCGTTTACGGCTAATATCACCACCATAACATTTGGCGGTAACATCTTTACGCATGGCCGAAATATTTTCTCTGGCCATAATTTTTGCGCCAATAGCTGCCTGAATGGCTATCTGGAATTGCTGCCGGGGTACTAATTCCTTTAATTTTTCACATAACTTTCTTCCAAAATCCTGCGCCCGGCTGCGGTGAATTAAAGCACTTAAAGCATCCACCCTATCTCCATTCAACAGAATATCCATTTTTACAATATCGCTATCGCGATAACCAATGGGGTGGTAATCAAAAGAAGCATACCCCCGTGTTTGTGATTTTAATTTATCATAAAAATCAAAAACAATTTCGGTAAGCGGCATTTCAAAATTCAACTCTACGCGAGTAGTGGTTAAGTAATTCTGACTGGTTAATATGCCACGCTTCCCCATGCATAGTGTCATTATATTCCCAATATATTCCGGCTTGGTAATAATTTGCGCTTTAATAAACGGTTCTTCGATTCTATCTGTTTTAACAGGATCGGGAAACTCGGTAGGGTTATTTACAATTAACTTTTCGCCTTTTGTTGTATATGCTATAAAACTTACGTTTGGAACGGTTGTTATTACTGTTTGGTTAAACTCTCTTTCCAAACGCTCCTGAATAATTTCCATGTGCAGCATTCCCAAAAAGCCGCATCGGAAACCAAAACCCAATGCTTGTGAGGTTTCCAACTCAAAGGTTAAGGACGCATCGTTCAATTGCAGTTTATCCATACAGTCGCGCAGCTCCTCAAATTCATCGGTATTAACCGGGTATATACCTGCAAATACCATTGGCTTTACTTCCTCAAAACCCTTAATTGCCTCCGGCTTTTGATTGTTTGCCAGCGTAATGGTATCCCCTACTTTTACTTCCTTAGCATTTTTAATACCGGTAATGATATACCCAACATCTCCTGCTTTAACTTCGTCTTTCGGGGTCATCTTTAGTTTTAACACCCCAATTTCATCAGCTTCATATTCCTGACCCGTACTTACAAATTTCACTTTTTCACCTTTCTTAATAATGCCGTTCAATATTCGATAGTAAACAATAATGCCTCTAAAACTATTAAAAACACTATCAAAAATCAAAGCTTGTAAAGGAGCTTTTTCATCGCCAGTTGGTGCCGGAATACGATCTACAATGGCTTCTAAAACTGCTTCTACACCCAATCCGGTTCTACCACTGGCTAATAAGATTTCTTCGGGCCTACAGCCAATCAAATCAATAATTTGGTCTTTCACCTCATCAATCATCGCTCCGTCCATATCAATTTTATTAATTACGGGGATGATTTCTAAATCATTTTCAATAGCCAAATATAAATTGCTGATGGTTTGTGCCTGAATGCCTTGTGTGGCATCTACCAATAATAAAGCCCCCTCACAGGCGGCTAATGCACGGCTGACTTCGTAGCTAAAGTCCACGTGGCCGGGCGTATCAATTAAATTCAACACATATTCCTCATTATTGCACTTGTAATTTATTTGAATGGCGTGGCTTTTAATCGTAATCCCTTTTTCTCGTTCCAAATCCATATCATCCAATAACTGATCCATCATATCTCTGTCGCTCACGGTATCAGTAGCCTGCAAAAGCCTGTCTGCCAGTGTACTTTTACCATGGTCAATATGTGCAATAATGCAAAAATTTCTAATATTCTTCATACTCATATCCTTCTTTTAAAGGCGTGCAAAGGTACGAAAAAGGGTATTACAATGATGAGTGAAGATGAAGTGCTTTTTTACGGGGGTTTTTGTTCATTCTTTCCACTAATTTAATAGCTTCCATAGCCGGTTTTACATCGTGAACCCGTAAAATATCGGCACCTTGCAACAATCCGATTGTATTGAGTACCGTAGTTCCATTAAGGGCATTTTCAGCATCTGTATTAAGGGTTTTGTATATGGTGGATTTACGGCTAATTCCCAATAAAACAGGGCAATCTAACATTTTAAATACCTGTTGGTTTTCAAGCAGCATAAAATTATGGTCAATAGTTTTACCAAAGCCATAGCCGGGATCGATAATTATGTCTTTTATTCCTCTTTCTTGTAAAGCAGCTTTCTTTTGTATCATAAAATCCAACACTTCTTGTAATACATCATCATATTGCGGATTTTGTTGCATGGTAGCAGGCGTTCCTTTCATGTGCATCAAAACATAGGGCACATTTAAACCTGCTATAACCTCCCACATGTCGGCATCCATGCTTCCGGCACTAATATCATTAACAAAGCCTGCACCCACATCTACAGCCTGTTTAGCTACAGATGCGTAATAAGTATCTATCGAAATAAAACTTTCCGGAAAGTGTTTTTGTATAGATGCGATTACCGGCACTACACGCTCTAATTCATCTTTTTCTAAAACAGCTATACTTCCCGGACGGGTGCTTTGCCCCCCAATATCCAATATCGTTGCACCCTCTTCCAGCATTGTTTCGGCAGTGGCTAAAATGTCTTTCTCAATTGTTTGACGGCTACCGCTATAAAAGGAATCGTTATTAACATTAATAACACCCATTACAATGGGTGAATCAATTGTGAGTAACCTTCCATTACAATTTAGGGTAAACATCGGCAATAGTTTGTTATTTTTGACGCTAAAGATAATTATTAATAATACAAGCTGCAAAAACGCTAAATAATAAACAGTAACAATCATTAATATATGAATGATACAAACAAACAATACGACCAAGTAATAGATAATTGTAAAAATATTTTTTTTAAAAAGAATAAAGACTATGGAACAGCCTGGCGGGTATTGCGAACCATTTCTATAGTCGATCAGATTTATATTAAGGCACAACGCATTAGAACTATACAGGAATTGAAACAGCAAAAAGTAGCAGATGATATTCCCGGAGAGTTTTTGGGAATTATAAATTATGCTGTTATAGGACTGATACAGTTAGGGCTGCCGCCCGATGCTCCTGAAGAACTGCCCGCAGAAGACGTTCAACAATATTATTCAAAATATGCAGCAAATGCAAAGGCTTTAATGCAGGATAAAAACCATGACTATGGCGAAGCATGGCGCAGTATGAGTGAGGAAAGCTTTGTTGACCTGATATTAATGAAATTGCAACGCATACGGCAAATTTTGAACAACGAGGGCAAAACAATAATAAGTGAAGGTATTGACGCTAACTACAACGACATTATTAATTATGCCGTTTTTGCATCAATTTTAATTAATGAGAAAAACTGAGTATTTGAAAATTAACAGAATGGAATAGCTATGAAAAAATTAGTAACTATTATTAGAGTTGTAGTAGGTGTATTGTTTATTTTTTCCGGGCTGGTAAAAGCCATAGACCCTATGGGACTCAGCTACAAAATGCAAGAGTATTTTGACCTTTGGGGGATGAGTGCTTTAAACAGTACAACTTTAGTATTATCCGTATTAATGAATGCTTTTGAAATTTTTGCCGGAGTTGCATTACTACTTGGCTGGAAACCCAAAATCGTTAACTGGTTGCTATTGCTGTTAATTATTTTCTTTACATTCCTTACCGGCTATTCCTACCTATCGGGTAAATTTAGTAATTGCGGATGCTTTGGAGATTGCATCCCTATAACATCTAAAACATCCTTCTTAAAAGATATTATTCTATTGGTATTAATATTGTTCTTATTTTTTAACACACGCTACATCAAACAATTTTTTTCAAAATCTACCACCCGTTTTATTTTGATTATTGCTACCGTAGCTACATTTATTTTACAATGGTATGTTTTACATTACCTACCTGTAATTGATTGTCTTCCTTACAAAGTGGGAAATAATATTCCGCAAAAAATGATGATGCCGGCAAATGCCGTACCCGATAGTACTGTTATTAATTTTATTTATCAAAAAAACGGGCAGGAGGTATCTTTTACTGCAGATAACTTTCCGGAAGATTTCAATGATTCTACATACACTTTTATTAAACGTGAAGACAAAGTAATTACAGAAGGTAAAAATAATGTACCTGAAATAAGAGCCTTCTCTTTTACAAATAATGCAGGTAATGATTTAGGACAGGAGATATTGAATGCGCCGGAAGCAGTGGTACTTTTTGTAGAAGACGCATCGCACCCGATTGGAGACTGGCAAAATAAATTTAGCAATATATATGAAACCGCACGCCAAAAAAATATACCTGTATATTTAATTACCAGTACGATGGCTACAGTACAAGAAGCGATTAATAATACTACTTTTAAAAATATCACATTGTTAAATGGCGACAGGGTAACAATAAGAACAGCAGCCAGAACCAACCCAACAGTTTATCTAATAAAAAAAGGTACTATTAAAGGCAAATGGAGTTATAAAAACTTTTCCAAGGCTCTTAATATTATCAACAAATAAAACGCCTTTATTGCAGATGTTGCATTTTATTACCAGAAAAATATTTTATAGCATATTGGTCTTATTAGGCGTAGTTGTACTTGTATTCTTATTGTTTCAAGGCTTTGGCGATCCTTCAAGATTAATAATGGGGCAAACTGGCGATGCCAAAACTCAGGAAAACATCCGCAAGGAATTATACCTTGACCAACCTAAATGGAAACAGTTTGTTTTATACCTCAATGATGTTTCGCCAATTGCCATTCATAGTAAGGAAGATATTACAAAAAAAGAATTGAGAGGTTTTTTTATTGGCAACAATACAAAACTGGGTATTAAAGTTCCCTATTTGAGGAAAAGCTACCAAAGCAAAAGGGAGGTGGGTAGCATTTTGATGCAGGCTTTACCCGGTACTATTTTGCTGGCAGCATCGGCCATGTTACTCGCAATAATTGTTGGTATTCCGCTGGGTGTAATTGCTGCCGTTAAACAAAATACTTGGATGGATACCACGGCTATTTTTTCAAGTATTGTAGGCATTTCTGCTCCGTCTTTTTTTACAGGCATCATCATTGCTTATGTGTTTGGATTTGTACTTTCACCATATACAGGATTGCATATAAGCGGTAACTGGTTTGAAATTGACGAGATAACCGGACAAAGAACGCTGAGTTTAAAAAATTTAATTTTACCAGCAATCACATTAGGCATTCGCCCATTAGCAATTATTACACAATTAACCCGCAGTGCTATGCTGGATGTGCTCGATCAGGATTACATCAGAACAGCTTATGCTAAGGGCTTAAAAAAGAATGTAATTATTTGGAAGCACGCACTTAAAAACGCTTTAAACCCAGTAATAACAGCTATTACAGGCTGGTTTGCCGAATTGCTGGCCGGTGCCTTTTTTGTAGAGTATATTTTTGGATGGCAAGGAATAGGAAAAGTAACGGTAGATGCGTTGGAGAAATTAGATTACCCGGTTGTAATGGGTTCGGTATTAATTTCTGCGGTATTTTTTGTACTGATGAATATACTGGCAGATATTTTATACGGATGGGTGGACCCAAGGGTAAGGGCTTAAAATTTATTTAATAACAATTTCTTTTATTACATTACTTCCAAGAGCGTCATTTACTCTTTGAATTATTTTTGCTTTTTGATAAATAAGTTCATTTTTTAAAGGGGCTACATGTGTAGCAATGAAAAGTTTATCGCCAATAATCTGCAATTTATCCGTATATCGAGCGACGGTTTTACCCATAATATCTTCCCACACATCATCAATTTGCAAAGCCTGAATATCCCCTTTTAAGCGGCTTTTTTTCAAAAACTCCTGTAATGCTTCGCCCAAAGAATATTGTGCCATAAAAAATATTTTAATGAAGGTAGCAAGATTTTAAATATTGTAGATGTAAAAAATCACAACTCAATAATTTCAAAGTCCGCCTGAATAGCGGCCAAGTGTTCCGAGAGCCTTTCCTTGTTAGTATCTGTAATAAATACTTGTCCCTGATTAACAATACAAACTTCCTGTAAAAGGCTTGTTATGCGAGTTTCATCTAATTTTTCAAACACATCATCCAACAACAATAGCGGCGGAAACTTTTTCTCCATTTGCATCACCTCTAGTTCAGAAAGTTTTAAGGCAAATAACAGACTTTTTCTTTGTCCTTGTGAAGCAATTGTTTTAAAAGGCCTTTGCCCTAACTGTATCGTAATATCGTCCCGGTGAATACCGGTTGTTGTGCGTTGGAGGAGTATATCTTTTTGTTTCGCTTCTTCAAGTAACTTTTTAAAAGGAGATGTTAATAATTTGCTTTCATATACAAGTGATAAACCTTCATCCAGCTGTGCAATCTCAGCATACATCCTTTTTACTTTTGGTAAAAACTCTACCAAAAAATTGCGGCGTTTTTTAAAAACCTCTTCGCCAACCGGAATTAGCTGCTCATTAAAAACCGTTAATAGCGACTCGTCTAAAGTACCAGTTTCTTGTGATGATTTTAAGAATGAATTACGCTGCTGTAGTACTTTATTATATTGAATAAGATTTTTTAAATAGTCGGCATCTATCTGCGAAAGCAAACTATCTAAAAAATTTCTGCGCTCCTCGCTACCTCCAGTTATCAAAACGGCATCGTCAGGGGCTATTACTACACAAGGATAGCGACCAATATGCTGAGAAAATTTTGTATAAGCATCTCCATTCACTAAAAATTCTTTTTTACCATTTTCACGCAATACACAAACCACATCTTCCAAAGCCCCTTTTAACTCCATTGCACCCTGAATTCTAAACCCCTGAGTTCCTTGTTTAACATTTGTAACATCTGTACCGCTAAAATAACTTTTGGTAATGCACAGGTAATGAATAGCATCTAACATATTGGTTTTACCCACACCATTATTGCCACAAATGCCAATAATTTTTTTTCCGAAATTAAATTCCCGGTTTGCATAATTTTTAAATTGCAGAAGCGATATTTTATGAAGAAATAACAACAGATAACAAAATATATAAAAATTAAGATAACAATAATACTTACTTAAAACTCTCCAAAGCAAAAAATAAACATTCCCTTTCTAAATTAAACAATGTTGATTCTTAGACTATTGGCACCCTAAAAACTTTGCAAAGTTAAAATAAACCTCGATACCACTTAACAATCATATTAAGACATTGAATATGGTTTGGAAAAATAAATTTACGGTAACGTACACATTTTTGTTTACATTTACGCTTAAATGCACAAAAGTGTACACTTCGTTTATCACTTTTAAGCATACTATTTAATTTTAATAAGACATAACCAACAATGATAACTTTCGCGAAATACAACAGATACCGATTTACAAAAAAATTATCAACGACGGTTATGCTTTTAGCTTTTAGCTCAATTACATTTTCCCAACAAGGACAGTTTAACGATTGTAGTGCCAGCTTAATTGCCGACACGCTCACTATCTTTAATAGCAGTATTGAAAAAAAATGGAAATGGAATAACGGAGATATTGCACCCATCTCCATACAGAACAAGTTATCGGGTCAAAAGATCACCTTCAAAAGTATTACCCCGGAAGTAAAATTACCTGCCGAAAAATTCACGAAAAATATATTTGTAAATATTTCAAAAGATGGCAGCTTTATTAACGGAATACCCAACCACTTA
>JBKEEB010000006.1:0-61121 GCA_047975735.1 Niabella sp.
AAATCGCTTAAAATATCCATAGTGATTATTTTAAATGCTTAGTAACATGCGCTAACAGCAATGGGGTTTATAGTTAAGTTGTTGTCAACTTTACAGAAGGCAGCTATCATTGATTTTGAGGAGATCCTCTTTGATGTTGAATAGATGTTCTCTATAATGCACTCCATCAAACCATAAAAATGCTCTTATTTATTCCTCATTATGTTAGATTGATAAAAAAGCCCGACATTACTGCCGGGCTTTTTATTGAGTTTCATAGGTTGTTAAAATTTATATCCTATTGTAATCATTATATTTCTGGGAGGAATAGGGTTGATGCTGTAATTTTCGTGTACATAATAGTTATATACATTGGTTATATTGCTCAACTTGGCCATTAGTGAAATATTTTTATAATTGTATCCGGCAGAAAAATCAAGTGTGCCAAATCCGTTTACTTCAAATGCCCGGGTTCTAACGGTTCCGTTATTATCGGCGTAATCATTATTCCAGCCGCCCATGCGGTTTCCGGTATAGTAATAGCCTACACCTAATTTTAATCCTTTTATTGCACCATCATAAAAAGTATAGAAGGCACTGGTATTAACAGTATGTGCCGGACTATTTACCAATCTTTGCCCTTCTACATAACTGCCTCTTTTACCGGAGGTTTTTGTATAACGCATATTGTTATACGCATAGCCTGCAATAATATCCAATCCTCTTATTGGTGCAGCCATCATATCTAATTCTATGCCATCGCTGGTGGTTTGCCCGGTTAATTCTCTTACCTGTGTGTTGCTGTTAATACTACCATCGGGTAGTTCTGTAACCATTTGCGCCAGATTATTGTTGATGATTTTATAAAAAGTTAAATTGGCATTCAATTTACCTTTGAAGAAAATATTTTTAATGCCTAATTCGTATTGGTCAATAAAGGAGGCTGGTAATGCTTTACCATTTACATCCATACCGCTATTGGGCGAAAACGAGTTGGCATAACTGGTAAATAAGGATATATTTTTAGCGGGTTGATACACAAGACCAACTCTTGGCGAAAATGCGTCTTCTGATGCGGCGGCATCCTTTGCTTTTTGATAACTCCAACGAATACCGGCCAATAGTTTAAACTTATCTGACAAATGCACTAAATCCTGTGCGTAAACACCAAAACGGTTTACTAAGGTAGAAGCAGTGTCGGTCCAGGGAGCATAAGGGATATCTGTTCTTCTAACATACATATTCGGATCTAAAAGGTTAATCCTGTCGTAAATGGTTCGCGTACTATCGGAGGTGAGATTATCGTTTTTGCTTTGGTCAGCATCTAAGCCCACCAATAATTGATGTTTAATACTTCCTGTTGAAAATTTTCCGGTAAGATTTGCCTGAGTGGCATAATAATCTTCTTTATTATCAAATCTGCCGATAGGCCTGTCCCAATTACCGGCGGCATCAGCCTGAATTCTTTCTAATGAAAAATAATCGCGATGATAGTTTTGATAGTTAAGGCTGAAATTGAACCCCCAATTAGGATTGAAACTGTGGTTTAGTTCGGTAGAAATGGTTGATTGTTTTGCTTTGGCATATTGCCAATCGGCACCCATAAATCTTGATCTTGGAACATCGGCTATTTCGCTTCCGCCTAATGAGCCAATACCAAAATCGGGTGTAAAATCATGTTTTAAATAATCGCCCTGTACTAAAAGATTTGTTTTTTTACTCAAATTGAATAATAATGATGGGTTGAAGTAAACTCTTTCAGACGATACAACATCTCTGTAACTTTTAGCATTTTCGTAAGTGCCGTTCAGTCTGTACGCAATAGATTTTGATACAGGCCCATAAATGTCTAATGCCGGTTTGTATAAATTAAAACTACCGATGCGCATATTTACACTACCGCCAAAATCAAACTTTGGTTTTTTAGTTACCATATTTAAAATACCGCCTGGTGCTACATTGCCGTACAAGATGGCAGCACTGCCTTTTAGTATTTCTACACTTTCTAAGGAGCTAATCTCCGGCATGGTACCTGTATTTACCCTAAAACCGTTTTTGAACATATTGGTACTGGAAAAGCTGTAACCTCTGGCATAGAAACTTTCCTGTGTGCTACCGCGGGTAGTACCTACATATACACCGTTTACGTTTTTAACTACATCGCTTAACCGTTGCATTTGCTGCTCATCCATAACCCTTGCGCCAATGATGGTAACGCTTTGGGGTAAATCCATAATAGCTATATTTGATTTGCCTATACTGGCTGCTCCGTGGTTCAAATCCTGTTTATACGTAATAATTACCTCTTCTAATTCCTTATTATTTAGCGATAGTTGATAGGCAGTGGAGGCTCCCGGCTCCGGGGGAACGGTTACTTTTATCTCCCTTTCGCCTTGGCCGGCATAGGAATATATTAACGTGTATTGGCCAAACTGAATATTTTTAAATTTAAAACTTCCGTTTTGTTTTGTACGGGTATATTTCCCTAACTCTTTAATTTGTACATTGGCCTCTTCAACGGGCGTGCCTTCATTTGTAACTACTTGCCCTTCAATGCTTCCAGAGTTTGTTTGGGCATAAATTGTTCCCACAAAAATAACTCCTATAAGCAACATTATAACTTTTCTCATAATCCTTTTAAATTTTCAGCTGCAAAGGAACAACAGTTGAAAACAGATGAGTTTCAAAATCGGGAAAATGGTTTACGAAATGCGGAAAAATTTTTTTTGCCGTGGGCAATAGGCGGTATGCTGTAAACTCAAACCATGAACTATGTTTCAAAAGAATAATTGTAAAATCTTCGACTGATTATTTACAACCCCAACATTTCTCTTCCTTCTTCCGTGAGCATTTCAAAATTCCAAAGGGGCTCAAAGGTTAGGTTAACATCAGTTGTATGGTTAGGAAATTCCAGTTCCAGTGCATTTTTTACACCGTTGGTAATGGCTTCTCCCATGGGGCAATGAGGGGTGGAAAGTGTCATAGTAACAATAATCGCATCGGCTGCGAAATCAATATCGTAAATAAGCCCTAAATCAACTACGTTAACAAACAACTCAGGATCTATTACTTTGTATAGTGATTGAAGTGCCTGTGTTTTTTCATTGTAATATTTATCTGTGATATCGATTATCATCTATTCAAAATAATTTGTAAATGTATTTAAATGTAATCTCAGTTCCTGCAAAGCTAAAGAATCAGCATCCCCTGAAATCATTCTATCTAATTTATTTTTTACAGGTAATAAAAAGTGATGCAATTGCTCATGGGCTTCTCCTGTCATAGTACATTTATCAAAAATAGTTTGAAATGAAGTAAGTAAAGGAGTTACCATATTTTTTGGTGAAACATTTTCTTTTAAACCGTTGAATACAATGGTTTGCATATTATGTATGCCTTCAATAGTTTCAGGATTTGCTTTCCATTTTTTACCGTTATTTAATTGCAGGCTTTTATCAACTTTTGTTTCTGTATTGGGTGGAACAGCTTTGTCATTATGCTGATGCTTATCATTATGAGATGCATTGCAGGCTGACATAAAAAGAGCTGCTGTAAATACAAATACCGATAACTTTTTTACTAGGAAGAAGTACATGATTAGTGTAATATTTTTGTTTTATGAAAAAGTACTTTAAACACGTTGTAATTATAAAGTATTGCCAATATAAGCCAAAGAAATAGTGACACCTTTACTACAATTAAATTACCGCAAATGATACCAATTGACAATAATACCAAAGCTACAATATACAGCCAAAATTGAAAAGGTATAATTTGCTCATTGTATAAATGTTTGGGTAGCGGTACCTTTACTTTTCCGGAAAGGTTTTTATAATGTCCGTTCCATACAATAAACGGAAGTGTTTTAAAAGTTTTTCCCAAAATAATACCTGTTATCCATCCTAAAAATAACAATGTACCATACAGCATAGCCCATTGGGTGCCTTTTGCAAGTACAACCACAGGAAGTGTGGCAAAGGCTGCTAATAAGCACAAAAAAGAGGCAAATGTACTTTTCATTAACCATTCTATTTTCTTTCTTACCCTGTTTTTAAATGTATCATACAAATAGGCCAGCCAGCAAATTACACCTATAAGTACAAGGAGCGCATATAAAATAAAACGATGACTGCTGCCCAAAAAGTACCCGTCAAGTAAGAATAAGATTAAGCCTGTATTTTGAAAAATATAGGATAGTTTTAATAGTTTATCTTTTGATGATTTACCCAAAAGAAACATAGGTACTAATTTGGTACTTACACCTGTGATTAATTGTAAGAACCAACCCGCTAACCCTGCGTGGGCATGAAGTTTGAGAATATTTAAATGGTTTTTTGTAAAAAAGGGATGATAAAGGTTGATGGCTAATAATAATCCCACAATAGTGGTAAATAAAAGCCAAAAAGCTGCGGTACTGATATACCGTTTTTGAATAGTATATTTTGAACAGGAGCCGGCAGTTAACCATACATTCACTGCAAATAAGATAGCACTAAGTACAATGAGGCTTCCCCCGGTTATAAGTAATATGGAATTAGATAAATTCCAGAATGCTGTAACTAACAGCACCACACCTATTGTTAAAACAAACCAACTGGAACTTGCCAGGGAATTACTGAATAAATCTTTTTCGCAAATAACAGGAAGCAACTGGTAGGAAGCTCCGTAAATAATCATAGTACCCCAACCCAGTGCGGCAGTATGTACAATGCTAAGTAAATGCGGATTAAAATAATGCCCGGCAAAACTGTTGGTACTAATCAGCATTAAAATTGTTAATATTAAAAAAGCAATTGCTGCCGTTGCATAAAACGGAAGAACAGCACTGTTGGGCGGGGCTTTACCAATATTTATATCAGCCATTTATTATGTATGAATTAACATCTTTATATTACCGTCTTCTATTGTATGAATATGGATTTCATAGTTTTTATCGCTCAGCTCCTCTAATAAATACACAGGCACTCTTTTATGATGAACAAATAAAGCATGCCCTGTTGGTAATACTTCCAGTGCTGCCAAAATAGTTTGCATGGGTAAAGGCATCTCCATCTCCCTAACATCTATTGTTTTTATGGAATCTTCTGTATATACATTGCAGGCCGCTTCAAATGTTTGGGCATCATCCATATTTACTTTGCTGTCAAAATTCGTATTCGCTCCTGCATCTATTTTTGATTTCTTTAAAAAATAGGTATGGTATAATTGGGCATTTATTGTTTCTACAAAACTGGCTTCTGCCTTTTCTTTTTCTAAAAGATGTATAAGCGGAGTGGGTACAAATGTATTGATGATGCACAATATTTTTCCTGATGGAACTTCTTTAAACTGATGTAAGATTTCCTTTAAAGGGTCGGTTCCGTTTTCGATAATAGAACGCACATCAAACAAAATAATATCTTTTTCCTGTGCTTTTTCCAACCACGCCGGTTTTTTATTTTCGGCTTCTGTGGTTTGAACCAGATCATTTGTTTCTTTAAACACATATCCTAAGGGTTGCAAGACTTTTACAAAATCGGTAATCTGACATCCGCCCATTTTTGATGCTTCTGCAACGGTAACTCTTCCTGCCATTATTTTACGGAGGATGGGATTTTTCAATCGCTTTAGTGGTGGTGCTATGGAGGCAATAGCATCAATACTGTTTTTATTAAATTGAATAATCTCAGCTATTTTAGTATGACTGTTAAATTCCATTGTCTAATTTTTCGATATTGAAAAGGAAGGGGGTACTTAGCGAAACGCCCCCTTACTTTTGGATTAAAATTTCATTACTGTTATTACGCTGCAATAAGTTCCGAAGCTAATTTTACCGACTTAGGAAAAAGTATATTATTTTCTAAATGAATATGCTGGTGCATATCGTTCTCAAATTCTTTCATTTTTTCAAACAAATAATTATAGGAGTTACACGCATCCTCGGGAAGTAAATAATTGTTGGTTATTTTACGGAAGAAACTTAGGTCTTCTCCTGCAATTTCATGCTCTTTTTGCAATGTTAAAATAGGGCGTTGAATGTCCTCTATAGATTGTTCTGTATGCGGCAATGCATCTCTTTTATGAGCTACCAATATTTTGATTGCAGGGAATAAAATTTGCTCTTCCTTGTTGATATGCGATAATAAATCATTCATAAAATGTTGCAGACTTTGTTCTAATTTTCTTAACTCAGGATGGCTGTCTCCATGACGCTGAGCCACTTTTACAGCCATGTTAAAAATATTGTTTACATTTTCTTTTACATACCGGTGGTGTGTGTTTACAATGTAATCAGACAGAAAGTCTAATTCCCATTTATTATAATCTAGCGATGGAGAAACCGGTGTAGCTTCTACTGCAGCTAACGCCATTTTTAATTCATCTTCTGATATGCCCGCTTCTATACTGGCTTCTTTAAGACTTTTGTTTCCTCCGCAACAAAAATCAATTCCTTTTTCTTTTAGCAGTTCTGCCTTGCGAATGTCTTTGGCGGCAATGGCACCTACAGTTTCTTCTTGAGTATTGGAGGCTCTTTTAGCAATTTTAACTACAAACCATTCCGGCCCTTTTTCTAAATACTCCCAGGTAAAAATATTTCCACGCTCGCCTATTAATTCGTAGTAAAGTGGTTTTGGGTCGTGGTCGTTTTCAATTATAAACGATTCGCCGGCTTCTAATTCATCAAAATGTTTGAATATGGTGGGATGCTTATACCGGGGTTCAATTTTTGTTACATCTAAGGATTTAATTGTTACCATTGTGTAAATTTTTATTGTGTGAAAGATATTTTTTATTGAAGGGTTAAATATTGAATACCTATTTTTAGGCCATAAAAAATTATATAATTGTATAAAAAGACCTTAATGTCCTTTTTATGTATAAAAAAAATCATCTTTTTAATACGATATCATATTCCGCTTTTACCGTTTTAAATTGTTCTAATGTGGCTGATTTATAAATATTAAACAATGTGTTGCGAACTTTTTTATACTCGTTGTGAATAGGGCAGGGTTTTTTTTCGGAGCAAAAATCTAAACCCACTCCACAGCCCGTAAAAATTTTGTCGCCATCAACGGCCTTAATAATATCGGCCAAGGAGCGTTTTGCTTCTTTATTATCAATATAAAAACCACCATACCTGCCTTTGGAAGATTGTAGAAAACCTTGTCTGCTAAGATTTTGTAATATTTTTCCAATAAAAAGCTCCGGTGAGTTAATGCCTGCTGATATTTCTTTTATGCTCACCATTTTTCCATCCTGTGATTTCTGTGCTACATAAATCATTGCTCTAACAGCATATTCGCAAGTTTTTGAAAGCATACACTAATGATTAGGATGCAAAGTAAAGGAATGTTTTTAATTCAGACAAATTTATCTTAATTAAAAAAATAAAAAAGGGTGTAAGGATAATTATTTATTTTTTTTGGGTAGAAAGATCAAACTCCCAATACTTCTTTCATGCTTAAAATGCCTTTATGGTCTTTGGCATATTCTGCTGCTAACACGGCACCTTGCGCAAAACCTTTACGACTGTGGGCTGTATGGGTAATTGCAATATCATCAATAGCTGATTTGTAAGAAATAGTGTGCGTACCGGGAGCAGGATCCTTACGGATACTTGAAATTAATATTTGTTCACTTGTGGGTTCTACATCATTTACCCATTCTTTTTTTTCGGTGTAAACATCCATTACTTGTTCGGCTAAAGTAATAGCAGTACCGCTTGGGGCATCTATTTTTGCTGTGTGATGTATTTCTTCCATGCTTACGGCGTATTCTTTATGAGGATGCATTAAGGCTGCCAGCTTTTTGTTGAGTTCAAAAAACAAGTTAACGCCAATACTAAAATTGCTGGCATAAAGGAGCGTGCCATTTTGTGTGCCGCATTCATTATGTACAATATCTATTTTGTCTAACCATCCGGTAGAACCACTTACTACAGGTACGCCAAATTGTAATAGTTTTATAATATTATCAAACGCAGTATGCGGACCTGTAAACTCAATGGCTGCATCGGCTTTTTGTACATTTTCTCTGGTAAATTCTTGAATATTATCTACATCAATTTTTAAGACAATTTCATGACCTCTTTCTAAAGCAATAGCCTCAATAGCTTTGCCCATTTTACCATATCCTATTAATGCTAATTTCATTTTATTATTATTTCCTTTTTGATGTATAAGGTTGTTCTTTAAATCGGAGTATTAAACTGACTCCGTTGGTATTGGCCATTTCGCTAAAGCCGGGTTGTATATGAAAACTTAAATCGGGGCTAATGTCAAAGCGGCTCAAATGCGCATCCACAGTAGCGTCAATTACGTTTAAAGCCCATGCAATAACAAAATATACAGCTGAGTAGTCAACATTACGACGGTAATTATCGCGTTCGGCTTTTAATTGATTGAGTAAGCCATTATTTACCGCATTTTTAATTTGGTAGTCTGTAATATTATTATATCCGGTACTATCACCATTTTGGGCAATATTAAATGCTACTTTATAGCCCTGTCTTAATTGTTTATACCAGCTAAGGTTATCAAAAAAATACCACCCGGTTACACCTAATACACCATACACAATGGGTACTTTCCATATTTTTTTGTTATAAACCTGCCCCCAACCGGGTAATATGGCAGAACGCAGTGCTGCTTTTCCGGGTGTTTTGGCGTGTGGGTCTTTTATTGTAATACCGTCGGTTTTTTTAATGGAGAGATTTGTTTCTACTGGTTTTATAAGAGTATCGGCAGTAATTTTTAATGTATTTGCAGAATCGGCAACCTGCGCATTCGCAGCGTGTATAAACACTAATAATAAAAAAGAGAAACAGCAAATATTGTTGAACAGTTTCATATTGCAAATATGACAGATATTAATCTACCGATAAGTTAAAATTGCTCAATAGTTTGTTAAGTTCTTCTACGGAGTAATAATCAAAAGTAATTTGTCCGCTTCCATTAGAGCTGTGTTTTAGTTTTACTCTGGTATCAAAAGTAGAAGCCAACTTGTCTTCAATACGCCGAAATGCCGGGGCCAATCCTCCCGTTTTTGTAGTTTTTTTACTGCCACTTTGTTTGTATAAATTGCGTACCAATGCTTCTGTTTGCCTTACGGATAGGCTTCGGCTCTTAATTTCTTTATAAATGAACAGTTGTTTGTCAACGGTATCAATATTAATAAGTGCTCTGGCATGTCCCATTGAAAGTTCTCCGTTTCTTACGGCCAGCTGAATATCCGGCGGCAGCTTAAGTAATCTGATGAAATTGGAAATGGTGCTTCTATCCTTGCCCATTCTTTCTGCCACATTATCCTGCGTGTAATCCAGTTCATCCATCATACGTTTGTAGCTAAGTGCTACTTCCATTGCGTTCAGGTCTTCGCGCTGCAGGTTTTCCAATAAGGCCAGTTCTAAAAGCTCTACATCATTGGCCTGCCGGATGTAAGCGGGAATATCTTTTAACCCGGCCATTTTGCTGGCTCTAAAGCGACGTTCGCCCGAAATAAGGCGGTATTTTCCGTTGGCCATGCGCGATACCGTAATGGGCTGAATAATATCGTGCATTTTTATTGAATTCGATAATTCCTGTAAGGCCTGTTCGTCAAAATCGGTACGCGGCTGTCTGGGGTTGGTTTCAATATCTGTTAGCGCAATGCGGGATGTGCCGGTTACATTTTCAACTACTGTTTTTTTTAACTCACCAGTGCCGCTTTTTAACTCAGAGTCTATACTTCCCAACAGAGAACGAATCCCTTTGCCTAAGGCATCTTTATTTTGTTTACTTGTACTCATTTTTTTGCATATTGAGGCGAATTACTCTAGTATTTTTTCTTTGTTAGGAATTTTTGTCATATCATTTTTTTGTAAAATTTCTTTTGCCAAATTAAGGTAATTAAGTGCTCCCTTACTGTTGGCATCGTACAATACTACCGGTTTGCCAAAACTGGGTGCCTCGCTCAGTTTTGAATTTCTATGTATGATTGTATCAAAAACTTTGTCTTCAAAATGCCTGCGTACCTCACTTACCACCTGATTGCATAATCTTAAACGGCTGTCGTACATCGTCATTAAAATACCTTCGATAACTAAATGCTGGTTCAGCCTGCTTTGTACTATTTTAATGGTGTTGAGTAATTTACCAAGCCCTTCTAAGGCAAAGAACTCACATTGCACTGGTACTACTACCGAATCGGCAGCAGTGAGCGCATTTACGGTAATTAAACCCAAGGAGGGCGAACAGTCTATGATAATAAAGTCGTAATCATCCTGCACCTCTTTCAAAATATCTTTTAGTACCATTTCCCTGTTGGGATAATTAATCATTTCAATTTCGGCACCAACTAAGTCAATATGCGAGGGGATTAAAGAAAGGTTGGGTATTTCTGTTTTTAAAGTAACTTCCTTAGCTCTTGCCTGGTTGGCCATACAGTCGTACAGGCTATGCGTAATATTGTGCAAATCAAATCCAACACCGGTGGTGCTGTTAGCCTGCGGGTCGGCATCAACAAGCAGGGTTTTATATTCCAGCACAGCAAAACTGGCTGCAAGATTAATGGCGGTAGTGGTTTTTCCAACGCCTCCTTTTTGATTGGCAACTCCAATAATTTTTCCCATACTAAATCTTATCTAAAATAACTATGAACGCTAAAGTAGTAAATGTAGCAAATGTAATGGTTTTATAATGGCAAAAACGATTGAATTATTAACTAATTCATTTGCTAATCAAAACAGGATAGCCGGATGCTTATAAATGCGACTTTTTACAGAAATGATGACGGTGTATTTCTTTTTTAATAAAAGTTATCAAAAGAAATAAGTCCTTATGTAAAAAAGAGTTTGTACAATTCCGTTATATACTGCTTGTTAAGATTATCTCTTAACTATCTGCGCTACCAAATCTGCCTCGGTGGCTACTTTATTACCCACATATACTGTTCCGCGCATTTCGCATATACCGCGACGAATAGGAGAGGTTAGCTCCATTTTCAAAATCATGGTATCGCCCGGCTTTACCATTTGCTTAAACTTGCAGTTATCAATTTTTAAGAAGTAAGTGTCGTATTGTCCTTCTCCTGCCAGATTGATGGCCAAAATACCGCCACATTGTGCCAGTGCTTCTATTTGCAATACACCGGGCATAATTGGGTTGTTGGGGAAATGCCCCTGAAAAAACCACTCGTTAAAAGTAACATTTTTAATACCTACAATTTTCTTGTCAGTAAGTTCTATAACCTTATCTACCAGCAAAAAAGGAAACCTGTGGGGTAGTACTTTTTCAATATACTCTTGTCCGTAAACAGGAGCTACAGAGGGGTCGTAATTAGGAACGTCCTGCAGGTGTTTATTAGCTTTAATGTGCTTTTTGATGATTTTGGCAAATTCTACATTGGTGCTGTGTCCGGGTCTGTTGGCAATTACCCGGCCTTTTACGGGATAGCCGATCAATGCCAAATCGCCTACTATATCTAATAATTTATGGCGCGCGGGCTCGTTAGGAAACCTTAGTTCCAAATTATTCAGGTAGCCTTCGCTTTTTACTTCAATATTATCTTTATTAAATACTTTTTTAAGTCTGTTCAGCTCTTCATCATCAATAGGCCTGTCAACTACAACAATAGCATTATTTACGTCGCCACCTTTTATTAGGTTATGATCCAATAACATTTCTAATTCGTGTAAAAAGCAAAAAGTGCGGCAGGGGGCTATTTTTTCTTTAAAATTTTTGATGGTTTTTAACTCGGCATGTTGTGTGCCCAATACCGGAGAGTTAAAATCAATTAGTGTTGTAATTTGGTATTCTCTGGCCGGCATTATTACCATTTCTACCCTTTTTTCTTCGTTGGTAAGGTATAGGTTTTCATCAATAGAATACCATTGTTTGGCAGCATCCTGTTCTACAACGCCTACATCTTCAATTGCTTCAATAAAAGGGGTAGAGCTTCCGTCAATAATAGGAACTTCCGGTCCGTTTATTTCTATCAGGCAGTTATCAACGCCTTTACCAACTAAGGCTGCCAATACATGTTCTACTGTGCTTACTTTAGCACCATCGGCCTCAATTGTAGTGCCACGGCTGGTATCGGTTACCAAATCGCAATCAGCCTTAATAATTGGTTTATTAGGTAAATCAACCCTTTGAAACTGAAATCCAAATCCAGCATTGGCAGGTTTTAAAGTAAGGTCGGCTAAAATGCCCGTATGTAAACCAGTGCCGCTAATACTTGTGGCATCTTTAAGCGTATGTTGTTTGTCTGGGTTGAAGTTATTGTCCATATACGTCGTTGTATGTCATTTTTTTGAATGGGGCAAATATATTTGAATTTTGCTGATTAATGTACTTCAAAGGGCAAAAACGTACAGCAAAGGTTGGGAAGATAAATTATCCGGCAGAATTTTTTAACTGTTGAATGGTAGTTTCCAGTTCCTTAATCTTTTTTTCCAGTTCGGGAAGTTTACGGCTGAGAGCCTGGCTACGAAGGGCTGACGTATAATCATATGCCGGCGAACCGGTTACGGCTTTACCAGGTTCAATATTTTTACTTACACCACTCTGAGCATTAATTTTTGCGCCGTTGCCAATTTGTAAATGACCAACTATGCCCGCCTGTCCGCCAATCATTACATTATTGCCTACTTTAGTACTGCCACTTACGCCTGCCTGTGCAGCAACAACCGAGTTGTTGCCAATTTCTACATTGTGGGCAATTTGAATAAGGTTATCAAGCTTGGCTCCTTTTTTAATAATGGTAGAACCAATAGTGGCTCTGTCAATGGTGCTGTTGGCCCCAATTTCTACATAATCTTCTACTACTACATTGCCAATTTGCGGCACTTTTACAAAACTACCGTCGGCCTGAGGGGCAAAGCCAAAACCGTCGCTGCCAATAACAGTACCGGCATGTATGGTTACATGGCTGCCAATAACGCAATCCTCCATGATTTTTACACCAGCATTAACAATGGTATTATCCCCTATAATTACATTTTCACCTAAAAAAGCACCGGGGTAAATTTTGGTGTTGTTGCCGATTTTTACATTTTCTGACAAGTAAGCAAAAGTGCCTATAAAAACATTTTCACCATATGTTGCAGTAGGAGAAATATAGCTGGGATTTTGTATGCCACTCAATTGTTGTTTTTTAATTTCCTGATATTTTGTTAAGAGTGTGGCAAATGCCGAATAGGCATCTTTTACCCGTATTAAAGTGGCATTTACAGGTTGTTTTAGCTCTAACAAATCGTTTATAATAATTATACTGGCCTTTGTTTTATATAAAAAATCTTCGTACTTGGGATTGGCTAAAAAACTTAACTGTCCGTTACCGGCCTCCTCAATTTTTCCAAAAGATGTTACTTGGGCATTCGCTTCGCCTTCAACATGGCCATTTATTAAAAGTGCTATTTGTGATGCTGTGAAAACCATTTTTTTTAATTTACTTACTATAAGCAGTGCTTTTTATAATAATAGGTGAGCAAATATTAAACATTTGTAATTACCAATTGAAATTTCATTTTTATTCTATGGCTAATCTTTATTTTACAGGGATGTTGTTTTTTTATTACGCTGTTGTTGTGCTATATATTTTAAACCCTTAAAGTACAAATGTAGTATTTTTTAACCCGCATCGTTAATTGTGGAGCTATTAAAGCGTTATCAACTTGTGAAATATCCTTAAGGCTCTCATCTTTATATAATATTTCAATATTTTCATCACCCGGATTGTATAAAGTATTACTGGCTTCTCCCCAAAATACAAAATAGGCAGCGTCTTCTATGCTAATGTTTAGTTGTTGCGCTATCTCGTTTCTTTTTGTTTGTAAATAAGCCGGGTCAAAAGGTTGCGATTGTAGCCGTATGCGCATGATATTACGTTCTACAAGTCCTTTTGCAAGTGTGGATAAAATGACATCATTATGCCGGCTCCAGTTTTTAATGGATGCTACAACATCATAATCATCCAGATTACAAAATTCGGGTAATAGTGATTCAATTTGTGCTGCAGCAATATCGTTTTGAATAAAAATGTCTAAGGCCGGCGTGGCGGCTTTAACTGCTATGCCATTGGCAATAAGATGCCTGACACGCAGCAATAACATGATGAGCATTTTTTCTGCGGCCACTACGGTTTTGTGTAAATACACTTGCCAGTACATAAGCCTACGGCTGAGTAAAAATTTTTCAATAGAGTAAATAGCTTTTTCTTCTACTACCAAATTACCGTCTTTTACCATCAGCATTTTTATGATGCGGTCGTAACCAATTACGCCTTCTGCTACACCGGTAAAAAAACTATCGCGCGTGAGGTAGTCCATCCTGTCCACATCTAACTGACCTGAAACCAATTGGTGTAAAAATTTTTTAGGGTGTAGGCCAGTAAAAATATTGATGGCTGTTTGCAGCCGACCGTCAAATTGTTCATTTAATTGTTTCATCAATAACAAAGAAATGTCTTCGTGATGTACCTCCTTTATTAATGCATGTTCCAAAGCGTGAGAAAAAGGACCATGACCAATATCGTGCAATAAAATGGCAATCTTGGCACCCAGTATATCTTCCTCTGTAATGTTAACCCCTTTTGATTGTAACTCCTGCAGGGCGGTACACATCAGGTGGTAAGCTCCTAACGAGTGGTGCAAACGGCTATGAACGGCTCCCGGATATACTAAATGGGCAAAAGCCATTTGATGGATATTACGCAACCGCTGATAATAAGGATGTGAAATAATATCCAGCAAAAGCGGATGGTCTATTGTAATGAACCCATAAACCGGGTCGTTGATTATTTTTCGGGCTATAGCCATATTGGAACAATTATAAGGCAAAAATCTGTAAAAATAATCGCTTTATGAATGTATGGCAAGTTAAAATAGATAAAGTTATTTGCTGCAAATAATTCCCCACAATATTAACACCTTTAAAAGGAGGCGGTGCTAAACCTGTATCTTTGCAGATAAGATGATTAAGTACAATCAGAGCACGTTAGATAAGTTACAGGCCATTCCGGAGCAGAGCGGCTATATATTGCGGTACGAAAGAGGCACCTTTCAGAGCGGATACTGCATTTTGGAGAATAAAAAAGTGGTGGTTCTTAATAAATTTCTTCAATTAGAAGGCCGCGTTAATACCTTAATGGAATTAATACCCCAATTGGATATTTTGGAAGAT
Source organism: Niabella sp. (assembly GCA_047975735.1). Taxonomy (GTDB): domain Bacteria; phylum Bacteroidota; class Bacteroidia; order Chitinophagales; family Chitinophagaceae; genus Niabella. The sequence continues at coordinate 15,120 of JBKEEB010000006.1, forward strand.
CAATTAGATGAACCATTGAAGAAATTATTGGAAGAAGTGCTGAGTAATGTTCCTCAAAATGACGAGGAAGGCTCCTAACAGGATTTCATTTTTTGTTTTTAATACGTTTTTACATTTGCCTCCCCATAATTTACAAATTACATTCTTAGGTACAGGTACCAGTAGTGGCGTGCCAATGATTGGTTGCGGTTGCGAGGTATGTACATCAACCAACCCAAAGGATAAACGCTTGCGCTCAAGTATTTTGATAGAGTCGGACAATACAACAATTGTTGTAGATGCGGGACCTGACTTCAGACAACAAATGCTGCTACACAATGTAAAAAAGTTAGACGCTATTATTTTTACCCATTCTCATAAAGATCATATAGCCGGACTGGATGATGTGCGGGCATATAATTATTTTCAGAAGAAGCCTATGCAGGTGTATGGAACAGCGTTTACTTTGAAAAGAATTACTGAGGAATTTAATTATGCATTTGCAGAGGATAAATACCCCGGAATACCATCCATACAGCTAAATGTAATTAATAAAGAACCTTTTGTTGTGGGTGATGTAAAAGTAATTTCTATACCCGTATGGCATTTTCAAATGCCGGTGATGGGATACCGGTTTGAGAACTTCACTTATATTACAGACGCTAACCGCATTGAACCATCTTCGCAAGAAAAAATAAAGGGAAGCGATGTGTTGGTTTTAAATGCTTTACGGCATCAAAAGCATATTTCTCATTTTACATTGCCGGAAGCGGTTGCTATTGCTGATGAATTGGATATTCCTGTGGCTTATTTTACCCATATTTCGCATCAATTGGGACTACATTACACTGTTAATGACCAATTACCGGCTAAACGGCAATTAGCATACGACGGGCTGAAAATAATTTTATAGAAATTTGCTAACAATTGTTAGTTTTATAAAAAATAGTCTTATCTTTATTGCCGACCTTTTTCATTGCTTGTCGAATAATTTTAAATTCACTTTTTGTCTGAGCCTCCTGTAATTACTGTGTTACAGGAGGTTGTTTTTTATATTTGTAATTTTGCTGTTATAGAAATTCTTAAACTTTACTATGAAGATATTTATAATATTACTGGGTTTGTATTTTTCCATCAATCCATCAATGGTGCATGCACAGCCCATTACAGGTAACTGGCATGGCATACTGAATGCAGGTACTGTAAAGCTGCCGTTGGTATTGCATATTCAACATAGTGGGAATGCTTTAAGCTCCACGTTGGATAGTCCGGCACAGGGAGCTAATGGTATAAATGTAGATGAAACGAATTTTGTAGATAGCGTACTTACGTTTAATATCAAACAAATTAACGCATCGTACAAAGGTAAATTTGTAGCAGATAGCATTATCGGTACTTTTACACAAATGGGAAGGGATATGCCTTTAACTTTTAAAAAGGGTGAATCAAAACCCTTATTAAGGCCTCAAACACCTAAACCGCCATTTAATTATAATATAGCGGAGGTTTCTTTTATAAATCCCTTGCAGCAAAATACATTGGCGGGCACATTAACTACGCCTATGGATAAAACTAATTTTCCTGTAATTGTAATGATCACCGGCAGCGGTGCACAAGATAGGGACGAAACGCTATTTGAGCATAAACCCTTTTGGGTGATTGCAGATTATTTTGCTAAAAAAGGAATAGGTGTGTTGAGGTTGGACGATCGTGGTGTTGGCGAATCATCAGCCGGAAAAAAAGACCCTTCCTCTGCCGACTTTACAACAGATATTGAAGCGGCAGTAAATTATTTGAGAAAATTGGGATACAAGAAAATTGGCTTACTGGGGCATAGCGAAGGCGGTATGATTGCACCTATTGTAGCAGCCCACAATAAACACGTAAAGTTTTTAATATCCTTGGCAGGGCCCGGTATTAAGATTGATAGTTTGTATAAACTTCAAATTGGCGCAGTTGTAAAATCTTCCGGAGGTACTGAAGAAGATGCTGTTGAAGCCGTAGAACAAACAGGAAAAATTATTGATGCTATTAACCAATACAAAGGAGATGTATTAAAAGCAGAATTGCGAGCCACCATACTTGCAGGGATTAAGGATAGTACTATGGCAAAGCAAATGGGTGCTACGGTGGATGCCAGCGTTAAAACATATTCCAGCAATTGGTTTACGTATTTCTTGCAATTTGACCCGGCTGTGTATATTCAAAAATTAAAAATACCGGTACTGGCTTTAAACGGAAGCCTTGATGTGCAGGTAACACCCAAAGAAAATTTAGCAGGCTGGAGAACCTTGCTGCAAAAAGCAAAAAATAAGAAATTTACAATTATTGAAGTGCCGGGAGCCAACCACCTTTTTCAACAGGCGAAAACGGGTTCGGTAGGAGAGTATGGTACTATAGAGCAAACCTTTGATCCCAAAGTATTGGATACAATGGCTAATTGGATTTTGGGGTTGAAGTGATGAAGGTTGTGGGTGCCTTTCGCATTACCGGTGTTCGTGTGTGAAAAATATTTTATGCCAAATTAAAAATTGAAAGTCGCAGATTGAGTCAGGTTTCTGCAACTACTATCATCGTCAACTATCGACCATGAACCATCAACGATTCCTCACAAATTACTAATAATTTTTGCTTGCACTGCTTTCATTTCTTCATCAGCAAACTTTAATTTTTCCTGAACAAAATTTAAATCATTCGCATCATTTATAGGGATAAGGTGTATATGCGCATGGGGTACTTCAATACCAATAACACTAATACCGCAACGGTTACAATCAAAAGACTTTTCTATAGCTTTTGCAATGGGTTTGGCAAATATCAGCATCTCGGTAAGGTAGTTATCCGGCAGGTCAAAAAGATTGTCAACTTCAATTTTAGGAATTACCAAGGTATGCCCTTTACGTAAAGGCATAATATCTAAAAATGCATAGCATAAATCGTTCTCTGCTATTTTATAAGAAGGAATTTCTCCTGCAATAATTTTTGAAAAAATAGTCATGTGTTGCTTTTTTTATATTATATATGAACTTAAAAATAAAAAAAACCGGGTAAACCCGGTTCGGAACATTTATTAAAGTGCCTTGTTAAATGGTAATTTCATCAATCCTGAATTCAAGAATACCTGCGGGAGCTTTAACCTGTGCAACCTCTCCCGGTGCTTTACCCAAAACACCTTTACCAATAGGAGAAGTAACGGATATTTTCCCTGCTTTTAAATCAGCCTCCTGCTCTCCTACAATTTGGTATGTAACCTGCTTTTTGTTTTTAAGATTGGTGAGTGTTACTTTTGTTAAAATAGAAACTTTGCTCGTGTCAATCGAAGATTCATCCAAAACACGTACATTAGCCATCACGCCCTCTAAGGCCGCAATTTTAGCTTCCAATATACCCTGCGCTTCTTTAGCAGCATCGTACTCGGCATTTTCTTTTAAATCACCTTTTTCCCGTGCTTCTGCAATAGCTCTGCTAGCGGCTGGCCTGTCAACCCCTTTCATTCGTTGAAGCTCCTCTTTCATTTGCTTCAACGTATTTTTTGTTACATATTGAATGTTGCTCATAACTTATATCTTTATACATGACAGAAAAAAATTGCAACGCTTCAGTTGTACCAAAGCGTTGCACTATGTATATGTACAAATATAAAACAAACCGTTTGAAATAAAAAATGGGAAAAATAAGGGCTGATAGCAGCTCTCTAATTGCTTTACTGTAAGCCCAACTTCTCCAATGTAACGGTAACCATCTTTAAAAATGCCTCATGGCTGTACCCGGCAATATGTGGCGTAACTATCACATTCTCCTGATTACTAAGCCATTGTAATTGCGCTTTTTGTTCGTCTGTAAATGTGTCTAATTTTTCGTTTTCCAGCACATCTAAGCAAGCTCCGGAGAGTTTGTTCTGTTTCAGGCCTTCTATTATATGGGCTGTATTAATAACCTTACCTCTTGATGCGTTGATAATGATGGGGCTTTGTTCCATTTGCTCAATTAGTGTGCTGTTTAGCATTTGATTGGTAATAGGCGTAAGTGGTACGTTAAAGCTAATCACATCGCTGTATTTACAAACCTGCTCTAAGGAGGCTTCTTTTACAAAGTCTTTGGCAAAATCTGTTTTATATTTATCGTATGCCAAAACAGTTACATTAAAAGGTTGCAGTAACCGTGCAAAAGTGCTGCCGGTATTACCAAAGCCAATAATACCTACTGTTTTGCCTGTTAATTCATGTCCCCGGTTGGCATTGCGCTTCCATACAAATTGTTTTACTTCCTGGCTGGAGACCACAATTCTGTTTAACAAAGCCAATAACATACCCAAACTATGCTCTGCTACTGCATTACGGTTTCCCTCGGGGCTACTTACACATTTAATTCCTTTGCTTTCGGCATAAGGAACATCAACCAGTTCCATGCCGCTGCCTAAACGGCCAATCCATTGTAAGTTAGGAGCAGCATCAATTAGAGCCTTATCTACTTTTATGCGGGTGGTGAGTATAAGACCTGTAATATCATTGGCCTGCGCCATGAGTTCTTCATAACTAATTTCCGGTGCATAAAATACCTCATAGTTGTTTTTGGCAAGTGCTTCCTGCAAATAGGGGTGTGAGTTGCCGGTGATAATTGCTTTATTCATGTTTTGTATGACCCTTATGAATGCGGGTTATTTTTTGTTTGTTAATTATACGTTTATCCGTTCATTTTAAAAGTAAGTCCGGCAAAATCATTTACAGTCAACTGTTCTGCACGTTGGTCAAATATTTTTTCTGTTAATACGGCTTCGCTAAACAAAGGTTTTACAGCATTGCGTAATGTTTTACGTCTTTGGTTAAAAGCCATTTTTACCAAACTGGTAAATTGTTTATCACTTTTCATTTCGGGTACATCAGTACGGCGGTGCATTTTTATTACACCGCTTTTTACTTTTGGCGGCGGTTCAAAACTATTCTCACTTACATCAAAAAGATAGTCAACCTTGTAAAAAGCCTGTATTAATACGCTTAATACGCCATAGGTTTTGTTACCCGAAGGAGCAGCAGCACGCTGCGCTACTTCTTTTTGAAACATACCCACCATAACAGGCACCTGTTTTTTCCAGTCAAGTATTTTAAATAAAATTTGGGTTGAAATATTATAAGGAAAATTTCCGGCTACCATAAATTCTCCCTCAAAAGGAGGAGGTATTTTCAAAAAATCGTTTTGAATCATTTTTGCCTCCAAAGCCGGATACTGTTTTATTAAGTATTGCGCCTTTTCATCATCTAATTCTACTGTTTTATAATCAATATTAGGAATGGTTAACAAGTATTTTGTAAGTGCACCGCCGCCAGGACCTACTTCTAATAGTTGCGTAAACTGCTCTTGTTGTATGGCGGCCACAATTTTTTTGCAAATATTTTCATCTTTTAAAAAATGTTGCCCAAGCGATTTCTTTAATACAAACATTGTGCAAAATTACACTTTAAACTTGTAGAATGCTATTCTGGTTATATGAGAATTTTGAAAAGTACTGAAAGAAAACAGGTACCAAAAGTTTAGTAAATGAAGAAAAAAAGAAAGTAGGTCACACGTCTAATCTAGAAAGATACCGTCGCCTACTTTTAAGCCCTCTAAACTGACGTAAAAGTAAACTGAAAATAATTTTGTTTATAAAAAATTCGACGAATGCCCTTGTTTTTTCGATGAATATGCCAATATTATCGATGAGTTAAATTTGGTTATTATAAATTAGGTAGTACAGACCAGTAAAACATTACGATTCTTCTTCGTTCATCATCTTTTTTGTAATCTGTTATTTTGGGGTTGGGATATGCTATACCACGTCCATATCCGGTATAATTGAATTTTATAGTAGAATAATCTGTAAACTTGCCGGCACTTTCCCTGAGAACCATTTTCATATTACGCAACATTTCATTAGCTCTTAACATAGACAACACCCTATTCAATTCATCACTTGTTGGCATAGGCTGTGTAGAAAATCTGGCTAAATTGTTATATAGTTCTCCGCCTGCTGCTATGGGCGATTCATCGGCGTAGCCAACAAAAACCAATCTGGTTAACAAAGGAATGCTATCATATTGATTAGCAAAAACGGCAATAGAGTCAATTGCGGGATTAAAATATTTATAAATAAGCGGTACTGCAGTTGCAGGTATATTATATACGCCTGGCTCAAAAAAAGCAGCCATATCGTATAGGTTAAACGCTTTAATATTAATTGCAGCCGTGATGAGAGAATATACTTTTTCCCTCTCATGTTTTAGTATATTAAAAGAATCGACAGCTGCTGCAACGCCTTTTATATTAGTTTCATAATTTCTATTATTAAAATTACTTTTAGATTTTAAAAACCCTTCCAAAGCAACTACTTTATTTTCAATGTCCTTTAACCTGTCGTTTAATTTTGTTAGCGCATTATTAAAGTCTCTTTTAACCGAGTCGTCCATTTCTCCGGAGCTCAGCTTAATTTGTACTTTTTGGGTTACAGAATCTAACTGTGCTTTAGATGATGCTACATCTTTTTGGGCAACATCTACAATTTGTTGAACTTGAGATAACCGTTGTTGTGTGCCACAAGAAATTAACAATACTATTGGTAATATAAATAATAAAAAAATGAATTTCATATTAGATTATTGAGGTAACGGTTTTATAGTGAAACCATTTTTGTATTGGGTATTTGCTTTTTTTATTTTTTGCGTTAGTATTTTTTTGTAAACTAAATCTGTATTTGTTTTAGATTGCTCCTGTGTAATATTGAAAGGCTTTTCGTTAACAGCATTTAATGTAATATTAATTAACGATGAGGTATTATTTAGCTCTAAATCGCCGGAGTTGAGTAACATATCGTCAACATATAATTCTTTAGATATTTTTAAATCGGCCGAAGTTGCGGATTCATTGGTTTTTTGCCATCGATAAACCATTATGGCAATTAAAACAAGTGCACCCGCCCAAAGTATGATTAAAACTGTTCTTGTAGCTTTATCAATGGTACGATCTGTAACCAGAATGTTCTTTCTGTTTTGGTCAATATATCGTTTCATTGTAGGCATTTACACTAAGTTATGTGATTCAAAAATATCCGTTTTTAGGATGTATGCAAAAATATAGTAATTAAAGGTTTGTTTTCATTTTCTTATACCGTACTTAAAGTGTCGGTAAATTCCTCGATTGATTGTATAAGTTGTTCGTATTTTTCTTTATCTATTTCAGATATACCATTATCTAATAATAGGCTACTATATTCTGAAACATCTTTGTATATTTTATGCATGGGGCCTAAAGGAGAGAATGTGGACTTTATCCTATGCAAGATACGTTTTATTTCAAAAATATTGTTTTCAATAATAGCATTTTCTAATTCTGTTTTGTCAACGCCCCATTGTTCCCGCATTTCCTCTATAATTTCATTGATTGCCTGTGGGTCATCTCCAATTAGTTCTTTTAAATAATCAAGATCCTTGCCAATAATATTGGCAGTTTTTTTTGTTGGGGTATGGGTATGTTTAGAAATAATGTCTAATAAAACTTTTTCCTCTATCGGCTTGGGTAAATAATCGTCAAAGCCGGCATCAAAACATTTTTTTATTTCATCTTCAGATACATAAGCCGTCATGGCGATAATGGGAACTAAATTGTCGATTTTAGATTTTATGATGTTTATGGCGGTGTAGCCATCCATTACAGGCATTTGCAAATCCATAAAAATCAAATTGTATTGCGCTGTATTAAGGGATTCTATAGCTAAATGGCCATTATCTACAATGGTTAATTTGATATTATGTTTTGATAACAAATGTTTTAAAAGAGTTTGGTTGGCTTTATTGTCTTCGGCGGCTAATACGCTTACATTGTTCAGAGAGGGATGTTTGCTTTCTTCCTGATCTTCACCGGGAAACTGTGAGGATCCTGCTTTTTCAAAAATGCAGGTAAAACTAAATTCTGAGCCTACGCCTTCTTCGCTGTAAACAGAGATGGAGCCGCCCATTTTTTCTACCAGATTTTTAACGATGGTGAGTCCTAATCCTGTGCCGCCATGTTGACGGGTGGTGGCATGTTCCAATTGCTCAAACCTCTCAAAAATAGTGTGTACTTTTTCTTTGGGAATGCCACTTCCGGTATCCTTAATCGTAAAACCCAATTTATACATACCACTATCTTCATCTATCCATACAATACCAATGTTTAACTGAATACTTCCTTCCGATGTAAATTTTATAGCATTGCCGATAAGGTTAATAAGAATTTGCCGAAGCCTTTCTGCATCACCTTTTAAATCCATGGGTATTTTTTCATCAATATGCCACTCGTAGGTTAAGTTTTTTTCTACAATTGTGGCAGAAAACATACGCTCTATGTTTTGTAATACATTGGCTATATTAAACGGCTTGTTTACTATTTTAAGTTTACCGGCTTCTATTTTAGAAAGATCCAATACATCATTTACAATATTTAACAGGTTATAACCGCCCGTGCGTATTACATCTACATACTCTTTTTGTTTTTTATCGAGCGGGGTTTGGTTAAGCAAATTGCTAAATCCAATTAAGGCGTTTAAAGGAGTTCTAAGTTCGTGGCTCATGTTGGCCACAAACTCATCTTTTGCATTTTTACTTTTAAGGGCGGCTATTTCGGCCGCTTTTAAATGCTCAATAAATTTTAATTGGTCTGATTGCCGGATGATGATGATAGTTGCCAAAATTAGTATGGCCACAATAGCAATTATTGCCAGAATACGATTGTAAGTGGTAAGTGCCCCTGCCTGAGCCGTGTTTTTTTTGAGGTTTAAGTCCAAGTGTTTTTCAAGTAGTTTTTGTACCTCCAAACAACTGGAATATACCTTATCCCCTAATTGGGACTTGTATAATATCCTGGCTAAGGAATCTCGCTTTTCTATATTGCCGGTTTGAGCTGCAACTACAACAAATAAGGCATCGTTTACTTGTAATTTTACAAAAGAATCTATTTTATTGGCATAACTTTTATAGCCTAATTTGGTGATAGCATTATGCAATACCGAAGTGTTATATCCCAAAATAGTAATAGAATCGGTAATTTGTTTTCTCCTGACGGAATCGGTAAGTATAACGGGGTCGTATAATTTTGATTGAAGATCGAAACTGATATTAACCAGCGTTTGCATACGATTGTTAATCTTAAAGGTTTCAACCGTTTGTATATTGCCTTTGTTTAAAGCCTTAGTGGAGGTATTGGTAAACAACTGTGTAATAATGATTAAACCCATTAAAGCCAGAGTTAAAAAAACCATGGAGTAAAATGACAGGCTCTTCTTCATTCAATTACGTAGTTTATAATAAGTTTAGATTTTGAAGTAGTATATCCTTATAAGATTCAGAAATAGGTATTGCATGGTCGTGTATATACAGTACCCTATCCTCAATATAATCAATTTTATTAAGTGCCACAATATAACTACGATGCACACGTAAAAATTTATTATGCGGAAATTTATCTTCAACGGTTTTCAGGCTCCCGTGTATTACATAATTGTTGCCCGGAACATTTATCCTTACATAATCCCCTTTCGCTTCCATAAACAGCACATCATTAATATCTATTTTTTTTATAGATTTATTGTCTTTAATAAATAGGATATCGCTACTTGTGTTGTCTTTGTTGAGGTGTGTATGCTTGTGAGACAGCAATTCTTTGGCTCTTTCCACAGCAAGCATAACTCTTGAAAGGGAAAAGGGTTTTACCAAATAATCAACAACATTTAGTTCAAAGGCTTCAACGGCATATCCCTGCTTGGCGGTAGTTAAAACGGTTAAAGGCTTATCATTAAGCATTCTTAAAAGCTCCAAACCACTCATGCCGGGCATTTCAATATCTAAAAATAATAAATCAACGGATTTGCTTTGCAGAAAAGAATTGGCAGAAACCCCGTCTTCGCACTCTCCTACAATAGTAACATACCCGGTTTTTTCTAATAATTGCCGTAACAAAACTCTGGCCACCTTATTATCATCAACTATTAAACATTGCATAGGGGCATTATTTTTAATATATAACTTTGTGAACAGTAAAGATAGTAAATTCTTATATAGCTGCTAAATATGCTTTGTATAACCTATATTTGCACCGAATAATGAGAAACAGACTTAATAACAATGTAATTGTTTTTGTCTTATTTGTACTGGCGATTGTTTTTTTTACTTTTGCCAATAGCGCATCAAAAGTGTTTGATAAAAACAACCCTATGAAATTGTCAAAAAAACACCATAGGTACCAGCAATTGACAGTTACAACTATCGGGGAAGTTAGGAAGTAAAACAAACTAATACATTTGAGACTTATTGCAGGTTAGCACTTAGCAGGCTACACCCGCGCAGGTCGCTATTGTCTCGTCTTCCGGTAACGCCAAATCTCCCGGCACCATCTGTCCAGCCCAAATCATCCGTTGCAATAAAACTACAAGAGTAAATATTTGCCAAATCAATTACATTAATTAAACCCTTTGCTCCTGCATTGTACGGCATATATATAGTTAAAGGGTCTTCATTATCTCTAATAAGGATTTTCATCTGCGGAGTTGTTTCAAAAAAACCGTCACCTTTAGAGTATGCCTGCGATAGTAATTCCGTCATTCCATACTCTGAGTGGATTGCATTTACATGAAATGCTTTTTTTAAAATATCATGCATTTCCTGCCTAATCATTTCCTTTTTCCGCCCCTTCATACCGCCGGTTTCTACAATGGTTGTATGGCATAGAGGCATCGGGTACAAATTGGCAAAATCAAGCAGGGCAAAGGTTACACCCAAAAGCATTGTTTTTTGTTGTTGCTGCTCTAACTGCTTTAAAAGCAATGCTAATTTATCAAATTCATTCAAATAAAAACCGCTTTGGCTGTGATGGCTCTCTTGTATAAGCCGGTTCATCATATAAACCAATGACGAATTTTCCCTTTCAAGATAGGAGGGCAACAGCCCTATTATACACCAGTCCTTCACATCGCCATAAAACTTTTTAAAGCCGGTTAAAAAAGCGGTTTCATACACTGACAGATTTTTTACATGGTGCAGACTATTGATAGTACTGGTTGTACCGCTGCTTTCAAATATTGCCTGCGGAACAAATTCAGTACTTGTAACCCGGTGCGTTTTAAAAAACCTAATGGGCAAAAACGGAACCTGATGCAATTGAGTTACATTAGCCGGTATTACACCAATAGCATTAGTATAACGCCTATATAGCTCATTATTAACATATTGAAACCGAAATGTTTTAATAGCCGCATCCGTAAAATCAAAATCCTTAGTTGAGAAGATTGTCTGTATCAGCTCGTTGTCAATGCTCATATAATTTCAAATCTAAACAAATAAATGCAATCCTTATTTTTGATACAAATTCTTTTTTTTGAATAAACCTCGCATATATACTAAAGTTTTCAATTTCGTTATTTTTAGTAATTTATTTATTGCGCTTTGTGCTGTTATCATGTCGGCTTTTACACAGTTTGTATTTAAGCTGGAAATATCCACAAACTTTTCTGCCTTTGTTTTTTTTTCAACATTGGCCAGCTACAGCGTACACTGGTATTTAACGGATGCGGCTACAGAAATTTTTTCCAGCAGGGCTCCCTGGCTATCTGCTAATAAACGGGTACATTTTATTTTTTTTGTTCTCAGTACCTTAGGGAGTTCCTATTTTCTTTTTGCAGAAAAAAAGTTTTTTGTATGGATTCTTCCAGCAGTATTTCTAACCCTGTTATACACAGCTCCCAAATTACCCTTTCCTCTTTTCCATTCTTTAAAAAAACATATTTGGGGTAAAACTTTTTTGCTCGCTGCCATGTGGACCTATGTTACTGCAATACTGCCATTACTTATTGAAGAAGGTAATTGGCATACGCAACATTGGATATTTTGCATCAACCGTTTTACGCTCATTTTCGCCATCTGTATTTTATTTGACATTAGAGATAAAGAACATGACAAAATTACCGGCGTTAAAAGCGTGGTAACAATACTAAATACTCCACAATTAAAAAAAATATTCACAATTTCACTGCTCTTGTGTATTATCAGTACCATATTGTTATATATTCATTTTCAGGACATTTGGCTAACTACAATACTATTATTACCGGCTTTTTTAACTTATTTTTTATTTAATCCCGCTGTAAAAACAACCAATGATTACCTGTTTTACTTTATCTTAGATGGTTTAATGGCATTATCGCCAATATTATATTTTATAGAAAAATTATTAAGCCCCTAATGTATCCAAATTTGTAGCCCGATTATTGTAGTACTAAAAAATAATTCAATTCAATTAAGTATATTATGATTTCTTTTAATAAAATGATTCACTTTACCCGTTTGGTAAAAATTAATGGAAGACTGCGCGAGTTTAATTACCGAAAAAACAACACAGCGGGTAAGCATATTTTTGATGTTGATACGGCTGATGACAGGGGAAACCGTGTATTTTTCAGACTAAATAAAGATAATGGAGACTGGGAATTAACATCTAACCAAAACCTGCCGGACTGGATACTTAATAGTCAGGAGCAACTGGTTACAGAATTGGAAGAGGGTATGAATGAAAATAATTAACGTACTTTACAGCATTATTTACATCTGTAAAAATAAAGTATGCGTAAATGTTTTTGGCTTGTACTTATTGTAGTGCAGGTTTCCTGCAAACCCGGTTTAGGCATAAAATCCACAGCTCCCCATATTGCACACAATAATCTTGTTGTGAGTGGTAAATTTTGGGCATCGGCTTTTCACCAAAAGGCGGCAGAATACACCGCACTATGTCATCAGGCCTACAATATTGCTAAAATTAAATTGGATGGCGCATTAGGCGCAAATACCACCGGTAAGCCCCTGGCAATTATAACCGATATTGACGAAACGGTATTAAACAACAGTCCTTACACAGTTCACCGTTCTTTAAATGACAGCACTTATGACAAAAGCAGCTGGTACAACTGGACAGCCAAAGAAGCCGCCACACCCATACCGGGAAGTGTTGAATTTTTTAATTATGCAGCTTCAAAAGGAGTACAGGTTTTTTATATCACCAATAGAGATGAAGTAGAGCGAACTGCAACCTTACGCAACCTTAAAAAATTTAATTATCCTTTTACAGATGATACACATTTGATTGTAAGACAAACCACCAGTTCCAAAGAAAGCCGCCGCAAACCCATTGCCGAACAGTACGAAATTGTTTTGCTACTTGGAGATAATCTGGCAGATTTTAGCAGCTTGTGGGATAAAAAAAGTATTGTAGAACGTGAAAAAAATGTAAATGATAATGCTGCCATGTTTGGTAATAAATTCATTATGCTGCCAAATACGGATTATGGCGGTTGGGAAGATGCCATGTATGGCAACCAATACAATCTCACTCCCGCCCAAAAAGACTCGGCAGTAAAAGCAGGCCTCAAATGGTATTAATTTTTAACAATTATGACTAAGCTATCAGTAAACATAAACAAAATTGCCACCCTTAGAAACTCCCGTGGCGGCAACAACCCTAACTTAATACAAATGGCTGTTGATGCTCAAAAATTTGGTGCCGATGGCATTACAGTACATCCAAGACCTGATGAAAGGCACATCCGCTATCAAGATGTAAAGGATTTGAAAAATATTATTACAACCGAATTTAATATTGAAGGCAATTGTACCGAACAAAAATTTGTTGATTTAGTTTTAGAGGTAGCTCCCCATCAGGTAACCCTTGTTCCCGATGCATTGGGGCAGTTAACATCAGACCACGGATGGAACACCGTACAAAACAAAGACTATCTTAAAAATATTATTAGAGTTTTTAAAGATGCAGGTATCAGGGTTTCTATTTTTGTTGACCCTGACGAAAAAATGGTAGAAGGTGCTGCCGAAACCGGAACTGACAGAATTGAGCTTTATACAGAAGGCTATGCCCAACTTTACCATAAAAATAAGGAACAGGCTATTACTACTTACATTAAAGCTGCCGAAAAAGCCAAAACTGTTGGTTTGGGGCTGAACGCCGGACACGATTTAGACCTTAATAATCTGCAATATTTTAAACAAAATATTCCCTGGTTAAATGAAGTAAGCATTGGCCATGCATTGATTTGCGATGCATTATATCTGGGCTTTGAAAATACTATACAGCTATATAAAAGGCAACTACAGGCATCCTGAAAAAATTGTTAACAAAACAACCGTAACAAACCTTTTACAAAAGCCTATCGTCCAATACTTGATAAAGTATTTGAAATGATGAAAGTTATAATGACAGGGTTGATGTTTATTGGTTGTTTTATAAGTAATGCTCAATCAGTAGAAAGTATCCATTTTAATTTATATACAGACAGCCTCAAAAAAGGCACCCATAATTATATAAATGTAGATGGTAAAATGAGCAATGGCTCTTGGAAGCCGTTAACATCAAAAGAACTGGTTTTTAAAACCGATTACGGTAAGTTTGACGGCAACGACTTAGTGCTTCCCAATAATCCAACTGTTAAAAAAGTTACCATTACTGCTACCTTAAAGGATTCTCCCCAATTAGCAAAAACCATCACGATTGCGATTAAACAAAAGCCTGACCCGGCGTTACCGGTTAACGATCCGGATGCAGAGAAAACGTCTAAAAAAAGAAGGTCTGTATTTTAAATGCCTTGAATGGACTCTTTCAAAAAATAATTTCCTTCAATAAGCCAAAGCTTCTTATTCCTTTTCAGCTAGCTCGCTAATCATTTTAGCCACTAAGGATGTCCAACCGGTTTGATGGCTGGCACCTAAACCCCTGCCGGAATCACCATTAAAGTATTCGTAATACAGTATCAAATCTTCGTTTTCGGGAAGTTTGTAAAACCAGTTATACTCGGCGTAAATAGGCCTGTTGCCTTTTTTATCTCTTTGAAAAAGACTAATTACCCTTTTGTTTAAACCGGCGGCAATATTAAAAAGATTCTTTGTGTTTTTTGAACCGGTGGGGTAAGGTACCAATAATGAATCATGATAAAATTTTCCGAACTTTCTGATGCTTTGAATAATTAAATAATTGATGGGTACCCAAACCGGCCCGCGCCAATTACTGTTGCCTCCAAACATATCAGATGTGGAATCTCCCGGGTCATATTCAATGGTATGTACCTGCCCGTCAATATTAACAGAATAGGGATGATCATCATGATATTTTGATAAAGCTCTGATACCGCCATCCGATAAAAATTCTTTTTCGTCTAAAAGCCTTTTCAGGAGAGCCTCCAACCTTTCTCTCTGCACAAGGGATAATAACAACTCTTCTCCATCACCACGTTCTTCTTTTGGCCAAAATTTGTTGTTTTTTGTACGATATTTTTTATACCAGTTAAACCGTTTTTTAAAATCAGGTAATTTATCAAATACTTCTTTTTTAATGGAGCTAACGGCATATAAAGAAGTAAGCCCTACTATTGATTGAATTTTTAATGGCTGTGGTGCTGCATCGCGCTGGCATAACACATCATAAAAAAACTGGTCTGCTTCATTCCACAGCACATGTTCGTTTAACGCTTCGGCTATTAAAATAAAGTGTTCAAAAAATTTGGTTGCCACGTCCTCAAAGCTGGCATCTACCATAGCAATTTCCAATGCTATGTCCATCATATTTAAAGCGTAGGTTCCCATCCAACTGGTACCGTCGGCTTGTTCTAACTGCATATTACCCGTATCGTGATAACTCCTGTTAAAAACGCCTATATTATCTAAACCCAGAAACCCCCCTTCAAAAATATTGCTGCCATCCCTATCCTTACGGTTAATCCACCAAGTAAAGTTGATCATTAATTTATGAAAAACTTTTTTGAGAAATTCTATATCTCCTTTACCCGTTGCCTTCTTTTCCATTTCGTAAATCTCCATGGCTGCCCAGGCCTGTACAGGCGGATTTACATCACTAAAATTCCATTCGTAGGAAGGTAATTGCCCGTCCGGCTTCATAAACCACTCGCGCATTAAAAGCTGCAATTGATTTTTAGCAAACACCGGATCTACTACTGCCATCGATATACATTGAAAGGCCTGATCCCAAGCTGCATACCAGGGGTACTCCCATTTATCGGGCATAGAAATTACATCTTGATTTTTAAGATGTTTCCAATCGTGATTACGCCCTGTAGCTCTGGATGGTTGTATAGGTGTAATTCCGTCGGACACGGTGAGCCACTTTTCCACATCGTAACGGTAATATTGTTTACTCCACAATAAACCGGCCAGTGCCTGACGTTGTATATTAGCCATTTCACTATTGATACCTTTGGGTAATATGGCCGCATAAAACTCATCTGCCTCTTTTTTTCTTTCCTGAAATATGCTTTCAAAACCAGCCTCAAAAGGAGTATCGTTTTTCTCTTTGGAGAGCCTGCAATAAATGTGAATAGTATCGCCGGCCATTACGGTACGCTTATATACAGGTGCAAAACGGGTGCCGTGTTTTCTTTCTCTAATGGCTTCCGTATGTTCTCCTTTAATTATTGCATGGTGAAAAGCGTCTTTTGTAAAAATGCTTTTGTTGGCCTCTCCATGTACAATTTCGGTATTGGTTTCATTATCGGTAAACAAAGCATCATCCGCATCCTGATAATAGAAATAATAAGTTCCCATACGCGGATGCCTTGTAAAAACAGTATTCTCATCCAAAGGTGCAATATCCGGTACGCCGGCAGAAAGGCCATAGGACCATTTATTATAAAACCACAGCATAGGTAATACCGTTACAGGTGCTTCCTCATGATAGCGGTTGGTAATGCTGATGCGAATGGCAATATCCTCGCTATTGTATTTGGCGTAAGTAATGTTTACATCAAAATATTCACTATTGTCAAAAATACCCGTGTCTAAGATTTCATACTCGGTATCCAATTTACCGCGCTCTTTATTTTTTTTTCTTAATTCTTCATAAGGAAACTCCCGTTGCGGATATTTGTACAAATAATCCATATAATAATGAGAGGGAATATTATCGAGGTAGTAATATAGCTCTTTTACATCTTCTCCATGGTTACCTTCGTAATTACCCAAGCCAAAGAGCCTTTCTTTTAAAATAGGATCCTTGCCATTCCAAAGGGCTACGGCAAAACACAAATTTTGAAAGTAGTCTGAAATGCCGGCAATACCATCCTCGCCCCATAAATAAGCCCGGCAATATGCGTGGTCAAAAGGGAAATAAGCCCAGCTATCGCCCCATATTCCATAATCTTCCCTTACGGTACCCCATTGGCGATCACTTACATAACAACCCCAATGTTCTAAAGGCACGGTTTTTTGGGCATTCTCACTCAATCTTCTATGTTCTGCAGTCATATATATTCTGTATTTATAAAAACCTCAACCCAACAAATATATATTTTTCAGGAATAAGAAGCTTAGAAATCGAAAATCCCAAGGTATTATCACGCAAATAAAGCATGCTATAACGGGTAAAGGTCAAAGAATATACTAATAATTAAGATATACGTTGTATAAAACCTTTATGTCGTAATCTGTGAGCGTAGGAGAAGTATCGTTTTGTATATAATGTAATTTAAACGAACTGATGGCATTTTTTTGATTGCTGATATCGTATCCTATAACCCGCAATGCCAGCAATGCATTAAAATCAGCAGGTGGTGTTTTCATATTATAGGTATCGTACCAATAACTAAAGCCCGCATCGGCTAATTTTTTCCAGGGGAAAAACTCACTTGGGTCGCTTTTTCTGCCGGGAGCAATATCTGAGTGCGCAATAAAATTAGCCTGTGGAATACCGTATTCTTTTTTAAGGTATTGTAATAATTTTATTAATGCATTAATTTGCGCATCGCTAAAGCTTTCTTTGCCATTATTATCAATTTCAATTCCCAAGCTACAAGAGTTCATATCAGTAACGGCTCCCCATTTACTGTTTCCGGCATGCCAGGCACGCATATAATCGTTTAGCATTTGGTGCACAACACCATCTCTGCCTACTACATAATGGGCACTTACGCCGGTTCTGGAAATTGAGAATGTAAAAAGTGTTTGCTCGGCACTATTCTGCGCAGTATGATGCAGTATTACAAAATTGGGCTTGCGCATACTAAAATTCACCGTAGCGTTCCATTCAGCACTATTTACAGCCGGATTATTTTTGCCCGGGTTACCTTTCAAATCATTGGTAAAAGACTCTACCATTTTATCGTACTGAGGCTTAGCAGAAACCACCTGAATACTGTCAGTAATTAATTTATAATATGCCGGAGTTCGATATGCAGGCCTTTCCTCCGTAGATGGTGGCGGTGTATAAACCGGTTTGGGTTCCACTTTTTGAGGTGCAGAACTCACATTCTCGTCTTCTTTACGCGTTTGCCTGTTTATTTGTTCGGGCTTTTTAAATACTGTTTGTTTGGGAGTTTTATGGGCAATTTTACCACTTCCGGGTTGGGATTCGGTATCAGGCTGCTTACTTAATACATTTGTACGGGAGGGTTGCGTTGTTACACAGGAACAAATTGTAAAAATCAAAAATATCCAAACTGTAAATGTTTTATTACTAAACATCTTCTAAAGCTAATCTTTTCTTTATAAAAATATAATCTGAAAATCATTTCCGTTCTTATAGTAAAAATAACGAAATCAATCGTAAAACGTCGGAATACATATAAAATTGTGCTAATAATAAACTTTTTTAAGATTTTATTAATGCATTCCTATCTTTAACGTACAGAAACAGGCATATAAACTGTACTGTATTTTCAACAAAACAAATAACATTTATTGGTGTATCATTGTTGTTTAATGTATGATTTAATAACTTAATAACAGCGGTGTATGCACCCAGAATGTATATTTAAATAATTTGAAATCAATAAATTTATGGTTACACGTTTTGGAATGATAGGTCTTGGTACAATGGGGCGCAATTTTGTACTAAATATAGCCGACCACGGTTTTAGCGTTTGTGGATACGACAGAGATGAAACCCAGCGCAACAGATTACAGCAGGAAGCCACTGGCAAACCTGTTACCATAGCCGCATCTGCCTCCGATTTGGTTCAACAATTACAAACGCCGCGCATCATCATGTTTTTGGTTCCTGCCGGAAAAATTGTTGATGCCGTTATTAATGAACTTTTACCGCAACTACAAAAAGGAGATATATTAATTGATGGCGGCAACTCTCATTACATTGATACGGAACAGCGATACAATACACTTCAAAAATCAGGTATCCATTTTATGGGTATGGGTGTAAGTGGTGGCGAAGAAGGTGCCCGCTATGGCCCCAGCATGATGCCGGGTGGAACTGAGACCTGCTATGAACTTATAAAAAACATTTTGGAAGCAATAGCCGCAAAAGCACCTGACGGCCAACCCTGCGTGGCCTACATGGGGCATGATGCTGCCGGCCATTATGTAAAAATGGTACATAATGGTATTGAATACGCTGTAATGCAAATGATTAGCGAAGTATATAGCGTTTTAAAAAATGCCGGATACAGTAATAAAGAATTACACGAATTGTTTACAACATGGAATAATGCAGAGCTCGAATCTTTTTTAGTTGAAATTACTGCTAAAATATTTTCGGTAAAAGACCCGGAAACCGGTAGCGACCTCATTGATATGATATTGGACAAAGCCAAGCAAAAAGGCACCGGTCTTTGGACTTCTCAAAGTGCATTAGAACTCAATGTTCCTGTTCCGGCCATTGATGTTTCGGTTTCTATGCGGTATATGTCATCCTTAAAAACAGAAAGACAACAATTATCAAAATTTTACGAGCATCACAAAATTCAGTCGGTTTTTACAAAAGAGCAGTTAGCCAATATTTGTAAAGATGCCTTACATTTTTCTATTATGATGGCTTACGGTCAGGGGATTGAGCTGCTTGAGTTAGCATCAAAAGAGTTGGGTTTTGAAAGTGATATAAAAACCATCATCAAAGTTTGGCGTGCCGGATGTATCATCCGTTCTGCTTTATTAAACGATTTATATAAAGCCTATGACAAAGAGCCCGGCCTCCAAAATATTATTGCCTCACAAGTATTTATTCCCGTGTTAAGCGAAAAAAGACCACAATTAGTAAAATTTATTACAACAGCTATGAGTGCCGGTCTTCCTGTAGCCGCAAATGCAGCGGCACTCAATTATTTTGATGCATACACCCTAAGCAGTATGCCGGCAAATTTAATTCAGGCACAGCGCGATTTTTTTGGCGCACATACTTATGAGCGTATTGATAAAGCAGGAGCTTTCCATACTAATTGGAATCAGAACACGCAAAATTCTTAACCGTAAATATGATGTATGACAATAAAAAATACGCCCGCTAATATTATTATTTTCGGAGGATTGGGCGATCTTTCTTGGCGCAAACTGATACCGGCATTTTATAATCTTTACATTGATGGTTTTATGCCAAATGAGTTTAAGATTTTTGCAGTTGATTATCATGGCATGACGGAAGATGCTTACGATAAACACATGTTGGAAGGTATTAATACTTTTTCGCGCAGTGGAAAAGTAACTAAACAAAAATGGGTTGATTTTAGAACTAAAATAGAATATTTTCAAGGAGATTTTACCGTTCCCGACACCTTCCCACGCCTAAATGCTGTGCTGGAAGAAAATGATCGTTTGTGGAAAACCAGAGCCACCCGCTTGTATTACTACGCCATTGCTCCACGATTTATAGAAACCGTTTCTAAAGGATTGGCTAAAAACGCCATGGCTGCTGATGTGAACAAAGACCGAATAGTAGTAGAAAAACCTTTTGGAACAGATTATAAATCGGCCAAAGCCTTAAATACATTGTTAGTTAGCAATTTTGATGAAAAACAAATTTATCGTATTGATCACTACCTGGGAAAAGAAGTCGTACAAAATATTCTGGCCTTTAGGTTTGCCAATCATATATTCGAGCCTTTGTGGAACCGGCAATACATTGATCATGTTCAAATTACGGTAGCAGAAGAAGTGAGCGTGGGTACCCGTGGCAGCTATTACGATAAAAGTGGCGCGCTGCGCGATATGATTCAAAACCACCTAATGCAATTACTTACCATTATAGCCATGGAATGTCCGGCTAAATATGAAGCCGAATATGTACGGGACGAAAAAGTAAAAGTTTTAAATAGCGTAAGAAAATTAACTACAGCAAAAGTAGCAACCAATGTGGTTAGGGCGCAATATACGGCAGGTGTTGTTAACAATAAAAAACAAGTGGCTTATAAAGACGAAACCAATGTAGCCCGTAACTCATATACCGAAACTTATGTAGCTGCAAAATTATTTATTGACAATATACGGTGGAAAGATGTACCCTTCTTTTTAAGAACTGGTAAATGTATGAAGGATAAATCATCCGTAATAGTTGTTCAGTTTAAAGATTCGCCACACAAAATATTTGCTGAAGATGTGATGCCTAACAGGCTTATCATTAGCATACAGCCCGAGCAGGAAATTGTATTGCTTTTTGAAGCCAAAACCCCCGGTATGCACATGCACTTGAAGCCGGTAGAAATGGATTTTACTTATCGTGATTCCTTTGCCGAACAATCGCCGGAGGCCTATGAAACATTATTATTAGATGTATTAGAAGGCGACGCCACCCAGTTTATGCGTGCAGACCAGGTAGAAGTAGCCTGGAAAATAGTAATGCCTATTGTAAACCAATGGGAAAAATCAAAGAAGGGCTTACAAAAATATGCAGCCGGTAGTTGGGGACCAGTGGCTGCCGATAAATTAATTAAAAATACAGGATTTGAGTGGATATTACTGCCGTCCGATAAAATTTCAATATGTTATGAAGCAGGAAAAAGGAAGAAATAATACCATACAATTAATATGGAACAATGCCGAAGATTTAAGCATGGCCGCAGCGCATTATTTTGTAAAAAGCTGTAACGAAAGTATTGCAAAGAAAGGCTGTTTTACCGTGGCACTTTCAGGCGGCAGTACGCCAAAACGTTTGTATGAAATATTGGCTACGCCGGAATTTAGCCGTAACATTAACTGGAAAGAAGTATTATTTTTTTGGGGCGATGAAAGATTTGTACCGCATACCCATCAGGATAGTAATTATAGAATGACTAAAGAAGCTTTATTTGATAAAGTAAATATTCCAAAGAAAAATATTTTCCCTGTTCCTACAAAAGGTTGGCCACAGGATTGTGCCCAGCAATACGCCGATGACCTTAAAAAGGTTTTAGGTCGTACTACCTCTTTCGACCTTGTATTACTTGGTATGGGAGATGACGGGCATACAGCATCTTTATTCCCCGATACAAAAATCTTAGAAGAGCAAAAAAAGCTAATTAGTGAAGTGTGGGTAGATGCCAAACAAACCTGGCGTATCAGTTTTACCTACCCACTCATCAATAAAAGTAAAGAAATTATGCTTTTAGCAGCCGGGGCAAACAAAGCTCCCGTAATAAAAAAGATTTTCGCTAACAGGGTACTTAAAAAACCCTTCCCTGTACAATTAGTAAATCCTATAAAAGGAAAAATGGTTTGGATGCTGGATGAAGTAGCGACAGGAAAATAAAATTCAATTAGGAATTCTAATACCGTAAATCTTATGTTGTTTTTACAGTTTTGCCAATTTTATGGCCTTTAACAGCAAAGAATAGGATAAAGGCATAAATAGGTATCAACAACCAAAAACCGGCCTGCATACTTCCTAACGCTTTGCCCAAATGGCTCCAAACTATGGGTAGTATGGCTCCTCCGCCAATACCAACAATCAATAATGCCGACCCTGTTTTTAAAAACTTACCCAACCCGTCAATTGATAATGGCCAAATGGCAGGCCACATTTGCGCATTTGCAAACCCTAATAATGCCAAGCAGGCAATCGAGTATGATCCATCAAAATATATAACTCCTAAAGAAAGTGTAATACCTAAAATAGCAGAAATTATTAGTGCCGTACTTTGCGAAATAACTTTTGGAATCAATACGATTCCCAATAAATATCCGGCCAACATGCCAAGCATCGTATAGGTTGTATAATTTCTAACTATTTCTAACGGAATGCCCAAACCATCTTTTCCGTACTGTTGAATGTAATCACCAGCCAACACTTCGGCACCAACATATAAAAAGATTGATATAAAACCTAACCATAAGTATGGATACGAAAAAAGACTTTTTCTGTCTGCAGATTTGTGATCGGGATTTGTTTCTTCCTCACCTTTAATATCAGGTAACGAGGAATAATATATAAAAATAGCAAGTATCACAAAGCAAATGGCGATAATTATATACGGTGTAATAATTTTTGAAGCCAGCTCGTTCAAAAGTATATTTTTTTGCTCCACAGGTAATCCGTCCAAGTTGTCGTATTGATGCATTCCGGAAAGTAATACAGCCCCCATAATCATAGGAGCTATGGCTCCTGCACCCTTATTACAAATCCCCATAATACTGATCCGCTTTGCAGCACTTTCAATAGGCCCCAAAATAGTAATATATGGATTGGATGCCGTTTGCAATAGAGCAAGCCCAATACCAATAACAAATAACCCTGTAAGAAATACGCCATACATACGGGTTTTTGCCGCCGGAATAAATATTAATGCTCCTATAGCCATAATGATAAGACCCAACATCATCCCCTTTTTAAACCCGGTTTTTTCTAATACCCATGAGGATGGAAAAGCCATTACTGCATAAGCAATATATGATGCAAAGGTTACAAAAGTGGCTTGTGATGCAGTTAGTTCACAGGCAATTTGTAAATATGGAATTAATGTTCCGTTTACCCAAGTAACAAATCCGAAAATAAAAAAAAGAATTCCAATAATTACAATTGAAGTCGTATAGTTTTTTTGAGTACTATTTGGCATATGCAAAGATTTTAACGTTAAAAGTAACTGAAATATCGAGATAAAAAGCAACTTTTTGTATTCAACCGTTTGCACATAATACCGATTGGATATTCGTAATAGACCAATTACTTTGGTCTAAACGACTAACACCCCGAATGTTTTCGGGAGCATAATACGAAGTATAATTGGTCTGTTTTATAAATATGTTTCGTATAAATTATACTGTACAAAAAAAGCATGGCGTAAAACCATGCTTTTAATAAATATTTTTTAATATTAGTTTTTAGAATACCCCATTGCCGGAATTCGCTTTTGTACCAAAGCATATATCCCAAACAGCACTACCGAATAAAATAAATCGCCAGCAAATGCATTTACAAACAATTCGTTACTATACATATTATAAAAAGGCAATGCTCTTAAATAAGTTACACCCAATGTTAATCCCGCTTCGTGTGTAGCAGTTCCGGCTGCCAGATAGTTGCCAAACCAAACTCCGAAATTGGAAATAATCCAAAATATAGCAGAACCGCTTAGCGAATATCCAACCACTTTTAACGGTTTGGGGTTTCCCATGGTAGTACCCAATGCTGTTACCAGTAACATAGCTCCATAAACAAAAATTTGAGAAATACCGTAAAAGCCTTTGGCTCCAAATAGAGAAAATATTACATCGGATAACAAGTATGCCGTTATGGGCATAAGATATGCCATCCATTTTTTATCCATCATAGCACCGCCAAATAAAGCCATTGCCACAAGCGGCGTAAAATTATACGGATGGGGGATTATCCGGCTAAAGGCAGCCAATAATATCATAACTAATACCAACCCTATTTTTGTATTTATTTTCTTCATAATGCGTATTGCTTATTATTTTAATTACGAAAGTAAAAAAAAATACTCACAACTAACCTTCCCTGGCTAATTAACCTTACCTATGCCCTGTAAGTATATTTTTACAAACATTAGTAACACCATCTATCGTTATTTTACCAGCCCTTATGCTTTTTTCACAAATTCAGATTTAAGTGCCATTGCACCAAAGCCGGGTATTTTACAATCAATGTTATGGTCGCTATCAACCAGGCGGATATTTTTTACCTTGGTACCGGCCTTAATACTTTGCGTAGCACCTTTTACCGGCAGGATTTTAATAACAACAATGGTGTCGCCATCCTGCAAAATATTCCCGTTACTGTCCTTTACAATAAAATCCGGGGCTTCGGCTTGCTTTGGATCCCACTCATGGCCGCATTCGGGGCAGGCCAACAGGTTATCCAGTTCGTAAGTATAAGTACATTTGCAGTTGGGGCAGGGTTTCAGTTCACTCATTGTATAAAATATTTGGCCGCAAATATAAACTTTGTGATATAAACGGGCTTCAGTTACCTTTTATTTTTCCCAATACACGGTTTTGGTAAGCACATTAGCAGCGTTGGCACCAATCATAATATCAAAGTTTCCGGTTTCCCAATCATACTGCAATTCGTTATTGTAAAACTTCAACAATTCGGGGGTAATTTCAAAATGAATGGTGTGAGAACTTCTTTTCTTTAAAAATATCTTTTCAAATCCTTTAAGCTCTTTTACAGGCCGCACCACCGATCCCACCCAATCGCGGATATAGAGTTGCACTATTTCTTCCCCGTCAAAATCTCCTACGTTAGTTACCGTAATTGAGGCCTGAAGTGAAGTATTGCCACGAAGCGAATCAGCATTGATTGTAAAATTGGTGTACTTGAATTGAGTATAACTTAAACCGTAGCCGAATGGGAATTGGGGATATAAGGAAATATCAATATATGCAGAACGATAAAACCGATCGCTATCGTTTGGGGCGGGTCGGCCGGTATTATAATGGTTGTAATACATGGGAATCTGTCCTTCGGACAAAGGAAAGGTTATAGGTAGCTTGGCCGAAGGGTTGTATTGCCCAAATAATACATCGGCAATGGCGTGCCCGGCTTGTGTACCCAACCACCATGTATATAATATGGCCGGAACATGGTTAGCAGTCCAGTTAAACACCAACGGCCGGCCAGCATTGATTAAAATCACCAAAGGTTTTCCCGTAGCATAAACAGCTTTTATTAATTTTTCCTGAACACCCGGTAACTGAAGGCTGGCACGGCTTTTTGCTTCGCCACTCATATCTCTGGCCTCGCCCATACTCATAATTACTACATCGGCTTTTAGTGCTTGTGCAACGGCAAGGCTAAAGCCGCTGGTATCATCATCATTTATATTGCAGCCTTTGGCATATAAAATAGAAGTGCCGGGTTTTAAAGCCTGCCTAACTCCTTCCCACTGCGAAATAATTCTGGTAGAATCATCGGGCCATTCCATACTCCAAAAGCCCAAGTTATCACTAACAGCCTTTACAAAGGGGCCAATAAAAGCAATAGTTTCCCCGTTGTTTTTTAGCGGCAACAAATTGTTGTTATTTTTAAGCAACACGATGCTTTTACGTGCCATATCTCTGGCAGCATCCATATACTCGGGTACATTTCTTAGAGCTTTTTCCCTTTCGGCATTTGAAAAGCGAAAGGGATCATCAAACAAGCCGAGTTCAAATTTTTTTGTAAGAATACGTAGCACGGCATCATCGATTATGCCTATTGGTACTTTTTTTTCTTTTACAAGAATTGCCAGATTATTAATGTAGCAACGGCTTTCCATATCCATATCACTTCCGGCAATTATAGCTTTGTAAGCAGCATCTTTTTCGTTTGCTGCAAAACCATGCGGTATCATTTCGCCAATAGAACCCCAATCGCTAACTACAAAACCATTGAAGTTCCATTTATCTTTCAATACTTCCCGTTGCAGGTATTTATTACCCGTGGCAGGAATACCGTTCAAATCGTTAAAAGAGTTCATAACGGTAGCGGCTCCTGCATCAACAGCGGCTTTAAATGGCGGCAAGTAAGTTTCCCATAGTTGCCGTAAACTCATATCAACAGCATTATAATCCCTCCCACCAACAGCGGCACCATAAGCGGCAAAATGTTTGGCACAAGCCATCACAGCATCTGTGTTACCTAATCCCTTGCCCTGAAAGCCTTTTACTCTGGCAGCTGCAATTTTAGAGCCGAGAAAAGCATCCTCGCCGGCACCTTCCATAACCCTTCCCCATCTGGGGTCTCGCGAAATATCAACCATAGGTGCAAAGGTCCAATGAATACCGCAGGCTGCTGCTTCTGTAGCGGCAATGCGTGCCGAGCGTTCAATAGCATTCAAATCCCAGCTGGCGGCTTCGGCAAGCGGTATAGGAAAGATTGTACGGTAGCCGTGAATAACATCCTGCCCAAATAATAACGGAATTTTCAACCGGCTTTGCAATGCCTGTTTTTGCAGGGTGGTGGTATGATCAACCCCGGCCACATTGAGCATAGAGCCCACCATCCCTTTTCTGATTTGCGATTGCTTATCACCATCGGCAGTAATGGGGCCGGTGGCTGCCCAATCCCCATTATATTGATTTAATTGCCCAATTTTTTCATCTAGTGTCATTTGCTTCAGCAAAACTTCGGCTCTTTGTTTTGCAGACTGACCATACAACAAACCAGTGTTAAGTAAACAACCGATAATAATGCCAAAAGCAATTCTACATTTCATAATAATGTTATTTTTTAAGCCAATACACCCGTTGGGTTTTCACGTCTTGCGAGTTTGTTCCAATCATAATATCAAAATCTCCGGGTTCCCAATCGTATTTTAAATTGTAATTGTAAAATTTTAAATCTTCGGAAGTTATTTGAAAACTAATTTCACGCGTTTCTCCTTTTTTAAGAACTACTTTTTGAAATCCTTTCAATTCTTTTAAAGGGCGTGTTACCGAGCCAACAATATCGCGGATGTATAGCTGTACCGTTTCGGCTCCATCATAATTTCCGTTATTGGTAACAACAATGCTTGCTTTTAGTGTTTGATTGCCTATAAGCGTATCAGCACTTAATAGAAGTTTGTCATACGAAAAGCTGGTATAACTAAGTCCATAACCAAAAGGGTATAACGGCTCATTGCTTACATCTAAATAATTACTGCGGAATTTTTGAAACCATTGCCCCTGGGCTAATGGTCTGCCGGTGTTTTTATGTGCGTAATAAATGGGTACCTGCCCAATGTTTTGCGGAAACGTCATGGTTAATTTTCCTGATGGATTAACATTGCCAAATAATACATCGGCAATAGCCAGCCCGGCCTCACTCCCACCAAACCAAACGTTTAATATGGCATCAACATTGGCGGCTTCCCAACCTAAAGCCAATGGCCTTCCGGTAAATAAAACCAACACCACAGGTTTGCCGGTTTTTACCAGTGCCTTTAATAATGTCCTTTGCGCTTCGGAAATTTCAATTTTAGAAACGCTACTGCTTTCGCCACTCATTTCGGCACTTTCTCCAACAGCAGCTATAATTACATCTGCATTTTTGCATGTTTTTAAAGCTTCCTCAATAATCAGTTTCGGCACTCTATCATCTCTCTTATAATTATTCCAAAACATGCCGGCTCTGTCTTCAAATACAGCGTCGTAGTGTAGGTTTGAACCGAGCGCATATTTAATACTCACCTTCTTTCCTCCAACCTGTGATAATCCTTCGAGTACAGAAACCGCTTCAGAAAATTTGGCGGCCACACTCCATGTGCCGGGCATATTTTCTTTGTTATTGGCTAAGGGTCCTACCAGCGCAATGGTTCCGGATTTTTTTAAAGGTAGTACCTGTTTATCATTTTTTAGTAATACAAAACTCTCTGATGCAATTTTTCTGGCAGTATTGCGGTGTTCTGTTGTAAATACTTCATTGGCTGCTCTTGTTTCATCACAATATTTATAGGGGTTTTTAAACAATCCTAATTTATACTTTGCCTCTAAAATATAGCGGCAAGCCGTATTGATATCGGTTATTGTAATTTTCTTTTCTGTCAACGATTTTTTTAAAGTAGTTAAAAACCCTTCGCCAATCATATCCATATCTATACCGGCTTTTAGTGCCAGTGCCGATACGGTTTGCAAATTTCCCATGCCATGATCAATCATTTCATTAATACCTGTATAATCGGTAACCACAAAACCTTTAAAACCCCATTGTTTACGCAGCACATCTGTCAATAGCCATTTATTGCCAGTTGCCGGAATGCCATCTACCTCGTTAAAGGAGGCCATTACACTACCTACACCCTCATCTACAGCTGCTTTATAGGGAGGAAAATACTCGTTATACATTCTGATATGGCTCATATCAACCGTATTATAATCGCGACCAGCCTCGGCAGCTCCATACAACGCATAGTGTTTTACACAGGCCATAATTTGGTTATTTTTTGTAAGGTTGCCCTGGTAACCTTTTACCATAGCTTTTGCAATTTGTGCGCCAAGGTAAGCATCTTCGCCACTACCTTCGGCCACCCTGCCCCAACGGGGGTCGCGGGCTATATCAACCATAGGACTAAAAGTCCAGCATATACCCGATGCGCTTGATTCAATAGCTGCAATTCTTGCGCTTTGCTCAATAGCCTGCATATTCCAGGTGCATGATAAGCCCAGCGGAATAGGGAAAACCGTTTCGTAGCCGTGAATGACATCCATACCAAAAATTAAGGGGATTTTTAAGCGACTGTTTTCAACAGCAATTTTTTGAACGGCTTTAATTTTATCAACGCCCTTTATATTAAAAAGGCCACCCACTTTACCTTCTATTATTTTTTTGGCGATGTCGGTATTTTGCGCCTGCCCGGTAGTAATATCTCCGGCACCCGGAAGGTTTAACTGGCCAATTTTTTCATCCAATGTCATCTTGCTCATCAAGGCATCAATAAAAATTTTCATCTCAGCTGCATTGTTTTGCTTTGATTGGGCAATAGCAATAACGGGTATTAAAAAAAGGCAGCATATTATTGAAATTAAATACTTCATATACTATTATTTTTCTGATTAGTTAACAGCTTCTATTCTTTAATTGCAAAAGCCAATATTTTACGATACTTATTCACAGGTTGTCCTTCTTTAATTCCTCCACTGCAAAATTTGCAGCCCTTGCCGCAAAAGCCATATATAAAATACTGGGGCTTTGGTTGCCGGTGCTTGTCATGCAAGCCCCGTCAGTTACAAATACATTTTTACAATGGTGTAATTGATTGTGTGCATTTAACATGGACGTTTGAGGGTCGTGCCCCATACGGCAGCCTCCCATTTCGTGTATGTCTAATCCCGGTGACTGTTTATTATCAAAGGTTTTAATATTATTTAAACCCGCTGCTTCAAACATTTCTTGTCCTTGTTGTAAAAAGTCGGCCACCATTTTATCATCATTATCATCGTATCCTACCGAAGTAATTAAAAGAGGCATACCATACGCATCCTTTTCTTGCGTACTCAATCGAACATGGTTTTCTTTTTTGGGAATGGTTTCTCCTTGCATGTACATATACATTGTCCATTTTCCGGGCTCTGACATTTGATTTTTAAAATCGGCACCCAACCCGTTTGTATCGCCCAAAAATTGCATACCTCTTGAAGCTCCACTAAAAATTACATAGCCGCCCAAGAAATCGGTGTCTTGCTTTTTTAAATTCCTAAAATTGGGAATTACACATTCTGTGGCTCTTTTTACTTTGTAATACTTATCAGTAAACCCATCATATTCGGCACCCATACTACCCCTGTAATTATGGAAACAAATATATTTTCCAAGAACATCATTATCATTTCCTAATCCGTTTGGAAAACGTGAAGACGTAGAATTTAATAAAATTAGATTGCTGTTAAGCGATGATGCATTTAAAAAAATTGTTTTTCCAAAATACTCAGTTGCATTTTTGGTATGAGCATCAATTACCCGTACACCGCTGGCACGCTGTGTTTGGCCGTCATAAATAATTGAATGTACGACCGAATTGGGCTGAAGCGTAAGATACCCTGTTTTTTGTGCCCAGGGTATGGTACTGCTCTTGGAACTAAAATATCCACCAAACGGACAGCCACGCATACATAAGTCTCGGTTTTGGCACTGCCCACGCCCTTGTTGTTTATGAATTTTCTGCGGCTCGGTTATATGTGCCCAACGACCCGGAATATAATACCGACCGAATTTTTCCTGTATCGTATTTTTAAAATGCTCTTCTAAACAATTAAAATCCATCGGCGGTAAAAATTCCCCATCGGGCATCGATTCGATATTTTGTTTAAGCCCTGTAATGCCAATAAATTTTTCTACATGGCTATACCAGGGAGCAATATCGTTATACCGAATGGGCCAATCAACTGCATAATTATAACGAAGGGGTGCCGTAAAATCCCAATTGCTCCAGCGCTGACAGCTACGCCCCCATGTTAATGATTTTCCTCCTACCTGATAGCCCCGAATCCAATCAAAAGGTTTTTCCTGTATATAAGGCTGATCCTTATCTTTTATAAAAAAATGCTGGGTAGCTTCGCCATAACCGGCGGCTTTGCTGGTTACGGGATTGTCTTTCAAGTCTAGCTCCGTTGACCAGCCGCGGTGGGCAAGTTCCCATTGGCGCATATTCATGGTGGGGTAATCTTTTAAATGCACCACATCGCGTCCGCGTTCTCACAATAATGTTTTTAATCCTTTTTCGCAGAGCTCTTTTGCAGCCCAACCACCGCTAATACCGCTTCCAATAACAATGGCATCAAAGCTATTTGCTGCCTTTCCTTTTGAATTTATAAGTAATGAATCTGCCATTTTAAACGGATTTTTTTTTATGAAGTGTAAATAACTCTCCTCCCTGTAACACTATATACTCTTGCCCAATATGCTCACATTCCTTTTTAAAATCATTTACATCGGCTGTATTAAAAGTGAACATATTATAGTGGCAGGGTATTACCATTGAAGCATTTATTGTTTTGGCTAAAACAGCGGCTTCATTACAATTTAAATTACCCGCCACTTTTCTTTTGGGGTTATTACCATTAATTGGCAGGATGGCCAGATCCACCTGAAATGGTTTTAGTATATTAATCATTTCATCGAACCAAAGCGTATCCCCACTGTGGTAAATTTTATACCCTAAAAAATCAAAAACATATCCCATGCATTCAGGGTTTCCCTTTTCATCTCTAACAATTTCATTGTGTTTGGCAGGTAAGCCATGTATGATCATTCCTTCTAATTGTATGCTTTTCTCATCTATCATACCGGTTGGAAAACTTTTTGAACACTTGACTCTTTCTGCAACAAATATTCGGTTTGCTTCCGGAATTATAAATGTTGCCGAAGGATTATTGGCCAATATGGGTTGAAGTGTTTCGGCATCCAAATGATCGGTATGGTTATGGCTACTGGTTACCACCGTTATATTTTTTAATAGTTGCGGCCTTATAACCAATTCGCTCATTCGAATATGTGGTTTATTGGTATGTTCATATTTTTTTGTGAGCGAATTGGAAAGATAGGGGTCGATTAAAATTCTTTTTCCTCCACACTGTAATAAAAAACCACTTTGCCCCAGCCACCAAATATGCAAACCCGAAGGTTCGTGAACTAGCTCGTCCATTTCCCGGACAAGTGTTTCATTTTTTTTAGTTGCTTTAATCAAATTCATTATAACAAATTTTGAGCCGCTTCTTTATCAATAAACAAATAGCTGCCGGGATGTTTTTTTATAAATGTTGAAGGAAGGCTGACGGAGACCGGCTCCTCCAAGGTTTTTTGTACTATCTGTGCTTTGGCTTTTCCATTGGCAAGCATCAGGAGTTTTTTACTTTCCATAACGGTTGCCAGCCCCTGCGTAATTCCTTTATGAATTGCTGTTTTTGTTGCAAAATATTTTTGTCCGATTGTTTTTGTTGTGTTATGCAAAGCCATCACATGTGCATGTGAATATTCGTCGGTTCCGGGCTCGTTAAACCCTATATGCCCGTTCATGCCAATACCGGTAATCATTACATCAATTCCACCCCGTAAATTGATAAACATATCCATTTTTGCACAAGAAGATGCTTCATTCTCCGTTAATGCATCAAACAAAAAAATTTGGTTGAATGGCAATTGCAGCGGATTGAAAACATGCTCATATAAATAATAACTGCAACTACCAGAATTTTTTGGAGGTACGCCCAACCATTCATCTAAGCCTACAAAAGCACAGTTGCTTACATCAATCTTTTCAGTTTTAATTCTCTCCACAAACAAACGGTATGCAAGTTTGGGAGTATCGCCTGTTGCCAAGCAGCATAACGCATCAGGTTTATTTAAAACAACATTCACCATTAGCGCTGCCGCTGCCTCAGACTGATTTTTGTATGAATTAAAAATTTTTAATTCCACGGTAAGTAATTTCAAACTATGAAATACCAAGTTTTTTTCTAACTGTTTTTGCACCCTTTACCATGTTGATTAATTTTTGCCTGGCGGCCCAGCGCGCCGTTTGGCTTAATCCGCAATCCGGTGCTACTGATAATTTATCTGCAGGGATAAATTGTAAACATTTATTGATGCGCTCAATTACATCTTCCTCCGTTTCTATATAATAATTTTTCACATCAATGATACCTACGGCTACATTCATTTTTTCGGCAAATATTTTCAACAGTTCAATTTCGGCAAATTCTCTGTTGGCCATTTCAATATGCATTTCATTTACCGTCATATCTAAAAAATCGGGCAACATAGGTTTAATGCTTCGATACCCTACCGGGCGGCCTTTAAAATTTCCAAAACACAAGTGTGTACTTAAATTGCATTTACCAACAACCGGTTTTACGGTTCGGTTAAATATATCAACTAAATGTTGGGTATCCTCCTTATAAGCATAGCAGCTCATACTGGGCTCGTCAACAGTTATTTCCTTGCATCCTGCGGCTACAAGTGCTTGCAACTCATTGCTTATAAAAGGCATGAGTGCTTCTGTAATTTCATATCGGTCATTATATTGTTTATTAGGCAGTAATCTACCGCTTAAAGTATAGGGTCCGGGAATGCTGGCTTTTAATATAACATTAGAAGGTGCTATTTTTTTTAAACGTTCAAACTCTTTTACAGCACCTAATCCATTGGGAGCTTTTAACTCGCCTACAATATTATGCTTACCACGCTGGTCATGGGCGGCAGGGCCAAATTTTCTGGTTTCGGTTTCATTATTTTCAATGCCACTGATATATCCGTAAAACGATAAATTAAAATCCAATCGGGTTTGTTCACCATCGGTTATTACATCTAATCCCGCAGTGGTTTGGTCGTGAACGGCTACAATTACGGCATCTTCAATCATTTCTTCAATATCAGCAGCACCAAATTCCGAAATATGGGAAGAACCAAACTCGAGCCATCCCGGGAAAGGATAGCTGCCCACAACCGTAGTTTTTATAGGAATATTTTGCATTTTGTACTGATTTTAAAAATTAATTTTAGCGTAACACTGTTTATTCTTCTTTATTGAGCATTGCTGCAAGATGAATTCTTATATATTTCTCCCAAACGACAGGCATGTTCATCGTAAGCTGATTCAAATAAGTATGTAGCTTTTTCTTTACCCACCAAAGCCGGTGCTGTTAATACTTTGGGTGCATGGCCGGCTTTTGTTAATATCTGTGCCAACTCAGCTTTGATGCAATTTATCAGAATAGCACCACCTACCGTTGAGCCGGGAGATACAGGAGTTTCGAGCTCCTCAATGTTAATCATCGAATCGCCTATTGGTGCTCCGGTATCTAATACGAGGTCGGCAAAATCAAAAAGCTTTTTGCCATCGGTACGCTTGCTTTCACTTTTTTCAGCGTGTTCTTTGGTAATTATGGCTACTACCTTTATATTGCTTTGTTGAAAAAGCTCGGCCATTTCAATAGGAACCATATTACAACCGCTGGAAGAAATAACCAAAGCACAATCTTTATCTGACAAATTAAAATTTCTTAAAATGCGCCCTGCCAAGCCCGATACGTTTTCTAAAAACATTGCCTGCCTTTGTCCGTTAGCACCCACCACATTATTGTGATATGTTAAAGACAATTCAACTATAGGGTTAAACCCCGGGAACGATCCATAGCGGGGCCACATTTCCTCAACCATAATACGGCTATGGCCACTTCCAAAAACATGAACCATCCTTCCAACAATAATGGATTGGGCGAACCATTGTGCGGCTTGTTTTATTAAATTTTCCTGCCCGGAAACAGACTGAATTATATTTTCGCATTTTGAAAGGTATTCTGCTGTTTTACTCTTACTCATATTGTTTGGTTTTTTGTATTGCAAAAACGGCTGCGCCAATAGCACCTGCCATATCGCCCAATGCTGCTTTTTTTATTTCTACTCCAGCACTTCCTGCACGCCATTCATATTTTGAAATATATTTTTTTAACGGTACAAATAATTTTTGATTAGCCTTGCTAATACCGCCTCCAACAACCACCAACTCGGGCGATACAATATTTGTAATGGATGCAATGCCTAAAGCCAAATGATTTACGGAGGTTAACCAGATTTTTTCTGCCTCTTCGTCTCCTTTTTCTAAAGCTTGTAGTAACTGATCTGTAGAAGAAAATTTACCGTTTGAACGTCTTAAAATGGTATAATTTCCTATACAGTCCTCTAAACTGCCCGGCATACCTGTAATATCATTTTCTCCGTTGCAATTAATAACCATATGGCCGGCATGGCCGGCTTTGTTAAAAGCACCAAGATAGGGTTTGCCATCAATTAAAATAGCTCCCCCAACCCCAGTACCCAGCGTTAGCATTACAACATGCTTTCTGTTTTTTGCCACACCATAATTTAACTCGCCTAACAAAGCTGCTACCGCATCGTTTAAAACGTATGCTTCGCATTGTAAATAATTACCCCAATGAAATTGTTCTATGCCATGCATCCTTCCCGGCATATGTGCAATACAGGCATTATCATTGCAAGGGAGCCCAGGAGCAGAAATACCCACTACTGCTTTGTGATTATTTATTTTCTGCCTTATTTTTATTATAGCATTAGCTACAACTTGTTTCCAGGCACCTTCTTTGTTATCGTTGGTAGGCAGGTAGGCACGATGTAATATTTGACCACAGTTACTAATGGCTGTAGCCTTTATTCGTGTTCCGCCTAAATCAATACCAATGGCTATTTGTTGCATCTTAATATTTTCCTTCTGTAACAGACCACCCTCCATCTACTGCGATTACCTGCCCCGTAGTAAATTTCGACTGGTCGCTCATAAAATAAATTATCAATCCATCCAAATCATCCGGTTGTCCTATTCGCCCGCCATCTAATGGTTGTTTGGTTTTTATAAAATTCATGATTGTAAAATCTCCTACAGCACGTTGAGACATGGGCGTTGCTACCAATGCCGGCGCTATTACATTTACCCTTATATTTTTATTGGCATAATATGCCGCAATAGATTTACTAAACCCTATTACAGCCGATTTTGCTGCTGCATAAGCATGTGTGGCAAAATATTTTGGCGAAGGGGAGTACCCTAAAACGGAACTCATATTTAAAATTGTTCCCGGAATTTTAAGTTGTAAAAATGCACGAATAGCAGCCTGATTAGACAGCATCATAGAGGTAAGATTCAACTCAAAGGTTTTTTGCCAGCCTTCTATTGTTAATTCATGCAGTGGGCCGTCGCCCATTTTACGTCCGCTACCGCCAGCTACATGGTACAATCCATCAAAGGATCCATAATTATCAATACAGGTTTTTATGGCTGATGTAGCTGTTAGGGGATTTACGGCATCACCGGTCATTATTATTGCCTGTGTACCTAAAATATTCTGTGCGGCTTCTGCAGTATCTTTATTACGCCCTACAACGACCACTTTAGCACCTTGTGTAATGAGTGTTTTGGCGGCAGATAGGCCAAGACCTGAAGTTCCGCCAATAATTACTATTTTTTTATTTATTGCCATTATTATTTGCAATCGTTCATTACAATGAAAAAATGAATTGCTTATCGTTTTTCAATTGATCCGGTTTGTTTATGCTTTACAATAATATTTTTTTCTCCCGATGGCAGTAACTCTTCTTTAATCAGGTAATAATTGTCATCGTAGCTGGGATATTCTGCTTTTTGAATTTCATCAGATTTATTTCCACGCCACTCCTCTAATATCACAGGCTCCCATTGTTTGGTTGCAGCCGATTTATAAGCCGCATCTATTATTGCATTGACTATATAACCGTCATAAAAAATCTCTGCCGGTTGTGTGTTATTTTCAATAGCGGTAAACATATCGGTAAACATGTGACTGTAACCCAGTTCATGTACTTCATCGCCAACAGGAAACAACCATCCGCTACTACTTTCGGCTTTTTCGGCTACATATGCACCAGTTTTTCCAGTGCTGAACATTTCAAAACCAGTTCTCAAAAAATTATTCAGCCATATAGTACCTTCGGTTCCCATTACTTCATCGCGCAAATCCATACCACCTCTAAAACTCCAACTCACTTCAAATTGTCCGATAGCTCCGTTAGCATATTTTACTAATGCCACGGCATTATCTTCGGCATCAATGGGATGCATTCGGGTATCTGCCCAGCACATCACTTCAACAGGCTTTATATCTTTACCAATAAAATTTCTTGATATCTCTATACAATGGCAACCCAAATCTACAATGCAACCGCCACCGGCTTTTTCTTTATCCCAAAACCAATTACTATGCGGGCCGGGATGTGTTTCGCGGCTTTTGGCCCAAATAATTTCACCGATAGCACCTGACCGAACACTTTGTAATGATTTCAAAAATTTGGGGGTGTAACATAGATCTTCCAAATAGCCGCCTACCACCCCTGCCTTTTCAACTGCCTGCAACATTTGAAAAGCCTCTGCGGCATTACGCCCTAACGGTTTGGTGCAAAGTGCATGTTTTTTTGCATTGGCGCAGGCTAAAACGACTTCCAAATGCAGGTAATTGGGTAAAGCAATTACTACAGCTTCTACCTCGGGGTGCGATACAGCCTCCTCTAAATTTGTAGTATAATGAGGGATTTTATAATCTGCGGCAAATTTTTTAACTTTTTCCTCATTTCTTGCATATACCATTACAACTGTATCTTTCCTTCTTTGTGCTAATAAAGATTCGGCATAAAAACGAGCAATGAAGCCCGAGCCCAGTATTGCAAGTTTCATAATTTGTAGTTTAATTTTTTTAAAAAACAGAAACAACCCTTTGCTTTATTGTTTAGGAAACAATCGGCCAGGGAAATTTACTTTTTAGTGACACTCGTTTACCTTCCTGTTGCGATAAACGAGCTGCTTCAATAATTTCAAGTACATGCAAGGCGTGTAATACATTGATGCGGGGATTCGTATTTGCAACAATACTTTCAGCGGTAACTCTGGCACCTTCCTCCCATTTATACCCGCCCTTATCGGTACTAACAAGTTCTGCAGGCTTATCGTAATGCAAATCCATTAAAACGCCATTGGTTTCCCAATCGTACCCAATTAGCCTCATGTTGCCATTATCGCCATAGATTTGGATACTGTGCTGTGTAGTATTTCCAGCCTCATGTCCATGCGGGTCGAAAAAATTAAAGCCGCACATGATGTGGCTGATGACATTGTTATCATGTGCTAACAATATGTGTGCATTATCCTCGGCTTTTACTTTTATAAGGCCTTTGTCATCTACTGTTCTTTCGGGGGTAACAATGCTTGTCTTGGCCATAACCGATTTTGCTGGGCCTAACAATCCGGTAAGGGTAGCAATATTATAAACGCCCAAATCGGGCATACTGCCACCGCCTTTTTCATAAAAAAACGCACTCCATGTGGGGCCTGTATGGCCATATTGCCCATGCGCACTGGCTACCCTGCCTAACGCTCCTGATTGAATAACCCGACTCATATAAGCAAACTGTGGGCTATTTACAACTGCCGGTGCCCCCCAGATTTTCAAATTTTTGCGATTTGCTATATCCAACAAATTTTTTCCTTCGGCATAGGTATTGGCCATAGGTTTTTCACTCCATACATGCTTACCGGCAAGTAGTGCTTTTTTATTCAGCTCGCCATGTGTCTGCATATCGGTAAGTGTTACCATCATATCAAATGGAACGCCCTTTAATAGCGCCTCAATATTTGAGTAGGTTTTTGCACCAACATTATATTGTTTGTTTTGAGCAATGGCTCTTTCGTGTTTAATATCGCACAGGCTAACCAATTCAATTTTGTTAGAAGACAGTAATTGTGGGATGTAGCGATTGCTTACACTACCGCACCCAATAACAGCGAGTTTAATTTTTTTTCCAGGTTTTGAAATTGCCCAGCTTTCAAGCGATGATATTAGCAAGGCCGAGGCTGCTAATGCTGTGTTTTTTAGAAAATTATTTCGGGAAATTAGCTGGCTCATGTTAATTATCTTTTTTCTTAAAATAAGGACTGTTAAAACCCAATTTTTTTAATCCCTGTTGAATATCCGGGATTTGCATAAATAATTTCCACAACAATCCGGTTCTGTAATTTTCTATCATATTAATAATGGGCCCTTCATCAATAGCGATATAACTTTTGGCGTACCAGTTATGATGAATACTAAACCCATCTATAAATCCATATTTACCCCAAATTTTGCTACCTAATACTTCATAGAAATAGCGCATAGCTTCCATACTTTCTTTGGGTGTAAAAGGCATGGAAGAAATGGCCGCCGTAGGCTGAATTACCCCTTTATCGTTTTGAGGATGTGTGCTGTGGGCTACATACCCAATATAAGAATCTCCTGCTGTTAAGCCCCAAACTTTTTCGCTATATCCTTTATACTTTAAAGGATTTTCAATACAATAGGCTCTGTTAATTAGCGTGTGGTTTTTTGCTTGTAAAAAATAATCTATCTGTAAAGTATCTGTTAACCCAGTGGGGTCAATTCCCTGAAAAGTATATTGTTCAAAAAATAAGGGGCCTCCTTTATCTTCGTCATAATTACCAAGCGGTAACAGATATCCATAATAAGTTTTCCCGTTTTTAAAACTGTTGCTACCTGCCCAGGTGCCATCGTAAGCTGATTTATCAATTGCTTTGTGCGGCCAAGGCGAAGAGGCGGCCATGATGTAGGTGATTAAACATTCGTTCCAACCCCATACAGGAAAGTTCATATCAAACCCATTATTGGGGCTCCAATGCCAGTAAAGTTTATGCTCTCCGTTAGTATGCCAACGCCAATTAGCGGCGTTCCACATTTTAGTAATTCGCATACGCAAATACTCTTCTCTTGGTATATTTTTATTAAAAAATTCTCTGGCACATAAAAACCCCATCAGCAGGTAGGAGGTTTCTACTATATCTGCTGCATCATCTATGCGATCGAATTTGATGGTTTTTCCGGTACGAGCATTCATAAAATGCGGATATATTCCATGAAAACAATCGGCGTTAGCCAAAAAATCGGCAATTTGTATCAATCGCCTTACAGCAGTATCTCTGCCAATCCAGCCGCGGTTTACCGCCACAATGGTTGCCATTATTCCAAACCCAGTTCCTCCAATGGCACCTGCATCCGGCCCAAATTCGGTTGTACTGAAATTAGGTTGGTCCCAGGCTTCGTTTATGTAGTCCCAGTAGTGTTCGGCCAGTACCGTATTGCTTCGCTCTAATGCCAAACCGCTATGCGGGTGTGCCCCATGCCAGAAAAATCTAAAAGTTTGTTTTTGCACGGTTTCCATTAATTGCTCATCTGCCAATCCTTTTTTAACGCCAACGGGTGCAATGCTATCTGGCCCATCGCCATACTGGCCTGTTGTAAGTGATGCCGAATTTGTTTGTGAAAAGGCGGCTATGGTTAAGAATACTGATATTTTTAAAAGAACATATTTCATAATCAATTTTTAGTAGTAATAACCCAACGGTTTAGCGTGTTATATGGCATTTGAATGACTATCTTATAAAAATCAGCGGGATGTTTTTTTATATTGATAATTGCCTGACCTTGCGATACTGGCACTGATGCCATTTTATAATAAATATCCCGACCTCCGGTTTTAAACAGATTGGTTGTGCTTAACCATATTGTTGATTTACCCTTGTTATTTACAGGAATCCAGCTAATTAAAAGCTGTCCGTTCCTTATAATTGCTGTTGCGTTTGTAGCAGAGATCTTCCCTATAAATGGCACCCCGTCTAATTCCCATAATTGCCGGTTAGAAATTTTAATATTTAAATTTCTGGCTATGGAAGGTATTATATCTACGATGCCGGGTTGCTGTTTAAAATGAGCATTGAGTTCTTGAGCATTTGATACAATCCACGTAGTTCTTTCTCTATCAGTTTGTCCGCCATGATGATAGCCATTGTCTTCCCTGCCATGATCGGTTGTGATATAAATAATCCAGTCTTCTTTATAATTCTTCTGACGATATTGTATAGCCTCCCAAAGACGCTTTATCTGACCATCAATTTTTAAAACCGCATCATCATATATTTCCCCATTTCCATGCCGATGACCCATTTCATCCGGATATTCTAAATACACCCATGTAAGATCCGGTGCTTTTAATTTTATATAATCGGCTGCGCTATCTGCTACCGCATTATCAATAAGATAATAAAAGTATCCGGCGGTATCATGAGGAAAGCGCATTGTATCCAACTCCAAACCGTCAACATAATAATCAGGCTGAAAATAATTTACTCCTTTAGCACCTGCACCAAGTAGTATGGTACGATTATCTTGCCATGTTGAAAAAACAGCTGTGCTCTTTTGGGGGTATTGATTTTTAAATAACCTGAAAATATGCCAGTAATTATAATTGATACCCCTAATGTCATCTCCGTAATTATCCCAAACGTTATGTTTATTAGCCCAGGTACCTGTAAGCAGACTATTGTAGCCAACTGCCGAAATAGTAGGCGATTGGGAATACCCGTTTTTTTCTCCACCAACGTATGCCCTTGTATAACCCCCCACTTTAGCTATTTCAAATATTGCCGGAGGATGGAGCCTTTCAATTACATCTGCCGATATACCGTCGGCTAAAACAAACAACACTTTTACCTGCTTTTGGCCAAATAGCAAAGTGGGGGAAAAAATAATTATTAGAATCCTTAGTATATATTGTAGCAATTGTATTTTAATAATTAGGGTTTTGCTGAAGCCTGCCCTGGCTTATTAATATTTGTTGTAATGGAATAGGGAATACCTCATGCTTGCCATCAATA
This sequence comes from Niabella sp., assembly GCA_047975735.1. GTDB lineage: Bacteria > Bacteroidota > Bacteroidia > Chitinophagales > Chitinophagaceae > Niabella. The sequence continues at coordinate 57,028 of JBKEEB010000006.1, forward strand.
AAGTTTTTACCATGTGCGCGCATCACCGTACCGGCACGTCCCTGACGAATCAGATCAAAGAACCTATCATTTTCAAAAGCCAATTCTACTCTTCGCTCTTTCCAAATAGCATCTCGCAATGTTGCCTGAGTAGAAGCTGTTGTAGCAGCCAGCCCAGCTCGGGTTCTAATCTTATTTATATTGGTAATAGCATCTGCAGTTTGTCCCAACTCGTTTGCCGCTTCCGCAGCAATTAATAAAATTTCACCAAAACGTAAAATTCTTGGGTTTTTACCGCTCCACCAGTCATCGTAATTTACCTCTTGCGTTTGACTTACATAAGCTTTGTAATTATACCTTGGATTGGCTGCATCTAATCCCACAACTGCTCCATCCCAAAGAGTTTGTCCTCGATAGTAAATAGTGCCCGCCTTTCTAACATCCCCCACTTCGTATGCAGCATCCAAATTGGCGGTAGGTGTATTAAATCCCCATCCACCATAACCATTCGTAACTGTACCTCTGGCTCCCTGATGCGGGAAATAGCCGCCGATACCCCAGCCTTCTCCACCATCCTGAGCCTGAATTTCAAAAAGAGACTCTCTGCCATTTTCGGTAGCTTGCCGCCATATTTTTGCATAATCTGGCTCCAGAGAATAAATATTCGAATTAATAACTGCATTAGCCATGGCAAGGCATTCTGTCCAGTTTTTTTGGTACATATATACTTTGGCTAAAAGTCCTTGTGCAGCACCTTTTGTGGTACGCCCAACATCTGCCGAGGACTAGGCCGTTTTAAGTGGTAATTTATTTGCAGCATCAGTTAAATCGGCAATAATCATATCGTAAATTTCTTCTTTGGATGCCCTTACATAGGATGCGGTAACCTCTGCGATACTGTCGGCACTAAAAACCTTGTCTATTTTTGGAACGCCGCCATATACTTTTACCAAAGTAAAATAATATAGTGCCCGCAGGAATTTAGCTTCTCCAATAAGCCTATCTTTTAGTCCTTGATCAATAGAAAATTTGGGGACATTTTCAATGGCCTGATTACAACGTCCTATTCCAACATAGTTACCATACCACACTTCTGCTACAGATAGGCTGGTAGGGCCATAAGTAAGATTATCCATTTGATCTTTATCAGCACCTAAATCACCTGGATCACTGCCTTTATCCGCATCGTCTGAAGTTATGCTGCTTACCCCTGACCAGGAAAAGACGCTTACAGACCAATCTGTTAATTGTGAGTAGCAGGCATTAACGAATCTGACAGCGTTGTCTGCTTTTAAAAAAGTAGAGTCTTCCTGTATTAGCACATTTTCCGGAGCCGGACTTAACCAGCTTTTTTTGCATGATACTGATAAACTGGTTATAATAAGTGTTGGTATAATCCAAAACACAAAACGTTTCATAATATTAATATTTTAAGATTATTTAAAGTTGATATTTAAACCAAACATATATGTAGCCGTAGTGGGATACACACTTAGCTCAATACCACTGTTTAAAGCATTACTTCCCGGTAATTCTGGGCTGAAACCAGAGAATTTTTTCCATATTAACGGATTTTGGGCAGATGCAAAAAATCTTATTTTGTCAAATACAGATTGTAGGGCTTCTATACGAGGCAATGTGTAGCCCAAGGTTACATTATTGATTCTAAAAAACGAACCCGATTCTACAAAATAAGTTGATGGTTTGGGTATTTGGTTAGAAGCTCTGTACTCTGTGTTACTTGGGTTGGTGCTTGTCCATCTGGCTTCTCTTGATGCTTCAATATTTTCGTTACCAAACCGTACTGCTTTTTTACCGTTGTACACTTTGTTTCCTGCGTTGCCATAACAATCAATAGAAAAGTCTAATTGTTTCCAGTTAAATCCTCCGTTTACACCATAATAAAACTTTGGTTGGTAAGAGCCGACAAAAATGCGATCTCTTTCATCAATAAATCCATCTTCATTAATGTCCTTATATCTAAAATCTCCCGGCAATGTTCCGGTTACGTGAGGGTAAGCATCAATTTCTGTTTGGTTTTGAAAAATACCATCTGTTTGATATACCCAAAAACTTCCAATAGGCCGCCCTTCTACTGTTGATGTTGTAACTTCTCCATTTCCAAGCCCTCCTTCTTTTAAATCAATACCGCCATATATTTTATCAACATTATTTTTATTAAGAGTTCCGTTAACTCCAATACGCCAGTTAAAATTTTCACTTACGGTGGTGGCCCATTTCAATGAAATTTCTACGCCACTATTTCTAACATCAGCAGCCTGAGATAAAATTCCATCAGGGTCGATAAATGGCGGTGTTGGTACTTTTATGTAAGCATTTGTTAATTTATTGTAATACGAAACCTCTCCAAGCAGCTTTTGCTGAAGCAGGCCAAATTCTAATCCCAAATCCACGCCTTTGGTAGTTTCCCAGGATGCAAGCGCATCTTTAATCTGATCAATTGTAATTCCGCTTACCAGCCCACCGGGAAAACCATAAGGATTTGTTTGTGTTACTGACAGTAGCGTAGCCAGTTCGTTATTCACCAACCTTGAAATACCATCATTACCCAGCTTAGCATAACCACCTCTCAATTTCAGGAAACTTATTATCTCGGAATTTTTTAAAAAGGCTTCTTCCGAAATAATCCATGAACCCGAAACCGAGTAAAAAACACCAAACTTTTGATTATCAGGGAAAGCACTGGAACCGTCTCTGCGTATCACTCCGCCAATGTTATATTTATCTTTGAAACTATAATTAAGCCTGCCAAAAAGGCTTTCTCTTTGCAGTAATAAACCCTTATCCTCAAGTACAGTAATAGAATTTACATCGCCTTGTGATATATACCATAGATTTCTTTGTGCAGGCACATCTGCGGCTCTCACCTGATAGGATTTTCCTTTGTCTTTTTCGGCTGTATGACCTACCGTAATATCTACAGCATGGGCATCAGCAAAAGTGTTTCTATAATTTAGAACGTTATCCCACACCCAATAAAATCGGTTATTATCACTTACCTTCAATTCTGATATTGTTCTAGTAAAGGGGCCAAAACCATACACCGGGCTATAGATGGTTCCGTTACCGTTAACCTTATCAAAACCCCAAGTAGATTTAAAGGTTAACCCTTTTACTATTGTCATATCAGCATAAAAATTACCCTGAAACATTTGTGAGTTGGAAAAATCGTTTGTCAATTCCAGATTAGCAAGAGGATTGCCTGCAGCACTTAATCCCGGTTGGTATCCATAATTTCCCGTAGCATCTCTTACAGGTGCTGCTGGCGAGGCTCTATATGCATCCGTAAACACACCATTGGGCTTGTTGTCGCTTTTGGTGATAGTGGCTGTTACAATGTTTCCCAACTTAAGAAATTTTGCAAGCGTATATTCGTTATTCGCTCTCAGCGTTACCCTATCATAATCAGCTCCCACTAAAACTCCTTTATCTTTAATATATCCTACACTAAACAAGTACGTCACCGTCTCGCTTCCTCCGTTCACATTCAGATTATAATTTTGTAACCCACCTTTACGGGTTATTGTTTTAAACCAATCTGTATTTGCTGTTGCATCAAACGTTGCTAAAGGATCTACACTTTCATATGCCCGCGCTTCATTATTATATTCCAGATAAAAATTTCTATCGGCCATTTTAACTTGGTTGGTTAACTTTCGAAATCCAACATAAGAATCAAAACTCATTTTTGGTTTACCACTACGCCCCTTTTTTGTAGTAATTAATACCACTCCATTGGCTGCTCTGCTCCCGTAAATAGCTGCGGCTCCATCTTTAAGAACATCAACAGAGACCACATCGGCACTATTTATATTAGTAATATCATCCGTTAATACCCCATCTACTACATATAACGGATTTTCATTAGTTAAAATAGTGTTTAACCCTCTGATGGTAACCCTTGGCTGAACACCAGGCTGGCTGGAACCAACAACCTGAATACCAGGAGCCAAACCCTGAATTCCCTGAACCGGTGTTAAAAGTGGTTGCTTAGCTATTTGATCGCCACCAACATTAGATATAGCACCAGTAACAGCACGCCTTTTTTGGGTACCATACCCAATAACTACTACCTGATCCATTACCTGTTGTGA
>JBKEEB010000026.1:0-19767 GCA_047975735.1 Niabella sp.
CTTCTTGGTCAACTGCTCGCCACAAATAATAGCGTTTCCCTTTGATTTTTACAAAGACTTCATCTATATGCCATTGCCAATTTGAGTAGCAATTTCTCCGCTTTTTCCTTATGGATTTAGCGAATTTGTCTCCAAATCTGCGCCACCAAAATCTAACAGCTTCATGGCTGATTTCTATGCCTCGTTCATGTAATATATCTTCTACTTGGCGTAAACTTAATGGATAACGAACATAATACATGCCCGCTAAGCGGATGATTTGTTCACTCGTTTTGAAATATTTAAATAGATTTTTCTTCATAATTTCAATACTATATCAAAAAACTACACCCTAAACAATTTTAATTTGACAATTCCTCCTTATGCTTGTTTGCATTGTTGTTTTTGCTCGCCTAATCCATCGATACCAAGATTCATTTTATCACCTTCTTTCAAATACCGCGGGGGCTTTAAACCAAGCCCTACACCCGAAGGCGTACCCGTAGAAATAATATCGCCCGGTTGCAACGACATAAATTGCGAAATATACGAAACTAAGGTAGGAATTTTAAAAACCAAAAATTTTGTTGATGAATTTTGTAAGCGCTCACCATTAACATCAAGCCATAAATTAAGGTTATGGGGGTCTTTGATTTCATCTTTTGTTGCGATAAAAGGGCCTATAGGGCCAAAAGTATCCGCAGATTTTCCTTTTACCCATTGACCACTTCTTTCTAACTGAAATTCCCGCTCAGATAAATCATTTGTAAGCGTGTAGCCAGCTATATAGTTATATGCATCTTTTTCTGAAATATATTTGGCTTCTTTACCAATAACAACGGCAAGCTCAACTTCCCAATCTGACTTATGTGAGTTACGTGGTATATAAACATCATCATTTGGCCCTATGATAGCCGATGTTGCTTTAAAAAATAAAACGGGTTCTTTAGGGAGCTCCATACCCGATTCTGTAGCATGATCGCTATAGTTAAGCCCAACACATATAAATTTTCCAATCCTTCCCACTGGTGCACCAATACGTTGGGTATCTTTAATAACAGGTAATGTTGTTATATCTTTTTGTGCAAGTTTATTTAAAAACTCCGGATGACGGTTCTCCCCTTGCCAATCATCTACCCAACTCGAACAATCATAAATTATGCCACTATCATCCATAATAGCAGGTTTTTCATTATTAATTTCACCAATGCGCATAATTTTCATATTTTATCTCCTTATAAATTATCAATATTATATATGTGTTGTGCATTTTTAAAGAATAATTTTTCTTGATTTCCAATCGGTTCATCTATAACAATTTGGCGACACATTTCTACCCAACTTTTTATATTTGAGGTTATATTACAAACCGGCCAATCACTACCCCATACAATACGATCCCAACCAAAACTTATAATAATATGCTCAATATAAAGGCGTATAGTCTCTATATTCGTTTTTTTGAGGCCACCATTAACTATAATGCCTGATATTTTGCAATATAAATGCGGATATTGAGAAAGTTTGGTTATAGATTTTGCCCATCTTCCAAAATCAGCGTCGTGTAATGTTGGATTACCACAATGGTTAAGGATCAGTGGTCCATTATTGACTGCGGCTACAAGTTCTGCAGCAATATCGAGTTGCGATGCCATAAAAATAATATCGCTACAATAGCCTTTAGATGCAATTTTTCTCAAATTTTTCCGATACAAAGTCGATTGTGTTAACTCATCCGGCATAACATGTGTAATACGGCGAAAACCTTTAATATTAAGTGTTTGGCAATAATCTAACCATGCATCGAATTGCTTTTCGTCATCTTCGGGGCGAATGGATGATATAATAGCCGATATCATATCTTCTGTATGAGAAAGATTGGAGAAAAACATGGCTTCTTTTTGATAATCTGTTTCGTTAACACCAGTTTCCATAGAAAGACTACGGATGATGTTACAGTCTTTTGCTGCACTCGTATAATTTTTTGCAGTAAAGCTTTTATTATTAAGGATATCAATATCTTTTACCCAATCATATCCAAAAAATTTGGGATAAATTAAATGCTGATGTGTATCAATTATGGGTATCATTATAAGCTCCTAAAAAATTTATTTATACGTTAGACCAACCACCGTCAATTACAAAATGCTGCCCCGTTACATATGCAGATACATCTGAGGCTAAATAACACACCAATGCCGCAATTTCCTCCGGCTTACCAATCCTACCGATAGGCTGGCGATCAATAAATGCTTTTCTCGTTGTTTTATAATTTCCTTGCGCCCGCATACGTTGCTCTAATGAGGGTGATTTTACTGTACCTGGGCATATTGCATTACAACGGATATTATCTTTAATAAAATCAGCAGCAATAGACTTTGTAAGGCCAATAATAGCCGCTTTGGTCGTGCCGTAAACAAAGCGATTAGGGGCTGCAATAATAGATGAGGCCACAGAAGACATATTAATGATATTTCCTCTACCTGCTTTAATCATTTTGGGTAATACAGCCCTGCATAAATAATACATTGAGTTCATATTGATATTTATAGATGATTGCCAACTATCTTCATTGCAATCTAAAATTGTTCCGTGATGAACAAAGCCAACACAATTAAATAAAACATCTATATGGTCAAGTGATTGGGCGAAGGCATCTACTTGTTCTTTATCGGTTACATTAAACACATATGTTTCAGCTGCTTGTGCATTTTTTAACGCATCCGCATTAATATCTACTGCAATAACATGTGCACCGTGCTTCGTTAGGGCATCTACTGTGGCTTTACCAATTCCTTGTGCAGCTGCAGTAACGATAATTGTTTTTCCTTTTAAATTTATCATTTCATCCTCATTACTATTTATAAGTTAAAATAAATTCTTGATGGCCTAACATCTCTGAACGACTTTTCAGTTTTTGCGATGCAACATCATAAACATAGTTATATATTTCTAAGCCTATATCTTTGATATTAAGATTATCAGTTAAAATTTTACCCGCATTTATATCCATATCGGATGATAATTTTTTATAGGTATCCGGATTTGCACAAATTTTTATGACCGGCGAAATTGCCGAGCCAACTACAGAGCCACGGCCTGTTGTAAATAAGATAATATGACAACCACATGCAATAAGCTCAGTAATCTCTGCATTATCAACAATATTTGGAAAGCCAAAGGTAACATCACCATCCGGTACGACATCAAGCAAATATAACCCTGGTTGTTCGGGCTGTTGCGCAGGTTTGATAATACCCATAATCTCTTTAGTACCACTTTTACTATAGGCTCCTAAAGACTTTTCTTCTATCGTACTAAGTCCGCCATCGGCATTACCCGGGGCAAAACTAGGATAACCCAGTTTTTCATAAAAAATACGTGCCTTTTGTACCGATTGAATAAGGGCATTGCTTAATTCTTTATTATTTGTACGCAATGCTAAATGGGTTTCACACCCAACAAGCTCGCCGGTTTCTTCAAAAATACATATATTTCCATCGTCAATAAGCCGATCAAATGCATTTCCTACGGCGGGGTTAGCCGTAATACCGCTTGTACCATCCGACCCCCCACAAATTGTTCCAATAATAAACTCACCCGCATGTAGTTCTACCGTCGTCATTTCCGATAATTTTATTTTTTGTGCTGCTACCCATTCTTTAACTGCATTAATTGTCGATAATGTCCCGCCATTTTCTTGGATAGTAAATAATGCTGCTTCTCTACCACTTTCCTCAATTTGTTGCTTAAGTATTTTTTTTTCCATTCCTTCGCAACCAAGTGATACTAAACACACAGCACCCACATTTGGGTGCGTACATAAACGATGCATCATTTCTTGTGCATAAGCGTTTGGGTAACAACCAGGAAAACCAATAAGATGAACATCATCAACACCAAAAGTTGCTTGTTGCGCAACATACTTTGCACATTCTACCAAATAAGCAACCACCACAATATTTCTTATTCCTTTTCTGCCATCTTTTCGTAAATAGCCTTGCATATTTTTATCCTTTAATTATCGGTTTGCTTTTGTTGTTCTTTGTTCAAAACTGCTTTTAAATATGTACTTTTAATATTATGGGTATGAACCAACATACCTTTTAAAATATCGCTAGATGCTATACCAATGGGAACATGATATTTGTAAATATATGAATTTTTCGAAATATTCTCGGATGCAATTTTAAATCCGATAGGGATATTTTTTGGAGTACTAAAAGTACAGCCATCAATTGTATATTGCCCATCTTTAGGTATTCGTTGGCGGACAATAGCTACATTATCCTTTTCATCAATGTATATTAAATTTGCACTTAAATATTTAGGCATAAAAAAACACCTCCTCCATTTCGGCCCACCACTCGCCTTTTCTTCTTGTTTCTAAAGGTTTTTGGCACGGACTACAAAGTTTCCACCATTTTTGAACAATAGGGGTTTGTGCCATTTTTTGCATATCGGCTTTAAAGTCATCACCATGGTATGTAAAATAAGAAAATAAAATATTTTCGGGCTCTTTTAAAAAGATCGAATAATTTTTGATGTTACATGCATGAATATTGGCCAAAATTTCAGGCCAAACACGCGCATGAAGCTGTTTATATTCATTAATTTTATCTGCTTCTAAATAAATGATTGATCCGACACGCTTCATGATTGCACACTTGCATCTACTAAACAGTAGCTATCTTTACTTCGCATTTGTTTAATGATATCCCAATCCCAATCGATACCCAAACCGACAGACCGCGGTGGATATGCAATACCACCTTCAAACTTTATTTTTGTTTTTGTAATATTTTGAAGTTGCGGAATATATTCTAACCATTGGCTATTGGGTATTGCACAAACAAGCGATAAATGGAGCTCCATTAAAAAATGCGGACAAACAGTAACATTAAAGGCCTCTGCCATATGTGCAACTTTAAGCCAAGGCGTAATACCCCCAACGCGCGCAACATCAACCTGAACAATTGAAGCTGCCCCACAAACAAGATATTCTTTAAATTGCGAAAGACTATACATGCTTTCGCCCACTGCAATAGGAACATTTGTTTGTTGTGCTAATAGCTTATGGGTCTGAACATCATCTGCAGGGAAGGGCTCTTCGAACCAACCAATATTCATTTCTTCTAACATGGATACCCTTGCCAATGCTTTAGAAAGACTCATCGATTGGTTCGCATCAACTAATATGATAAAATCATCGCCTACAGCTTTGCGAACGGCAGAAAGCCGACGATAATCATCTTGCGGATTATCGCAACCTATTTTAATTTTTGCCCCTTTAAAACCTTGTTTTTGATATCCAAGATTCATAGAAACTAGCTCATCTATACTCAAATTTAACCAACCGCCTTCGGTTGAATAAAGAGGTATTGATTGGCGAGCCCCCCCTAAAAGTTGGTAAAGGGGTAGCTTAGCTTTTTGCGCCCGAATATCCCAAAGAGCCGTATCAATAGCCGCTAAAGCCAATGAGGTGATGGCTCCCACACAAGTTGCATGAGAGGAAAACAAACAGCTTTGCCATAAGCCTTCAATATTATCGGCATTTTTCCCTATAATTCGGTTAATAAAGACATCTTCTATTAAAGAAAATACGGCCTTACCCCCAGTACCAATTGTATAACTATAACCCGTGCCACAAATACCATTGCTATCGGTAATTCTTACAATTATGGTTTCTTGAGAGAGAAATTGCTGAATTGCATCGGTCCGATAAGTCTCAGGCTTTAAATTTACAATCATACATTCTATTTTTTCAATCTTAGCCATTATTGTTCCTTAAATTATTCGTTGTTTCTGCATCAAATAGATGAATTTTATCAAGCCGAATTTGAAAGGTAAGCATTTCCCCTTCATAAACAGGCCTTGGGTTAAGCATAATAGCCGTTAATTCTTGCCCTCCAAGTTCAGTGAAAAGCAATGTTCTTGCCCCTAGGGGTTCTGTTATAACAACCTCGCGCTCAATTTCAAAAATAGGCATTCCTTCATCAAACATACCATACCCCTTCGCCGAAATATGCTCTGCACGGCATCCCAAAATTACATTTTGGTTTATTGTTACTTTATCTTTATAAATATCGGGTAATGGAATTTTCGTATCATCCTTTAATTGAATAAAAAGCTGTTCATCATGCCGGGTAATTACTGCCTTAAGGCGGTTCATCGGTGGGCTGCCAATAAAAGAGGCCACAAATGTATTCGTTGGATTATTAAAAACTTCTAGCGGGTGGCCAATTTGTTCGATATAACCATCTTTCATTATCACAATACGATCTGCTAACGTCATTGCTTCAATCTGGTCATGGGTAACATAAACAATAGTGTTATTTACACGATGGTGCAGTTTTTTGATTTCTGTACGCATTTGGCCACGGAGTTTTGCATCTAAATTAGAAAGCGGTTCATCAAATAAAAAAACATCGGGCTTGCGAACAATTGAGCGCCCCATTGCAACACGTTGCCGTTGTCCACCAGAAAGTTCGGCCGGCGTGCGTTCTAATAGCGGTGTAAGGCCTAAAATATCAGCTGCCATGTTGACTCGATTATCAATTTCTTCTTGCGGATGTTTTGCAATCTTTAGCCCAAAGGCTAAATTTTCTTTTACAGTCATATGCGGGTAAAGAGCATAATTTTGAAATACCATCGCAATATTGCGTAACCGAGGCGGAAAACCATTTACAACCCTATCCCCAATTATAATTTCTCCATCGCTAATCTCTTCTAAACCTGCAATCATCCGTAATGTTGTTGATTTTCCACAGCCTGATGGCCCAATGAGTACGATAAATTCATTTGGCTGAATATCAAGGTTAATACCGTGTACAACCTCCGTTTTGCCATATCTTTTTGTTACATCTTTCAGCTGAATTTTAGCCATTGTAAATTTATCCTTTCACACCACCGAAGGTGAGACCTGCAATGAGATGTTTTTGTACAATAAAAGTTAAGATTAATGCGGGAACGATAATAATAACGGCTAGGGCACACATTCCCGCCCAGTTAATTGTAAATTGCGTTGTAAAATCCATTAAGCCAACAGGCATTGTTTTACTATTTGTAGAGCGTGTTAATTGGCTCGCTATGGCATATTCATTCCATGAACTTAAAAAAGCAAAAATTGCAGCCGATGCAATACCAGAGCGCGCTAGCGGGAATTCAATCTTCCAAAATGCTTCCCATCTTGTGCAGCCATCAACTTGTGCCGCCTCAGAAAGATCCAATGGAATTTGTCTAAAAAATCCATCGGTAAGCCAAATAGTGAATGGAACATTAATGGCAATATAAACTAAAATAACACTAAATTTTGTATCAATAATCCCGATACGACTCCATAAAATAAATAAAGGTAAACTCAGTGCAATACCAGGAATGGTACGAGATAACATCATGGCTAAAAATAATGCATTCTTTCCTTTAAACCGAAAACGTGCAAATGCATAGCCGCCTGCCATACCAATAAAAATAGCAATAAAAGTAGATGAGACGGATATAATGACAGAGTTGATAAAATATTTATCAACAGGAATACCAATTTGTGCACCACCTATACCGAATAAGTCTTTAAAATTGTTAAAATTAAGCTGTTGGGGTATCCATACCGGGGGTTTAGATAAAATTTCGGCATTCGGCCGGATACTGGAAAACATAACCCATATGCCTGGAATGCAAAATAAACACATGAGAATAAAAGTAATAATCCAAATAATAATTTTTTTTGTACGTATAGACATTACATTGCGCCTCCCATATATCTTCTTGCAGCGACAAGTTTATGGAAAAAATAGTAAGTAAATAATATGGATAATAAAATTGAAACATAAGCCATTGCGTTCGCTTGTCCCATACGCGAATTATCGTAACCTGTCCGTGCAATAAGTGTCCATAAAACCTCGGTTCTACCCGCCGGCCCGCCCCCGGTCATAACATCAATAATATCATAAGCGCGTGCTACATCTAATGATCGTATCGTCATTGCAATAAAAGCGAACGGCATAATAAAAGGTAAAGTTATATGCTGAAAAACCTGGAAATTTGTGCAGCCATCAACTTTTGCTGCCTCAATAGGATCACGCGGAATAGCCATAAGGCCGGCTAACAATAAAATGGCGAATATGGAAGAGCTCATCCAGACTTCTGCCATGATAATTGAAAACATGGCTAATTTGCCATTAACTAACCAGGGAATAGCAGCATCATTAAAGCCAATAGATTGTAAAAAATTATTGACTAACCCAATATTGTCGTTAAACAAAAACTTAAACTGGAAACCAACTAAAATGGGTGAGAACATAAGAGGAAACATCATAATTGTTCTCATTGTACGTTGCCCCCAAGTTACCTGATTTATTAAAAGAGCAATAAATAAGCCAAATAATAGCTCAACATTAAGTGCAATTGTTAAAAACAAGATCGTTCTGCCAAAAGCAACCCAAAAATCTAAATCTTGGAAAATGCGCTTATAATTCCTTAGCCCTATATACTGCCAGAGGCTATCTGGATTTGTTAAACGGTAAGCAGTAAAGCTTGTGTAAAAGGAAAATAATAATGGCAGCAATACAACAGCAATAATGACTATTGCAGCCGGTAATAGTAAAATATAAGGTATATTTGTTGGCCGACCTATCCATTTAGATAATCGTGAAGAACCCATAAGAAAGCTCCTTTACCTTTAGAGGCTTGTTAGAAAATTATAAGCATATTTGTCCTTTTACAGATTAATAATAGCCCACATCTTCCATAATGATATTGACATCTTTTGTAGCTTTATCTAATGCTTCTTGAGCCGTTTTTTCACCCAAAATCGCGGCTTGTAGTTGCGGCCATAAAATATTAGATAGCTCTGTCCATTCAGGAATAAGCGGTGGAGTAAAGGCATCTTCTGCCATGGATGTTTTATAAGTTTCAAAAACTTCAACCATAAATTCGTCATCTTTTGCTTTAAATTCATCCACAACTTTATCCCATACAGCTGTGCGTGTAGGTAATAAGCCTGTTCTGGCCTCAATCATTTGTGCTTCTTCGCCAGTTAAAAAAGTAATAAACGAAACTGCAGCATCGATATTATCGCATGTATTTGTAATCGCAAATGTATGACTACCCGACCAACCCGTACGCTTGCCCGAGGATCCTTTAGGTGCACGGATAATACCAACATTATTAGCAATTTTTGATCCCGCTTCGGCATTATTAAAATATCCTGCCCAGCCGGCCCAATCGAGATCAAGTGCGATATTGCCCGCAGCAAAACCAAGAACAACATCATCCCATAGATAGTTCGGAACACCGGCCGGTACAGCTTTTGCGTTATACAAATCGATAAACCAGTTAAGTGCACGCACACCCGCCTCGCTATTAAAAGCAGGACGCATATCTTTATCTAAAAATTCGCCACCTTCCGCTACTAATAATTCGTAAAAACGGCCTGTAATCGCCTCATCTTTACCAACATAATGGGTGCCATAAAAATTTGGTGGGTCCGCAAAAAAGATAGCTTGATCTTTAACCTGGTCCCAAGTTTCGGGCGGTGCTAAGTCATAACCATATTTTTCTTTAAATTTTGTTTTGTTATCTTCATCTTCAAATGCAGATTTTAAGTAATACATATTCGAAACATCTGAAAGCCGAGGCAATTGAAGGAGCTTTCCGTCTATTGTGCTATGTTCAATAACAAGTGGCACAAAAGAATCTAGAGTTTCTGTAGAAATATAGGGCTTTAAATCAATAAATATAGGATATTGAGGCATAAAATTCGTATGAACAGAACCGACACACCAGTCTAAGCTGCCTGCCGCAATATCCTGTTTAATCTCTCTATCGAGCTCAAAATGATTCTTGCGAGATAAAATCTCAACTTTTGCGCCTGTTTTCTTTTCCCATTCAGGTATAATTGTATATAAATTTTCGTATTGAACACCACCAATAAGTTTGACTTTGAGGGTGTATCCATCAAATTTTTGGTCTTCCGCATAAGAAGCCGAAAAAGCGGTTACCCCAATAATTGCAGTACCCATCATGAGTGTTGATATCTTCCAGTACATATTTATAGTCTCCTTGAAAAACTTATTATCTAACTTAGTGAGTATAAGTTTCATTTTATTGGTTGAACCTACTTATCACCATTTCATTGTCATCATTACAAGAAAGATTTTACTTGTCAATAAAAATATTATATGTAAAAATAAATATTATATATAAAATTTAAAAGAGAGGCAAAATGCAATATAATCAAAGATGGCCAAAAGTAGGTCAAGCACTCCCCATCGTTATTGTTGGCGCAGGAGGTATTGTGCATGATGCCCACTTGCCGGCTTATCGCCAAGTCGGTTTACCTGTTAAAGCAATATTTGATATTCAAAAAGATCTGGCCGAAGAACGTGCAAAAAATTGGGATATTCCCATTGTAGCGAACAGTTTAGAAGAAATAACAAATTTTGGAACCATGGTCGTTTATGACCTTGCTATACCGCCAGACGTTATTACCAAAACATTACTCCAATTACCCGATAATGCCGCTATTCTTATACAAAAACCTATGGGACGCGACCTCCAAACAGCAAAACAGATTAAGAATATTTGCGCGCAGAAAAATCTTACTGTTGCGGTTAATTTTCAGCTTCGGTTCAGCCCGATGATGCTTATTGCGCATCAGATTATAAAAGAAGGGGATATTGGTACTCTTTTAGATGTTGAGGCGAATATAAATGTTTTAACACCTTGGGAGTTATTTCCTTTTTTAAAAGGAATGGATCGCTTAGAAATGCTCCTTCATTCTATTCATTATATCGATCTTATTCGCTCCATTGTAGGTAACCCGACTTCTGTTTTTGCACGCTCAGTTAATGATCCGCGGTTAGATTCAGATTTATCACAAACACGCACCTCTGTAATTTTCGATTATCCGGCACCTTTACGTTGCTTAATGAGTATAAATCATAACCACAATTATGGTCCAAAATTTCAAAATGGTTATTTTCGGTTTGAAGGCACAAAAGGCTGCATTATTGTTAAGGTTGGTGCATTATTAAATTACCCGGAGGGCGCAGCCGATGAGCTTTGGCTAAAAATAGATAATCATGACTGGCAAGAAATTCCATTAGAAGGCAGTTGGTTCCCTGATGCATTTATTGGTACAATGTCTAATCTACAACGTTTCTATAATAAGGAGGATAAACAACTTTTAACCTCAGTTGATGATGCGTGCCAAACGATGGCAGTTGTTGAAGCATGTTTTCAATCTTTAAATACACCTGGTGTCTTACCCAAATACAGTTAGGGGGTAAAATATGAAAGTAGGATTATTTGTAACATGCATTGTTAATATTATGCGCCCCGAAATTGGTTGGTCAGCAGCTCAATTGCTAGAACATATGGGTTTAAAAGTGCATGTGCCCCTTACGCAATCTTGTTGTGGCCAACCCAATTATAATAATGGCGATATAAAGAATACAAAAAAATTAGCAAAAAAAATGATAAATGAATTTGAAAATTTTGATGCCATCATCATACCCTCAGGTTCATGCGGCTCAACTATCATCAAAGATTATCCATTGCTTTTTACCGATAATCCTAAATGGTATGAAAGATCAAAAAATCTTGCAGAAAAAACTTTTGAACTATGCGATTTTTTATATAAAAACAATGCGTCTCTTCCATTAAAAGAGCTTCATATCAATAAAAGCTATAGCTATCATGATAGTTGCTCGGGATTACGAAAATTAGGGATTAAAGACCAACCAAGAAAATTATTGGCGCAACGCATCGGTTTAGAATACAAACCTTTAGAAGATAGCGAGGCTTGCTGTGGTTTTGGTGGTACATTTTCTGTCGACTTTGATGATGTTTCAGGGCAAATTGCATCAAAAAAAGTTCAGGATATTAAAGATGCATCAACCGATATGATTTTAGGGGGAGATTTAAGCTGCCTTATCCATATTGCAGGTCGATTACACCGGATGGGCGTGGATGTTGAAGTGAGGCATGTTGCTGAGATTTTAGCAGGAAACATCCAAAATGCGCCCTTAGGGGGATATAATGCCAAAAACTAAATTTAAACAAAACATAAAATATGCCCTCAAACAAGAGGAATTACAAAAGAGCCTAGGAGGCTTTAGGCATGGTTTAATGGCAAAACGACAAAATATTTTAGGTGAGCTCCCAGATTTTGAACAGCATCGAGAATATGCAAAAAATGCAAAAGACCAAGTTCTCTCGGAGTGGGAAAAATATTTAAACCAATTTTGTGAGAATTTTGAAAAGCAAGGTGGAAAAATCTATTTTGCTATAGATGGTACATCGGCACAGGATATCATTGTTGATCTATGTAATGAAGTTGAGGCAAAGCTTGTTGCGAAAAGTAAATCAATGACGTCTGAAGAAATCCACCTTAATAAAGCACTTGAAAATGCACAAATGAAAGTGGTAGAAACGGATCTTGGCGAGTACATCATCCAACTACGAAACGAAACCCCTAGCCATATTATCATGCCTGCAATTCATTTGAGTAAAAATGAAATTGAAGAAAGTTTTAAAAAAGCCCATAAAAATGAAGATCCAATGCGCAATTTTTCAAACGCAGAATTGTTAGTAAGAGAAGCAAGAAAACAACTCAGACATACTTTTTTAAATGCCGATGTCGGTATTACCGGAGCCAATTTTTTGGTTGCGGATGAAGGAATTATTGCAATCGTTACAAATGAAGGTAATGCGGATCTCACATTAAGTTTGCCTAAGCGACACATTATTATTACATCCGTAGAAAAGCTTGTTGCTAATATAACAGATTGCTTCAGTTTTATCCGTTTATTGCCACGTTCTGCCACTGGGCAATCTATTACAAGCTATGTTAGTTTTATTCGTGCGGCACAAAATAAAGATATACATTTAGTTTTATTGGATAACGGCAGAAGCCAAATGGCGAATAACGTACAAAAACAAATGCTACGCTGTATTCGTTGTGGAGCATGCATGAACCACTGCCCTGTTTATCAAACCATTGGGGGTCATGCCTATGAAAATACATATCCTGGGCCAATGGGGTCAGTGCTTTCAGCAAATATTCTAGGAATATCAGAAAAGGCAGAGCTATCATTTGCTTCTACGGGATGTAAACGGTGCGATGAAGTATGCCCGGTAAAAATCCCGCTTACAAGCCTTATGCATGATATCCGGACACAAGCCTACGAACAAAATAATGTATCCTTAGCAAAAAAATATATATTAAAGATTTGGGCTTATATGATGATTTCTCCTAAAAAGTTAAAATATGCAAATCGAGTTACACTTGCGATAATGCGCATATTTAGCCGCATACAATCTCAAAATAATCGTCTAACAAATATCCCCTTATTAAAAGCTTGGTTCTCTAGCCGAGACTTACCGATTAACAAACAAAAAAGTTTTTTAGAACAGTGGAGAGATAACCGCGATGCATAAACCTTATCTTTCTCATTTTCATAATAACGGTAAGCATATTACAAAAGGCAAGCCACCTTGCCTCAAAAAGATTGATGATAAGATAGAAATGTTTACAACAAGAGCAAAAGCTGTTGGTTGCGATTTTATCGTTTGTTCTTCTATCCAAGAGGTTATTCAGTATGCCATAGATCATCAAATAAAGGCCGAGGCTTGTTCTTTATGGCAAACAGCATTATCAAATGTTATGTGCAGCGATTTAAATGCGCTCAATGAACAAACTATACTGATTACAGCTGATGCCGCAGCCGCAGAAACCGGAACAATTTTTAAAGCTGCAACAAGTATATGCCCAACAAATATGCTTTTTCTCCCAAAACATTTATTGGTTATGGTGAAAGAAAATCAAATATATGACTATTATGAGCAAGCATATGAAGCAACAAAGAAAGTGCAACCTAATTTTATCAACATTCATATGATTACTGGGCCATCTCGCACAGCGGATATAGAACAAATTCTTGTATTAGGCGCACATGGGCCAATTCAATTGACAATATTTTTAATCAAAGCATAATGGCCGTATAAAAAGTAGATTTTTGCACAATTGCCTCATTATCTCAATCTCATTACTTCACAATCCCATGAATACGGAATTTTTGGCAATATATGTATTCTTATTCATTTATGTTATGTATAATATATACGAACAATATCTTTTTTATTGATAAACTTGATTATTTTAGGCATATGTAAGTTATGAAAGACAAAACACAAAAATATAATGCACCTGCATTAGAGAAAGGCCTCGATATTTTAGAGACATTGTCTTATTATGAGGATGGTTTAAATCAGGTAGATTTGGCAAGGGTTCTAAATCGTTCTGTTAGTGAGATTTTTCGCATGCTCGTCGTCCTTGAACGGCGGGGATATATAAGGCAAAGCCAACAAACAGATCGATATAGCCTAACAACTTACATGTTTGAGATTGCAACTTATATTCCAACAATCAAAAAAATCACATCACTTGTGCATCCACTAATGCTCAATATTGCAAAAGAAATACATCAATCTATCCATTTAGCTATTTATGATGATGGGCACTCCGTGATTATTGATCAGGTCGAAAACCCTGGTTTTAATGTGTTATCAGTTCGTATAGGGTCCAAAATTCCTGTATGGAAGGCATCCTCAGGGCTTGTCATTTTAGCCCATAATGAGCTAAGTTTTGTTGATGAAGTCATTGCAAGATACCCACCGAATGATGAAGAAAAATTAAGGTTACACTTAAAAAAGATTAGAAAAAACGGGTATGATATTTCACCAAGTCGAGTGATTGTTGGTATTAAAAATATTTCTGTTCCGATTATTAAAAATGATGGTAACGCAGCAGCTTCCATTACAATCCCGTATATTCAACGCTACGAAAAAATTGTTGACGCGGAAGGTTGTTTAGATGAGCTTTTATATGCAAGTACAGAGGTCTCTAAAGCATTTAAAGGCTTTAGCCAAAATAGGGAATTGTCAAACTAACTCTAACCCGTCTCAAATATCCAATTGATCAGTTCTCCTTACGTAATAGAAAGCTGGTGCCACTCGATAAGTGCCGCTTCTCTCTTTTGTTTAAATTCTTCTCGTGCGTAGTAATGTCGCTCCTTGTTAAAATGGTTGTAAACGGCTCCTTGAACTGAGACAATAAAACAAACCAAATACCATAAAGCCTCATCACCGATGAGGCTTTATGTATTATTTCAAATTAATTTTTTAAATTATCCCTTTTGTCCATAATAGGCGTTTTTACCATGTTTTCTCAAGTAATGTTTATCTAAAAGCTCTTGCTGCATGGGTTTAAGATCAGGTTGTATTTGCTCTGCTTGTAAAGCCATAAGTGCAACTTCCTCCATCACGACTGCATTATGTACCGCATCACTGGCCGACTGCCCCCAGCTGAATGGACCATGGGAATAAACCACAACACCTGGCACCTCTATAGCCTTTAATCCTCTTTGCTTAAAAGTTTCAATAATCACTTGCCCTGTTTCCCACTCATAAGCATTTTCAATTTCTTTTTTAGTCATCTGGCGCGTGCATGGAATAGCACCATAAAAATAATCAGCCTGTGTAGTCCCATAAGCTGGTATATCGCGCCCAGCTTGCGCCCAGCTCGTTACATTGCGACTATGCGTATGTACAATACCCCAAATATCATCGAATGCCTGATATAAAGCCGAATGCGTTGGGGTATCTGATGATGGTTTGAGTTTGCCTTCAATTACATTGCCTTGCATATCCACCACAACCATATCATCGGCTGTCATTTCATCGTAAGAAACACCACTCGGTTTAATCACAATATATTCTCTATTAGCATCAATTGCCGATACATTGCCCCAAGTAAAGGTAACCAAACCATATTTGGGTAAATCCAAATTTGCCTGCAAGACTTCTTGTTTTAATGTCTCAAGCATATCCAGCCTCCTCCATTTTTTGTAACATCCATTTTTTGGATTTTTTAACCTCTAATAACGGATCTTTCGCATTTTCTGACCATTGTTCTAAAACAAAACTACCGCGATAGTTTAAATCTTTAAGTAATTTGAAAAACCCTACAAAATTCACACACCCATCACCAAAAGGA
The DNA here is from genome assembly GCA_047975735.1 of Niabella sp. GTDB lineage: Bacteria > Bacteroidota > Bacteroidia > Chitinophagales > Chitinophagaceae > Niabella. The sequence continues at coordinate 16,037 of JBKEEB010000026.1, forward strand.
ACATCGCGAAACTTTCCTTTATTTGTCGTTGTCACGGCATATGTATCTTTAAGGTGAATAGCGGTAATTTTATCAATTGTTTTAGTAAACTCCTCTTTAACATCTACATTCCATGCGCTCACATTGCCAATATCAGGATAAACCGTAAACCAAGGTGATCGCATAATGGCATCATACTCTTGCCACCGGCTTAATGTACTCATAAATTCTGTATCCATAATTTCTACAGAAAGCATAACTTGGGCTTGTGCAGCTAATGTTACAGCCCATTTTAAATTTTCAATAAACTGAGCTTTGGTTGCGTCAGACCGGTCTTCATAATCTGGATAAACGTCATAACCAGCCAATTGAATATTCCGCACGCCAATATCGTAAGCTAAATTTATTGCTTTTTCCATGATATCTTTTGCGTGAGCCTCATTTTGTTTATTTTGAGAGCCAAGAGCAAAGCGGCGATGGCCAGATAAGCAAATAGAATGAATACCAATGCCTGTATCAAGCTTATTTTTTACAATTTCTAAGCGTTGGCTTTTATTCCAATCTAAGCGCTTTAATCGTTCATCGCTTTCATCAATCGACATTTCAACATAATCAAAGCCACATTCTTTTGTGGCTTCTAAACGCTCTAACCAACTGATGTTCTTAGGTAATGCTTTTTCGTAAATTCCTAATGTAACCATTATGTTATACTCTTTATATTATCTAATCAGAAGCTATATATCGGCTAAAATTTCAGCAATTTCTGCTGATTTATTTGCAACAATTTCAAATTTTTTAAACTCTTCCATTAACCGTTCATGCTGCTTTATGTCCGGAGAATATATACTCACATCCGGCTGAAATTGTTCAATAAGCGCTTGAATGGCATCATCTTTATAAATACCGGCTATAGCGCAAAAAGCGGCCGAGCTACAGCCTGGCTGCTTAAGATCAATAACCTCAACTTTCATACCCAAAGCATCACAAAACATCTTCATCCAAATTTTGGATCGTGTCGGCCCGCCTGTAAAACGGATTTTTGTAATATCTGGTTTAAGTGCCATAATGCGCCTATGGTGAATTAAATATGAAAACACAATGCCTTCGTAAATGGCTTTGACTATATGCTTTTTGCTGTGATGCGCCTGAATGCCAAAAAATTCCGAATGAAGGTCAAGGGAAATATTTGAGCCATAAAGATAAGGCAAAAAGAATATCTCAGCGGGCTGTTCATAAAGCTCTGTTACCCATGCATTGCAAGTTTCAAAAGCATTTTTATCATCTGTCATAAAATTATCGACAAACCATTGCAAATTACTAGCCGAAGTTGGGCTGCCCTCATGAACAAAAAATGTGTTTTCTATACTATAGTTTCCCCAGATATAAGGATAATCGCTCTCTTCAATCTCATTTTTCATTCTTGTTGTAATAGCCCAAGTCCCCGCAATGACATTAAGCGTGCTTTCATCAATCACCCCAGCTGCAATAGCGCCGCCCACAACATCAAATACCCCGCCAAAAACAGGCGTTCCTTCAGCCAGCCCCGTTAATTCGGCTGCTGTGTTTGTTACCATGCCCGCTTGTTCAAATGATCCAACAGTAGGTGGAAAATAATGAAAGCTTTCTTCTATACCAAACATAGCAAGCATATTTTTATCATAAGCATTTTCTTTAATATTATAGGCATTGCTGCCTGAGATATTGGTCAGCTCGGCTCGCTTTTCACCCGATAACTTATAGCGGATATAATCATGGGCCATAAAAACAGTATCTATTTTTTCATAATTTTCTGGTTCATTTTTTTTCATCCAAGCCAATAAAGCAACAGGATGGGCTGTCCAAATTTGCTGCCGGCCAAATGGATATGCCTTTTTATCGATCCCTTTATCCATCCAGTCTTTAACAATCTCAGTAGCTCGAGTATCGCTAGAGATGATCCCGTTTCGTACAGGACTGCCACTTTTATCGATTGGATATAACCCCTTACCATGAGCCGAAAAACCGACCCCTTTAATGGATGTGCTTTCTATGTTTGCTTTTTGGATACAGTCACGAATACAAAAACATACACTTTGCCAAAAGCTTTCCATATCACGTTCTACCCAACCCGGATGCAAGGTGATGGCATCGCTACTTTTTTCGGAAACGGCAATTTCTTTACCTTCTTTTGTATAAAGGCCAGCTTTGGTCATAGTGCCACCAATATCTATTCCTAAAAAAAGCATTTATTCCCCCATAATTTTTCTATAGTTTAAAAAATGTTTATGCATATTTCGAAAGACTTTGAATTTTTTGTTATGATAACTTTGCCTACTTATATTGGGCCTAATAACGTCTTTAACCGAAGACATTGTTTGCATTGCATCTTGTAATGTTGAAAAAGCTCCCGCAGCAAAAGCCGCTAAAATCGCGCTACCAAGTAACATTGCCTCAGGCTCCGATATAACCTCAATATCTAAACCCGTAATATCCGCATGCTCTCTGAGCCATAACGGGTTTTTTGTCCCGCCTCCGCACATTCGGATTTTTTTAGGCTCACATCCATAACTTTTAAGCTGATCAATAATATGTTTCGTCCCATAAGCGACCGTTTGTAACGCCGCTAAATATCGGATCGCCAGTGCATCTAAATTATCATCATGTAAACTCAAACCCACAATTAAGCCTTTTAAATTCGGATCCGCAATCGGGGAGCGATTACCTAAAAAATAACCCAAAATATGATAATCTTTTGTTAGCTCTATATTATCTTGCTCAAGCTGAACTATCCGCTCGTTTAAAATATGATAAACAGAACAATTTTGCTTTTTAGCTTCACTGACTAATAATGGATATTGACTTGTTTCTTTAATTACATGTTCAACAAGTGCGCCGGCTGTCGATTGTCCGCCTTCCATCAGCCAATAATCAGGCAGCATCGCTCCATAATATGGCCCCCAAATGCCTTCTACCTTATGTTGGTCTTGTGTGCAAAGCATATGGCATGCCGAAGTCCCCGTAATTAAAGCCAATGTATCTTTGGCTTCTGCTCCCAAAACACCAACACCGCCCGCATGAGCATCAATCATGCCAGAGCATATTGCAACATTGGTTGTTAGCCCTAACTCCTGAGCAGCTTCTTTGGTCAGCCTGCCCACAAGCTCACCCACTTGAGTGATTTGATTGCCGATTTTATTTTTCCTGATTAAGTCCATCAGATCTAAATCTTCAAAAAATGGAAATGACCATTGATCCTCATGGTTTAGGTAAGTCCATTTACATGTTGTAGTGCAAGCTGATCGGGTTAGGCTTGCGGTGGCTTTAAAGGTAAGAAAATCCGATAAATCCATAAAATGATGAATATTCTTATAAAGCCTAGGTTCATTTTGTTTAAGCCATAAGATTTTCGGAATTTCCATCTCTGGGCTTATCTCACCACCAACATACGAAAGCACATCATAGCCGCCTTTGGTAATTTGCTTGGCTTGCTTAAGCGCTCGATGATCCATCCATAAAATGATATTTTGTTCTAAGTTATGTGTGGGCGATACTGATGCAGGTTTATAATCGGCATCAAGGGCAACGAGCGAGCAGGTGGCATCAAAGCCGATGCCGATAACTTTACTTTTATCAATAGCAGCTTCAGTCATTATCTGGCGAACAACTTTGCAAACCGATTGCCAAATATCATCGCTGGATTGTTCGATAAAGTTTGGCTTCGGATCAAAGCGTTTAATCAATTGTTCGGCCTCGGCATATTTTTTGCCGGATAA
>JBKEEB010000038.1:0-30771 GCA_047975735.1 Niabella sp.
CAGCATTCCCCAATTAAACAATGGGAATTTGTAGATTAAGATTTGTTCCCTATCAACGAAAGCTGCGGCACCAAAAGCTAAAGTAACAGTTTTAAACTTATACAAATAAGAACTGAAAAATGTAAAAAGGAGATTGTAAAAAAGAGTCCTTTATTGGTACATCGTTCAGCTACGAAACACCGGTGTAAATGCTTGATGTGAAAGCAAAGCATATTCCATCGAGTATATGTTATACGAAACATATTTATAAAACGGACCAATGATACTTTGTATAATGCTCCCGAAAACATTCGGGACGATAGTCGTTTAGACCAATTACATTGGTCTATTACGAATATCCAATCGGTATTATCTTACTACAAAGATTATTGATTGGTTTCCGGCACGGGTTTACTATCATTTAATAAATATAGGGCTACTGCTCAACCTAATTGTATTTCCTGTGTAGCCAGATGTACGCTCGTCCCAGGCATATTGTGTAGCTGTTGAAATTCCTAATGAAGACGGAACACTGTAATCCGCTGTTGCTGCTTCATTACTTCCCGATGTTTTTGCCCACAACACATATACGTAATTATTTTGTGTAATTGAATAAAAAGCTCCGCCACCTACATTTGCCGGCAACTGCATTGCTGTTGTTTTTGTAGCATCATAATGCCGGCCACCCAATAATCTGCTGGCAGTACGCCAGGAAATGCCCGAATTATTCATAACCGCAGTAAAGGGCGAAGATCCCATTTTTTGGTAGAAACCCATCACCTGATAAGGTTCGGTAGCTGCATCAAGAGTTTCCGATTCGGCTGGCCCATATATATAAAGCCCTTTAATACCCGCTTTTTGCGATGTAACAGCAGCCTTAATCATAAAATTCTTCTGCGCCTGATCGGAACCTATATAATCGCCAAAGGCTTTTCGCGGAATATTACACTCCGTAACTATATAGGTTTTTTTTCCGCCCAATTGATATTTGGTCAAGACTGTTTCCAACTTATTTTTTTTGTTAATAATAGCTTCCGCAGCAGCATCAGAATTATTATTACCGGCATTTAAAGAAAACATGGGGTAAATATGATAGCTTACGCAATCGAACCAATGGCCACCGGTCTTGGGGTAATCTGCAGTGGTGGCTCCCTCATTGGGATTATCTGTATTTCTCAATATTGCATCTAAAAACCCTTCATAACCAATGCCGCCCAAACAAATCTGACCATCGGGGTCTAAGTTTTTCACTATCTCGCTGGTAATGCGTAACATCCTTACATAACTTTGAATAGGGGCGTAAAAACCATTCAGGTCGCAAGGGTTGGGATCCTTTTGTTCCCATGTCTGTGAGGCGTTCCAATTGTAAGTATAATCAGGCTCATTCCAAACTTCCCAATATTTAATATAGGGACTGTATAATTTAACTACATTATATACATAATTGGCATAGTAGTTATGAGGATTAATTTCGCCATTGCTATTCCAAATTGGTTCGTACAAGTTAGCAAATATTTCCGATTCATGGCTGGCGCAATATCGGGTTTTGTCGCGATGCGCATCGCTGGGACCATTTAAAAACAGCACATTCGTTGTTGCACCTAATTGCTGATAATATTTAAATGCATCTATACGAATATTATACCCCCAGGTTTCTACAAAGTAATCGTACAGTGCCGGTCTCAGGCTGTTTACGCCAACTCCGGGGCTATAAGTTGAGCCAATTAGAATGTCAGACAATTGCTGATCCGTCCAACCGGGGTAGTACCCCATATTAGAACCATATAAAAACAAATCTCCGTATTCACCGGGATTGTTATTATTTCCGTTGGGATTACCGGTACTATCCGTATCATCAGTGTTAGCCGGCAAAGCAGTTTTAGAACAGGAGCAGTTTGCTATTAATAATGAAAATAATGCTATAAGCAATAGGAGTTTACGATTAATTATAATGCAGTTATTACCCTGCCAAGTTTGCAATAGTTGCATAAAGAAATCCTTGTGGTTTAGTGAACTATTGAAATTGCCAAAAATCAAGCCAAAATTGGTGGTATTATAAAACAAATATTTTCCGAAACTTAAACAGTTTGTTTATGAAGCTTTACGATTTAAAATAATAGCCCTTAACCGGGCTATTATTTTTAAGTGTCCTTTTTTTGTTTATGCCAAGGTTTTATTTCGTTGCCTGCCATTTTCACAATTTTAGGGGTAAATTTCCCAACTACAGTTACCAGTGCCTGCTGACTTTTCATTACAATTTCAATGTCCTTGTAAGCAAAAGGTGCTTCATCCAATCCGGCACTGATCAGCCTTACGCCTTTTCTTTTCAACTCATCAGATAAGGCCTTTTGTGTAATGCTTTCCATAGCCTTAGTACGGCTCATTTGCCGGCCTGCACCGTGCGAAGCTGAATGGATGGAAGCCGCTTCCCCTTTACCTTTCACAATAAAACCATCGGCCGTCATACTGCCGGGGATAATGCCCAAAACATCTTTTCCGGCGGGTGTAGCTCCTTTACGGTGAACAATCACTTCCTTATCATCCAACATTTCTTTCCATGCAAAATTATGATGGTTCTCTACCATTTTTACAGGCTTGCGCCCTAACTGTTTGGCAATTTTATTATGAATGATATGATGACATGCCGATGCATAATCTCCGGCCAAATTCATGGCCAACCAATACTCCTGACCTTCAGCTTCATCAAGCCCTAACCAGGCAAGGTTTTTTGCTTCCTGCGGTAATCGTCTTTTGCTGATAGCCAGCCGGGTATAATGATTGGCAATAGCAGCACCCAAAGCACGGCTGCCTGAGTGAGAGAGCAGTCCCAGATATTTTCCCGGTTCTACATTCAACACCATATCCTTTTCTGCAATTTCAATAATACCAAATTCAACAAAATGATTGCCGCTGCCACTGCTCCCTAATTGCCGCCAGGCACGTCCGTGCAAATCTTTTAAAAGCGGTAATTGCCTAAAAGCCTCATGATCCATTACTTCGTGGTTGGATGCGTGTTTAAATTGTGAGCCACTGCCGAATAAAGTAGCTTCATTAATCTCCCGGACAAAATAATCTTCTTTGGAAGAAAGTTCTTTTGGGTTGATGTCAAAAATACTCAGGCACATTCTGCAACCAATGTCAACGCCTACACCATAGGGTATCACTGCATTTTCGGTTGCTAATACACCGCCAATTGGTAACCCGTAACCATGATGCGCATCAGGCATTAAAGCACCTGCTACGGCAACGGGCAATTTAGCCGCTGTGTACATCTGATGCAAAGCCCCTTCCTGAATATGTTCCTGTCCAAAAATATTGAAGGTAATACCAGTTTGGTTGAGTGAAATTTCATTTCCTGAATCTTCCTTTTTTTGAGGCATCAATTTTTCTGCTATTTTTCCTAATATTTCATCTTCCAAATAATTTTCGGGTGCGTTTAAAATTTCAGTCAAAATATTCAAAGCATCGTTTTCTTCATGATGCTTATAATGCGTGTTCATGGTATTCATGGCCACGCTCACTACCGGACCTTCGGGATAACCAATGCCCCGTATTTTCTTTCCTGTAATATTTAATTTTTTCATTTTCGTTTTTTTTGTGTGTGGTTCGGCAAGCTATTAATAACAATCGGCTTAATTATTTGATGATAAACAATTTAAAATTTAGCCGTCATTTCAAAGAACATAACTTCCCTTTTATTTGTGCCTCACCACGACTATTTGATTAAGTACGGTAACGATTTGACAAGTTCATACATAATTACTTTTTGTTTAAAACATCCCACACCTGCGTGTGGGATGTTGTTGTTTATTTTTCCGATACAAAAATCTGCTTCAGTTGGTCTATCAACATACCGTTACCGTTTACACTGATATTGTTGATTTTTTCTGCAATCTTTTCCACGTATTCCATTTCCTTCAATTTCCACAGCATTGCATTTTCTTCCATCAATTTAGCAGTATTTAATAAGCTGCGCATACCGGCGGTTTCTTCACGACGCATGATGATATTGGCCTGTGCTTTTTTCTCGGCCACTAATACCTGATTCATGATCTCTTTCACATCTCCGGGTAATATAATATCACGAATACCGAAGCCGGTTACCGCTACACCTAACACGGCAGCAGTTGCCTGTACCTGTTGTAATACTACGGGTGCCATTGCTTCTTTCTTTTCCAGCAACTCATCAAACTGATATCCTGCAATATATTCCCGCAAGGCTAATTGAAATGCAACATATAATTGCCTATCATACGCAGCATTTTGCAACAATGCTTTTTGAGCATCTGTTACTTTATACTGTGCCCATGCGTTGATACGTAATGCAGCTTTATCTTTTGTAAGAATTTCCTGACCATTGATCTCCATTTGCTGTTGGCGAGTATCTACTTTTGCTACGTGTACAGGTATATTATTTTTAAACCAGTAGTGTACACCCGCTTCTAAATCTTTTACATATTTACCATCTACAAAAAGCATTGCTTGTTCGTAGTTTTCAACAGTATAAGACCTAACAAATGCTGCCAATGGTGCTTTCTGCAACATGGCGTTACTGATGGTTTCAGGAATATTGATATTGCTTACATCAGCTTTTATAAAGTTACGTTTGATAACCGTTTTCCAGAAAACATAGATACCTGTGGTTAATACATTTTTGAACAAACCGTTCTCAAATTGTAAGGCAATTTCAAAGTCTTTCACCTCTACAATATCTACAGCGTTTACAAACGCTTCATCCTGTAAAAGAATGTTCAGCTCAACAGGTGTATTAAAAGGTTGGGTTACGTCATAAACGATGGCGCTTTTGTTCCACAACCAGTAAGTACCTTCCCGCAGCAAATTTACATAAGCTCCGTTTTTAAATACCAGGGCAATTTGCCATGCATTTACTTTTACTTGTTTCATCGTTTTTGTTTTTAAGAATGATGCCTTTGAAACGATTTTTACCATTTTCATAAAGCGGTACCTGTTACTTTATCAATGTTTAAAACCGTTTTTACCGGCGATTATTTTTGCAAATACACTTTTTGCAAAGTGTTGTAAAAAATAAGACGGTCGCATTTACTACGCTGTGTTTTGCGGAAGTTGCTTTTTTGAATCAGATCATATACCGTTACACAACTGTGGTGTTTGCATAACAGCCAAAACTGCTATATCAAAGGCAGATGCTGTTGTGTTTACGGCATTGTCTTCTTCATTATGCGCAACTTGCAGGCATTTGCAGGGTATTTGTCATTTTTTTTGAAAAATAACCTGTAAATGCTTCCGGCTTATTTACAGCAGGCCGCAGCCTGACTAATCACCATTTAAGAAGCGGTGTACTTCTTTCTTCCTTCAGATTTCGAGTCTGATTGTTTAGTATTAAGCAATTCGCTTATTACTGTGTAGGATTACACCCTACGAAGTGTTTACTCTACCTATTGAGTTATCCGCCTGTGGCGGAGAAGGACTCGAACCTTCAACAGAACACGGAACCAAAACATGCAATATCAACAGCATACAGATAGTTACTACGTCTGCACTACGGTGCTTTTAAAAACAACGGCCTGGTTTGTGCATTGCCTGATTCAGTATTTTTTGCCCCAAGGCAATTTTTTCTTATTAGTTTAATAAATTTTCTAACCTAAATCCAACCACGTCTTTTTGGCGTTTTTGCTGTGGCAAAGTACCGGGACAGCATATTTCTGCTATTGTCATGGGTTCTGTTACCTGTATATTCTTGCCAAGATGGTTACACAGTTTTTGTGCTTTTTCAATACTCAGTTTTCCAAACTCGTACCGGGCTATCAACCTTCCTTCCCGCGTTAAAGCATCATCAATCATGGTCAGTGAATTATTAAAAGTGCATACAATCTGTACATTTAAAAAATCTGCCAAAAGTCCGTCTGAAATATTTAAAAGATTGGATACGGAAGAACTACTATTATATTTCCTGTCCATGATAATGTTTTCAGCATCTTCAATTACCAAAACCGTATCAGGGTTATTCACCAGCAATTCAATAAACTCCGGATTCATTAAATTTCCGGCAACAGCAGGAGACAGGAATAATACACGCTTTTTAATTTTACTGACCAGATATCGCAAATACGTTGTTTTTCCTGTTCCCGGTAAACCGTGTAACAACACAATTCCTTTGTCCTTCTTTTTGCTTAACCTTTTTCGAATGATCTCATCGGTTTGTATAAAATCATCTTCATAAAAAAGTGAAAGATTCAATTTTGTTCTTTTGATTTCCATATCCCTGAGGTCTAATCCGGAACTATCTCTCACGATCAGATTGATCTCTAAAGGTTGCCGCTTGGTCTTTTCTTTGTATTTTTTTAAGATGATCTTTACTTCGTTTACAACGGACTCATGTTGACCGTCATGTAATATTTTGCAATAACCTTCATCTACTTCAATAATACAGGCTGTTCGTAAAACAATTACGGCTTTGTCAAACTGAAATTTCTTTTTGGTCGTATTAAAATATTCATGTTCATGTATTGCTTTAATAGTCGTACTAAAACTTGCTTTTAATTCAAGAACAGTTTTTTCTCCGTCTATTGAGTTTACGAAAATGGAATTGGGAATATTGCCAAACACATGCATGTACAACATTCGGGAATCAATATACCCTCTGTCAAATATTCCATTAACGGATAATGTTTTTTTATGATTTAATCTTTTCATTTTTTTGTGTTGTATATTTTTTCTCTGCCATAGCGAACAAGTTTCGCCATTCTATTGCACCACTTTATTAGCACAGCTGGAACTGGCAAAAGCATCAGGTTTAATTTTATATTTAAATCCCATTCCGGTAATATACCCTACGGCATCCTGTAAAGCCTCATTACTTTTAAAAGCCTTGTGGCTATTAATATCCACATGAATTTCCATTTCTATATTCATTTCTCTCAAAGTGTCTTTCAGGTCATAAGCCGTTTCAATACTTCTGGCAACTTCCTGCATCATTCTTTGTTTAATAGAATATTTTTGTGTAATCAATTCTTTGTTTACAAACAGGAATGCACCATTTTGTTTTCTTACAAAAACGATGGCAGTCGCAAATACAGTTACAGCACCCTTTACCTGACTGTCGGTACCAATACAAAGGCAGATATTGTGGCCTTGCATTTGTTCTGCTACCAATGCCTGTTTTACCGCATCCTTAAGGCTGATGCCAATATGATTGCCACCTATGGTGTACCATTGTTTCTGCTTCATCGTTTTTATTTTTTGCGGATAAAGAAAGAATCGAACTTTCAACCCCGGGCTTAATAAGCCATTGCTCTACCATTGAGCTATTTATCCATCAATGTTGGCTCGGTAATCCCGATAGTTACCGAAAGAACTCACAATGCCCGCATTAAAACTGCGGTACTTAAAACATTGAGCCACGAATTATTCTTCATTAGGTAACAATCACAACTATCGGTTGACTGCGGGACTCGAACCCTGTTCTGCTCATTCACAATAAGCTGCTTTACCAGATAAGCTACAGCCAACAGATGCGAACGAAATAGAAATCGAACCAGTGCTATTGCAGATTCAGTGCAACGCTCTACCGCTGAGCTATTTGTTCAATTTTTGAGACAGCTTAAAAGGATTCAAACCTTTATCCCCACGTTCGTAGCGTATTATTTTATTACGTTAAACTATAAGCCGTTTTTTAAAAGCTTCCCGCTGCATCTCGCGGGAAAGCTTTCCTCCTTTCTGCATCTAATTATTTTAATATCTGATATTATATGCTGACGGATGCATAATATTCTCAGTTTCTTCATTCCTCTTATTGTCAGCATTATGTTTTTCACTTCTAAATGCCAACCTTGCTAAGTTTACTATGATAATCACAATTATGATATAGCTCATTTTACACCTCCTTTCTTTTCAATAAAAAACCCGGTCATTTTCATTGACCGGGTTCAATACACTCATCATAATTTATAATTACGTAAGTACACAATCCGGCCACTTTCTATTATGCATATTGCTATAAAAATTTTCATCTTCTATGCATAGGAATGTCATACCAAAATCTGTTGGTTTACTTTGTTCTGTAAATCGATTACTATTTTTTTGCCAAAGCATATTTTATCTAATTAAAAACAAAAACCCCGCAAATGCTTGCGGGGTAAGTGTTATATTGAATGATATTTTTTTATAAAACAGCAATCAATGCCCCGCCAAAACCAGTAAACCCTTTTGGGCTATACCAGCTTCTCGATTCTATATGTAAAATGTTGCGTAGCATTGTTTAATTTTTTATTTGCGAATGCAAAGGTGTGAACTGTTTTTCAAATAACAAAATTTTTCTATAATTTTTTTTTAAAAATAATCGTCGGGAGATTAATTGCCAAAAATAAATGAAGAACAATTGTCTGGTTAAGCAGTATATATGAACCGCTGTATTATAATAAATTTTACCCTAAAAGAATATCTTATTAATTGTATGGATTATTCTACACAATGTACTTATTTCAAACGTTGCAAGCAGTGATTTGTATTTTAATAATTGTAAATTTATACACTATGGATATCACAATATTCAAGCACGAAAAAAATTGCAAATTATAAAACAACTTACCTTATCAATCTTTTTCTAAAATGAAAAACCAATTCCATCAATACTTTCAACTTCGGTATGCGGAAAAAATAATTGTATTGTTTTTTTTATTACTGCACCTGATTTTTTCTTCGTATGCTCAAACCACTTACCCCAATGCTTATTGGAATAATAAGTTAACAATAACAAGTTGGCGATTACCGCCGGCACCTGCGGTGTATAAACCCGTTTATATTGATATTGATAAAGACGGTGATATAGATATTATACAAACTATTACAAGAGACAGCATTCCGGTTATGTGGATTGATGATGATGACGATATGAAAAAAAGCGACACAGAAGGTGATACAGATAGCGATTGCCTGTTGATTGACAAAAACAGAGACGGCTTTTATGGAGGTATGGGAGATTTAATTATTGATTGGATTGATACCGATAAAGATCAACATGCCGATATAGAAATAATGGCAGACTATCCGCAAAAAAACAATATCGCCATTTGGCCTTACGGGCATTATATGATTGTTTTGGATACAGATAAGGATAATGTGTTTAATTATATAGATTGGAACACTTTTTCCTTACAATCCTGGGCTCATAACGGCACAGATGATTTTTTTGCAGATTATAACGGACAGTCGGCTTTTATGAAAGTACATGCAGCTACCAACCGTATAGATGATTTAAAATTAAACTGGGAAAATCCTTTTCTTTTTTACGACCCCGATAATGATGGCCGCACAGAAATAGCCTTACGGTTAGTAGATCAACCTAAGTATGTAGAGCAGGATTCATCAGGTTATCAAAAAATGTATTTGCGAAAAAATATTAACTGGGCATCGTTGGCTGTTGATATGGATAACGATAATAGTGCCGAATATGTTTTCGATTTTGATTTTACTATAAATTTCAGGGGTACGGGGTTTGATTACGACGATCAACAACACATCATTAATAACCAAATTCAAAGGGGAACAGATCATTTTTTTATGGATCCCCGTTTAAGACATATTAATAAATTGCTATACACGGATCATAAAAAAGCCCCGGAGATGGTTTTTAACAAAGGCAAATGGGATAAAGTATATTTTGTATATGATGAGGACGACGATTGCCACAGGTGGGAGCGAGTAGAATTATTAGACCCGCTTGACCCTTTTATTATTGGAGCAAGAAAGGGTGGTATTGATAATAATACACAATCTGACCCCACCGGTGATCGCGGTGAATGGGATATGGATAACTCGGGAAAAGGCAAACTTTATATCAGCCGATTTGACGGCAGATTACACTTATATGGAGCCGATTGGGGTGTATGGCGTATAGACCAGGAAGCAAGTTATTACCAAGGTTACGACAGATTGACCATTAAAAAAGAACCGGAAACCTTTGCTACCGTAAAATATAATGATAATAATAAAAACGGATTTATTGATGAAATTAGCTATGACCTTGATGGCGACCATGTTTTTGAAACAATAATTAGTCTTGATAGTTTAGGCTTTAGCGACCAATGTGAAACGATAGACATTAGTAAGTTTACTTATAAAGATTATACCTCGCTACAAGAAAAAATAGCAACTCAAATGTGGCAGCATGCTAAAGAGGCATTAGCAGTAGCCAAAACAGCTAATTTAAATATAAGCTGGTATGCCCGGTATTTAAAACCGGCTTCTGTCAGGCAACAATATCACTACGGATACTGGTTGCAGTTTTACATTTACAAAGACCTGGAACATTTATACAGACAGCAAAATAATTTACTGCTATTAAAAAAAGTAACAAAAGCCTACTACACCGCAAACTGGAAATCTTTTTTTTAAGGTACGGCAATTATACAAATCAAAAATTATTATTGGCTATAACGATAAAATAGCCGTGCTGCCATCGTTTGCCAACACAACTTCGTAATTTTTATTATTATAATTAATGTTAACTGAGCCGCCAGCATGATTAGGATCGGCAATATAAAATTTACCTTTATATTGCAACAACATACAAGGCCTGTTTACATTAAGGAATTTACCATCAAATGTTATATTTCCCTTATCGTAAAAAGCTGCCATTAACACACCGTTTTTTAATTGTACTGCCTGGCAGTTTTTATTATTGCTTAACACTTTAAATACAGGCTTTCTTAGCAGTTTTTTTGCGCTGTTTTTTTTATTCAGGAATGACACTAAGTATCCCGAAAAGTAGCTTTTGGTAGTGTGATTGAGGTAGGGCATAAAAATTGTTTCAGTAATTTTGGTTTTAGAATAGGAGTTGTTGATATCATACCAGTTTCCGCTGGATGTATCGGCATAGAGAGAAAGGACTTCGTTTTTAAGCAGTGGGGCATACACAAATTTATTATGAAATATCCAATTGTAAGATGAATTTTTATAATCGCCTGATAATAAACCACCTGCATCTGTATTAACAGTACCCGAAAACCTTGACTGGTCTAAAATGGTGTAAGCTTTTTCAATGCCTGAAAATTGCATATCGCTTAGCAAACAAATCATCAGATCATCCACAACAAACCATGATTTTTTGCAGGAAAAAAAAATGTTAGTATCCTTAGCTATCATTTTGTATTCCATAGATGTAAATCCTATATTCCCATCGGACACACTACCACAATAATTTTTCCGGGATATTTTTGCAGCTCCTTCAAAAGAAGTAATACCGGGTAACCGATCCCAATGCCACACCGGCATCAGATTATAATATTCGTTGCCTGTTCTTATAAAATAAGTTTCGCCACTATTTAATAAATCGCCTTTGAGGTTTTCAAAATTAATATGTTCGGCAGGTAGTGTACGTGTAGAAATGGTTTTTAAAAAAAAGCTGTAGTTTTTATTATGATGACTTGAAAAATCGGAATAAGGATAACTTTTATATCCACGAAGAGAATAACCCCTGCCCTCCTGATTGTTATGTAGTTTGGTATATTGTGGCTCGTTATAAGGATCCAGCGCAATAAAATATTTTATATAATTGCGTACATCGGCAGCCCTTAGTTCTCCCGGGCGGGAACAGGAACGATCCATGGTTTCGGGTACCGTATTAATACCTCTGGCCATCCATTGCCATCCATTTAACAGCATACCGCTTAGCAACTTTACCTTGTTAGCAGGGTAAGCCCATTGTGAGTTTTGCAGCTCCCAGGCAAGGCGTATATTATCTAACAAAAATGCTTTGCCGTACTGAAACATTTGCAATCTTTCATCATGTTGATGAAAGCTATAATCGGGCTTTAGGCCTTCGCGATTACTTATTTTTACTTCATTAATAAGAGAGGTTACAGCAGTATTTATAATTTCTTTGTTATCGGTTAACAAACCGTAAAACAAGGCTATATCTGATAACCAGATGCGGTTGGCACCGGTTCCCTGTAATCTATACTGACGTATAATTTCAAGGTAATTTGATAATTGGTTTTTTGACAGAGACGGCAACATAAGTACTACAATATCTCTCATAAGCTGTGGCACACCAACTTCATTATGCCACCAATTAGGATTTCTGAATTTATGTTCGTACCACTCGTCCAATGCGGCAATAATAATCTTCAACAAAGATGGATGGGTTTGGCCTTTAGAAGTTCGAGCCCAATATGCCGCTAATAACTTCACATTTACAAGATGGTTTCTTGTATCCCACCCGGCTAAGGTATTATCAGTATAATTAATGCTATTCCATCTTTTGGTTGAAGGATCAAAGCCGGCTATTATACTGTCAACAGTTGCTTTACCGATAGTATCCGTATCTAACAAAAAGCTTCTGTGCCGGTTAAGTATTTGTTCTTTGTCCTGCTGCGAATAACTGTTTACGTTAAAGAAAAAAATCAGTGCAAAAAAAATAAAAATTCTATAAAAAGTCATTTGCCGGAAAGTTTAGTAAAGTAAATATTAATTATAGTGCTTCAATAATCATTGCATATCCGCCACGGGCAGGAACAGGTATTTTTAAACTGGTTTTGGCCGTTACTTTCATTTGCTTGATGGCTACATGTGTTCTTGTTTTTACCTTATCGCCGCCATCGGTATATATAGATGCTTTATACTTTTTGCCGGCATCTAAAAAATCGAGTGTAATTGACATAGTTCTGGTATCGTTATTTGTAATGCCGCCTATATACCAACTGTTTTCTTTTTTACGGGCTATGGTAATATACTTACCTATTTCTCCGTTAATCACTTTTGTATCGTCCCATACCGTATGTAATCTGTCAAAAAAATCTATTTCAGGTTCGTCTTCAATATCAGTAGGATTATCGTACCAATAAAGATATTGTAACGGGCTATAGTATATAACCGACAGTGCCATTTGATGTGCAGATGTGTTTTTTAAGATTTTATGCTCGGGTACATTTTTAAGATGGGGTTTTAATTCTCGGCGGCTATAATATACTATGGTATAATCGGCGGCACCGGCTATAAATCTTGTAAAAGGAAGAACGGTATTCAGGTTCCCATCAGGAAATTCTTCGTTGCCTCTTATGCCTTCCTGGGTGAGCAGATTGGGATACGTACGCGAAACACCCGTAGGCCGGTATTCATCATGAATATCCACCATCAAATTATGCTGAGCACATTTTGCAACGGCATTGTGTAGCCAGGTTGTCCAAAACTGACTGCCAACCCATACAAAACCAAACTTAATACCGGCAATACCCCACTCCTTATACAAGGGTAATATCTCATCTAAATACTTATACAATGCACGTTGGTTTACATATACCCACACACCTACGCCTTTACTTTTTCCATAAGCCACCACCTCTTTCATATTCAGTTCGGGTCCATAAGTTTTAGTTGGGTCAGATTCGGCAAAAACCTCCGAACCATACCATTTTGTATCAAAATGTACATATTCAATATGATGCTTTGCAGCAAAATCTATCACCTTTTTTGCGCCGGTTGTAGTAAGGTCGTTAATGCGCATTATTTTTCCGGGCTTTATCCAAGAGGTGTTTTTAATTTTGTTGGGAGCATTTAAGTTTAATATCAAATCATTGTTTTGTAACAACGTTGTTGGCTTTTCGCTAACCATAACTACTCTCCAGGGTGTTGCATAAGGGGCCATTTGCTCCACACGGCCATACATACTACAGCGAATAATGTTTTCCTCATCTTTGCGGATGTAAAATTTGGTTCGCGCATAATCAAGCAAAGCAGCTTCACAAAGAGAAACATACAAACCATTTTGCAACTCAATCGTCAATGGCCTTTCTGACTGATCGGGCCAGTTTTTTAAAGCAAGTTTTGAATATGAAGCCTGAGCGTATGGCGCAAACCAACATTCGGCACCGGGAGAAAATTTAAAATTTGTTCTCTCTTCATTAATAGTAATATACCGCCCGCCGCGAAGCGGATCTTCCGGAAAAAAATACCGTAAAGCAATTCCCTCATTATAGGCTCTTACAATTATCCAAAGTCGGTCGGCACTATTGTCCGTTCTTTTTAAAACAATAATTCTTTGGTTGTATTCATCTTTTACAACGGAACGTTCTCCATAAACAGGATGCCAGCTGGTGTTAACTGACGTATCCATAACAGTTTCTATTGCAACATTCTCATACCAGCCTGTTAAACCAAGTGAAGCATCATTAATAACAGTTTTGTTTGTATAGTGAATATTATACTTGAAAATATTCTTTTCGTCTTTTGCAATACTATAGGCGATGCTTAGTTTCCCATTTGGTGAAATTAAGGGTTGTGCAACTCCTAATTGGGTGAGCATAAGTACTACAATTGCTATAAAAGTTTTCTTTATCATGTATTTGCTTCTTTATTAAAAAGGTGAAACCGGATTTTATATCTGATTATAACAGAATACAAAATACTGTGCTGGTTTCACCAATTATTGTACAATAGTATATAAACAACCCCCTACAAGTTTTTACCAATTCTATTACAGCGGGTATGCACTATCCGGCGGATATGTGGTAGCATTAAAATCGGCTCTTTGGTCTTTTGATGGACCTTTAATATCAAAAGTCATAATAAAATGACCATTTGCTTTTTTTGTTACAGTTTTAATAATGACCAAACCAAATGCCTCATTTAACACAGAAGAAGAGGAAGCAGTGAGTGGTGTACGATAACCCCACCCAATTAAGAAACCACTTTCGGTACTGGTAACTCCATAAGTATTAGCCACCCGGCGATCTGCGGTCATTACATTATAATTAGCCCCTCCAACATTGGGCAGTGCCATAACAGTATCGTTATAAAAACTGGTCAGTTGATCGTCTGTTGTAATAGCATTAAAGTTACTTCTGTTCACATATCCTCTGGGCGATGAAAGGAATAAATAAGTAATAGTAGAATACCCTGTTAAAGCAGGTACAGATGCATTATAATAGGCAGAGCCTGCATTATACCCCATTGGAGAAATAAGCCTTCCGGCACTTCCATTATAATTAACCATAATAAAATCGTCCCTGTCCTGCTTGGTTAAAGCCACCGCATTACCATAAACCGGTGTAGTTTCATACAAAGAAAAATGGTTCATGTTATCGGCCGGGTCAGATGACATGGTAACATTAGTAAGTGTTTTTACAGCAGCAGTAGAAGGCACTACTTTTTCTATGTTTACACTTTTTGAACTAATGCGACCGCCGTTGTTGATAATAACAATTACAACAGAAATCAATCCTGTTCTTACAGGCACATCAATACTGGTATTAACCGTACCACCTGTATAGGGCAGGGGTACTTCGGGACTAATTGCCAGATCGGTTTCGCCTTTGCGGTTATTGACCACTTTATAATAAGCGTTTGCAATACCATCAGCCGAAGGGCTGGTATATTTAATTGGAATAGTAAGTGTAGCATTTTCATCTAATGATGCATAGCTGTCAATATTTCCCACGTCAATCGGTTCCATGGGAATACTTTCCGGAACAAATTTTTTGCACGATGAAAAAACAAACATCGTAACCAATATTAGTAATAAGTATATATATGTATTATTTCTTTTCATGTGTATATTTTTTATTTGATTTTAGCCACATGGAATTCGCCAGAATAAACATTTTCTTGTATTTAAAAGATACTTGGCTCATTTCATCAGTTTACTTTTAATATTTAATCAGTTTAAACAAATTAGGATTACCCATACTATTAGTTTTGCGGAAACAGTACCAGATAATTCGCATCAATTACTGATTGTGGAATAGGGAACACATTATTTTTTAAAGTACTGTTGTCAACAGTTGAAGCACTTAACGGATAACCATATCTTTTAACTCGGCTGCTATACATGTTAAGCCTGCATAGTGTTAATGCTCGCAACTCTTCACCATATAACTCCCGGCCTCTTTCATCTAATATATAATCAATATTTACGTCAGATGCACTTATAGGCGTAGCATGTGAGCGGGCGCGTACTGTATTAATATCTGTAGCGGCACTGGCATTATTGCCAGCTTTCATGTAAGCCTCAGCCCTTAGCAGATAGGTTTCTGCCAAGCGTGCCACATAGTAGTCCATTACAAAAGTATTACTGGGGTCGGGCGTATAGTGCCAGTCAGAACCCATTTTCATTACACGGGGAAACCATCTGTACATCGTATCTTCTCTGGTAGTCAACCACTCTTTTCTGATGGTATCGCCCGGATGCAGCTGAACCGTAATTGAGCTTCCATTTGCTAATGTAATAGATTGTGGAGAGGATGGATAGTTCACCGCAGGATTAGGTGTTTCCTGATAAGTTCTATCCGGATTGGGAACTTTGACAACTCTATTTATATTCCACTCGGCGTTGCGGGTATCCGCAGATCCCGATTTATCCCAAAGTTCATAAATAAAATAGCTGGTGGGTCTTACCCATGCAATACCGCGTCCGGTCCAGTCTAAACCTACGCCAAAAAAACCAAATTTAGTCCATGCCCAAAAAGAAGGCCAGAACACCCTTTCCTGATCGCTACGGGTGGACAAACTGGGTGGTAAGCCACCGGTTTTAAACTTGTCTAAGTGAATGATGAAAAGCGACTCTTTATTACCGCCCTGATAACTGAAATTGGTAGTACCATCTTCTTTTGTAATTTGGAACATATCCCAAAAAGCATCTTTTCCGGGAACCGAAGACCGGTAACCAAAGCGTGTGGTCATTAAATTATAGGTACCGCTATTAATTACGCTGTTTGCAGCATTTACGGCATTTTGATAGAGTGTTACATCGGTTCCGCCACGTTCATCGGCTAATGCAATGTACATTTCTGTTAAAAAATGATAGGCGGCACCACTAACTAATTTACCTACCTCACTGGTAGTTGCCGGCAGGTTTTCTGCTGCAAATTTAAAATCCTCTACACATTGTGCATATACCGAGTCGCGGCTGGTTCTGGTATAACCCAAATTGGGAACAGTAACAGGTTCTGTTATTAAAGGGATATCGCCCCACATCTCGGCTAAAAGCCTGTAACCCCATGCTCTAAAAAATCTTGCCTCTGCCTGAATGGATAATTTCTCCGCCTCATTCACCCATTTTACATCCGGGTTTTCCGATTGTTTTAAAATGTTATTGGCGTTGTTAATCATCACATACTGACGATCAAACAATACCTTTAACCAGTCTGCAGTACCGTTTAAAGTACTGTAATTCACCCATACGCTTTGTTCATTAGGGCTGGTATTAATGTCTGCTCCACCACCAAAATGCACCCACCATTTATCAGAATCGCCATAAATATAGTTTTCCCGAATTAAATAGTATAGGTAATTAATGCCCGTGCGAAATTGAGCCGCATTTAAGAAAGCGTTGTCGATAGTCAAAAAATCTCCCGGCACTTCTTTCAAAAAAGCATCTTTTTTACAGCCCATTGTGCATGCCAGACTGAAACTTATGATTATTATTGGTAATATTTTTTTCATGTGAATATGTTTATTGTTGTTACTTGTCGCTGTATTTTTTTGTGTGATACAGGATAAGCCAAAATAATTAGCTGCTTAGGTATAAAAACATTCCGTTATTCATGTTTAGAAACTTGCGTTGATACCAAACGTAAATATTTTAAATACCGGAAAACCGTTAACTCCGGCAAAGGTGGTAGCACTCTCCGGATCAAGCCCTTCCCAGTTAGAGAATGTTAGCAGATTTTTACCCGATGCAAATACTTTTAACGACGAAATATGCAGTTTTGATAAAAGTGTTGTTGGCAACGTGTAAGATAAGGCAACATCCTGTAAGCGAACAAACTGGCGGGGTTTGGGGAACCCGTAACCGTAGGCAGAATTGTTATAATTTATTCTGGTAACCGTATTAGACGGGTTGTCAACACTCCAGTATGGCTTATCTAACCAATTAGCTACCGATCCGGCATATAAGGTAGATGGCACATAAGGATACACATTATTACCCATATACCAATTGTCTTTTCCATTTCCTGCTATGTAATTGAACAGAAAGTAAAGTTCTATATTTTTATACCCAATTGTGTTAGAAAGGGTAAAAGTGTAGTTGGGTTTTGAATAACCTACAATCGTTCTGTCGTCGCCATTAATTTTACCATCATTATTTAAATCTCTGAATTTTACATCGCCGGGTTGGCCTCCGTATATGGCAATAAATTCGGCATCATTTTTTTGAATAATACCATCCATCACATAGGTATAAACTGCTCCAAGAGATTTACCAATAAATAAAGAGTTGGAAGCATCATCATCCTCAACACCGTCGCCATCAGCATCTAACCCATAAAGGCTTACTACTTTGTTTCGATTGATCCAGTAATTAAAGCCACTATGCCAGTAAAAATCATGTTTTACAATGTTCTGTGTATTGATTTGAATTTCAAGCCCTTTATTATCTACTTTTCCTATATTATCTAATACCGTATTAAACCCATTCATAATAGGGATGGATCTGGCTAATAACAAATTGGTTGTATTGGATTTATATAAATTAATAGTACCGCTTAACCGGTTTTTAAAAAAGGCAAAATCAAGCCCTAAATTTAAGGCCGTTGTTTTTTCCCAATCCAGATTTTTATTAGCCAAATTACTTAGATATACCACTTTTTGTGTATTGCCCCCTAATAAAATGGTATTGGAAGAATTGATACCCGGGAAAGTAGAATACGCCCCCACTGAAGGGTTGCCGTTTTCACCATAAGACAATCTAAGTTTTAGTTGGTCAATAAAATCAGCATTGTTTTTTATAAAAGGCTCTTCACTTACTGTCCAGGCCAATGCTCCTGCCCTAAATACACCGTATTTGTGCCCCTCTGCATAACCGGAGTAACCATCCTGACGAATGGAGAAACTTGCATAATATTTGTTTTTATAAACATAGTTTAACCTGGCCATGGAAGCCATCTGGTTCAGTTTGCTATAACCGGAGTTGATGCCGTTAAGTGCCGAATTACCCAGTTCAAGAGAATTAACGCCCAGCACGGTTGTTCCCGCCGTAGAAAAATCTCTTGCCGATATACTAAAGGAATTGGTACGCCGGCTTTGCTCTTCTTCTAATAAAGTAAGATCAAATGAGTGGTCGCCAAAAGTTCTGTTATAATTAATCAAATGGTTCAGGTACCAGTCAGTTCTGGAGGTGTTTGACTTTCCACCGTTTGCATCCACTAAATGCAGGGTTGGGTCAGTCAGTTCGGGCAACAGCATGGTGTTCATGAACATTTCCGGCCCCTGAAAATTAGCAGCGTGCCCTTCCCATTTATTAATAGAATAATTAAAAGTATAGGAAAGCCCTTTTGACCAGTCCCAAGGCAGATCAATACGTGCAAAAGAAATACTACGGTAGTTTTGATTGCGATCCTCATTATACTCTTGTGACCGCCAGAAGGGGTTAGCTGTTGTAGTTTGCCCCTGCGGATACCTCTCTAACTGATTAAGAAAATCTTCAAAACCCGGTGCTACGGTTCCTCTGTCATGCACATTCATATAACCGTAAGGGCTTGAAATAGTACCATACTCTAAATGAGCCGGAATACCATCGGCATTTTTATCGGTAAATCCAAAATTAAAACCGGTTTTTAACCAGTCGGTAATTTTCAGGTCTAATTTGGCCATAGCGGTATATCTGCGAAACTGATCGCCCAGAACTATTCCTTTTTGGTTCATATAATTGCCTGATACGTAGTAGTTGATTCGGTTGGTTGCTCCTGAAACAGAAAGGGTATAATTTTGAAAAGGAGCCAATCTGGTTACCTCATCAAACCAGTCAATAGTACGCCCTTCCTTATAGGCTTCATATTCATATACCGCCAAATGTGTGGCAGGATCAAAGTTATTGCCGGGGTTATCGGCCAAAAAGCGCGCCTCTCTGAATTTTAGATACCCTTCGGGACTTAGCATGTTTGGCCGGTTAGTGTAAGTTTGTACACCTCCGGTACCATTTAGCTGAATGGTGGGTTTTTCTGACCGGCCTTTTTTGGTAGTAACCAATACTACGCCATTGGCAGCCAAAGAGCCATAAATAGCCGTGGCGCTGGCATCTTTTAACACATCTATACTGGCAATATCTGCGGGGTTTAGTTCGTTAAAGCTACCCAGAAAAATAGCACCATCTAAAATAACCAATGGCGTATTGGACGCTCTAATTGAATTTTGACCACGTATATTAATACTGGGGTTGCTGCCAGCTGTGGTAACTGCACCTATATCAAAGCCGGGCAAAGAACCTTTTAAGGCATCTAACAGATTTACATTAGGCAATAAGGCAATGGGTGAGTTTTCTAATTTTACCGATGCGATGGCTCCCGTTACATCTTTTCTTTTTTGGGTACCATAACCTACTACTACTATTTCTTCAAGACTTTTATCGGTAGAAACTAAAATAATACTGGAGTATTTATTATCTTTTACTGATATTTCTTGCGACAGATATCCCACACGGGAAATAACGAGAATGGCATTTTCGTCTTTTACCTGTATGTTAAAACTACCGTCATCGGCAGTAGTTACGCCATTACTGGTACCTTTTTCTATAACACTTACACCTGCTAAAAGCTCGCCTTGTTCATTAATAATAGTGCCAGTTATTGGTAGTGCTGAGTTTATTAGTGCTTCGCCAATAATAACAACCAACCCTCTATTAACTTTTTTGTAGGATAAGGAAGTTGCTTTAAGTAATTGATACATAAACTCATCAATGGTTGCATTTTTAGCATATACATCCACCTTTTGACCTTCTAACCCTAAATTATCGTTGTAAATAAACCGATACTCGTATTTTTTTTCTACATTTCTTAAAATAGAAGTAATGGCTTCGTTTTTCAGTTCGAGATTGATTCTCTTCTGCGAGTTCCCTGGCAATGCAAGAACCTGGAATGATGTTATCAGGATTATTACTAAGATAAGCTTCATTAGGATGATACATTTTATAAAACGTCCCAGAACACCTTCTGGGTGACCATAATTTTTCATATTTTTGCAATGGTTTTTAATTAGTAATAAATGATTGTCAACAACAATTATGCTATTGCTTTTTAGCGGAAAATGTTGCAGCATTTTCCGTTTTTTTTAATCTGTTTTGTAGTGTTACTTCATTATAATTTTTTTAGATTAGGAAAACGGATGTTTGGTTCAATATATTAATACAGTGTCTTTTGATATTTTATACTGAATGCCGGCAGAAAGTTTCAAAGATTCTAACACATCGGCCAATGCATCATTACTAAAAGTTCCACTCAAAAGGTCTGCGCTAATGCTTTTATCGTTTTTTACTATAATTTTTACATTATACCACCGTTCTAAAGTGGGGATTAATTCTGTTATGCTTTGCTTCTGAAAAGAAAGCCTGTTTTGTACCCACTGCGTTTCAGATATAGAGGAATCCTTTATATTGGGTTCAATTTTAACTAATGCGAAAAGCGGAATGGATACTTTTTCATTACCGCTATTTGCTATTGGGTTTGGTTTTTCTTTTTTAACAACGGCATTTTGAACAATTAATTTTTCGTTGGGCTTAAGAATAATTTTCTCTTTATTATCCCTTATTTGCACTTCAATACTCCCTCTAATCAACGCGGCTTGGGTAGTAACATCATTACTGTATGCTTTTACGTTAAAGGCGGTTCCCAAAACTCTTACTTGCATATTATCCGTATGCACTATAAACGGGTGATCTTTATCCTTAACAACATCAAAATACGCCTCTCCCGTTAAATAAACCTCCCGTAAATTATCTCCAAAAGATTTGGAATATGTAAGCCTACTATCGGAGTTAACCCATACTTTAGTTCCATCAGGAAGTACCAAATTGGTTTTAGACCCTTTTTTGGTGTAAACCTGATTTTCTGAACCAATTAGCTTATTGCTTTTGCTTTGATTAATGAGTAAAAATGAAAGCAAAACCACTAATAATACGCTGGCCGCAACAGCAATTGCCTTCCACAATTTTTTATAAGCAGCTCTATTTTTTTGCGAGTTTGCCTTAAGTGCTATTAGTTGTTTTAACTTTAACGAAGAGTTATTAATAAAATCCGGCTCTACGTTCTTCAACCCTATCTTTAAACTAAAATACTCGTCAATAATAGCCGCATCAACTTCTTTATCAGGATGTTGTTTTAGAAGTTTGTGTAACTCATTTTGTTCAGGAAGTGTAATTTCCCCAATTTTTCGTTTTATCAGCAATTCAAGTATTCTATCCTGCTCCATAATATGGCCTATATTAATATAGGCGCAGTTCAGTAAGCAAAACCCTTAAAAGAATGCTAATTTTTTTTTTCTTTTTTAAAAACTACACTGGAAAGTTCGGGCAAAGCCTGTTTAAAACCACTAATTAGTTTTTTGTTGGCAATATACATTTGGGCTTCTACGGTTTTTTTTGATATGCCTAACAAATGGGCTACTTCTTCGTATGAAAGTTTTTCTTCTTTAATTAAACGGAAAATTAATTTACACTTTGCAGGTAATGCATTTATCAGCCTGTTAAATACATCAATAGTTTGTTTGCTAATAATTTTTTGTTCGGGTGATACAATTGTGTATAAAGCATTTTCTTCTACAATACCATAACTAATGATATTCTTTTTCCGTAAAAAACTGATACATGCATGCTTGGTAGCCACATACAAATAGTTGGAGAGCTTTTTAATGGTCTTCATGGTTTTACGGTTTTCCCACAGCCTTAAAAATACATCCAATATAATCTCCTCTGCATTTTCCCTGTTTTTTAAAATAGAAAATGCAAAAGAAAATAATCCCGGAAAAAAATGTTCATATAATTTATTAAAGGCAAGCTGATCATCTTTTTCGGCAATCAAATCAATTAAATGTTCTGTATTTCTCAGCTCCATTATAACATCTAAGGTAAAATTTTTATATGAAGCATCCCCATGATATATAATATTTTTACAAATTTAATATAGTAGATTTACTACAAAAATCTACATACAGCTGTATTTATCCATAAGAATATTGTAATAGCCTTTTTATTATTTGTTACAATAATATAGGTGTTATACCACTGTAAATCAAACAAATAGAAGAGAAAGACAATTGCAAAACAACTAATACCGATTGGATATTCGTAATATACCAATGTAATTGGTCTAAACGACTATCGCACCAGCATTATACGAAGTATCATTGGTCTGTTTTATAAATTTGTTTCGTATAACTTGTTTGTTTTATTGTTAGAATAGCTGCTATACAATTTTATAAAAAAAGCTGCTCATTATTACCAGTAAGCAGCGCAATAGATAATTTATTATTAGGCTGGTAACAAGCTCAGTACTTGTTGTATTCTTTTAATTGTTTCTTTTTTTCCAAGCTGTTCGGCAATATCAAACACATGCGGACCAAATTTACCACCTACCAGCATAATACGAAAAGGCATCATTACCTCACCCGGCTTAAGCTGATGTGCCGCTGCAATTTCTTTAAAATTATTTTCTAACTCCGTTGCATTCCACACAGTTCCCAGCTCATAATTTCTAATCAGCTCTGTAAAAAATATAGTTTTTGTTTCGTTCCATTTGGGTGCAATTGGAGAAAGGTCTATATTTTCCGGTGTCCTAAAAAAATAGGCCGTCTGCTCATAAAAATCTGTTATCAGGGTGCAACGGTCTTTTACCAAATTAATAATCGTATGTAACAGTTCATCATCAGCCACATTAATACCCTTGGCAGCTAATACCTCTTTTACGGCAGGAGCCAGAATTTCGGCATCTAATTTTTTAATCCATTCATGGTTAAACCATTTGGCTTTTTCATAATCAAACTTGGCACCGGCACTGTGTACTTTGTCTAAGGAAAAAGTGGTTATCAGTTCTTCCAGCGTGTAAATTTCCTGCTCGCTGCCATCGTTCCAACCTAATAGTGCTAAAAGGTTAATAAAGGCCTGCGGTAAAAATCCTTTTTCCTTAAACCCTTCGGTCAATTCTCCGGTTTTAGGATCGGTCCAGTTCATGGCAAATACCGGGAACCCGTATTTAGCACCATCTCGCTTGCTTAGCTTGCCGTTGGGACCCAATATTAATGGAAAATGTGCCCACTGCGGCATGGCATTTAACCCAAAAAGATACTGCCAAAGCAGTATATGTACCGGCGTGCTGGGCAGCCATTCTTCTCCCCTGAAAGCATGTGTAATCTTCATCTCATGGTCATCTACCACTACGGCTAAATGATAGGTAGGCATACCATCTGCTTTCAGCAAAACCTTATCATCCACCAAAGCTGTATCAAAACTTACCTTACCGCGGATCATATCGGTAAAACTCACCGTATCATTCTCCGGCATTTTTATGCGTATAACATACGGAGTGTTGCTGCGTATGAGGCGATGAACTTCTTCGCCCGAAAGGGTTAAAGAGTTACGCATTTTCATGCGGATGGTATGATCGTATTGTGGCGAGGGATTCTCGGCTGTTTTGTGTTGGCGGCGCATTTCCTCTAATTGCTCCGGCGTGTCAAACGCATAATAAGCATGGCCTTCGGCTACTAATCCTTCGGCATACAAGCGGTACCGTTCCTTGCGTTCACTTTGGCGGTAAGGGCCATAATCGCCACCCTGTACTACACTTTCATCTGGGTTTAAACCACACCAGTTCAAACATTTAAAAATATACTCTTCCGCACCCGGTACAAAACGAGTTTGATCCGTATCTTCAATACGTACAATAAAATCCCCGCCATGTTTTTTGGCAAAAAGGTAATTGTATAAAACCGTTCTTACACCTCCTAAGTGCAGACCGCCAGTAGGCGAAGGTGCAAAACGCACCCTTACTTTATTATCGGTACTCATTTGGCAAATGTACGCAATGCCTTAGTGGATAGCAATTTTATAGGCTTTCATCTTTTGAATATATCCAAACAACTGTTCCGGCTTTCCGCTTCAATCTTTTACAGGCGTTGCCTGCAAAAGTATTTACGCTACAATCCGGCAGCCCATCAGCTTACAATAAAAACAAAGCAGAAAAATATGCCGATGTTACAAATAATATGATAATTTATAGGTTTGTAGTACCACAACGAACAAATATCTTTGCAAACAATTCCAAAACAGAAGTTGCGTATGTTACAGTTAACTAAAGTATTTCATTTTGAAACCGCCCATGCCATACATGGCTACAACGGGCAATGCAAAAACATACATGGCCATTCTTACGAGCTGCATGTAACTATTGCCGGGCAGGAACCCGGAGATGATTACCTGCCCGCACCCGGATTTATAATTGATTTTAAAGACATCAAAAAAGCCGGACTGGAAATTGTGGAAACACTGGATCATAAAATGGTACTTTCAAAAGCTTATATGAGCGAACACCCGGAAATTAGCCACCATGAAAACCTGGTTATTTGGGATATGGAACCTACGGCAGAAAATATTTTGCTATTTGCCAGAAATGTTTTTATAAAAAATTTACCCCCAACCATACAGCCCGTAAAATTAAAATTATACGAAACCAAAGATTCTTACGCCGAGTGGGAACGCTAAGCATATTTACTATTATAAATGAATACATCCTTTCCCAAAAGCTCACTTAAAACAATAGCTTTGGCTATGTGAAATAAAAAATATTTTTTTCACAATTTTGTTCATCGTAATATTGCAATATTAAATTTTAAATATGGGTGCTACTAAAACAGAACATTTTACCCAACAGCAAAATAATATTGCTCAAATTGCTAAAGCATTGGGGCATCCTGCCCGGGTGGCTATTCTGGAGTATTTACTAACTGTGGATACCTGCATTTGTGGTGATATTGTAAACGAACTGCCGCTGGCTCAACCTACGGTATCACAACATTTAAAAGAACTTAAAAACGCAGGCCTTATACAAGGCAACATTGAAGGTAATGCCATTTGTTACTGTGTAAATGAAAAAACAATTGCACAATTGAAAAAATATTTAGAAGCAACCACTTCCAAGCTCACTAAAAGAAATAATTGTTGTTAATAAAAATAATCGATCATGGATCATAATGAAGAAATTAAAGAGATGGTAAAGCAAAAGTATAGTGAAATTGCTTTACAGGATCAGCAAACCAATGGCAGCTCCTGCTGTGGCAGCGGCGGTTGCAGTACAGAAGTATATAATATTATGAATGATGAATATGACCACCTGGAAGGCTACACGCCCGATGCAGATTTAAAATTGGGATGCGGATTACCAACAGCGTTTGCGCAAATTAAAAAAGGAGATACAGTAGTGGATCTGGGAAGTGGTGCAGGTAATGATTGCTTTGTTGCCCGCCACGAAACGGGAGAAACCGGAAAAGTTATAGGAATAGATTTTACCGAAGCGATGATTGAAAAAGCCAGCGCCAATGCCGAAAAACTCCAGTACAATAATGTAGAATTCAGATTAGGAGATATTGAAAAAATTCCCATAACCGCCAATGTTGCTGATGTGGTAGTCAGCAATTGTGTAATGAACTTAGTGCCTGACAAACCCAAAGCGTTTAGCGAAGTTTATCGTATTTTAAAGCCTGGCGGGCATTTTAGCATTTCGGATATTGTGCTAACAGGCAACCTGCCCGAGCGCATTAAAAATGCAGCAGAAATGTACGCAGGCTGCGTAGCCAGTGCCATTCAAAAAGATGATTATTTAAGCATTATTAAAAACGCCGGTTTTAATAATATTTCACTTCAAAAAGAAAAGCCCATTATTATTCCCAACGATATTTTAAAAAACTATCTCACCGATGAGGAAATAGCTGTATATAACGCTAATCAAAACATTATTTTTAGTATTACTGTTTATGGCGAAAAACAAGCCGCCTGCTGTGGGCCGGTGGGTTGTTGTTAATTAATACGAATGAAGAAAAAAATATTAGTGCTTTGCACGGGAAATAGTTGTAGAAGCCTGATAGCAGAAGGATACCTGAAACAATTTGCAGGCGATAAAGCCATTGTGTATAGTGCCGGTGTAGAAACGCATGGCGTAAATCCTAAAGCCATTGCAACTATGCTGGAAGACGAGATTGATATTTCAAACCACACATCAAACAATATAACCGAGTATAAGGATATTAATTTTGATATAGTGCTAACCGTATGCGATAACGCAAAAGAGCGTTGCCCATATTTTCCGTCCAATACAAAAATGTTCCATTATAATTTTCCAGACCCGGCTAATGCTACGGGAACAGATGAACAAATTCTCGAAAAATTCAGAGCAGTAAGAGAGCGAATAAAACAGTATTGCAAAAAGTTGGTAACTGAAAATGTATAAAATTGACATACCCCAATTGGTCTGTTATAATAAACCGAATACATTTCTATTTAACGTAACCGTTTTTCAATTCTTCTATCAGGTATCAACCAAATTAGTGCTACAATAAAATATAAAAAAAGGCTGGTGTAAGAATTTACATAGGACATAGCTACGCCCGAAACGTATAAAACTACCGAAATATATTCTTTAGTTTTATTTCCTACGGCTTTACTTAAATTAGATTCGCTCCCTTCGTTTTTAACAGCAAGCCTTTCCAATATGGTATAAGCAATGGCATTTAACAGAAGATTGAATCCATACATAGCCACCGTATCGGGAGCAAATTGGTTTTCACCCATCCAAGCTGTAGTAAAAGGCACCAATGAGAGGGCGAACAGTAAAAACAGATTAGCCCATAAAATTTTGCCGTTCACACGTTCTATAATCTGAAACATGTGGTGATGATTGTTCCAGTAAATCCCTATATAAATAAAGCTCAGAATATATGAAATGAATTTGGGTATTAATGGTTTTAAGGCATCAAACCCACCTTCCTCTGGTACTTTTAATTCTAATACCATGATGGTAATTACAATGGCTAAAACACCATCGCTAAAAGCTTCTAATCTTCCTGTTTTCATAGCTTTTTTTACAAAATAGATTGATGATTTAATATTACTAAACTATTTGCAAGATAGTAAAATCTCGCATTTAGGTATAGCGGAGGATTGGAAAATCTATAAAACAATTATGGGACGAAATAAAAAAGCAGCTATAACATTTCTGTCATAACTGCTTAATTTTCAGCTCCCCTAAATGCCAATTTATTACACCAAATAGAACAAGATTTGGCCAAATTATACGCGTTTAGGGGGCTAATTACCGTTTAGAACAAGCTAAGGCTCTACTACAAACAATTATTTTAGCCTAATTAACCCAAGTATATGCACAAATAGCCTTTAACCTTAAATCGCTCCAAAAAGTTTTTCCTAAGCAAAGTTATGCCATAAAATAATACTAAATAGTTACCAACCCCCTGTCCTTCAAAAACTTTGTAATTGGGAAGGATAAAACCACATTCTTACAAAAAAGAACATAATGGGGGGCATACCCCAGAGGCTGATTTTTAGTGGGGGGAATGGTTATAACCGCAGCAATACGCGTATAGATATAAAAAAATCACCTGTCAACTTTGGTGCAACTTTCAAAAAGCACATTAAATTCATCAGCAATAGGGCTTTTCGTCGACGTTATTTTGAGAAACTCATACAGCGGGGTAAACACATATATCCAGCTACTTTTTCTGTATTCGTCTGGTACTGTAAAATCCTGTAACCCTTTATAATCTTCAATGGCAATTTGGCAAAGGGTTAGAAAGTTGGTTTTTTCAGGAGTAACATCAAAAAAAGGATACGGATGAATTTGCATTGATTTGAATACCGATTGGTCTTGTACCTTCATTACCTCAATTTTATTATCCTTACATAATAGAGTAAGCATCTTGGATTCAGATTTTCGAGTTAATCTACCAATACTAATTCCATAAAAATATTCTGCCGTAAACACCTGGCTGCTATATGGATGCTTATGCTTTTTTTCTTTACCCCAAAACCCCTCAAAATATTGTAAAACATTTTGCTTTCCTTTACCCGTAAACCCTTCGGCGGTAGTTTCATTATTAAAAATTATATCAGGGGCTAAAATAGGCTCTAATAGCCTTGTACTGCAAACTTCAAAACAATAGGCAAGGCGGCTACATATACCGAACCGCTCAACATCCATATTCATAAAATTGACGTTCATATCTACCCATATTTAACCAACCCAAGATTTTGTAAA
Organism: Niabella sp.; assembly: GCA_047975735.1. Classification (GTDB taxonomy): domain Bacteria; phylum Bacteroidota; class Bacteroidia; order Chitinophagales; family Chitinophagaceae; genus Niabella. The sequence continues at coordinate 28,983 of JBKEEB010000038.1, forward strand.
CCCATTTTTCTTATCATATTGTATTATCAAGTCTGAACCATCCCAAATGGCTTCGCAACCGTCAAGTCGAATTAAATTTGTTTTCAAGGGTGGCGTATTGAGTTCTTTATTTTCATATAGCTCTCTAAGGTAATGACCACTAATATATGATTCGAGAATATGCTCAATCAAATCCTCAATCCATACAAGCTCGTTAACCGTGATATCCTTTGGTATTAAATACGCTGCGCACGGAGAATGAAAGCGAGGATAATCGGCCAAGTCCCAATCAAATACCTTATGGTACGAGTTATAAAAGTCGCTGTCTCTTGATATGAAAAACTCGTTGGTGTGTTTAACCTCACCGGTTTGCTTATTTTGAACAAGACAAATACTCTCGGTTCGTCTTACTGTCGGGTCTATTTTTTTCAACAATGGATAAAAGCCATCTTTAACGGCTTGGTTTATATCTTGAACGCCACGAGCTGTTTTAATTACCCTAAGGTTTTTCATATTTCGACTTGGATATGTAGAGCCATATATTATCATAGAATTACTTTTATATTTTCTTGGTCCGAACTAATTTTTAAACACGTTGTAGGCTGACTTTTTAATATTTCAACCATTTCATTGTCGCTAAAAAATCTCGTATCAATTATTTTAATATTACAGGCTGAACAAATCCTGTATTTGCTTTCTTCATTAATTATATGCAATTCTTCCCATTGCATTTTTAAAGGACAGTGAAGCCTTTTTATTAATTCACCAGCATCAGTAAATAGTTCTTTTGTTTGTGGATTAAATAGCATGATATTGTATTTTATAAAGTCAGCAGGCATACTCCGTAAACCAGTCCGGCGAAAGCCATCAAGAAAAAAAGCAACACTCCTGCACACCCACTATTTTTCTTTTTACCCTGATTTTTTATGTGCTGTAGATAATCTTCCATTTTTTGCAATAACTCTTTATCCTGAAAAGCCGTTTGCCTATTTGATGGTGATGTAACTGACTGCAATTTTCTTTGTTGTTCAAATCGCAGTATCATTTTTTTAAATTCTGCCCAATCTTTAATTCTTGGAGCTAAAGCGAGATAATTATTTTGACCCAAAACACTTGCATAGGATTTAGCTTCCATGTCAATTTGTGGGTCATGGTTTGGCTCCCACCATAAAGCGAACTCCTGCGCTCTATTGGTATAAAAAAGTGGTAAGGGAACTTTTATACTTCGTTTGCAAGATGGGCAAGCAACAACGTTTATTTTATCTGACATTACTAATGCTCTATTTTCAGGGTACTCGCCCCAAATGGAACGATAAAATGTGCCAGTAAACTGACTCGTACAATATGGGCAGGTTATTTTAAGTTCTATTTGTTTGCTCATTTTTAATATTTTACTGTCGTAATTTTGATTTCGTTAATTAATCTTCCCAAAACTCATTGCCATTACAATCAATGTAGCCAGCAACTTTAGTTGTGTATTTATAGTCATTGGGGCGTCGATCGACCCATCCGCCAGATGTTACATACTCCTCACCTCCAAAATTGATATACTTATCATTGGTGCTAACTAAAGCCATGCCTCCATTAAAAGATTTAACGTCAGCATATTTTTCGCTTATGACAAGTTTTCCTTTTGTATTTATAAACCCCCACCTTGTTTTTTTAACTCCTGCAAAACCTTCATTGAAGGGTTTTACTTTTTCGAACTCGAAGTCGGTTATTTTATCTCCTTTTGTGTTTATAAATCCCCATTTATTTCTATATCTAACTCCCGCAAATCCATTAATAAATTTATACATTTCTTCTCCGC
>JBKEEB010000057.1:0-9103 GCA_047975735.1 Niabella sp.
AGACCGTCTTTATCGGTGGTAAAATTGAGCGCAAGCCCGGTATAGTTATTTCCGGGATTACCAATAAGACCTACTTCAAATTCCAATGTGAAATTATCAGGCAATACTTTGATGCTTTCAGGAATAAATGCTCCGTTTTTGGTCATAGAAAGCCATTTGCCAGATTTTCCGCTTACATTTACTACTTCACCACGGGCATTGGTATTAAATTCAGCGGGAAAATCGCCAATGTTCAGCCGTTGGAAGTCATCAAAATACAATACCTTGTTTCCCGGCTCGAAATCGAATTTGGAATTGGATTTTGTTGAATTGTTGCTCCCATTAGCACCTGTATTTGTATTACCATTTCCAGAGTTGGAAGTATTGGTAGAATTACCAGTGTTATTATCTATTTGCTTTTTATCTTTCTTTTTGAAGATACTCCCGATGCCTTCTTCAATCTTATCAAGACCCTTGTCAATTGTTTCGTCTGCTTTGCGATTTGTCCTGTCTTCTACTTTCCGCTTAGCGGTTTCTTTAGGGTTGATAACCTGCGCATTCAAAGACGATACGATTGCCAGTGTAAATGCTATAAATGTCAGTTTCGCTTTCATATTTCTTAGTATTTAAAGTTTATGAAGCAAAATTGGGCAGAAAACAGACAGTCTTTTTCGGGGAAAATATTGAAATTTATAGTAAGGGTTTTCCCTGATAGCAAATTTTTTTCTTGTTCATTAACTATTCCTGTTGTACCAAACAATCTTGTGAAGTTTACCGTTTACCTCTTGGGCTTCTAGGCTTTTTCCTAAAACCCTGCCGTACTTCAAATCCAAATTCGATATGGAAATTTTCAACTTAGTGCTAAATACAGACTGTTTGCTGTTTACGGTAATCATACACAAGACCGTAACCTTTCCGTTTATCTTCGGGGTATTCTTTTTAAGGAAGAAAAGAACCTTAACCGTTGACTTTTGCTGTTTCCATATCATAATTTTTACTGAAAAAATTAAATTAATGTGGTATTCGGAAAAAAATCAGTATAGAAATCTGGGATAGAATATTTTGAAACGATTGTTTTGATATTTAAAACTCACGGTAATAAAACAATTCTTGATGGAAATCAATGACTTGGGAAGGGTTTTGCTTCAGCTCTTTTAGGCATTCGTCGATGAAAACAGCCATTTCGGCGAAAAAATTGCGGTACTCATCGAATTTATAACAAAGTAATATACAATCCTTTCACCTTTGTATTAGTGATTGATGGTTAAACTTTAATCACTATTATTATTTACAATATAACTGCTTATTTTTTAACTAACTGTTTTTAATTTTTAACAAACGAAACCGGTGCCTTTGTTTCCCTTATTGCTGTATTAAATGTGTTTAAGTCAATAGGGTTCAATTGTCAGGTAAATCAATTTGGGGCTTTGCTTAAGTTGTTTGCAGAAGAAAAGTAAAGCCAAATTTAACTAAATCAAAAAAATGATTGATTTGGAATGCTACCTCTTTATCTAAACTGCCTTTATCATCCTTAAATAAACCAACTATCATGAGAAGAGTTATTGTTCTTTTAGTATTAACTGTTATCGGGTATAACAGTTTTGCCCAAACCCCCCCAATGACCATTGTTCCCAACCCGGAAGTAAATCACCGCTCTAATGCCGGCTATATAGGCCCTGCAGGAGGTAATAATTTAATTTGGGGCGTTGCTGTAAACAAAGACGGTATAATTGGCACAGCCGGCGATTATTCGTCTTATCGCGGATTAGGGTTTGGCGATTTGTTTTTTCATGCGCCGGATTTTACACAAGCTACTACGTACAATCAGCCATCCAATGTAATTGGCTTTAACGACGATGCTAATATGAATATTTATGCGCTGCGTAATGGAAATTTTTTGGTAGTAGATGAAAATGGTTCCGGCAATGACAGATTATTTTATGTAGCTGCAGATGGTGTTGTTACAACAACCGAGGACTTAAATTCAATTGCCAATATGAGTTTTGATGCTTTTCAAACTATTGAAGAAGATCCGGTAGATGCTAATATTGTTTATTTGGCTGGAAATATTAGTGGTACCAAAAGGATAGTAAGATTGGACCTTACAGGTGGGCACACAAAAACAACCGCAACCGCTAAAATTGTGGTAAACTTAGCTTCGCAGGGAACATATAATTTTACGGATTTTGATTTTTACGATAACAATACTTTAGTTGTTGCACAAATGGCAAAAGGGATAAAAACCTATCCTAAAAATCCGGCAACTGCTTCTACTGCTGGTACTGCGCTTTCAGGGGTTGATGTTTATATTAGTATTACCGTACAAACCCTGGCTTTGCAAAGTGATGGCAAAATTGTTTTTGGTGGTAAAGATGTAGGTACCAGTAATGGTGCAGAAACCGTGTATTTGGGCAGGTTAAACCATGATGGTACTTTGGATGCTACTTTTACAAAAAATATTGGTGGTAGAACTGCTAACGGAACTACTACTTACGAAACGGCATCCATCAGTGATATTGAAATCAATAGTGCTGATGAGATTTATGTTGCAGGCAATTTCAGCCATTTAAAGGATGGTGTATCAATTAGTGGTGTGGCAAAATTCTATGCCAATGGCGATATTAACATGGAGTTTGTTAGAAATTTTCGCGACATAGGTAATGATGGTGGCAACGGTAATATTACGCCAAACGATATTCAATTACAAACAGACGGAAAATTATTGATTGCCGGAGGCTTTGCAGGTATTAACACTTTATTTCATCATGGATTAATACGTATTCAACCTAACGGGGTTTTAGATGTGCCACTATATAATAATTTGCAACCTGGAAGTTCTTTAAGTGGTATTAATGTATTGGTAAATAATGGTAACAGAAATACTAAAGGATTAATATGGAGAGCCGGTGAAGAGGGGTTGTATAATAATGCAGGCTATCATCCATCGTATTACGGAAGGGGCGATGATTTAACAGACTGCTCCGCTGAAACTCCTAACAGGTATGATGTGGCAATAGATAAATTTATTGTAGCCTATACAGGCTTATGTAAAAATATTGTAGCGTTTCAGGTGGGTGGCCCAAATGATGGTAAAGAAATTTGGAGCAAGGATAATGCCGGAGAAACATATAGGGTAGGAGCTTCTGATTTAAGTCCTGATGGACAAATATATGCATATGCAAATGGCAATGGTAGTATTACTTTATTAAATGCCAACACTGGCGGGCTCTATACTACAATTGCTTCTCCATCCGGAACAATAAATGATGTGGCTTTTGATGTATCGGGAACTTATTTTTATGTACTATCCAATTTTGGTTCCATGCTTACCCGTTATAGCTTAGCTAATCCAAGTAGCCCGGTAAAAATAGGCACCAGTTTTTCTACTGATAATCCTAACCAGGGTACCAGCTCTTTAGCCTATGCTAACTTGGTATTTGCCAGCGATAAAGAAATATATTTTTTGTCTGGCGATAATGTTGATATGAACCGCGTATTCAGAACCAAATTAGTTGATGGAACAAATACGCCTACTAATCTGGGCACCAATATAATATATGATGAAGCTTTTGGCAATCAGGTTCCCGGTGTTACTACCGGAAATGGAAGTGCAGGCGGCTATATACTTGTAGATGCTACATCAGTATCTGATATGCAGGTGTATTCCAATTTCTCTCAAAATACTACCGGCCCCAATGGCGAACTCTATCTTACCGCTGGAACCGGTACTTATGCTACTTATAGCGGTCATAATATTGTTCGTGTAGAGCCGGTAGGAGTAAATGTAAATAATAAATACATCATGACTACGCAAACCGCAGGGGTGGGCTCAACATCGGGTAATGGCGAAGCTCCCTGGTATTTAATAGACTGGGGTACAGGATCTTTTAATTATAATCCACTGCCGGTAACCTTTGGCAGGGTAGAGGCCTCTGTTAATGCTAATGGAGTGTTAACAGTGAATTGGGAAAGTCGGTCCGAAATCAATAGCGACCATTTTGATGTAGAAGCTTCTACCAATGGAGTTGACTTTGTAAAAACAGGTACGGTAGCCAGTAAAGCTGCAGATGGAAACTCAACCGGAACAATAAATTATATGGTTAGTACTACTCTTGAAAATAGTGGATTAGCATTGGGATTATCATCTTTTATGCTGTTGGGTTTTGGTTTAGCAGCTTTTAAAAAGCGCAGGAAATGGATGATTGTAGCAGCCGTTGTAAGCGGAATTACTATTTTAGGAATCGGTTGTAACAAGGCAACTGAGGAACTGCCACTACAGCCCAATACGAAAATATATGTAAGGGTAGCGGATGTGGATAAAGACGGAAAAAAAGAGTACTCAACAATTGTTCAGGCTATTGTAAAATAAGTTGGCGTATAAGGAAAAAGAGGTCGTTCTTACATAAGAACGACTCTTTTAAGCCCATGATATATCATTTTTTTATTATATCATACTGATTTTCATTGCTTTATATTTGATTTTTGAGTAATATGAAATTCCATTCATCGATGAAAATGGGGCATTCATCGATAAAAACAGCCATTTCGTCGAAAAAATAGAAAAAACCTTCTTTTTTATAAAGTATTAATAATTAGCGAGTTAACTTTGCGGTTGCAATTAGGTATTTATTCCAGTTTGAGTTGGTAATATTTAATTGGTAAACCCAAAATTAACCTAACAAATATAAATCTAAACACACCCAAACATGAAAAGAATTGTCATCTTATTAATCGTTATCATAACTTTTTATTCAAGCGTAAAATCACAAACACTACCTCCTCCAATGAATTGCCCCACCGACGGCATTTTGGTTCAGGGTAGTACCTCCGAGTGGTATCATGTTGATTTGGTTACCGGCAGTTACACAATAAGTAATGACACGGTCAACAAAATTATTAATGCCATTGGGTATAATGTAAAGGATAACAGGATATATGGATATTTATATGGTAATAGTACCGGCCGATTAACTATTTCCAGTTTTAATGGAACTTCATGGACTACAGTTGTTACTACAAATCCTGTGGCAAGGCTCCCTGTTGCAGGCTATATTGTTGGCGATGTAGATACCAGCGGCTATTTATATCTTACACGGGGTTCGGTACCAATGTATAAAGTAGATGTTAATCCGGCAAGAACTTCAACGTATTTAACATGTGTGGATACGGTAGATTTAAAAGAAAATGGTAATATTGTCTATCCCTCAATAGCAGACTGGTCATTTAACCCAAAGGATGGGTATTTATATGGAGTAACCGGGTTAAGAGATTTAATAAGAGTTAATAAAACTACAGGTGTTGTTACTAATCTTGGCCCAAGCGGTATTCCAAGTACCGAAACCGATAATTATGGCGCTACTTATTTTGACTCTGACGGTTTCTTATATGCTTCAAATAATACTTCAGGACATATATACAGGTTAGATTTGCGTACAGGAACATTTGATGCAACCAATACGGCTTTGTTTGCCAATGGGCCAGCTGCTACTCAAAATGACGGTGCAAGATGTCCGTTGGCTGCTTTACCACTTGATTTTGGTGATGCGCCAAGTACATACGGTACCACGTTGGGAGCCAATGGTGCCAGACATTTTATAAAGGTATATACCGGTACTTCTTCCTCCTTATATTTAGGCCCTACGGTTGTTTCAGAAACGGATGGGATTCCAAGTTCCACAGCCAATAGTTATACTGACGAAGATGGCGTTAGCAGTGTTTCCCCTATGCCTAATTCTTCTGTAATAGGATCACAGGTTATTCCTGCATATTCCATTACCACCAGTTTTACTAATACTACCGGGAGTACCGCTTATTTTGCAGCTTGGTTAGATTGGAATAATAATGGTGTATTTGATGCAGGCGAAGGGCTTACAAGAAGTTCAAGTAGTATTGCCGGTAATATAACTTTTACATGGAATAATAAGACTTTGAGCGGCCCCACAGGAACTATTTCTACTTTTGTAAGAATAAGGGTTAGTACTAAAGCTATTACTACAGCTGATATGGTGGGGCCACTGCCAGATGGTGAAGTGGAGGATTATGTAATACCGTTGTCCTTTGCGTTACCAGCCACCATCACCGATTTTAGTGCATGGATACAAAACAACCAGTTAGCGGTTTCTTGGGCTACGCTTATGGAAAACAATAATAGCCTTTTTGAAATTTGGTATTCTACTGATGGTAATCAGTTCAACAAATTGGGTATTGTTAACAGTAAAGCACTTAATGGCAATAGTAACAATCGTATTCAATATACTTTTGATACTGTTATGTCTTTTCAACAAAGCATGACTGGTGCGGGATTGGTAATTATTGCGCTGCTTTTAATTGGATCAGTTGTTTATCGTAAAAAAACAGCGAATAGGATTACGGTAACTGTTGCTGCTGCTTTAACAATAGGCTTGGTTGCTATAGTAGGGTGTATGAAAGCTACAGAAATAACTAATGCTGACGGAGAAAAAGGAAAAGTTTTTGTAAAAATTGTACAGATAGATAAAGATGGTACCAAAATCGAATCTAAAATTATAAAGGCTATTGTAAAATAAGTTGGCGTATAAGGAAAAAGAGGTCGTTCTTACATAAGAACGACTCTTTTATGCCCATGATATATCATTTTTTTATTATATCATACTGATTTTCATTGCTTTATATTTAATTTTTAAGTAATATAAAATTCCATTCATCGATGAAAATGGGGCATTCATCGATAAAAACAGCCATTTCGTCGAAAAAATAGAAAAAACCTGCTTTTTTATAAAGTATTAATAATTGGCGAGTTAACTTTGCGAGCAGAATCAGGTTGTATCTGCTTAATTTGGATTGAACAGAATTGGTAAATATGCACAAAAAGCCTGATAGATGAGTTTTATGATAAGCTAATTTAGATAATAGAATGCTCCTCAATAGCCAGCAATATACATTTATTTGGAATCTTGTCTTTTGATACAAATAAGAAAAAAATAACCAGAAAAAACAATTTATTTTTTACACTTTTAAAATCCATCGATAAACACACACAATCATGAAAAAAAATATACTTCTTTTGTCAATACTCACTTTTATAGTTCATTATGTAAATGCACAGTGTACGCTTACAACTGCAACTACTTGCTTGGGTAATAACACACAATATAACTATACGCCAATTAAATTTACAACCACGAATACTACAATTTATGATCGTCGTATTGCACGTTCGGGTCTTCCTAACGAGCAAACTGACGAAATTTTGTTAACTGCTGTAGCCCGTAATGCGGCATGTGTTTTAGTAAATGGTACGTTAACCCAAATTGATGCAGTTGTTCATGGCATATACTGGAATATGGTATCAGGTAATACAGAACCGGCTACGCTGGGTAGTTTTACTATTATATCTGCAACAGACCCCGACTATCCTAACACATTATTATGGAGTGGAGGAGGTACGGAACGTATATTTCGGATTGAAGTTCTCTACTATTTAGCGGGAACCTACTCAACAACCACATTCAGCGGTGGTACTGCTGTTAATATCAATTCATTACAACAGGTAACAGATATTGATGGTGATGGCGTTAATGATGCAGGGTCTGTTTATACAGATCCCCGGTCAAATTATGCTCCGGTTCCGCAGAATGGCGGAGTTAGAGACGACTTTTTTTGGACTGCAGGTATGTCAACTACTCACTATTCTATACCTACTTTACTATATACTAAAACTACAAGACCTACAAATAATTTTTATGCGCCCAATGGTTCAGATTATATTCATCAGCAGGCGTATAGTGTAATGCCTACTAGTGGTTATACTTATTTTTACTCTGCAGGGAATGATAATTATTCCTTTTCATCAATAAATGGTATAACTGCTTCTGCGGCTACACAAAATGTAGTGCTTTCATGGGCTAACAGAAGTTGGTTAGCATTTTATTATTACCCAGGGAATTTTGGTGGTGTTTATGTTGATTTAACTGGTGAGAACAATAAATTTAATACCTGTACTGTTACGATTACCGGAAACGTTTTTAATGATGCAAACCATAATACACTAATAGATGGAACAGAAGGTTCTACTTCAGGGCCAGCAGTTAATAACAATTTGTTTGTGTACCTTGTTGATGCTTCAGGCAAAGTAGTTAATTTTTCAAAAGTAAATACTGATGGGACTTATACTATTGATGCTTATAGCAATACTTCCTATACATTAAAGCTATCCACAACGCCTAATTTACAAATTGGCTCATCAGCTAATAATCTGTCAACCACCCCGCCAACGGGTTGGTCAACAACCGGCGAAAATGGTGCAGGAAATATAGGTTCCGGCGATGGAAATCCTGATGGTAATTTAGCTATAACTACAGGTATTAGTCCTATAACAAATCAAAATTTCGGACTTGTTCCAATAAATCCACTTTCTGCCAATCTGGGTACTATAAATGCTACATTTAAAGACGGTGTATTGAATGTAAATTGGACCACATTATCAGAAAAAGATTTTAATCATTTTGATATTGAACTTTCAACAGATGGTCAATCATTTCATAAAATAGGTTCAGTAAACTCAAAAGCAGTAAATGGAAGTTCAACAACTCCTTTGGATTATCATTTTTCCATAGCAATGAATGACGCGATGAAGCTGTTTTATATTCTTCCTGTTTTATTTTCCATAATAGCATTTAAAAGACGAAATAAATTATTAGTTTCTTTATCTATAATATTTGCGATTGGATTGGGAGTTTCCTGTAATGAATCGAATAAGGAAACGGTTACAACAAATACAACAACTAAATATGTAAGAATTACAATGGTTGATGAAGATGGTAGTAAATCATTTTCCAAATTCATAAAAATTATTGAAGAATAAAAAGAAAAGCCTGAAAAAATAATTACACAAATAAAGAGGTTATCTAATTTTTATGATAACCTCTTTAGTATATCTTTTTTTTGATAAAAATTGCTTGTTTATTAAAAAAAATAAATAAAGTGCATATGTTTTAATATAATGATAATTAATTAGTTATATTTGTTTATTTAAAAAAATTGCTTGTTCTAACGTGTCATAAAGAATATAATTATATAAACTAAAACAAACCAAAACATCATGAGAAAAAAACTCGCTAACAGTAAATCTGTAATTAGCAGATGG
>JBKEEB010000009.1:0-4499 GCA_047975735.1 Niabella sp.
AGCCCCAGATGGCTTTAGGCGTTAAGGGGTTCATGTCCATCGTTTCTGTTCCATAGCACCAGCAAGGCGTTACAGAGAGAGAAACACCTACATTATTATTAGCAAATTTTTCGGCGCAATCAGCGGCTTCTTTTACACCGCCAATGCAAGTATCGGCAATTACACATTGCACCGGAGTACCATCGGGATAGCGTAATTCTTTTGCATACAATTTAGCAACTGCTTTTGCCATGTTCATTGTTGTTGCTTCCAGCGATTCCCTTATACCTCCATAGCGACCATCAATAATGGGACGAATGCCAATTTTAGGATATTGTTTCATGTGTTTATTTTTTATTTAATTTCAGCCACATGGAATTCGCATAAAAATTATCATAGCCACAGCGCAAAGGTCGCTTTGCCCGCCCGAATGAATCGTTCGGACGGGGTATAATTTAGCTCGCTAATTTTTATGCTCATTTCATATAAAATAATTTAGCACTTAAATATTCATATTTTTCTACTGTAGAACTACTTCTGTTATTAACTTATAAGCAACCGCCTCTTTGCAACTACACTCATACAATGTCAACGAAAAACTTGGTAATTGAAATTGCTAAGAGTTTAATAATCATTGCAAATAAAAAATAAAGTAATCTATTCACAATAACAATTAATTTAATAGCTTATTCGTTTAAGCAAATGTAGCAAAAAACACTCACTTTCTATTCTTTCTATTTCATCCTTTTGTTTTGCCGGAAGGCTGATTCATCATCATGCGTACCGGGATTATTTTATTAGACGTTTTTTTAATACCGTTTTCTATATCGGAGAGTAATATCTGTACAGCATTTTTCCCCATTGCTTCCAAATCCTGCTTAATGTATGTAATTGGGCTATAAAAAAAATCATATACATCACTTTCATCAAAGCAAAGTACCTCTACTTCCTCCGGTACTTTAATCTTGTAGCGAGATAAGACTTTTAAGGCACTCACCGAAATGGAGTTGGTTGCAAACAAAAGAGCATCAACAAGCTTTCCATTTGTTTTTAATAAATCTGTTACAGCTTTCTCAACATCCGCTTGTGTATTTTTGAAACTAACGGTTTTCAACCATTTGGAACTAAATTTAATTTTATTATCCTTTAGTGCATCTTTATACCCTTTAATACGATCTTTCATATGCGTTAAGTCTGCTTCATAAGCCACCATGCCTATGCGCCGGTAACCATTATTAATTAGCAGCCTTACGGCATCATAAGTAGCTTCCCTATTATTGATAACAACTGTATTTGTATTAAACTCATTAAATCCTCTATCAATTAAAACTAATGGAATTCCTCTTTTTTGAATTGCGTCAATTTGCTGCTGCGAAGCCTCCACCGGTGTAACTATCAATCCATCCACTTGTCTATTTAACATAGTATCTATTAATGCTTGCGATTTGTCTAATTGCTCATCGCTACTACCAAAAATAACGGTATAACCACTGTTATTTGCCTCATTTTCTACAATGCGTGCCAACATAGAGAAAAAAGGGTTTGAGATATCTGCTACAATCAACCCCAATGTTTTTGTTTTTCCGAACTTCAGCCCGCGAGCTATCAAGTTAGGTTGATAATTCAATTCCTTTGTAACCTTTCTTATTTTTTCTGCTATTTCATGACCTACCCTTGCCTCCTTTTCTTTTCCGTTGAGCACATAAGAAACTAAAGCGGTTGACACGCCAACTTTTTCTGCAATGTCTTTTAATAATATTTTTCTAACCACAACAATTAGTTAATCTATGAATGTTTTTACCAAGTTATAATTATTTTATCCTTTATTAGACCAAGGTACATTTTTTATAAAATCGATAGTAAAACACACCTCTAAAGTAAATTTATTATTCGGTTTTTTATTACATTTTTAAAACTAACCCTTTTTAAAATTCATGTATAATAATTTATCAAATATGAAATAATGCACATACTAATAAATCGATGTTCCTATACACTATCTGCTTTAGAAAAAGGAAAATTCCGGTTCCCGTCATTACAGTTTATTTTCAAATTTCGCTTACAAATAATAATATAAAATGTACTATTAGTTTATATTCTGGTATTTATTTACTGTTGTTCCCAACCCGTTATCACTTTGATAAAGCGGTGGTCGATCATAATCAAAAGCAACCGGCCTATACAGCGATCCACACTCAGGATTATCATTCTTCAACTTTGCAAATTCAACCCAAAGTCTGTCATAGGTTTTTATAGCATTTTTAATTGCTAATTGGTCATAAACTCCAGTTTTATCGCCTTGACTGCCTTTAAGCATAATAATCCATCCTTGCTCGTAAATTGAATATAGTATATGCCCATATTTAGTGGAAATTTTTACATACTGTATTAGCGTTGAATCTTTCCCTTGCAAAGAATCTGCAATAGCCAACATCCTTTTCCAAATCTCAACACTTTGATGTTTCTCTGCCAAAAATACCTCTACGAGTCCCTTATCAATAATTTCCTGAATATTTTTACCCAATTCTTGTTCACCCCCGATAAATTCATCTCGTGTCCACCAAACATTTACCGGTGCAATAAGGGAAGCCCGCCCCCGTATTATTGCATCGGCAGATAGCAAAGCTAATCGATGCAAACGATCCATATTATCACTGTTAAACCCTTTCAGTGTTGCATAATTCCTAAAAATTTCTGCTTCAGTTAAACCGGGGTTATTAGTCCATTGAGACATAACGTAAGCATTCATATCGCACCATAACTCGTTTGATATATACGGGCCCACCCAGCCACCTCCACGCGACCATGTCCAAACTCCAGCAAAATTGGGGTTGTGTTTTAACTGATTCAGACTATAAATTCCTTCATCATTTTTTATTTCCTCGAAACCATCTAAAACGCCTTTAGCCACATAATTTGGGTAAGCTCCTTTGCCTTCATATTCTCTTTGACATTGAACCTCTACAACCTGTTTGTGCCGTCCTATACCCAAAGTTGGGTTAAATGGATATGTTCGATGATAATCCCCTTTGGGGTGTTTAATACTGAAATAAAGGTTTTGATGAGGAACTATTGAGTCTGTAACAGCAAGGTAATATTGCGGATTTACATGAAAGTACCCAAAATCCCACGTACGGTAAAACACTTTTTTATTGCGTTTCTCACAAACTTCTTCTGTTAACAACTTAATAAGTATCCGGTGTGCGGCTTCTCCCCCATCGCTTTTATATGTGTCATTATGTGCCCATAATTTTGCATCTCTTGGAACCGGCCCGTTCCCCGTATGATAAGGCAAATTTTGCAGATAGGTTTCGCCAACCCGTATTACTAAACCATCTAACCCGGGAAAACGATTAAACACCTCATTTAACATAATACCGTGAATTTGTTGTGTTTTTTGACGGGTTATATCTACCCGTCCTGTTGAGTCACAAATCTCATCCTTATATAATTCTACCAATTTTTTGGGCAAAACAATAATATCCATGAAATAATAAGCCTCCAAACCTTGATTGTGTATTTCATTTATGCGGGAAGTAATGCGCTCTGCTAATGTATTAACCCACGCTCTTTCCTTAGAGCCTTGAGGAAAAATATTTTTATCAAAAGAATCGTAGGAAATAGCGCAATGAACCGGTTGAAACTCGTTAACCACTTGCGCATTGTAGCCGTACTCCTTTAGTTTTGCCGAAGCATTAAAACTTGTGATAGTAAACCCTTCCCCCGGATTATGATGAACCATATCCATAATTATCAGGTTAGAAGAACTTCCTGTACTTGCAATTTTACATGAATTAAATAATGTACTAATTGAAAATAATAGTATTAATAATAACATCCTGTTCATTAAAAAAATTTATTAGTTTTTATACCGCATTTATTACACTTTGGTTATTATAATGGAATCGTTTTTATTTACTCAAAGCGGTGCTACACCATATCATAGGGGCTTGCCCATGAAAGTCGCCAGTAATACGCGGGCGATCGAAATAATACTGTTTATCATTTTTTTTATTTGTACCTACACACACTTCGGTAACATCGCCAACGTCATTAATATGATCCACTAACTTTAACCAGGCCTTACGAACTATGGGGGCATATTCTTTTCTATTTACCCAACCATTTTTGATACCGCAAATCATTGCATAGGTAAACATTGCAGAACCAGAGGTTTCCGGCCAAAAGTCTTTATCGTCAATCAATTGGTTCCACATACCATTTTTTGATTGGTATTTCTTTAGGTGCTTCATCATTTTTTGATAACTTTTAAGAATCGACGGTCTGTAAATATTGTCTTTGGGAAGAGACATCAATAATTCTACCATCCCTACTGCCATCCAACCATTTCCGCGAGCCCAGTAAAAGGGAACATCCGGAGCATGAAAGAAAAGTCCGTTAGACCGTTGTAGCGTATCCAAATACATAACCATTTCACGCGCAGCACGGTCAATATATGTTCTGTCTCCAGTAATCCGGTAAGCTTGCGATTGAATTATCGTAATCATAAACATATCATC
>JBKEEB010000105.1:0-24018 GCA_047975735.1 Niabella sp.
ATGCTGAACAAAAATGAAGTGAACTCCACCACCATTTACACGCAAATTATAAAACAAATGAACAATGCTCAGTCCGATAAAAAAGCATTACGGGCTGCCGGAAAAAAAGACTCTGTAGTGGCTATGTATAACTCTCAAATTCAGGAATTAAAAAATTCGCTCACCAAGTGGCAGGACTCCTACCGCCAGTTAGAAACACAAAATTTAATGTTGCGTCAAAAATAATTTACCGAAAATAAAAATAAACGGGTATGCCTTTTGCACTTACAAAAAAATGGGGAATATTAGACTTTAAAGTATGGATGTCGCTGCTCATTCTATCCCTTATTTCGCTTGCCTTATTAGGATATAAAGTAGCCACTACTGTAACATGCCCTGCCATTAGCATTAAACCAACTGGAAAATTAAATCATGCTAATGAAAACAGCCATACTTTTTTTGTAAATGAGCAAATTATATTTTCTGCAAGCACTTCTACTGCATCTAAAAATATTTTATGGAATTTTGGAGACGATTCTGAACCGCAAACAGGAACCCGGGTTACTCATATTTTTGCCAAGGAAGGGAATTACATGATAACCGTTACAGTTGACGGTAAATGTACTGAGGCACTTAACATTCGCATAACTGAAGTAAGCACAAGTATTACCGACAATACGGCTCCCAATATTAGCCCTATTGTTTCAAATGATATTGTATCGTTAGGAGAAGAGGCTATTTTTAACACAACAGCCGTTTCGAGCACTTATACCTGGAGTGTTGACGAACAACCCGAACTGGGACAAAGAAATACGCCTACTGCTCGTTTTGTATTTAACAAACCCGGAAATACGACCATCTCATTATTGCTTAGCGACGGTTCCGTTTATAAAAGAGTAATACAGGTTACAGACCCATTAGGAACAGCAGGCCAAACGGTTCCTTTGCCTCCAACATCAAATATTGATTTACCACCGGCTCCTATAGATATACCCCCCCCTGTTTCAAATAACGAAAAGCAGGAAGCAGTACAACCCGAACCTGTTACGGAAAGTGCAAAACCGGCAAAACCGGAAAAAACTTACGAGCAATTACCTTTACCTACCATTAAAGCCATGATTGTTGACATTACCGAAGGCAAAAAAGGTGTAGAAGATTTTAATAAAATACTTTGTAACGGTGCCGGCACCAAAGTAATGGCCAATAATGAAGCAACAACCTTTGCGGCACTTTGCAATGCCTTAAAAGAAAAGAAGGGACTACCCTTATTAAAACGAAGAAGAAAAATTGAAAATGTAAAAATCGTACGCGATCAGGCCAATGGAAACTGCGTTAGCATTTTATATGTAGATTATAAATAAATCTTATAACAATTATCGGATAGCAATAAACAATGAAAGAATATTTAAAATTACCCTTGTCATTCAATGGATTTTTTGAAGGAAAAAAAATTACAGTTTGTGATATGGCTAATTCAATATACAGAAATCTACATCTTCTTATTACCACATCGGTTGGAGAAAATAAATTTGATGAAAAGTACGGCTCATCATTCTGGGATAATGATTATGACATACACCTCAATAACGATTCCAGAAGAGCCCTCATTATAAATGACCTGAAACAACAAATAGCTTTATATGAAAAAAGGCTTACAGATGTATATGTGGAAGTAACGGTACGCCTTTCCTCATTTTTTATGAATACTACAGAAATACAAAGACGTAAAGTAGAAATTATTGTTAAAGGGAAAATTATAAGAAGCATGGAGCCCCTGGTTTTTAAAACAGGTTTTTACATTGGGCCGCTCACGCTAAGCTAATACATTATAGAACGTAATAAGAAACTTTTTAGAGTTATACTATCAGTTTTACATCTTAATTAAACTAATACAAATGGATGTATTAAAACGAGAACAAATTAAAGACAGGATGATTAGGCTGGCAGCCGTACATTGGAATATACCGGAGAACGAGATTGACACAAATTTCGACCCACTTCTTACGTTAATATTTGATGCAATTGCCGCTGAGCTTGAATCGGTAGGTTATCAGATAAGAGATATTCAAAAAACATTATTAGATGAGCTTTCTACCATTATGCTACCGCAGGCTTTGTTAAGAGCCAAACCGGCTTCCTGTATTTTAACAGCACAACCTTCCGAAGCTATTAGCATTCTTAAAAAAGAAAACAATTTTAACACCATCCCACAAATACAAAAACCCGGAGAAACTGTTAAAGAAACTAACTTAAACTTTACACCTATTGGCGAAGTAAAATTATTCAAATGCCAGTTGGGGTTTTTAAAAATAGGCAACCATACCTATAAATATCTTCCAGATGGTAAAAAGATACTCATTCATGAAGATAACACACCTCAATCCCTGGTAAATGAAATTCATTTTAGCATCAGCAGCAACCTGCAAATAGAATCTTTAGAAGGATTACAGTTGTTTTTTGACCTGAGATCGCACTCCGAAGCCAATAATTTTTATTTCATTTTACAAAACTCCGAACTAAAAATAAATGACAGGCCGGTAACTTTTACAAAAGGCTTTTATAAAAACGAACAATATCAACCAAATATAAAAGATGCCTTTAATAAGGATGCCGATTACTCCCGAAAATTACAAAAAGAGATTGCAGCCATGTATGCCAATCAGTTTATTACAATTGCGGAAGCAAAGATTGAAACAGCACCAACATCTCACGCAATAATGGAAAACCTGCCGGAAAACAATCTACAGGAAATAACCAAACCCCACAGCATCTTCTGCACGCTCCATTTAAGCCGCCCATTTGAACAATCAGTTTTAGAAAGAATGCAACTGGGTATTAATGCATTTCCTGCTATTAACCGAAAGTTAGAAAAAGTAAACTTTAAAACCGAGCAATGGGTAAATATTATTCCATTAAGTATTGATGGAAGTTATCTTGACATTCAAAGTATTGAAGGAGATACCGGCACACATTACAAAATACAATTGAACCAAGATGATGGAGAATTAGACATTGGAGAAGCTGTTATAAGAAGTGCCCGAGTAGGCAAAAAAAGCAGCCATGATATTAGAAATACCATAAAGAGCCTTTTAGAGGCTATTAGAGATGAAAGTGCGTATTTTAGCCAAACCAGTAATAATTTTATTAGCACCAGACTAACAGAAATATCTAAAATACTCACAAGATTAGAAGACAAAGTAGAATTATCGAAAGATGAAAAACCAACCTTTCGTTATGTACTACTGCGTGCAAAAAAACCGCAAGAAAATGTTTTAGTAACATATTGGACAACCTCGCCACAAGAGGCAGCTTTTGTGAAAAGCAATGCGAGCTTTAAACCTGTACAGCATACATTAACAGAAATATCAACTACCTTTTCGTTAACAGCTGCTATTGGTGGCGTAGAAAATCTTAGCGATTATTCGCAAAGACAATTACTGTTAAGGCAGCTATCTTCCAAAGGAAAAATTATTAGTTTAGAAGATGTAAAATTATTATGCTACGAACTTTACGGTGCTAAACTTAAAAAGGTACAGGTAGAAAAGAAAATGACTGTTATGACTGGGAATAACGCCGGTATTGCACGAGTAATAAGTATTACTATACAAATTCAAAAAAGTGACTATACCGAAAATGAACTTATTTACTTAGAAAAACAATTAAGATACCAGCTTACTACAAACGGAAGTTTCATGTTCCCATTTGAAATAAATATTTTAACCTTATAATATTTTTTTCAAAAAAACGCTTTTAATTCCTGCTATTTTTTTAAAACTAACACCAGTAATATTATTATGGTGGCTAATAAAGTTACCAGTATAATTATGTTACCTTTTTTCATGCTCGTTAATTTTTAAACACTCATAATAAAGCGTACGAGATAAATAAGGACGAAGTTTTTCACTTTTAATGCGCCTGTTTACTTCCATTACAAAACTTTCCTTATCTATAGAATCGGGATAAGCATTAACTAATATTTCTTTATTGTAATCCAGAGATGCCAAATAAGAAAAATCGGGTTTTGACTGATATGTAATATTATACTTTGTTACCACCCAACTCCAATTAATATTAACACCTACAATAAGCGTTATAAAGAACACCCAGGCCATACGGTTTAAAAGAAAAATATTTGTTTTTACCAGTAGTAGTTTAAGCAGTGTTATTGCCAGACCAACCAAACTTAAAAGCAGAAAAATAAAGACCCCGATTCTTTTAAAAGTTAATCCGTAAAATGCAATGTACTCCATATTTTTGAAAATGGCAATGGCCACCAAACATACGTTTAGCCCAATCCAAATATAGGATAACACCCTTAAAACATACCCCACACGATTGAAGTTAGATACCGATTGAAAGTATATCATAATAATGGCAACGGCAATTACTATTGACGATATTAAAACATAAACCCTTTCGTGAACCTCACTGCTATAACTTACGGTAGGCACTACGTCTTTAAAAGACTCTGTAGCATATACTATGATAAAAAATACTAGAATAAGATTTAAAAGAACCAGTGTAATTTCGCCACTCTGGCGGATAAATTTTTTATTATTTTTGCTGTTCATTACAGATAACGACCCATTGCCAACCACATAATTTTCCTGCAATCGAAAGTTTTCTTTGCTAAGAAATCGTGGGATATAGACATGTAAGAAATTAAACATGAAAAACATACCTAACAGGGTTAGGCCAAATACAATCAACAGATTATTAATGTTCCAATCAAATTTCAAAAACGATGCAAACCTGTAACTGGCTCTACTGTATAATAGTAGAAATATTAAAACAAAAAATAAGGGAACAATAAAATATGCTAAAGTTTTTTTAACAAAATCTGTTTTTAATTTATTGGACACCGGTAACCAATATTTAAAGAAGAATACTCTTATAAAGGATGAGGCACCACTTATTATTAAGACAAATGGATAAAAAAGTATGTTCAATTTTGGATAAAATGTTTTTACAATAAACAGGGTTAAAGAAAAGAATAATGCTATAAAGGATGGAAAATCTCCATACCAGGCAAAACCCAAAGCCGTACCCCAAACTGCTGCAGAAAGCCCCCAAAAAACGAGTGTACGTTTTCGATGATTTGAAACAATAAAAACGCATCCCCATACCAGTAAACTAAATATCCCTACATTAATACCCGGCTCTTTCTTATAAAAAAGCAATACAAATGTTATAACGCCTACTAATAAAGCAATGTTCTTTTTCATGTGTGTATTATATTTTTTGTAATTTGAATATTGTGATCTCCGGTCGCACCCCAAACCTAAAGTAATGGGATGTACTCAGCCCTTTATTGATGTATAAAAATCGTCCATCCTGCAAATTAATTTTTCCTGATGTATATTTTTTATTGTTTACCGGTACTATAGGTTGCAACAGCAGTATTCTCACCTGTCCACCATGCGTATGCCCTGCCAATATCCATCCTTTATATTCATGCCAAATATCTTCATCACAAGCATCGGGGTTATGGCATAACACAATATTAGCTTTAGTATTATCTACAGTTTTCATCAGGCTATAATCAAATTTATCACTCCAATAATCTTCAAATCCTGTAAAATAAAGTCCCTCAAAATCCTTAACCTCGTTGCGCAATATTATTATATCATTATTTGTTGCCACATCGCATACGGTTGCTGCTACGCTGTTTTGCCGCCAATTATATCCATAATCATGATTGCCCAATATACCTACGGTAGCTATTTTACCTTTTACGGCATGTTGTAATACTTTATTTAAGTCCTTCAACTGCTCGTTGTTATGCCATGTTACAAAATCGCCGGTATATACTACAAAATCAGGTTCAACAGTTTTTGCTTTTTGTAAAAAACGAATCAAAAAATCAATATTAAAACCATTTCCAACATGTATGTCGCTAATCTGCATCAAAGTTTTACCCACTAATTTTTCAGGTAAGTTTTCCACCGGCATTAGCACCTGTTCTACATCTAACCAGTAAGGCTCCACTTTCCAGGAGTATAAACCGCAAAAGCCTGCCATTACACCTATATTTCTTATAAACTTTCTTCTATTCATTTAAAAGTACTTTGTATTACAAAGTTTATTGATAAAAAAATTTACCCTTTTAATAATTTTTCCAATGCGTTAATATGTTGCACAAAAGCAGCCTTACCCGCTTTGGTAACCTTATACGAAGTTTTTGTTTTTTTACCGACAAACTCTTTTTTCACTTCAATATAATCTTTACTTTCAAGTGTACTAATATGGCTGGCCAAATTACCATCAGTTACTTGTAAATGTTCTTTCATTTCCAAAAAATCTACCCAACTATTTACCACCAGCACCGACATAATGCCCAGCCTAACCCTGCTCTCAAAATCTTTATTTAATTGATCAATAATACTCATTGTTGTATATCAACTTTACAAACACAACCTGCTATGTAATTACTTATATTTTTGATACATTACAATACCATATACAATATGTAACACACCAAAGCCTAAAGCCCAAAATATTAAACCGTAGCCCGGCAAAAACATTGCCACTAATCCCAAAAACACTTCGCAATAGCCTAAGTATTGGATGTCTGAATAGGTTAATTTTGCCCCATTTACTAATGCCAAACCATAAAAAACCAAGGTGGCGGGTGCAACATAACCAATACTACCGTGATATATGAGTGCTATACAAAATATACCTCCTGCTAATAATGGTACAAAAAGGTTTACCAATAGCAGTTGCGTGGTTCTGGTCCATATTTTAAGTCCTTTTTGTTTACTTTTACGTACCGTAAACCAAATACCGGAACCAACAGCCAATACAAGTATGATTATAGCCAACAAAATTAATTTCCATAATAAATCCACCGGTGCCAAACTGCGAACATTATCAGAATAGTCAATTCCATTTTTTAACAATATTGTATAAGCCAGTCCGGCTCCGGCTAATGCAATTACTCCCGCTACTACACCAGACAGCCCACTGAGTGAAATAAACCGCGATGACTGTTCCATCATCTGGCGGATATGTTGTAAATCGTCTTTCGGATTATTCATATTAAAAAGTGCTTTGCACTACAAAGTTATGAGAATTACATTTATATCACCAAATTAATTTTCCCATACGGTGTTATTCGATAGTTACGTCGCATTTGTACATTGGTTCTCAGCCAACTCAACAGCTTAACAACAAACAAAAAATTAACAATTATTATATGTACAGAATAACAACTCCCATTGGGTTATACCAGTTTACTTTATTTTTGCAACCTATGACAAGGAAAAAAGAAAAGAAGGAAAAGCCCGTAATATTAGTAACGAATGATGACGGTGTTTCAGCCGCTGGTATCCGTAGCTTAGTAGAAGCTGTTAAAGACCTGGGGAAAGTAGTAGTGGTGGCACCGGATAAACCGCAATCGGGCATGGGCCATGCTATTACAATTGGTCATCCCTTAAGAATGACACCCGTTGATATTTTTGATGGAGTGGAAGCGTATGCCTGTTCCGGAACTCCGGTTGACTGCGTAAAAATTGCTGTGGATAAAGTGTTGCACCGAAAACCGGATATTTGTTTGAGTGGAGTAAACCACGGTGCAAACCACAGCATCAATGTAATTTATTCCGGCACCATGTCTGCCGCTATGGAAGCCTCTATAGAAAGTATTCCTGCCGTAGGCTTTTCATTATTGGATTATGGGGCACACCCAGATTTTTCTGCATCGCAACACTATGCCAGAATTATTGTAAAAAAGATGCTGGCAAAGAAAATACCAAAGCATTTTTTACTCAATGTAAATATCCCCAAATTTCCATTAGAAGAAATTAAAGGTTATAAAATATGTAAACAAGCCTATGCCAAATACAAAGAAAGCTTTTTAGAACGTAAAGACCCACACGACCGTAATTACTATTGGTTAACCGGCGAGTTTGTAAACTTTGATAAAACAAAAGATAGTGATGTATGGGCTTTAGCCAACGGGTATGTAAGTGTAGTTCCGGTACAATTTGATTTGACCAATTACGAAGTAAAAAAGAAATTAGAAAAAGACTGGAAGGATTAGTTTCTTTACATTAATAAACTTTAAAACCATTCATATCAATCACAAATACTACATCATTGCGGGAGAAGCCTCCGGAGATTTACATGGCAGTAATTTAATACATGCCATAAAAAATATTGACGTTAATGCAGCTATTCGTATTTGGGGTGGCGATAAAATGGAAGCCGCCGGAGGTGTATTAGTAAAACACTATAAGGATTTGGCATTTATGGGTTTTGTGGAAGTGGTAATGAACCTCAAAACCATTTTACTAAATCTTGAATTTTGCAAAAAAGATATTCTTGAATTCAAACCGGATGTACTAATATTAATTGACTATCCCGGATTTAATTTACGGATAGCCAAATGGGCGAAGGAGCAAGGCATAAAAGTAGCCTATTATATATCGCCACAGGTATGGGCATGGAAAGAGGGACGCGTAAAAATGATGAAGCAATGTATTGATGAAATGATTGTAATACTCCCATTTGAAAAGGATTATTTTAAAAATAAATGGCAATGGGATGTTCATTATGTTGGACACCCTTTGTTAGAAGAAATCAACAGAAAAAAAAGCGAAGGAGCAAAACCCTTACTACCAACAAACAATGCTATTATGCAAAAACCACTTATAGCCTTGTTACCCGGTAGCCGTAAACAGGAAATTAAGAAGAAATTACCGGTTATGCTGGAGGTAAGTAAACATTTTCCCGATTATCAATTTGCAATTGCTCAGGCACCGGGATTAGATGACGATTTTTACAATCAGTTCTCCAATAATTACACAAACGTAGTGTTGGTAAAAAATCAAACTTATGATTTACTGATGCAATCTGCCGCAGCCCTTGTTACCAGCGGTACCGCTACTTTAGAAACAGCTTTATTTGAGGTACCGGAAATAGTGTGTTATAAGGGCTCTGAAATAAGTTATCAGATTGCCAAGCGGGTAATTAGCATCAAATATATTTCTCTTGTAAACTTAATCATGGACAAGGAAGTAGTGAAGGAACTCATTCAGGGAGCCATGAACGTAACCAATATAACCCGTGAATTAAAAGCATTATTAGAAGATGAAAACCGAAAAGAAACCCTTGCCGCACAATACAAACAACTAAAAGAAATTTTAGGATCAGAGAGTAGTGCTTCGGCAAAAGCTGCAACAATTATTACCGGTATGCTACCCCAATAATTTTACCAGTATTATAATAATAGCAATCAGGAATAACAAAATAGAAAGGCGGTTGATACCGTGCATCATACGCACATTAAACGTTTTAGGACGGCTGGCATCCTTTTTACTAAACCACAAATACTCGCCAATTTGTTTAAATACTCCCATCTTTTTTATTAATAATAGCCGCCGTTACGATACCTTCCGCCAAATAAACCAATATTTACACCGGCTCTAATTAGCGGTACCATTCTAACCCTTTGTTCCCCGGTAACAGGGTCATAATCTACATCAACATAAGGGCTATTTTCATCTTTAATAACATCAAACAACAGAGACATATAGAAAAATGTGGTTCCGCCTTTGATGCGGCCAGTAGCAAAACCACCACCCAATAATAAAGATGGAGCACCGGCATTATACTTGCTCACGCTACTGCCTGCAGTATATTTCTGACTGATAAAATTATATTCCGGTTGTACCTGCGCAAACAAGAATGGTACCGGATATGCCCGTATAAAAGCTCCGGGTCCAAAATTTTGCTGACTTAGCTTATCATTAAAAACACGATAATCTCTCATACTCGTGTAAATATAATTTAACATCAAACCGGCATCAACATAATTGTTTAACCGATAACCAATAATAGGGCTGGCTCCTAAAGCCGTAAAACCGCTACCAAAGGATAATGAAACACCTCCTCCTGTAAAAAGATTCGCTTTTTTAAACCCATTCTCAGGTTCTGGACTGGGTTTATACACTACACGTTTTTGATTAGCATTTTGCACAACCGGTTCATCATCCTGCGCAAAAGACGTACTAGTAGTTGTCATAAACAATAAGCAGAACAAAAGTGCTATACAATAAAACATTTTCATACAATACAGACTTTGATGATAGTAAAGATAACAAAAGAATTTACTAATGTTGCATTTCGCGAAAAATCTTACCGGGGTTAAGGATTCCTTTAGGATCAAATACCTTTTTAATATCCCGAAGTAGCTGTATTTGTTTTTCGCTATAAAAAATATCTAAAAAATCTTTTTGAATCAGTCCCACACCGTGTTCCGCAGTTATTGCACCATCAAGGCTTTGTACTAATGTGAATAGTTCTCGCAATATAATATGCATCTCCGCATTTTGCCAACTATTGGCAACACCGGACTTTTTAATACGTACATGTAAATTTCCATCTCCGGCATGCCCGTAACATACTGCTAAAAAATTATGTTTCTTACCCAAATTTTTAACCCCTTCAATTAATTGTGCCATATGCGCTCTGGGAACTACGGTATCCTCTTCAATAGTATATCCCTCTGCCTTTACAATTTCTGCCACACGGCTTCGTAATTTCCATAATTCTTTTTTTTGTGCCGCATCTTGCGCTACTAATATATTGACAGCATTTAACTGTTCCAATCTATTATTTATCTGCGCTGCATCTTCCATTAGTTGCATTTCATTGTTACCATCTAATTCAATAATAAGGTGCGCTTGTAGTTTGGCATGGATGGGTAATTTGGTGGATGTTTTCCCGGCTGCCAATAATACGGAATCCATATCCATCAACTCCAATCCGCTTGGTGTAATTCCACTTTGAAAAATGGCAGTTACTGCCTCGCAGGATTTTTCAAGATTGGTAAAGGTTGCTAACATCAGCAAACTGTATTGCGGATATGGGATTAGTTTTAAAACAATTTTTGTAACAATGCCAAGCGTACCCTCACTGCCTACAATTAGTTGTGTAAGATTATAACCGGTTACGTTTTTTAAAACATTTGCACCTGTCCAAAAAACTTCTCCGGTGGGTAAAACCACTTCAAGATTTAGAACATAATCTTTTACCACACCGTATTTAACCGCCTTAGGGCCGCCACTATTTTCGGCAATATTGCCTCCAATAAAACAGCTGCCTTTGCTGGCCGGGTCTGGCGGATAAAACAATCCCTTTTCTTTCACGGCATTTTGCAATACTGCTGTTATTACACCGGGCTCTGTGGTTACCTGCATATTTTTTTCGTCAATCTCTAAAATGCGGTTCAATCTTTCGGTACTTAAAACCACACCGCCTAAATAAGGCAGTGCACCGCCACTAACACCCGTTCCGCCACCGCGGGGGGTAACGGGGATTAAATATTGGTTACAGATTTTTAAAATCTCGCTAATTTCTTTGGCTGTTGCCGGTTTTAAAATCACTTCGGGTAAAAAGTGAAGTTTTTCAGTAGCATCCTGTGCATAACGGTTTAAAGATTCTTCATCCAATAACACGTAAGCATCGCCTACAATCTGCTTAAACGCATTAATATGTTGGGCATTAATCTTTGTCATGATATTTTACTCCAAAGGGTTTTCCCTTTTTGCATTTGTAAAAATTCTTTTAAGCGGGCATTTTCCGGTAGCGATAAATCGGCATCATTTGTTAGTATTTCTTCACAAAGTTGTTTGGCCACATCCACCATAGCTCTGTCGTTAACAATATTGGCCAGTTTAAAATCCATCAGTCCACTTTGCCTGGTACCTTCAATATCTCCGGGGCCTCGCAATTCCAAATCTTTTTCGGCAATTTCAAATCCATTGGCCGTATTCACCATAATTTTCATGCGTTCACGGGCATCAACACCCAATTTCTTTCCGGTTAATAAAACGCAATAGCTTTTTTCGGCGCCGCGGCCTACCCTTCCCCGCAATTGGTGTAACTGCGATAGTCCGAATTTTTCGGAGCTTTCGATTACCATTACAGAGGCATTCGGAACATTTACACCTACTTCTATCACCGTTGTAGCCACCATTATTTGTGTATCATGTTCAACAAAACGGCGCATATTTTCATTTTTTTGGGCAGTTGTCATTTTTCCATGAACCATACTAATCCAATATGCCGGTTCGGGAAAATAGGTTTTAATTTCGTTATAGCCTCGCATTAGGTTTTCGTAATCTAACTTAGCACTTTCTTCAATTAAAGGAAACACAATATATACTTGTCGTCCTGCACTAATTTCGGCTTTCAAGAAATCCATTACGGCACTGCGATCCTGATCAAAACGATGCACGGTAATAACAGGTTTACGACCAGGAGGTAGTTCATCAATTACGCTATAATCCAAATCGCCGTAGGCCGTCATTGCCAAAGTACGGGGAATGGGTGTTGCCGTCATTACCAAAACATGTGGTGGCGTATCGGCTTTTTCCCATAAACGGGCACGCTGGGCTACACCAAAACGGTGCTGCTCATCAATAATTACCAACCCCAAACTTTTAAATATTACGGTATCTTCAATTACGGCATGGGTGCCTATAAGTAATGGAACAGTTCCATTTTCAACTCCCTGCAAAATAACTTTTCGTTCTTTAGCCTTTGTAGAACCAGTTAAAATAGAAACCGCTATATTTAATCCGGTTATCAGTTTAGAGATGGTTTCATAATGCTGGCGGGCCAATATTTCTGTTGGTGCCATCATCACCGCCTGATAACCGTTATCAACCGCCAACAGCATACAAAGCAAAGCCACAATGGTTTTTCCGCTACCCACATCACCTTGTAACAAACGGTTCATTTGTCTGCCTTTTGCGGTATCGGTTCTTATTTCTTTTAATACCCGTTTTTGGGCATTGGTTAATTCAAAAGGGAGATTATCGTTATAAAATTTATTAAAGAGCTCTCCAACTTTTTCAAATATCACCCCTTTCGAAAAACGATGCCTTTCCGATCGGCGTAAGTTCATTCTGAGTTGTGCAAAAAATATTTCTTCAAACTTAAGCCGTCTTACAGCCGCTTCGTAACCGGTAATGTTTTGAGGAAAATGAATATTACAATATGCCTCATACCGTGGCATTAGCTTTAAAGCTTTTAACATGCTGTCCGGTAAATTTTCGGGTATATCATTTGGCGTGATGTGTGGTAAAAGCGTGGCTGTAAGTTTACCCAATTGCCGGCCACCCAAGCTGCGGGCTTTCAATTTTTCTGTGGTTGGATAAACCGGGTCAAAATGATTTTTGCTCTGTATTTTTTCAGGATCCCATACTTCAATCTCGGGGTGTACCATTTGCGGCTTACCCATAAAATAAGTAAGTTTACCATATACCAAATAGGCAGTATCCGGTTGCAGCATTTTTTGTATAAGGGCAATACTTTGAAACCATACCAGTTCCAGCACGCCGGTTTTATCTGTAAGTGATGATACCAGCCTTCTTCCTTGCTTTTGGCCAATCACTTCAAAAGAACCTAAGACGCCGACACTTTGAGCATACTCGTCTGCCACATTTACCAGCGAGCCAATTGGTAATATGGTGGTTTTATCAATATGCCTAAAAGGGAAATGTTGTAATAAATCGCCAAAAGTAAAAATACCCAATTCTTTTTGTAAAAGTTCGGCTCTTTGCGGGCCCACTCCTTTTAAATATAAGATGGGACTTTGTAATATTTTTGATGGAAATTCGATACTTATTTTTAGGCAAAAATAAGTATTACAGTTTTACCGAAGGATGTACCGATAATGCACACACCTATAAACAGCATGCTAATAACGCCTGATTTGCTCTTTTAATAATTTTCGTGCAAAGTGTATGCGGCTTTTAATGGTACCGAGTGGTTCCTGTAAGTAATCGGCAATTTCCTGATACTTATACCCATCAAAATACAATTGAAAGGGTACTTTAAAGGTTTCGGGTAATTCATCAATGGCTTTTAATATTTCTTTTTCCCTGATGGAGCCTTCGGCAGCATTTGTAACTGATACCTGACTAAGATTGATTAAATAATCTTCCGGTGTGCTGTCAAAAACCGTTCTACGCTTAGCATTACGGCGATAATCATTGATAAAAATATTACGCATGATGGTGAATAACCATGCTTTAATATTGGTACCCCGGTTATATTTATCGTGATTGGCCAGTGCTTTATACAGGGTTTCCTGATAAAGATCGTTAGCCGTTTCATTATTTTTTGTAAGATTAATGGCAAACGGTTTCAGAAAATCTGAATTTTCCACTAATAAATCATTAAAATCTTTCTTTGCCATAATACACCTCCTTGTTTTGTTAACCTTGCTAAGATACTGCTTCGCAAAATAAAATTATACCCTTGCTTCAATTATAACAAAAATTTTACCAGTCTATTTTTCTGCCAATACTACAGTTTAGGATTCAATAATTCCTGTCCTGAGAGCAAATCATGCAATTCTGGCGGTGCCGTGAAGGTTTTTAGCCGCTCTAAATGCCCCGTATGGTGCATATCGGTACCCACCAAAGAATAAAAATTGCCTTTTAAAAAGTAGGTAGCCAGCTCCTTAACACTTTTGCCATAGCCACCGGCAACAGATAATAAATTTAATTGAAACATGCAGCCGTTAGCTTTAAGCTCGTCAAAAACATCTCTGTTATAATTAAGGTAAGTATATCTTTCCGGATGTGCCAAAACCGGTTGATAGCCTGCCATCAACAAATCAAAAATAACCTCCTTCATATTATTGGACATGTGTAGCACGGAAAATTCTACAAGAACCATATTGTTATGAAACGTTAATAAAGGTTCTTTCTTTTGCAGCAAATCGTCAACATGTTCATCTAAATAATATTCAGCAGCGGCTTCAATTTCAATTTCCAATCCTTTTTTTTTCATTGCGATGTGTACTTCATCTAATTTTTTATGTACAATATCAGGAGTGTTTTTGTACATATCCCAAAAAATATGCGGTGTAGTTATTATTTTAGAATATCCAATATTTTTAAGGCCTTCTATTAAATGAAGTGAAGTATCCATATCCGGTGCGCCATCATCAATACCCGGCAACAGATGGGAGTGCATATCTGTTTTAATAGTAGCAAAATTTACTGCTATCTGATCATTTTTTTTCTTAGAAAACAGTCCGAACATTTTTTATGATAATTTTTTTAAAAAATCCTTTTCCTTTAACACTATACCTTTTTGTTCCAACAAATGGTAGTAAAGTTGTTTAAAATCGTTTGCCAGTCTTTGTACACTATAACGTTCCATCACCCAATCGGCGCCTTGTTTACCCATCCTATTACGTAATGCATCATCATTGACTAACGAAAGCAGATTTTTACCAAAGGCCATTGTGTCTGTAATATCCGACAATAGTGCAGTTTCATTTTCAATAACAATATCCTGTATGCCTCCAACACGTGTAGATACGATGGGTTTATTTGTTGTCTGCGCTTCAATAAGACTCACCGGTGTTCCCTCGTTTAAGGAGGTTAAACAAACAATATCTAAGCCAGCATTAATAACATCAATATCTGTACGCCAAGAGGTAAAGGTAAGTAGCTTTGCGAGATTATAATCTTCGCCAAATTTAGCAAAAGGTATTTTTAAAGCTGCTGCTTTTTGCTCAATAGCTTCACGTGTTTCACCATCTCCAATAATAAATGCACGGATTTTTTTGGATGAATTTTTGAGTACAAATGCTAAACCTTCCAAAAAAAGATTGTGATTTTTGACGGGTACCAGCCTTCCGGTAATGCCGATGGCAATTTCATCATCAGCGATATTAAATTCTGTACGGAACTGTTTGCGTTTGATGTCAATATCAGTAGTAAATCTATCCAGTTCGAAGCCCAAGGGTATGGTTTTAAATTTTCCGGCATCGGCAATTCGAAAATCTGCCGACAGTTCTTTTTGTTGTTGCCGACTGATAGCAATTAACTTATCGGTTCTTTTGGCTAATGCCCTTTCAATATTTAAAAATATGGTTGTTTTGGCTTTGCCAAAATACGAGTGAAAAACATGGCCGTGGTAAGTATGCACAATCACCGGAACGCCACAGGCAGATGCCGCTAAACGACCAACAGCACCGGGTTTAGCAGCGTGGGTGTGTACAATATCCGGCTTAAACTCTTTAATAATTTTTTTTAATTTATTGTAGGTTTTATAATCCCGTAAGGCATTAATAGAGCGACCCATTTCCGGAATTACTACCGGCTGAATATTCATTTTTGTGGCTAAAGCTCCTGCATCCTGTTCATGATGCTCCTTCTCCCCTACTATTAACATTGTTTCAAAATCCGGTTGTAAATATTTTGTAAGATTTAAAACATTAAGCGTTGGACCTCCAATAATGAGACGATTATGAATACGAAGAATACGCGGCATTTTGATATTTTTTTCAAAAATATTATTTAATAATCACAAAGCACTACTTTTACGGCAACTTACAGCTAAATACTTATGCAGTATATTACACTTTTGGATTATTTACTTTTGCCTTTTACAATCCTTATTGTATATGCATTTGCGTATAGCTACAGAGAAAGGAATTATGGCCCAAAACATCCTTACCGAAAATATTTTATTCCCGCATTTTTTTTTAAAATAGGAGGTGCTGTATTTATAGGCATAATATACCAATATTATTATAAAGGAGGAGATACTTTTAACTTCTTTTACCACGCACAGGTAATAAACAGTTCTTTTTCCGACTCGCCTACAAAATGGATCAATCTGATATTTCACATACCAGATGAAACCAGCCTTGGTTATTACCAATACATTAGCAAAATGTACTGGTATGTTGACAACTCATCTTATACCGTGGCCAGTATTACCGCCTTATTAAGTACTTTAACCGGGGGAACCTACCTACCTACGGCAGTATTATTTGCAGCTATTTCCTTTACGGGTGCTTGGGCTATGTTCAGAGCTTTTGCACAAATATATCCTACAATGATAAAGCAGGTAGCTATTGCCACACTTTTTATACCCAGCGTTATTATTTGGGGATCGGGCATTTTTAAAGATACGTTGTGCTATGCTTTCCTTGGTTGGCTTACGTATGCTGTTTTTCAGATGTTGATAAAGAAAAATTTCAAATTAAATAATATTCTTATTGTTATTGTAAGTATTTACATAACATCTATCATTAAGCTATATATTTTAATGGCTTTTATTCCGGCATTATTAATATGGGTATTTTTTATTTATAATCAAAAAATTAATAGCAGAGCATTGAAAGGGGTTTTAAGCATTGTATTATTAGTTCTTGTTGGCTCAATTAGCTATTATATGCTTACTGTTTTGGGCGAAGAATATCTGGGCAAATATTCTATTGACAATATTAGCCAAACTGCAGAGGTTACACGCGGATGGATTAATTACGCATCGGGCGACGAGGGTTCTGCATACGATTTAGGAGAAATTGGTACACCCGGACAAATGTTAATAAAACTTCCGCTTGCCGTAAACGCTACCCTGTTCAGACCTTATCTTTGGGAGTCCCGTAAAATCATCGTTTTACTTTCGGCCTTAGAGTCATTCCTTTTTCTTTTTCTGACCCTGAAGGTTATCTTTACTATTGGGTTACGAAAAATTTGGGTTACGATTACCAATGACCCCACGCTTCAGTTTTGTTTGATTTTTACTACTATTTTCGCATTTGCAGTAGGAATTTCAACGTTTAATTTTGGTGCCTTATCCAGATATAAAATCCCTTGTTTACCTTTTTATGCCTTAGCCATTTTCATTATTTATTACAAAAACAACCCAGCAAACAGACCTTTATTTAAGGGTTTAAATATTTAATCCACAATTTTACCCTAAAATATATTCTCAATTTTAGATTTTGAACAACATTATTACAATATTAGATATTCCTATACTCTTAATTACGGTATTTATTGTTTACTGGATTTTTTTTAAAATTAGAGACAAAAGATACCCCAAAGGCCATCCATGGCGGCCTTATTTTATTCCTGCCCTAACTTTTAAAATTGCTGGAGCCATTTTTGTTACATTAATTTATGCTTATTATTATAAAGGCGGTGATACTATTAACTATTTTAACCAGGCAAAGATTATTAATTCATCCCTAAGTGATTCTTTTATTAAATGGATAAAGTTATTAACACAAACGCCTACAATATACACCTCCGGTTATTACGAATATATTTCGCAGTTATTTTGGTACAAAGAAGATCCATCTACTTATTATACATGTGCTATAACTGCTGTTCTATCTTTATGCACTTTAGAAACCTTATTACCTACAGCCGTATTATTTGCCGTATTATCATTTTCGGGTATTTGGGCTTTGTTTCAAACATTTGCAAAAATATATCCCAGTTTAACCAAACCGATAGCAATTGCCGCTTGCTTTATACCCAGTGTAGCCATTTGGGGTTCGGGCATTTTTAAAGATACTATATGCATGTTCGCTCTCGGATGGCTTTGTTTTACAACATTCGAAGTGCTGATTAATAAAAAAATTTCGTTTAAGTATTTATTAACACTAACATTATCCATATTAGTTTTAGGATTGATAAAAGTGTATATACTAATGGCTTTTTTACCGGCCATTGTTATGTGGATATTATTCAACTATTCTAAATCGATAAAAAACCAAACTGTAAGGCTGGTGTTAATTATTTTTGTAATTGCAATTACAATTGGTATAAGCTACCTCTTTTTTATGCAATTAGGCTCCGAAACATTGGGCAAATACTCACTTGACAAAATTGCCAAAACTGCCATCATTACCAGAGATTATATTGTTGAAAAATCATCTGATCAGTCTTCTGCATACGACTTGGGAGATTACTCATCTATTGAAGAAATGATACTAAAATTTCCGGCAGCCGTGAATGTAACACTTTTCAGACCCTATTTATGGGAATCAAGTAAACTAATCGTTTTATTTAATGCCATTGAATCACTTTTGTATTTGCTTATAACAATTAAAGTGCTGTTTTCCGTTGGGCTTCGAAAAATATGGAAAACGATTATATCTGACCCTAATATTCAGTTCTTCCTTATTTTCACTTTTATTTTTGCATTTGCGATTGGGCTTACATCTGGTAATTTTGGAACACTCTCCCGATATAAAATACCCTGCTTGCCTTTTTATTTAATGGCATTAGCTTTGATTTTTTATAAAAATAAATCAATTAAAGAAAAGCATCTGTTTAAATTAATAGGCTTGTAATATAAATATTGGGTATATGTGGCACTATTAACAATTGTGCTTACTTATTGTATTGAGAGACTCATTTAATTCAATCATTTCTTAAAATAGTCATCAATTTTCCTTTTATAGAACAGATACTATAGCTTTCCTTAATCGTATTTATGCTTAGTTTGCTCATTTGCTCTCGCAACTCCCTGTCAGCAAGTAATAGTTGTAATTTTTCTCCCCATTCCGAATAAGTATTACATAAAAAGCCGCTTACCCCATTTTTGATAATTCCTTTATTAACCCCTACCGGACTGGCTACAGCCGGTATGCCCAATGCCATATACTGTATAAGTTTGAAGCCGCACTTCCCTTCGCTCCACTTATCTGCCGTAAGTGGCATTATGCCAACATCAATTTTTTGCAGATCTTCTATTTCCGTATCAGCATTCCAGTTTACAAATTTGTAATTTTTTAAAGGAAGTTGCGGATCTTTATCTGCTATTACTAAAAATGTAAATTCAACTTCTTTATTCAATTCATTCAATACAGGCAGTATTTCATCTAAATATTTTAAAGTAGAGTGTGAGCCTGTCCAGCCAATTACCGGGGTATGATTTTCTGTCTTTGGATTTTCAGGAATATACCTCCTCTCGGTATCAACCACGGTTGGCAGGTATTCAACATGTGATGCTCCACTATTTCGGGCAAAATCAGCTAAAAAATGATTTCCGGCCGTAACAATCGTTGACAACTTGCATATTTTACCCACTTTCCAAAAAGCCTTAAAATAACCCATCATCTTGTTCTCCGTACTGGTATTGGGAATCCAAATAGCATCATCAAAATCATACACCATTTTTTTACGCCAAAGCTTAGTTATGATCCATTCAAATATTGGCGGACCCAAGGGTGCTGCTTCTCTGTGTACAAATACAATATTATATTTATGTACATCTACCAATACATGCTTCCATCTTTTTAAATATCCTTTAATAATACCTATTGCTTTTTGAAAGGACGAGCCCCCTTTATATAACAAATCCCAGGTTTTTTCATCCATAAATGTTGCCAGCTTATAAGCAATATTCTCATGCTGTAACAACGGCAAAAACTGCTCTACCCTAAAACGCTGAGATGGAGCCTTATTTACCGGATAAGGAAGTATGAATAATATAGAAGAAGACTTAGTCATTTATTTCATCCACTTTTCGTACCACATTTGAAACATGAGCATATACCAAACCTTTAAGTATTTTTCTTTACGCCCATTAAAAAAATCTTTAGCCATTTTTTGGGCAAGGGTTGCGTTAAAAAGACCATGCGTATTAAAAGCCTCATTACTAAAATGATGTTCTACGAGCGGTTTTAACTCCTTTGCCAACCAGTCCTGAACAGGAATGGCAAATCCGGACTTTGGCCTGTCCATTATTTCCTTTGGAATATATTTATGTACAATTTGTTTTAAAATATACTTTTTACTACCATTATGATATTTATAATCTGATGGTAATTGTGCTGCCCACGCTATAATATCCTGATCTAAAAACGGCTCTCTTCCTTCCAAGCTCGTACTCATGGTAGCTCTGTCAACCTTTTGTAAAATATCATCCGCCATATACGTTTGATAATCTATCGCCATCATAAAAGAAAGTGGATCGTAATATGCAGCTTCTAATTCCCTGCTGGTATGAAGTGTTGATAATTGCAAAACCGGTTCCGACATCAGGCGGTTGATTTCCTCATCTGTATATACAATATTGAGGTTTTTTAATAATTCGGCAGTTGAAGGGTTATTTAAAAGATTTTTTAATTTATCGTATCTGCTGTGAAAATTGGCTTTTTTATTAAGCAGCGGAATATAGTTTGACGGTACCATTTCCATAATTCCTGCAGCAGTTTTGCGTAGTGGTTTAGGAATAGATTGTATTTTTTTCCCGTATCGGCTAATATAATCATACCGGTTATAACCGGCAAAAATTTCATCGCCGGCATCAGCAGAAAGTGCTACGGTAACCTGCCTTCTTGCCATACGACTTACCAGTATAGTGGGGATGGCACTACTGTCGGCAAACGGCTCATCATAATAAAAAGGTAGTTCGGGAATAATATCCAATGCCTCTTTGGACGTGCAGTAATATTCAGTATGGTCGGTACCTAACCTTTGCGCTATTTGTTTTGCAAAGGGGGCTTCGTTTAGGGTATCGCTCTCTGAACCTATTGTAAAGGTTTTTAATTTCTGGGTACTATTACTTTGCAATAACGCTGTAACACAACTACTGTCATACCCGCCACTTAAAAAAACACCTACGGGAACATCTGCCACCATACGGTATTGAAAACGGTCTTTTAAAATTTTTTCGGTTTCGTCAATAGCATCGGGTAATGAAATGTTTAACTTGGGTTTATTATAATAATCATATACGTTCCAATACCTGCTGGTGCTTATTTTTTTTGTATCTAAATTCAGCCGTAATAAATAACCCGGTTTTAACTTATAGGTATTTTGAAAAATTGAATGTGGAGCCGATACATATCCGTACTGGAGAAAAGAGGCAACGGCAGCAGTGTTAATATTTTTTTCAAATGCAGGGTGTGCCATTAAGGTTTTCAATTCTGAACCGAAAAGAAAAACATCTTTATTAAAATAATAATGAAAAGGTTTTACGCCAGCCCTGTCGCGAATACAGATCACCTCATTTATTTTCTCATCCAGCATGGCAATTGCAAACATCCCATGCCATTTTTTTATACTACTTTCCTGCCATTCACGCCAGCTATGTAAAATAACTTCTGTGTCGGAATGTGTTTTAAACTGATGCCCTAAAGCTATCAACTCTTCTCGTATAGCATTGTAATTATAAATCTCGCCGTTAAAAACAATTGTCAATCCATCATACTCCATGGGTTGATTGGCGGCATGACTAAGATCTATTATTGAAAGCCTCCGATGACTTAATCCTAATTGCGCCTGTTCTTTTTGTCTGAAAAAAACTCCCTGCCCATCCGGGCCGCGATGAGGCATAACATCGGCCATTCCTCTAACCATTTCAACCGAACTCCTATACGTAAAATCTGCAAATCCAGCTATGCCGCACATATATAAAAATCAAAATTTTCAGATGTATAATAAATCAATTTTGCTGTAGTGTAATGATGAGCATTAGGCTCCGGTATCAGTTTCAAAATCGTTTTCGGGTACTCCTTTTCTATCGTGTTTGATAGAATATAAAATACTGCCGGTTATACAAAGTACAATAACACCTAACGATATAAATACCTGCGTTTGCTTATCAAACCATTGGTTTACCCAATGCTCACACAACATTTTTACACCTATAAAAACCAGTACAATGGCAATACCTTGTTGTAAAAAATCGAATTTATCAGCAGCACCTCTTAATAAAAAGAAGAGGGAACGCAATCCTAATACAGCAAAAATATTGGATGTATAAATCACCATCCTGTCTTTGGTTATACCCATTACCGCCGGAATGGAGTCTAAGGCAAATACCAAATCAATAGCAGCCAACATTACCACAACTACAAATAGTATGGTGTATTTTCTTTTGCCATTTTCTTTAATAATGTATTTACCATTACCATCGTGTGGAACCATTGGCAGTACTTTTTTCATCCATTTATATACGGGCGATTTGTGTGGGTCAAATTCCTCATCTTCGCCAGCCGTAAACATTTTATAACCCGTATATACCAGAAATATACCAAAAATGTATAAAATCCAATGGAACTGTTCTACAAGCGCAACTCCTACTGTAATAAAGATTATGCGAAAGACAATGGCCAATAAAATACCAATCATCAACGAGCGTCCATAATGTATTTCCTTTACATTAAACGCAGAAAAAATAAGTATGAACACAAATATATTATCAATACTCAGGCTCCACTCCATTAAATAAGCACTTAAAAACTCTAAGGCGTGTATTTTCCCGTCTTCGAAAAATAAAAACACACAAAAGGACAAAGAAAGGGTTACCCAGAATATTGTTTGAAATAGTGCCTGTTTAATCGTTACTTTTTTTCCTTTCTTACTCATTAAACCCAAATCGAAAATTAGGGCAACTAATAACACAACACCAAATACAAGATAAATAATAGCCTCTTTAGACATTTAGTAAATTTATATAAGTAATTTTTAAGATAGCCGGCCAAATATATTAATTACGCCGGTTTTAAGCTGAATGTGGTTTTATTATACCGCAAAACTATCGCCACAGGCACAGGTACGGGCTGCATTGGGATTATTAAAATAAAATCCTTTGCCGCTTAGTCCTTCAGAAAACTCCAACGTAGTTCCCAACAAATACAACAAACTTTTCATATCTGTTATAATTTTCACCCCATTATCTTCAAAAACCTGATCTTTAGGTTTTTCTACATTATCAAAATCCAACTGATAGCTAAGTCCGCTACAACCGCCGCTTATTACGCTTACCCGAATAAAATACTCATCTGTACCCGATAAGTTTTTTTCGGATAGTATTTTCTGTACTCGAGCTTTTGCAGCTTCGCTGATATAAATTCCGTTTTGTTGTAAATCCATTTTTATAGTTTATTGCTATATAAATACTTATACCCCCATTTTACTTCGTAAAAGTTTTGTATTTATATCAACAAAAAAATCTCAGCAAAGTTAAGTGAAAAGTAACAACATGTGCCATTGGTGTTTTTTAGGCTAATTCTTTTTTTGAGGTGCTATTATTAAATTTGGAGTATGGGACAAAAGAGAAAAGCGGCCAATCCGGATGTGATGTTCGATTTGAGCCGTATGTTAGTACCGGCAGACCTGCTGGCATTTTTTGAGATAGCCGAAGTAAAAGAACTCTACAAGGAGTGGCATATTGTATTACATGAGAAGCCGGATCAAATCCCGGGCAAGCTTTCCGGCTTTAGTGATGTAGTTTT
The DNA here is from genome assembly GCA_047975735.1 of Niabella sp. Classification (GTDB taxonomy): domain Bacteria; phylum Bacteroidota; class Bacteroidia; order Chitinophagales; family Chitinophagaceae; genus Niabella. The sequence goes on from JBKEEB010000105.1 coordinate 24,005, forward strand.
GGATGGTTTTTTCA
>JBKEEB010000052.1:0-6649 GCA_047975735.1 Niabella sp.
AACGGTAGCCCTTATATTTTAGTTGACGGGGTAGAAATGGACATTAATATGCTGAACCCCGATGATATTGAATCCGTATCTGTTTTAAGCGATGCGGCATCAGCAGCCATTTATGGTGCAAGAGGTGCTTTTGGGGTTGTTTTAATTACTACCAAAAAAGGAAAGAAAAACGAAAAAACAGCTATTACATACGCTAACATGTTTCAATGGAACCGACCCAGTGCGCGCCCCGATTTACTGAACAGTGAGCAAATTGCAAAGGCCGCTGTAGATGTTTTTGGGCTAATTAATCAAACGGCTCCGCAAAGCGAGCTGGACTTTTTAGATAGCGTAAGAGCTTTTAGGGCTAATCCTACACGTACGCCCTATTATATGGTAGGAAATCAAATTAGATGGATTGCCGATATTAATCCATACGACCTTGCCGTAAAAAACTGGGCCGGTAGTCAAAAACATGCTATCAATCTTAGTGGCGGTTCGGGTAAAACCACTTATTATAGTTCATTAAGTTATTTTGGTCAGGATGGTATTTATAATTTTAATACAGATAAATACAAAAGGTACAATTTTATGCTCAATACCAGTACGACTATTACCGACTGGATGAAGTTAGATCTTAAAACCAATTACAGCCGTACTAATTATATCGAACCGGTAAATCCTGCAGGTAAAGGCGGTTGGTGGACAGCACTATCGCAAGAGCCCGGCAGAAATGTGAACATGCCTTTAAGAACGCCTTCCTATGCGCCGGTGCCCAATGCTTATACCGATAATATTCTTTCTTTTATGGATTATCCCTCCAGCGATAAAGAAGATGATGATGCGCTGTTAATAATAGCTTCTCCATCAGTAACACCCATAAAAAACTGGAATATTAAAGCCGATTTTTCTTACAGAATGTCGAATTACAGAAACAAAGTAATTATACCTTATCAGGAGCGTGTATCTGGAAACTGGACATCGCTTGCTTCGGAATATACTAATCCCAGCAGTGTGTATAAATCTCAAACGGCAGTTAATCATTTTGTAACAAACATTTATACTGATTATACGCTTAAACTTAATAATCACAATATATATGGGTTAGTAGGTTACAATCAGGAACTTAATAAAAGCAATAATCTTTGGGCTAAGAAAACCGATATGATTACACCCAATGTTCCCACCATTGGAACTTCATCTGGAGAGTTAACGGGTTCGGACTCCGAAAGAGAATGGGCGGTAAAAGGGGCTTTTTACAGACTTACTTACGATTATCAGGGCAAGTACTTGTTAGGGTCAAATGGCAGGTATGACGGTAGTTCCCGTTTTGCACCAACTACACGTTTCAAATTATTCCCTACTATTTCTGCCGGATGGCGTATTTCAGAAGAAAACTTCTTTGAGCCACTTAAATCGGTTGTTAACGATCTTAAATTTCGTGGAAGTTATGGTAGCCTCGGCAATCAAAATGTAGGAACCGATATGTGGATTCGTTTGTACAATACGGTTTCACAGGTTTCGTATTTAATTGGAGGCACAAGGCCGTTAGGTATTACACCTCCCGGACTTATTGACCCAGATTTAACTTGGGAAACTGCTACCACATTAGATTTGGGTTTTGATGCCACTTTGTTCAGAAGATTAAACCTAAGCTTTAGCTGGTACAATCGTAAAACATCCGATATTTTGGTGGATGGAGACAAATATCCGGCTACATTGGGAACCAGTGCTCCAATCACCAATGCCGGTATTTTAGATACAAAAGGTTTTGATTTTCAGGCCAGCTATAGAAATTCCACTCCTAAGTCAGGGATAACATACGATCTTACTCTTACGCTCTCTAACTACAAAACAGTTGTTGATAAATTTGATGGGAATCCCAACATGCTGCTTTCGTCTTTATATAGTGGTAAAGTGGTGGGTGAAATTTGGGGGTATGATACTTACGGAATCTTTCAAACAGATGATGAAATTACAAATGCTCCTATTCATAACTCAAACAGGGGGCCACACTCCGGCCTTATTTTCCCTGGCGATGTACGCTATAAAGATTTGGATGGAAATGATAGTATTTATGCAGGAACTACGGTTTTAGTACCAGGCGACTTAAAAGTTATTGGTAATACTACACCCAAGTTTAATTATAGTTTAAACTCTTTTATCGCCTGGAAAAATTTCGACTTTAATCTCTTATTACAAGGGGTAGGAAAAAGAGACTACTATATTTCCGATAAAATGCGCTGGGGTGTCATTGCCGGTGGTTCTGGAACACAGGAGGTTTTAAATAATAGTTGGACTTCGCAAAACACAGGGGCTTTTTATCCGGCGTATAAGAACAGAGGTTCTAATATGCTTACACAAACCCGTTATTTAAGTAATGCAGCCTACCTGCGTGTAAAAAATATATCGCTTGGCTATACGCTACCTAATCAAATTGCACAAAAAGTAGCCATGCAAAAATTAAGATTTAATGTTTCTGCATATAATATGCTGCAGTTTTCAAAAGTACCGGACTATTTTGACCCTGAGTTACTTTCCTCCAATTATCCGATGTTAAAATCTATAGCCATTGGCTTACAAGTAACATTTTAAATAAACTAATAATGAAAATGAAAATATACAAATTCGGTTTTTTTATACTTGGCTTGATAATAATAGCTACATCTTGTAATAAAGATAAATTTACCACGCGCTTACCGCAGGATCGTATTACCGAAGATAATTTTTGGCTAACAGAAAACGACCTTAAATTATATAATAATGCTTTATACCCCATGTATATTGATGGATTGGGTAGCAGTTGGGCTGCAGGAACTATACAACCCTGGGGTGTAAATGAAGTAAAAATGGTGTATGGCGATGCAATTACTGACAATTTTGCCCCGGAGTCCTATGCACGTGTACCGGCAGGCCAGTATAATGCACCTACCAGTAGCGGTTCCGGCGGATGGAATTTTAGTAATATTCGTCAACTTAATATTTTTTTAGATAACTATAATAAAGCCAATGCCTCGCAGGCGGTAAAGAATCTTTATTTAAGCGAAGTATATTTTTTTAAGGCCTGGGATTATTTTGAAAAAGTAAAACTATTTGGTGATGTACCTTGGCTCAATACAGAGCTGAATACAAACTCTCCTGAGCTATATGCTCCACGTACTCCCAGAGCACAGGTGATGGATTCGGTAATTTCTTTATTAGATTTTGCCATCCAGTGGTTGCCGGCAAAAGGTGGCGAACAAAGCGGCCGTATTAACAAAGATGCAGCCCTGCATTTAAAAGCTCGTATAGGTTTGCACGAAGGTACTTTTAGAAAATACCATGGCCTGACCGACGGAGCAAAATTTTTAAACTATGCAGTTAGTGCTTGCGAGCAATTGATGTCTGATAGCCGCTATTCAATTTATACCATTTCCGGGGTTTCTGATCCATACAATAAAATGTTTGCGCAGTATAGTTATGCAAGTAACCGCGAAATTATTCTTTGGCGACAATATGATGCGGAGCAAAGCTACGGATCTGCCTTTAGCCGTTACTATACTCAAAATCTCCGCCATCGGTGGGGTGCTACCCGTAACCTGGTTGATGAGTATTTATGTACTGATGGCCTGCCCATTAGCCAAAGCCCATTGTTTAACCCGGCAAACAGGGGGTTGATTACAAAAGAATTTGAAAATCGCGACCCTCGTTTACGACAAACCATAGCTTTGTATGGCGAGTATGCTAATGCTGTCGGTATCATGGGTTCTTCCAATGCTCCCAAACCGAATCTTCCCGGTACATCGGGTAATAAATGCCCAACGGGGTATAGGCTGGCTAAATGGTTTATTAACGACCCGGCAGACTGGGGGCGTGTAACAAATGGCATGCAGGCAGGCCCTGTTTTCAGGTATGCAGAAACGCTGTTAATTTATGCTGAAGCCAAAGAAGAATTGGGGCAATCTACCCAAACAGTTATTAATAATACTATTAATGCTATTAGAGCAAGGGTGGGTATGCCTGCACTAAATATAACTAATATTCCGGCTGATCCAGAACTGGATGCTGCTTATAGTACATATTGTAGTTATGTTCCTTCACCCTTATTACGGGAAATTAGACGGGAAAGAAGAATTGAAATGGTGGCTGAAGATACCCGTTGGGATGATTTGATGCGTTGGAAAGCGGCCCGCTTTTTAGAAATTCCTGTATTGGGTATGAAGTTCGTACAGTCGGAATATCCTAATTTAACCCCCGGACAGGGAATTTACCTAAATAGCAATGGCTTTATTGAACCCTACCAACGAACATTGCCCGGAACAAGGGTTTGGGATAATAAACAATACTATTTCCCTATCCCTTTAGAAGATTTGATTTTGAATACAAACTTAGAGCAAAATTCAGGTTGGCCAACTAAGTAGTTCAATATTTATTTGTCTCGCAACCAAATCAATATATATCCGCTTATTAATTTCCAAAAAAAAATTGCATCAACAAATACGTTGGTGCAATTTTTTTTGTTAGTTATATGTTTAAGGCTTTACTGTCCAAAACTCATCATTATAATCTTCATCGGCGGTATGTTCCTCTTTTTGTAAAGCTTTGCCAATTGCTTCCAGTTCTAACTCAGATAGGGTTTCTTCTAAGTAAGGAAACAATTCCCTTTCTTCGTACCGGGTATGGTCGTTTACTAATTGACTGATTTTTTCAATAGTATGTCTAATTTCAACCTCATCCATATTATCAAGAGAAAGAATACTTTCTTTTATAGACTGGTGTTCCTGTAATGCCTGTAACACCATCTTATCGCCCTCATTCACAAATAAATATTTTTCCTCAGTTTCAAAATGAGGGATGATGTGGTTTTGCCAGTACCAATGAATATATTTAATGATGCGGGAACTATCAATGTTTTTAGCCAGCCCCTGCTTTAGTTTCCAGCAAAACAATAGTGTTCCATGATGTTCCTTGGAAATAGGTATAAGATGGGGATTTCTTTTGATGGGTTGATGCGCCATATATGTTTTTTAAATAGATTGGGACAGTTTATAAAAACGGGATTTTTTTAAACAACCTTATATCATACACCGGCAAGTTCTTCATCCAGTTTAATTGCTTTCGGAAACAGGATATTGTTTTCGAGGTGAATATGCTGATGCAAATCGTTTTCAAATTCCTGCATTTTCTCATAAAGATACCTATAAGAATTACAGGCACCGTCGGGAAGTGCATAATTATTGGTAACTTTTCTGAAAAAACTAAGATCTTCGCCGGCATTTTCATGCTCTAATTGCATAACGGCAATAGGTTGTTGTACAAATCCCGGAGGTGTTTTTAATTCTATACTTTGATCTCTTTTTTTTGCAACACTGGCTTTTATAATCGGAAATAAAATCTGTTCTTCTTTTTCTGTATGATGAAGGAGTTCTTGCAAAAATGGGCGTATCCTTTCGGCTACTTCTTTCAGTTCGGGATGTTGGTTGCCGTGCCGTCCGGTAACTTTAACGGCCATGGCATAAATATTATCTACCGATTCTTTTACATAGCGGTGATGCGTATTTACAATATAATCTGCCAAAAAGTCTAATTCCCATTTATTGTAATCCTGCGATGGTGTAACGGGAGCCTTATCAACAGCTTCCAATGCCTGCCTTAGTTCTTCCTCACTTATACCTGCTGCTTCGCAGGCCTGTTGTAATGTTTTACGCCCTCCACAGCAAAAATCAATGCCTTTTTCTTTAAATACCTCGGCCTTTCTTAAGTCTTTGGCGGCAATACTACCTACCGTTTCTTCTTCTTTTTCAAGAACTGCATTTTTACCAATTTTTATTATATACCATTCCGGACCTTTTTCTATATACTCCCAGGTAAAAACCAATCCTCTTTTGCCCTGTAATTCATAATAAAGTGGTTTGGGATCGTGGTCGTTTTTAAGTATGAAATGCTCACCGGGTTTCAGTTCATCAAAGTAGTTAAAAATGGTAGCATGTTTTAATGCAGGTGGTATTTTAGTTACGTCTAATTGTGTTGTTGTCATATTTATTTTTTTATTATTAATAAGGAATGTTCTGTATTCCCGCAGATTAAAACTTATAAACGGCCTGTGGGATATTCTATAAACTAAGTGGGGATTAATAGAAGTTTTTTTTGTTTACTATTCCCTGAGGCAAATATAGGCGATTTTTTATTTAGGATAAAAATATCTTAAATTATGATTTACGTCATTTTATTAGGTGATAAGATTCACATAAAACATTTAGGATGTTCATATCCTAAATATAGTTTGTTAATTATTTTTGCAAATGAAAATATAGTTATATGCCTATCACCACATTATACAAAAAAAGCAAAGTACTATTGGGTTGGATAATATTTATTATACCTTGTTTTGCTACTACTGTCTATGCACAACAGGAGGTTGAGAACTCATTTTCATTTTCCGGGCAGTTACGGCCGCGGTTAGAGATAAGAGCCGGAGCGTTTAAACCTTTACAGGATGGTGAACAACCAGCAATATTAATTTCCGATAGGTTGAGATTGCAATTAAACTATGCTTATAAAGATGTTCTTGAAATAAAAATTGTTCCGCAGGCGGTGAGCGTTTGGGGTCAATCTGCTATGGTACAAAAGCCGGAAACCTCAGGAAGCCAGTTATCTGTTTTTGAGGCATATACAAAATTAAAAATGTCAG
>JBKEEB010000132.1:0-29361 GCA_047975735.1 Niabella sp.
AACAATTATTTTTAAATCGTGCGTACCGGGTTTTATACGTTCATCAAAATAATATACCCAAGTACGCCCTTTATCATTGGTAAACCGTAACCATTCACCATCAACCTCTGCCCTAAAATCGGCAATACCGTAGTTATCTGTTGGTGTAAAACTGATGCGACTGTATTTGTCAAGATTAACAACATCGCCACTACCTAAAGAGTTTACCGAGGGAGGTTGATTATCTATAAAGGCTTCAAAACTACCAAAGTCTCTAAACTGTGCCGTCATCCAACCATTGTTCCATTGTGCTTTTTTAATTTCGGTTCTGCTACCGCTTCTTTTAATTAGAATACGGTCTTTATCCCTATCGGTTATGGTCTTATCAGGTTTTAATCGTATTTCGTAATATGCATGACATGGCAGGTTATTGGCTCCTAATTTATGCACAGCTGAAATACTGTTTGTTGCCGTTCCGGCAGAGCGGGTATAACCACTGTTCATTTTATCATACAAAGCAAAAGCTGGTATGTAGGCTTCAAAATCGTATTTAAATATTCTGTTAAGTTGATTAGGTTGCCAATCATACGTTCGTGGTAATGGACTGTTTTCTCCGTTATTTTTAAGGTTAAATTTTATTTCAGAACTATTGCCGTTGGCATCGCTAACAATAATTGAAACGGTATGTATAAGGGTGTCATCTATTTTAATAATGGCTTTTTTACCTAAATCATAATACACCCCGCTATGATCGCCGGATAGTTTTTGTACATGCTGCACCCAGGATCCGCCATCTGCCTTCATTTTATAATCTACCTGACAGTTCATGTACCGGGTATCGTCATATCCAATACTATCAATATAAAAGCTACTGATTTCCTTATCATCTAAAAACAATTGAGCACTATAAATACCATCCTGATTGCCGGTACCATTGCGGGTATCATAAGCCTGTATGGCAAAACTCAAAGTGTTAAAATTTGTATTGAGAGTGCCTCCCTGCACTGTATAAGCACTACCCGATTTTTGCAATTTGAATAACTTGGGATATTGATCAAAAACCGAATTACTACGGTCGTACATAGCCAGGCGGGTTACTGTGGGATTTACATTGTCTTTAATATAATCAACAAATAAGGTAGGGTTTAGCCTGCGGCCTGATTTGGTATCAAAAATCTCCCAGTGTACATGCGGTCCGCCGGAGCCTCCGGTTGTACCACTATAGGAAATAAAATCTCCTTTTTTAACAGGAAATTTTCCGGCAGGAATTTCCAACTCCGTTTCCCATGATTGATTTTTATATTGCTGAGCCGTTACATATGCTTCTAACCCCGGTTCAAAATTATTTAAATGCCCATACAGCGTAGAAAGCCCGTTGGGATGTGTAATTATAATCCACCGCCCCCAGCTAAGGGGCTTTATACCTACAAAAGAAATATACCCATCGGCTGTGGCTACAACTCTTTTATTAACTACCTGATTAGTACGCACATCCAGCCCCATGTGCCAGTGGTTATTACGTAATTCTCCCATGTTAGCCACAATATCCGGGTTAAGCTCTGTTGGCCACCTGAAATAGTTTTTAGGGTAAACAGGATTTTTATATAATTGAGCTGCCGAACTATATACAACAAATGCTAATACTACTGCTAATAAACTTTTTGCCATTGCGTCAAATATATAGTAAAACAATAAAAATATTTGTCATATAACAATTTATAAACATTTAACCTGCAAAGCAATAAATTAACAACTGCCTAAAGGCGATTTAAAATTTAATACCAAAAGACCTTCTTTAACAATTGTCTGTTAAGAATCCTGTTATTAATTTGTAAGTTTGTGAGTATGGCAAAAACAACTCCACAACCACAAGGCGTATTTTCGTTTTTTGATGATGTTGAAAAAAACGAACCTGCACCCAAGCCTAAACGGAATACCTTACGTCCGCCCGAAATTATTGAAGAACCTCCATCACAACCTTCGGAAGTGAATGAGGCAAATACTGCTATAGAGGAAAAAGCCAAAGTAACAGAGCCGGTTACTATTGAACCCATTGAAGAGGAAATAATACCAAAGAATATTGCAGCTACTGAACCACCTGCAACAGAAACTTTACAGGCAGCGGAATTACAAGACGTAGTTGAAAAAGAAAATGAAGAGGTTGAAGTAGTTGAAGAACAACAGAAACAAACGTATATTAAAAATGACGAAAGCCATAAAAAAACCGAAGCAGTAAGTACAAGAGGCCGGCGCTCTGTAAAGGAAAACAGTTTAGCGGCTGACATGATAGAAATGCCGGATGACGAAGTGTTGTTCCAAAAGCAATATTATAGTATGAAAGAAGTAACAACCATGTTCAACGAAAATCATTCTCTAATACGCTATTGGGAAACCGAATTTGATATATTAAAACCTAGAAAAAACGGAAAAGGCGACCGATTTTTCCGTCCGGTAGATGTTAAAAATCTTTACCTGATATATGATCTGCTCCGCCGTCGAAAGTTTACTATTGAAGGAGCAAGAGAATATTTAAAAAATGATAAAAAAGCCGATGAAAAATTCACTGCTGTGCAATCTTTGAAAAAAATAAAAACCCTTCTGTTAGAATTAAAAGCCGGCTTATAAGAATTAAAGCAACCACTGCGTTATCTTTTAGCATCATTTTATTTAAACAACCCAAATGAGACGTATTTTTTTTATTGGTGTATTGCTGAGTGTAACCTTTTTTGCAAAATCGCAACTACATATTACCCGTATTGACTATGATAGCAGTAAATTACTGACAGGATATATTTCCGATTTAAATTTAAGGACAGATAGTGCCTTTAAATGGTTTAACCGTACACAAAAAATATACAATCCCAAAGAAAAAGTTGTAAAAGTGTTTGCCCAAAACAAAGACAGTATCCACCTGCTGATATTTATGGGCACCTGGTGCGAAGATTCGCATTTTGTAATTCCCAGATTTTATAAAATACTGGATTCGGCAAAATTTAATAAAGAGCATATTTCTTTAATTGCTGTTGATAGAAATAAAAAAGATGATATGCACCTTGCAGATGCACTACATGTAAACAGAGTGCCTACCATTATCGTATATAAAAACGGGAAAGAACAGGGCAGGGTGGTAGAATATGGTAATACCGGCCGCTACGATGAAGAAGTAGCTGCACTTATTACAGGATCTTTGTAGGAGGCGGCTGTATAGGTTTTCGGGTGGTGATGTTCACATCGGTACTTTTACCGGCAATTTCAATTCCCAGCTTTTCTAATAGTTGCAAGGCTTCTATATTAATGGTTTGCTTTAGTGTGTTAAAGTCGGCCATAGGAATAGTTGCGGTAAATATTTCGGTGCTAACCACAATAGCCGTAGAAGTTATCTCGTTTAAAAAAACAGTAGCCGTTTGTACACTTCCTTTCTTTACAATATCGTTTAAACCATTTAAAAGCTCCTCAATTTTTTGAAAAGGCGTATCTGTATCTAATTCTAATTTTAAAATATAATGGCGTTGTAATCTGTCAGATAAATTATCTAAAATACTATCTGCCATTTGCTTGTTAGGTACCGTAATATATGTTTTTTCATCAGAACGAATACGGGTGCTACGCAATCCTATTTTTTCTACAGTGCCGGATACATTGTTCACTTTTACAACATCGCCGGTAGTAAAAGGTTTGTCAAAAAAAATAACAAATGAGGCTATCAGATTTTCTAAATTTTCTTTTAAAGCCAACGCAATAGCTGCCCCCACAAGACTAAGCCCTGTTACCAATCCTTTTACGTCATAATGAAAACAATATTTTAAAATTAAAAGAACGGCTATAACTCCCAACAGTACTTTTATAAAATCTTTAAAAAAGAAAATAATCTGGCTTTTAGCCCTATGCTCATCGCCTGCATAATGCTCCTTTACCATCAGGCCTATAAAATCCATGCATTTAATCAAAAATTCAAAAAAGGTAACAATAATGGCTCCCGTTCCGGCCATAGCCAGTATTTCTTTAATCGAAATATGGTAGATGGAAAAATTAAGTTCCTTTGGAAATTTTAAAGTATCCAATGCTGCCACTATAATCAATACGGCAAGAAATAAACCTAAGGGTTTTGCCAGCAGATTTTTAAACGATACCTTGTCAATAGTTTTCCAGCGGAGCCGGATAACCCTGAAAAGCACACCGGCCAAATAATGAGCAATGTATCGGTTAGTAAACAATACAAAAATAATGACCGCCAGTACAATACAATATTGCCTTACAGTGTTATCAAAAAATACTTTACTTAAAAACTCGTTCATAGTGTTTGTAAATTACCTACCTGCAAATGTATTGCTTATTCTTGTTTTTCATACGGCCTTATAATCATTCTGAAAGCCTGATCTTTACTAAAATAAGAGCCCACCCAATTATATAATGTTCTTAAACGGTTGCGATAATTAAGTAACGACATTACATGAATAAATAACCATATCAGCCAGGCAAAAAAACCGTTAAAATGTTTATGAGGTTTGGGAATATCTGCAACTGCTTTATTGCGGCCTATGATGGCCATAGAGCCCTTATCGCTATATACAAAGGGTTTCCAGTTTTCCGTATTTTTTTTCAAAAAATTGCTGCCCAAATTTTTTGCCTGCTGTATGGCTACCTGTGCTAACTGAGGATGGCCATTGGGAAAGGCAGCATCTGTAGTGAGGATACTGGTATCGCCAATGGCGTAAATATTTTTTGTCCCATTCACTTTATTAAATTCATCAGTAACCAGCCTTTTGCCACGGCCATAACTTTCGGTAGGAATACCGGAAAATGTTTTACCGGTAATACCGGCAGCCCATATAAGGTTTTTAGCAGCTATTTGGCTGCCGTCGCTTAAATACACAATATCGTTTTCAAAATCTTTTACGGTTATCTGCAACTTTATTATTACGCCCATTTCTTCCAAAGATTTGTAGGTGTATTGTTGTGATTGTATTGACATGGGCGATAGTACAGCCGAAGATCCATCAATTAAATAAATGGCACCTAACCCGGAACCCAGTAGTTCGGGGTAATCCTTCCTAATAATATTTTTGCGCATTTCGGCAAACATGCCCGATAGCTCAACTCCCGTAGGTCCGGCACCGGCTACAACAAATGTAACCAGCTTCATTCTTTCTTCCATATTGCTGGTTCTTGTAGCCAGTTCTAACCTGTCTAATAAAATGTTGCGCATGGCTAACGCATCACTTAATGTTTTCATTGGTATAGCATCACGCATCACATTGGCCATCCCAAAATAATTTGTGGCGGCACCGGTAGCTATTACCAGTGCATCATAACTCAGTGCTCCATTAGAGAGTATAATTTTGTTTTCTTCAGGAAGAATTTTTTCTAATTCTCCCATTCTAAACGAAATGTTATTTCTACCTCTTAAAAATTTTCTAAACGGGTAGCTAATGGCTGAGGGCTCCAAAAAACCAGTGGATACCTGATATAGTAATGGTGGGAAAAAATTGTAATTATTAATATCTACAAGTGTAACCTTTATTGCAGGAGCATTATTTAATTTCATTACGAGGTTTAACCCCGCAAACCCTCCGCCAATAATAACGATGTGTTTTTTCTCTGGGTTCATAGAAAAAATAATTTAGTTTATACAATAATAAGTATTTTAAACGGTGCTTATTTCTGTAGATGGGTTTAATGACAAACAAATAACAATTTAAAAATAATGCTTTTATTAGGTAATATCTGTATTTTGCCAAAAACTATGATTGTATGTATTTACCAAAAGTAATTTCGGGAACCAGCCTCCTTGGTAATTTGTACAAGGAGTTACATTTTGAAGAAAAGTTGGCCATTGTAAAAGAATATATTGATGCGGTACCGGGCATACCTATGTTTGACAGTGCCGGAAAATACGGAGCCGGCCTGGCTTTAGAAGAGCTTTCAAAATGCCTTACCGCTATAAATATTGCACCCGAAAATGTACTTATCAGTAATAAACTGGCTTGGGTACGTAAGCCGCTGATAACACCCGAGCCTACTTTTGAAAAAGGAATATGGGCAAATTTAAAATACGATGCTGAACAAAAAATAAGTTACAATGGCATCATTCAATGTTACCGGCAGGGTAAAGAATTATTGGGTAATTATAATTCACAATTTGTTTCGGTTCACGACCCTGATGAATACTTAGCTGCGGCTTTAAATGATGATGATTATAAAAAAAGATATGATGATATACTGGAAGCTTACCGGGCTTTGCAGGATTTAAAAAAAGAAGGAATCATCAACAGTATTGGTATAGGTGCCAAAGACTGGCGTTCTATTCAACTAATTGAAAAAGATGTATTGTTAGATTGTGTAATGATAGCTAACAGCCTTACCATTTATAACCATCCAAAAGATTTATTAGATTTTATTGCACACCTAAAAAATAAAAACATTACTATCATTAATTCAGCCGTTTTCCATGGTGGGTTTTTAATAGGCAGCGATTTTTTTAATTATGTAAAACTAAGCAGAAACAATCCTGCACAACAACAATTGTATAACTGGCGAGATAAGTTCTTTGCTATTTGTAATGCTTTTGATTTAGCTCCGGCTACTGCCGCTATTAATTTTGCATTAAATATTCCCGGTATAAAAAGTATTGCTTTAAACAGTAGTAACCCCCAAAGAGTAAGAAATAATATTAACATGGCAACTACAGAAATACCAGCAGCATTTTGGCAAAGAATGAAAGCAGAAGGTTTAATAGCATCGGACTATGCTTACTTATAAAAATCTTTTATGAAAATATTATCCTGTACAGCCCCACACCAGTTTACTTACAGTGAAGCCGCTATGCCCGAATTGCAGAAAGATCATGCTATTATTCAAATAAGGCGCATTGGCATTTGTGGTACAGATTTGCACGCATACGAAGGCACACAACCTTTTTTTTCGTATCCGCGGATACTGGGTCATGAGTTATCCGGTGAGTTAATGGATTTTGATAATGCCCCCGGATTTACTATTGGCGAAGCCGTAACCATTATGCCCTATTTTTATTGTGGCCATTGTATTGCCTGTAGAAAAGGCAAACCCAACTGCTGTGCTAATATTAATGTATTTGGTGTACATATTGACGGCGGCATGAAAGAGTTCATTTCTGTTCCATCACAATACCTCTTGCATGGAGAAGGATTAAGTTTTGATGAATTGGCATTAGTAGAGCCTTTGGCTATTGGAGCGCATGGCGTACGCAGGGCTGATGTGCAAAAAGATGATTTTGTATTGGTTATAGGTGCAGGGCCAATAGGATTGGGAACGATGGAACTGGCCAGAATTGCAGGAGGCAAAGTAATTGCTTTGGACATTAATGAAAACCGACTGACATTTTGTAAAAACACATTAAAAATTCATGCTACTATCAGCGCAACAGCTTCCGATGTGGCAGCGCAATTAAGCAAAATTACGCATGGCGATATGCCTACAAAAATTATTGATGCCACAGGAAATTTAAAGGCTATTAATAATGGCATTCATTACTTAGCACATGGTGGAAATTATGTACTGATTGGTTTACAAAAAGAGCCGTTTAGTTTTAGCCATCCTGAATTTCATAAACGGGAAAGTACTTTAATGAGCAGCCGCAATGCTACAACCGAAGATTTTGAACACGTAATTAAAAATATGAAAGCCAGACTATTAGATCCTAAAACATACATTACCCACCGTGTTGCTTTTGACGAGGTAATTACTAATTTCGACTCGTGGCTGCGCCCTGAAACAGGTGTAATTAAAGCAATGGTTAGTTGGTAACCTACATCAGAAATTTGCCAACTTAGCTCAGCTGGTAGAGCATTTCATTCGTAATGAAAGGGTCGTCGGTTCGAATCCGATAGTTGGCTCAAAAAAATTCAGGCATTACAGTTACGCTTGTATTGTTTGAATAAAGAATAAAACCCTATATTCCCTAAAAATATTTTATGTCAGAAATAAAGAATGTAGAATTAAAACTGCTTATACCAGAGCAGTACGAAGAAATGAAAGTGTTGATGATAGCCAGCTATCCCAGTATGCCGCACTCCATTTGGAAAGAACATCAAATTAAAACCATTACAACAATTTTTCCCGAAGGGCAAATAGCCGTATATGTGAATGATAAATTAGCCGGCTGTGCTTTGTCCATTATTACCAGTGAGGATAAAATAAAGCACAAGCATACCTATCGGGATATTACCGGGAATTATACGTTTACTACCCATGATGATGAAGGAGATATTTTATACGGTATTGATGTATTTGTAAACCCCGAATACAGAGGGCTTCGTTTAGGACGGCGCTTGTATGATTATCGTAAAGAACTTTGCGAAAAATTGAATCTTAAAGGAATTGTCTTTGGCGGCCGCATACCCGGATATTTTGAGCACGCCGATACGCTTTCACCTAAAGAGTACATCAACAAAGTTAAAAGCAAAGAAATACACGATCCGGTTTTTAATTTTCAATTATCAAACGATTTTCATCCCGTACGTATTACCAAAGGATACTTAGAAGGCGATGTGCTAAGCGATGAATATGCCGTTATAATGGAATGGGATAATATTTACTACGAAAAACCTACCGATATTTCTATAAAAAAAGTAGTACGGCTGGGTTTAATACAATGGCAAATGCGCTTGTATAAAAACCTGGATGAAATGATGCAACAGGTAGAATATTTTATTGATTCGGTATCTGCCTATCGTTGCGATTTTGCCTTGTTTCCAGAATTTTTTAATGCCCCTTTAATGGCAGATTACAATATGCTAAGCGCAGCAGAAGCAGTAAAAAAATTGGCAGAGTTTACACCAAAAATTAAAGAAAGATTTAGCGATCTGGCGGTCTCATACAATATCAATATCATTACTGGGAGTATGCCCGATTTAAGAGACGGCAAACTGTATAATGTAGGTCACCTTTGCCGCAGAGACGGAACTATAGAAGAATTTGTAAAAATCCATGTAACGCCCGATGAAGAAAGGGTGTGGGGGCTTTGTGGCGGCAATGAAGTAAAAACCTTTGAAACGGATTGCGGTAAAATTGGTATTTTAATTTGTTACGATAGCGAATTTCCCGAACTAAGCCGCCTGTTGGCTGACGAAAACATGGATATATTATTTGTACCGTTTCTTACGGATACGCAGAACGGGTACTTTCGCGTACGCCACTGTGCCCAGGCAAGGGCAATAGAAAACGAATGTTATGTGGCCATTGCCGGCAGCGTAGGCAACCTGCCCAAAGTGCATAATATGGATATTCAATACGCCCAGTCTGCCGTACTCACTCCCTGCGATTTTTCTTTTCCGGCCAATGGAGTAAAAGCTGAAGCCACACCCAATACGGAAATGGTTTTAATTGCAGATGTTGATGTTGATTTGCTTAGGCAGTTACACAGCTATGGTAGCGTTAAAAACCTTATTGACAGAAGAAAGGATATGTATAATGTGGTAAAAGTAAAAGCTTAAACAACAGTTTACTTAGTAGTATTTTACTTATCAAAAAAGATAAAGCGGCTGTGTGATGCAGCCGCTTTATCTTTTGATTGATGTGCAGATTACCCAATACGGTTTTTCTTAATTTCTTCCACCACTTCAGGGTCTAACAATGTAGTAGTATCTCCAAAATTATTAAAATCGCCTTCGGCAATTTTTCTTAATATGCGCCGCATAATTTTACCGCTTCTTGTTTTGGGTAGGCCGGCTACAAACTGAATCTTATCTAACTTGGCAATAGGCCCAATTTGGTCTGAAATTAACTGGTTTATTTCTTTGCGAAGGTTATCCTTATCCCTGCTTTCACCCGTTTCTTTTAGTATTACAAAACCATACAAGGCATTTCCTTTTATATCATGTGGGTATCCCACAATGGCACTTTCGGCTACCGCCGGATGTTCGTTAATACTATCTTCAATAGGAGCTGTTCCAAGATTATGTCCTGATACAATAATCACATCATCTACCCTACCGGTAATGCGGTAATAGCCCACTTCATCGCGCAAAGCACCATCACCCGTAAAATACTTACCGGGGAAAGCTGTAAAATAAGTTTCTTTATACCGTTGATGATCGCCCCAAATAGTACGTGCAATACCCGGCCAGGGAAAGCGGATACAAAGATTACCATCTACCTGATTACCGGTAATTTCATTCCGTTTTTCGTCCATCAATACCGGTTGAATACCGGGTATTGGCAATGTGGCATAAGTGGGTTTTGTGGGTGTAACATAAGGCAAGGGAGAAATCATAATGCCTCCTGTTTCGGTCTGCCACCAAGTATCTACTACGGGGCATTTCTTTTTTCCTACATGGTCGTTATACCAGTGCCAGGCTTCATCATTAATTGGCTCTCCTACGGAGCCTATTACTTTTAAGCTTGATAAATCATTTTTTTCCACCCAATCTGTACTTTCTTTGGCAAGTGCCCTAATAGCAGTTGGTGCTGTATAAAACTGCGATACTTTGTGTTTGGCTATTACCTGCCAAAACCTGTCTGGTTCGGGATAAGTAGGAACGCCTTCGAAAATAACGGTGGTAGCACCATTAGCTAAAGGCCCGTACAAAATATAAGAGTGGCCTGTTATCCAGCCAATATCGGCCGTGCACCAGTAAATATCATTTTCTTTATAATTAAAAACATTCTTAAAAGTATATGCTGTATATACCATATAACCGGCACAGGTATGTAGCATCCCTTTTGGTTTTCCGGTGGAGCCGGATGTGTATAAAATAAAAAGTGGATCCTCGGCATCCATAATGGTAGGAATATTATCAATAGGTGTCTGGTCTAATAGTGGTTGAAGCCATACATCGCGGTCTTGCTGCATTTTTATTTCATTATGCGTGCGCTCCACTACTAATACTTTTTCAACCTGTGGGCATTTGGATAATGATTCATCTACAATACTTTTAAGGTCTAAGGTTTTATTGCCGCGATAGCTGCCATCCGATGTAATAACTAATTTGCTGCCACTATCATTAATACGGGTGGCCAAAGCATTAGAGGAAAAACCGGCAAATACCACCGAGTGTACAGCACCTATTCTGGCACAGGCCAGCATAGCAACGGGTAATTCCGGAATCATGGGTAAATAAATGGTTACCCTGTCTCCTTTTTGAACTCCTTGCTCGCGCAGTACATTTGACATTTTACCTACTCGGTCATACAACTCCTGATAAGTGATACTTTGTGCCGCTTCATCTGGGCTATTGGGCTCCCAAATAATAGCAGGCTTATTGCCCCTTTGCGACAAGTGCCTGTCGATGCAGTTTTTTGTAATGTTTAGTTTAGCATTAATGAACCACTCAATCCTCGCCTCGCTCATATCATAATTTACTACTTTTTCCCAACGCTGATACCATACAAAATTTTCATCTGCAATCTTATCCCAGAATTTTTTGGGGTTCTTAATAGATTTTTTGTACTGTTTAAAGTAGTCTGGCAAAGATTCAATCACATAATTCTTCATTAAAAGAGTTTTTTAGTTCGGAGTTATAAATATAATTTTTAAAAAAATCGGAACAGCTATTAAAAGTAACTAATAGAAATTATTTTTAGTTATGATGAAATGTTAATTCAATGCCTTCTATATAGCCGTTCAATAATAAATAAAAAGTATTGAAAAGTAATTTATGGTATTATTTTTTATCCTTCCCATATTCGCCTGTTACTGCATAGTAGCCAAAGACACCAAGTCCGCCCACAATAATGGGTGTTAATATAAAGAGTATAATTATTCCAAATACAACATCTTCCTGCTTACCGCCTAATTTGGGTATGCCAAAAACAAATATGCAAAAATATGCAGATGCCAATGCTAATAAAAGCCATACAATGCCTAATATTTTTTTCAAGCTGTCCATACATTTTTTTATTTATATAGTTAATCGTTTACGTAACGGTCTTTGCCGTCAAGATAAATTAATCCAATTATAAAACAAACTCCTGCTACAACAATCGGATACCAAAGTCCTTGTAAAAACCACTCGCTATGCCCTGTGCTTTTAGCATTTGTTACAAGATAAGTTGCTACAGCCGGTAGCAAGCCCCCAAACACTCCGTTACCAATATGATAAGGTAACGACATGGAAGTATATCGTATTCTTACCGGGAACATTTCTACTAAAAATGCAGCAATGGGCCCATAAACCATTGTTACAAAAATTACCTGTATAAATACAAGCAGGGCTAATGTCCATTTTGTAGGACTGTTAACGGTAATAGAAGTATTTATAATGGGGTTTTGTGCCAACACTAAACTACCAGTACTACCATTAACATGTATAATACTATCGGCCTGGTTAATAGTACCATCGGTATATGTAGTAATTGTTGTATAAGTTACGGTACTGTCGCCTGCTGCTGCATTGGCTACCGCTGTTCTTTTAAAATTAATGCCGTCTGTTGCTACTGTTTTTTCGGCCATATTTAAAGTATGAAACATTTTATCGTAAATAGGCCTGTAAGCAACTATTGCCAGTAGCATACCGGCAAGCATAATTGTTTTACGTCCAATTTTATCTGACAGCCATCCGAATAAAACAAAACCAGGAGTAGCCACAAATAATGCTGCTGCCATTAATGAGTCAACCTGTGCAGCATTAATATTCATTACTTTTTGCATAAAACTCATAGCATAAAACTGCCCCGTGTACCAAATAACACCCTGACCCATTACCGCACCAAATAACGCTAAGAGTACATATTTAAAATTGTATTTATTGCCAAAACTTTCTTTTAACGGATTAGTGGATGTTTTACCTTCTTTTTTTGCTTTTGCAAAAAGTGGCGATTCTTTCATATTCTTACGAATGATATAAGAAACGCCCACCATTAAAATGGACACCCAAAAAGGAATACGCCAGCCCCAACTGTCAAACTCCTCAGGTGTTAAGGAAGATTTGGTTACCAGAATTACAATTAGTGAAACAAAAAGCCCCACGGTAGCCGTGGTTTGTATCCAGGATGTCCAGTATCCGCGCCGGTGGGGTTCTGCATATTCTGCCACATAAGTAGCGGCTCCACCATATTCGCCACCTAAAGCTAACCCTTGTAAAAGGCGTAATAAAAGCACTAACACCGGTGCCAGATATCCGATGCTATCATAACTGGGTACGCACCCAATAAGGAATGTAGCACCGCCCATAATAAGTAAAGTAACTAAAAATGTGTATTTACGTCCAATGATATCGCCCAGCCTTCCAAAAAACAAAGCTCCAAAAGGCCTTACTACAAAACCCGCAGCAAAAGTGGCTAAGGTTGATAGGAAAGCAGCAGTAGGATTATCAGATGGAAAAAATTTTGTAGCCAAAACAGCAGCAAGACTCCCAAAAATATAAAAGTCGTACCACTCAATTAACGTTCCCAAAGAAGAGGCTGTTATAACACCCCAAATAGTTCTGTTTTTTTTGCGTGCATGTTCATGCGGTAGTTTTTCCAAATTCATATTTTGGCTAATTGTTTTTTATGGCATTTGCTTTGTTGATTGGAATCGCTTTTTGTTGATAGCTATATTTAACTTGCTAATATATATATATTTTTATTAGAAATCAGCTTTCGTTAACTGTTTCTGTTTGAAAAACAAATATTCTATTATTAAATCTTACTATAAAATATTATATTGAGATTGTAACATAGAACATTAGAAATGAAAGAAAATTTATTTTTTAGTACACAATTTTAATATCATGAGGAAAGCGATCTTTTTTATATGCTTAGTGGTGCTATCTACTTTTAGTAGTAAGGCTCAAGATGATATAGCGTATAAAAAACCACCAGAACTGATTGAAAAATTAGTAATGGCCAATTTTAACCCTGCTGTAGATTTTAATGAAGATGGAAGCTGGATGATGATATTACAACGTAGCACTGCACCCACTGTAGAAGATTTGGCACAACCAGAATTAAGGATTGCCGGGCTGCGTATTAACCCGGCTAATTTTAGCCAAAGTAGAAGTTCTTATTACACCGGGATAGCTTTTAAAAACGTAGCTACAGGTAAAGAATTTCCTGTAACAGGACTACCTGCAAATTTAAAAATCTTAGAGGCCTTTTGGAATCCGGCAGGAAATAAAGTAGCCCTTGTACAAGAAGGTCGTTTTGTTATTGATTTATACCTGATAGACACTAAAAATTTTACGGCCAAAAAAATAAACAAAACCCCCTTAAATTTTAGCACCGATTTTTTTTATACTTGGATTGATGATGAAACCATGATGTACTACGGAACTACTGCACCCGCCAGTGCCATGCCTGCTAAACCGGTTGCCCCATCCGGTCCGGTAGTGCAGCAAAATCTTGGAAAGGTAGCCGCCAGCCGAACCTATCAGGATCTTATTAAAAACAAATACGACGAAGAACTGTATCGCTTTTATGCAAAAAAACAGTTGATTATTAATAAAAATGGTGTAGAAAGGAAAATAAACAAACCCGATTATTACCAAAGTGTTTCCGCATCTCCCGATAAAAAATATTTACTGGTAACCAAACAAACCGGACAGCTTTCCTATTTGGTACCCTACTACGGTTTTACCGCTAACGTAGAAGTTTGGAACCAAAATGGCACATTCATTAAAAAGTTGGCAACTGTTCCTTCTATGGAACTTGCTCCCAGTGGGTTTGACAATGTTTTAAATGCCCCAAGAAATTTTGAATGGATAGATACTAAACCTCATACCATAGGTTGGACGCTTCCCTTAGATAGCGGCTATATAAAGAAAGATATTCCTTATCATGATGCGTATGTAACCGTAGATGCGCCTTTTTCGGCAACGCCTGCTACTACTGTAAAAACACCCATGCGATTAAGAGGAGTGCAATTTATTACTGAAGATAAGGCTTTAGTAACACAAGGCTCCTATGCAAAGCAACAACTACTTTGGCAACTGCTGGATGTAAATTCCGGCGTATTAACAACAATTAGTGATCGTAGTATGAATGATGCGTATGCCGATATTGGAACTCCTTTTCAAGTTCGCAATCAATTTGGCAGGTATGTGCCATTACTGCTAAATAAATCAACATTTATTATGCGTGGCAGGGGAGCTTCTCCCCAGGGAGAATATCCCTTTGTAAGTTATTTTGATGTAAATACAAAGCAGCAAGAGATCATTTGGCAGTGCCAAGATCCTTTTTATGAAGCACCCGTAAAACTATTGGCCTATAATAATGGTGTAAAATTTGTAACAAGCCGGCAAAGCAATACGGCACCGCCAAACTACTATACTGTGGATATTGCCAATAATAGCACTAAAGCCATTACACAATTTCCCGACCCACAAGAGGCTCTCAGAAATTTGAAAATGGAGAAAATTCAATACAAAAGAAAAGACGGGATTTCCTTAACTGCTAATTTATATGTTAATAAAAATTACAATCCTAAAAAAGATGACAGGCTGCCGGTAATCATTGTGGCATACCCGCGAGAGTACAAAAGTGCCGCAGATGCTACACAGGTAAGAGGAAGTAAAAATACTTTTACCCTAACCAGTTATGCCAGCTTTGTGCCCTTTGCATTATTGGGGTATGCCGTAATGGATAATACGGAATTCCCTATTGTGGGCGAAGACGATAAATATCCTAACGATAATTTTGTAGAACAATTAGAATGGAATGCAAAAGCTGCTATAGAAAAAATTGCTGAAATGGGAATTGGCGATAGTACAAGAGTAGCAGTTGCCGGCCATAGTTATGGAGCCTTTATGACAGCCAACCTGCTGGCACATACACAATTATTTAAAGCCGGTATTGCCCGTAGCGGTGCATATAACCGCACGCTTACACCATTTGGTTTTCAAAATGAAGAACGTACTTACTGGCAGGCTCCGCAGGTTTATTTTAAAATGAGCCCGTTTAGTTACGCCGATAAAATTAAAACACCCTTATTGTTGGTTCATGGAGAAGCCGATAATAACCCGGGAACTTTTCCTATACAAAGCGAGCGTTTGTTTAATGCCATTAAAGGTCATGGAGGTACAGTAAGGTTGGTACAACTCCCTTTTGAATCGCACGGGTATGCCGCAAAAGAAAGCCGGCTGCACCTTTTATGGGAAGAATATGAATGGTTAGAAAAATATTTAAAAAAGATTCATACCACTGGTGAAAAATAACGCAAATTTCCTTTACTAATTTTCAAGATTTCGACCTACTATCTTTAGCAATTCGTTTTGGGTAAATGGTTTTGAAATAAAATCATCAAACCCAAGCACAGACAACTTTTGCGAAAGTGCCTGCTCGGGGATGCTGGCTGTAAAAGCAACAATTTTTGACTTTCTGTTAATTTCTTTAAGTTTATGAATGGCCATATATCCGTTTAATTCCGGCATTTCTAAATCTAACAATATAATGGGAACAGATTGATTTTTATTAAATATTTCAATGGCACTTAACCCGTTTTCAGCACAATACACTTCCATTCCGGCCTTGGTTAAAAGACTTTTTGTAAATAATAAACTTGTTTTATTATCATCCACTACTAATATCTGCAGTCCTTTTAAATTGGCAAGCCTTTCCTTTTCATTGTCAGGTTGTAAAGCAGGCATGTCAATTTTTTTAAAGGTTACAGAAAAATAAAATTTTGTGCCCATACCGGGTTCACTTTCCATTTGTAGCTGAGAGCCCATTTTCGTAACTATACCACTGGCAATAGTAAGCCCCAGGCCGCTGCCTCCATAAATTGGCATTTCTAAAGGCTGCTCCTGCCAAAAACTTTCAAATATTTTGCGTATGTTTTTTTCCTGAATTCCTACTCCAGTATCCGATATTTCAAAATAAATTGATAGGTTTTTAGCATCTTCATAAAGCAAGGTGGCTTTTAGTAAAACAGAACCTTCCAGCGTAAATTTCAGGGCATTTGAAAGAAGATTGTGTAGTACCTGATTGAGTTTTATATCATCCACCATCACCCAGTGGTCTTTAATGTTTTCATCAATATTTATTACAAGGTCAAGTTTTCTTTCACTGGCTTTTTTTACAAAAGGAAGTTTGGCATTAAGAATAATATTATAAATGTTTTTTGGTTTTGCATAAAGGAAAAGAATGCCTTTTTCTATTTTTCGCAGGTCTAAAATATCTCTTATAAGATAGAACATTTGATTGGCCGAATAATCCAAGATTTCAATCATGGGCTTTTGCTTATTAGTAAGCTCTGTTTCCATCAACATTTTTGATGCTGCATTAATACTGGTAGCCTGTGTACGTATTTCATGTCCCAGTTTAGCCATCATATCCATTTGCTTGTTCTTAAGCTCTTCGGTTATTTGCTTTTTCTGTAATAAGTTTTTTATATACCAGCGCTCTAAAAGAAGCCCAAACAAGGAATAAAAAGCACCTAATAAAAAAATAATCGTAAGGTTTAATGCCCGTAAAACAGACTTAACCTCAGGATTGTTTTTAATAACCGATCCCTGCCCTCTGGTTACCATAAGCGTGAAAAATAAAAATATAAACCAGATACCATAAAACACAATACTTTGTTGATCCTTCCAGCCTTTTTTGTTAATCAAAATTTGAATAATCATAACTGCGGGTAGAAAAAAATAAATAGCATGAGTATCATACCCCTCATAATATGAAAGCAGTAGAGCCAATATACAGGTAGCAATAAATGTGATGAGCCTGCCCAAATAAATGCGCTTATGCTTAAGATAAATGAAAGCACCAATTAAAACAATCAGCAAATAACCGGCTGAGATATAAAAAGGCTCTATTAAATGGAAAAAATAATATACACAACATGAAACGGCTGATAGCAATGCCAGAATTAAAAAAATTAACGACCGGTACAGCGTCGTTTGTCCGAAACTGTACTCCTGGTAGAGTGCTGTTGACATCATAATACAGTCGGGATATTATAATCCCTAGTTTAAAAGGTTTTGGATTGAGGAAAGCAAATGTACTATAAGTTGTCAACTTTACAATATGCCCGGGTTATTTTTCACATACCCTTAATAGTTTACCACCTGCTCTTGTATCGTAGCAGGAATCTCTCGCCAATCATATTCCTGATTGCGCAGCTGTGGTTCAAAACCAGCCTCTTTAATGGCTTCCTGTATTGATTTATATGTAAACCTGTGTGGGGCACCTGCTGCACTTACCACATTTTCTTCTATCATAATACTGCCAAAATCGTTAGCACCGGCATGCAGGCATAATTGTGCTGTAGCTTTACCTACGGTTAGCCAGGAAGCCTGTATATTTTTAATATTGGGCAGCATAATGCGGCATAAAGCCACCATGCGAATATATTCTTCGGGCGTGGTAAGGTTTTGTACCCCCCTGATGCGAGTAAGTAATGTATCCACATCCTGAAAGGTCCAGGCAATAAAAGCTAAAAACCCCTTTGCATCTTTAGGTTTACGACTTTGAACCTCACGTATTTTAACAAGATGTTCAAATCGTTCTTCAATAGTTTCCACATGGCCAAACATCATGGTGGCACTGGTAGTAATGTTTTGTTTATGTGCTTCGTGCATAATATCAAGCCATTCCTGAGCACCACATTTACCCTTGCTTATCAGGCGGCGTACCCTATCGGTTAATATTTCGGCTCCGGCACCGGGTAAAGAGTCCATACCAGCTTCTTTTAAAGCCTTTAAAACCTCAGCATGGGTACTCTTTTCAAGTTTGGTAATATGGGCTACTTCGGGCGGGCCTAAAGCGTGTAATCGAATATCAGGGAACTCGGCCTTAATAGCTTTAAATGTTCCGGTATAAAATTCAAGACCTAATTCCGGATGATGACCACCCTGCAACAATAACTGATCTCCACCATATTGTATTGTTTCCGCTATCTTTTTACGATAAGTGGGCATATCTGTAATATAAGCTTCGGCATGGCCGGGAATTCTATAAAAATTACAAAACTTACAATTGGCTACGCATACATTGGTCGTGTTCAGGTTGCGGTCAATCTGCCAGGTAACTTTTCCGTGCGGCACCTGTTGTTTGCGCAGCTCATCAGCAATAAGCATTAAATCGGTTAACGATGCATAATAGTACAAGTAAACACCTTCATCTACGGTTAAAAATTCAAAATTTGCTGCTTTTTTATATAAATCTTTCAGGTTCATTTGTAATAATTAGGATGGCAAAGGTACATAATTCAATGGCATCGTATTTCGTAAAATTCTGCAAAGTCGCATATATAGCTTGTTGGAAACTGTAATCTTCTGGTAAAAATATATTTCCGGCCTTTGAGAATAAAACAACCCTCTTTACTTTTGCAAAATGCAAATAAATGATGATTTACAGGCAAGATGGTGGACATTGGAAGCCAAATTGGTTGAGCGCTTTGGTAAAAAGCCCGATATGGAAACTATTTTGTTCCTGATTGGTATTCAGGAACTGGGACATATAAAAGAAAAA
The DNA here is from genome assembly GCA_047975735.1 of Niabella sp. GTDB lineage: Bacteria > Bacteroidota > Bacteroidia > Chitinophagales > Chitinophagaceae > Niabella. Next base: position 19,345 of record JBKEEB010000132.1, read on the forward strand.
TTTTCTAAGGAGCAAAAGCAGGATTTAATGCATATCGCTGTTTGCAGATTACTAACTCCCAGTGGCTTTTATATTTTAGAAAATACAGATGACGAGGGATGGCCTCACTACAAACAATTAAAACCCATGCCTGTAATGAACCCCATAGAACAGGAAAACTTTTTAAAAGACCATGTATTAATGTATTTTCAGGAAAACGAATTATAATGCTATCGAAGATTGAATGCCACAAAGTACCGGAATATTTACTATTTATTTTCTGTATAAGTCTGCTGGCTTCCTGTACTATACAGCAGAAAGTAACCCAACGCGACATAAAAAAAGATGTTTTGTTACAAACCTCTATGGGTGATATTACCATCAGGCTTAGTAATCTTACACCATTACACCGCAATAATTTTCTGAAATTAGTGAAGACTAAATACTATGACGGCCTTTTATTTCACAGGGTTATTAATCATTTTATGATACAATCCGGCGACCCCGACAGCCGCAATGCTGCGCCCGGCAAAACTTTGGGCGATGGTGGCCCAGCATATACTGTTCCTGCCGAGTTTAGGCCTGAACTATTTCATAAAAAAGGTGTGATAGCTGCAGCCCGAGAAGGGGATGATATTAATCCCCAAAAAGCCAGCAGTGCCAGCCAGTTTTATTTAACGCAGGGGAAAGTATTTACGCCTACCCAATTAGACACGCTTGAAGTAAAAAGATTAAAACGAAAAATTCCTGAAGCCCAACGCAAGGTTTATACCACTATTGGCGGTGTACCGCATTTAGACCAAAACTATACTGTATTTGGCGAGGTAATTAAAGGAATTAATGTAATAGATAACATAGCTGCGGTACCTACCAGCAAAGGAGTAGATAAAGACAGGCCGTTACAAGACGTAAAAATTATAAAGGCACGGCTAATAAAACGCCCATAGCTTCTCCTGCAGGAGCATAATACTCCTGAATATAGTTGTCGCTGTTACTTACCGGAGAGAGAAAAAGAATAATGAGAGCTGTAAACACTACGCTAACAAGTGTTTTTTGCAACTAGTTTCCTATACGGTGAAATAAATCCTTCACCTGATAATCCCATAGTTGGGACTGGTCCTTAATATCTCTTTTTTCTGCAAAATCCGTGATTACCAAAATAGTTTGATTAGTGATCTCAGACTTGTCGATCCTAAACTCAAAATATTCGTTTTCGGGAGAGCCCTTCCATTTAAAACGTATTAACTTTTCTTCCTCCTGCTCTATCACTTCAGCCTCTTCAAAAGAGCCATTCCAGCCAAAAGTGTACGTTGTGTCTTCTTCATCAACCGTATCTGCAAACCACTCACTCAATCCATTTGAGGTGGCTAAAAACTCGAAAAGAATATTCGGAGAACATCTCACCGGATACTCCAATGTAAAAATCTGTTTACTCATTTGTTACTTTATGGCAATAAATAGTTAGTCTGCCAGTTGCAATAATAGAAAAATTCTAATACAAACAAAATATTTTTTTTAAATATTGATAACCAATTATTTATATAGCAGGTATTAGAAAATATACCGTTTACTTCTGCTTTTTTCGGTTTAAATTTTATGGGGAGCCGCATTTATTTTTATCAGCCGCATTGACTTCTATCACTCTTTTATAAATTAGTATATTTGCCACCTTAAAAAATAGAAAAATAATATCTGCAATGTTTAATAACTTACAGGATAAATTAGATAGTGCTTTTAAAAACCTTAAAGGCCAGGCAAGAATTACCGAGTTGAATGTGGCTACCACCGTAAAAGAAATACGCAGAGCCCTTGTTGATGCCGATGTGAACTACAAAATAGCCAAAGAATTTACCGATAAAATAAAAGATAAAGCCGTTGGTGAAAAAGTAATCAATGCCATCAGTCCGGGCCAATTAATGGTAAAAATAGTTAAGGACGAACTAACAGAATTAATGGGTGGCGAAGAAGCCGAATTTAATGCCAAAGGTAATCCGGCTGTTATTTTAATTGCAGGTTTGCAAGGTAGCGGTAAAACCACTTTTAGCGGCAAGCTGGCTAATTTCCTTAAAAACAAAAAAGGCCTGTCGCCCATGTTGGTAGCAGCAGATATTTACCGCCCGGCAGCAATGGAACAATTGCGGGTATTGGGCGAGCAAATAAAAGTAGATGTACATATTGAGCCCGAAAACAAAGATGCGGTAAGCATTGCGAAAAATGCGGTAACCGAGGCTCGCATTAAGAATAAAAATGTAATTATTATTGATACTGCCGGTCGTTTGGCTATTGATGAGCAAATGATGACCGAGGTTACAAATATTAAAAATGCCGTAAACCCGCAAGAAATTTTATTTGTGGTAGATAGTATGACGGGGCAGGATGCTGTTAATACTGCCAAAGCATTTAACGACCGCCTCGACTTTACCGGAGTAGTACTTACAAAATTAGATGGTGATACCCGTGGCGGTGCTGCCATTTCCATCAAATACACAGTAAACAAGCCCATTAAATTTGTGAGCAATGGGGAAAAAATGGATGCCTTAGATGTTTTTTACCCCGAAAGGATGGCGCAGCGTATTTTGGGCATGGGTGATATTACCTCACTGGTAGAAAAAGCACAAGAGCAGTTTGATGAGGAACAAGCTAAAAAATTAGAAGGAAAAATTCGTAAGAACAAATTTGACTTTGCTGATTTTAAACAACAGTTGCAGCAAATAAAAAAAATGGGCAACATGAAAGATTTGCTGGGAATGATTCCCGGTGTGGGCAAGCAAATTAAAGACCTTGATATTAGTGATGATAGTTTTAAAGGTATTGAAGCTATGATTGACTCCATGACTCCTGAAGAACGTGCCAATCCGGATTTGATAAATGGTAGCCGCCGCAAGCGCATTGCAGCAGGTTGTGGCAAGGATATTGCCGAAGTAAATGCTTTTATGAAACAGTTTGAACAAATGCGCGATATGATGAAGAATATGAACAAAATGGGAGCTTTTGGGCGTATGATGCCGGGCATGAGTGGCATGAAAAAACCTTTCTAAATATATTGGCAGGTATGGAAAACACGTCTATTGCGGCACTGGAGCAAATTACAGAAGAATTGATGTATTATTCCGAAAGCGAATACCCTGTAAGTATTATACAATTATCCGCTGCCAATAAAAACGAATTAGTTGCACTGCTTGCAAAAACACAAAAAGTTTCAATTGAAACCGTAAAAAATATTCCGGTAAAAGATTTTTTCGGACGCTTTGAAGACTATTTAGCTTTTAACGGACCCGATACCGTTATGAATAATAATGCCGCCCGCTTTTTAGAGCTGTATTTATTTCTTAAGTCTCGTTATAACCCAATACTCGTTTACCGAATTGAGCAACCGGGAAAAGCATTAATTCCTATATACATTTTAGGACAATCAAAACAAGGTGACTTTACAGGTGTAGCAACCATGGCAGTAGAAACTTAGTTTTCTTACAGTCATACGAATAGAACAGTTTAGTGTTAGTGAAAATTGGTCTATTTTGTTTGTTCTAACAGTATTACTCTTCAATTCTTTCACCACATTTTCTACAATACACGGCATCGGCAGGATGGCTCCCGGCTCCGCAATGAGGGCATTTTACCCCTACTTTAAACTTTTTGCTTTCAGCAAATACCGATGCTGACATTACGCCAGTAGGCACCGCTATAATTGCATAACCCAATATCATAATAAAGGAGGCAATAATTTTACCTAAAGCCGTTACCGGTGCCACATCGCCATACCCCACCGTAGTAATGGTAACTATAGCCCAATAAATACTTTGCGGTATGCTGCTAAATCCGGAGTTCTGCTCAAATTCTACCACATACATTAGCGAGCCTAAAAATATGGTGAGCAGTATTACAAAAAACAAAAACACCATTATTTTTCGAAAACTGCGTACTAAAGCAAACATTATTACACGGCTTTCGTTCAAAAAATTTACCATTCCAAATATTCTGAAAATGCGCAACAGCCTGAAGGAACGAATAATCATAAGCATATGCCACTGCGGATATATAAACTCGAAGTAGGAAGGCAGGATAGCCAATAAATCTACTACACCATAAAAGCTGGTAGCATATTTTTTTGCACTACGTACACAATACAAACGAATAATGTATTCTAAAGAAAAAACTACTAAAAAAACATAATCTAGAATATGGAATATATGCCTGTATTTAATAGATAGTGCCTCTACGCTCTCCAACATGAGCAGGATAATATTGGCAAAAATTAAAATGAACAAGCAAACGTCAAACAGCTTCCCCATAGAGGTGTCTGACTGAAAAATAATTACGTATAATTTTTCGCGTAAGGTTCCTTTTTCGTTAGGCCTATTTTGATTTTGCAAGGAATCGTGCCTGTCGGGTATCAGCTTTACAAGAGACATACTTATTTAAAGGTAGTAAAATATTGAACTTGATGGTATGCTGATAGTTAGTTTGGGATATTCCTAACTATTTGTATGCTGCTTAAACTTTAAAACACAGGGAACAAGTTTTTCGGCGCGTTTAGGCAAGCAGGTCCTTTACTGTATTAATAACTTTTTGCAAATTACCGGCATCCTGGCCACCGGCAGTAGCCAGTGTTTTTTGTCCGCCGCCGCCGCCTTTAATTAAAGGGGCTACCTGTTGTTTAATAATTTGTCCGGCATCCAATCCTTTAGCAGCTACTACATTTTCTGCAATAGCAATGGCCACTGCCGGTTTACCGCCAATATTGGCACAAAGTACTATTACGAAATCTTGTAAATGATTTTTTAAATCGCCGCAAAGTTTTTTCAAGGCATCGGCATTGTTAACTTCTACAATGTCCCCAATAAAATTAACCTGATGGATAATTTCATCTTTTTTTAATAAATCATTTCTTATACCCACCAGTTCTCGGGCCTCCAGCGACTCCACTCTTTTTTCCAACGCCAACTTTTCAGCTAATAATTTTTCAATGGCTTTTAAAGGATCCTTGGTTTTAAGCACCTCACTTAACTGTTTGTTTTCGCTTACTTTTTCGCTTAAATACCTGAAGGCTGCCGGGCCTGTTAATGCTTCAATCCTGCGTACACCGGCTGCAATTGCCGATTCGGAAGTAATAATAAATATTCCAATCATTCCGGTTTGTTGCACATGTGTGCCACCGCAAAGTTCCACGGAGTAATTAGGGTCGGCAGTAACCACGCGTACATTATCGCCATATTTTTCTCCAAATAAAGCCATGGCACCTAATTTCATAGCTTCCTCTTTAGGCATTTCTTTAATAATAACAGGAACATTTTCGCGTATTTTTGCATTCACCATCATTTCAGCCTGCCTCAGTTCCTCATCTGTAATTTTGGAAAAATGCGATACATCAAACCGCAATATATCCGGCGACACCAACGAGCCTTTTTGTTGTACATGTGTACCCAGAATTTTACGAAGGGCCGCATGTAATAAGTGCGTGCCGGTATGGTTGTACATTGTACTCAACCTATTTTGAAAATCAACCGTAGCAGTAACCTCTGCCTCAATTTTTTGCGGCAGTTTATCTGTAAAATGAACAATCAGGTCGTTTTCCTTTTTAGTATCGGTAACAGTAATTTTTTCATCACCAAAAATTAAAGCACCTTTATCTCCCACCTGCCCGCCGCTCTCCGCATAAAAAGGGGTGGTGGCCAGTACAATTTGATATTGCTCTTTACCTTTGGCTTTTACTTTTCGGTATTTTATAACCCGGGTAACAATATTCAAATCGTCATAACCTACAAATTTTACCGGTACATCTTCTCCCACCAATACCCAGTCTTCCGTATCAACAGCCGTAGCGGCACGGCTGCGGTCTTTTTGTTGTTGCATTTCTGCCTCAAAACCTGCTTCGTCAACTGTAAGATTATTTTCAGATGCGATCAGTCTTGTCAAATCTGCCGGAAAACCATACGTATCATATAGTTCAAAGGCACTTTTACCGTCAATTATTTTGTTTGATGATTTAATAATATCATCAATTCTTTTCAACCCCTTTTCCAAGGTTCTCAAAAAACTATCTTCTTCTTCCTTAATTACTTTGCTTACAAAAGTTTCCTGCTTTTTCAGTTCAGGGAACACATGTTCAAACTGATTGGCAATTACAGGCAAGAGTTGAAACAATAACGGCTGTTTATAATCTAAATAAGAATAATAATAGCGTACCGCCCTGCGCAAAATACGGCGGATAACATAGCCAGCCCCTGTGTTTGAGGGCAGTTGGCCATCAGCAATGGTAAAACTGATTGCACGAATATGGTCTGCCAATACCCTGAAAGCTACCGCTTCCTTACTATCGCTACCATCGTATTTTTTACCCGTTATTTTTTCTGTTTCAGCAATTGTACCTGTAAATACATCTGTATCGTAATTAGAGGTTTTGTTTTGCAATACACGCACCAATCTTTCAAAACCCATTCCGGTATCTACATGCTTGGCAGGCAAAGGCTCTAAGCTACCGTCTTTTTTACGGTTGAACTCCATAAACACGTTGTTCCAAATTTCAATCACCTGCGGATGATCGGCATTTACCAGCGTTTTACCATCTACTGCGGTTCGTTCTTCATCCGGGCGGCAGTCCACATGAATTTCGGAGCAGGGGCCACATGGGCCGGTATCGCCCATTTCCCAAAAATTATCTTTCTTTTTTCCTTTGATGATGCGGTCTTCAATCTCCGCCTCAGTAAATCCTGATTCGGACAGGCAGTTTTTCCACTCAGTAGCAGCTTCTTCATCAAAAGGTAAGCCGTCAGCAGCATCGCCTTCAAATACGCTTACATACAAGCGGTCTTTGGGAATTTTAAATACATCCGTCAGCAACTCCCAACTCCAGGCAATCGCATCCTTCTTGAAGTAGTCGCCAAAGCTCCAGTTGCCTAGCATTTCAAACATAGTATGGTGGTAAGTGTCCACACCCACTTCTTCCAGATCGTTGTGCTTACCGCTTACACGCAGGCATTTTTGTGTATCTACGGCACGTTTGTAAGGAGCAGGCTTATTGCCCAAAAAATAATCCTTAAACTGGTTCATGCCTGCGTTGGTAAACATGAGGGTAGGATCATTTTTCACCACAATGGGAGCCGAAGGCACAATAACATGCCCTTTGCTCTTAAAAAAGTCTAAAAACTGCTGCCTGATTGCTGTACTTGTCATAAGGCTGCAAACCTACATAAAATTTTTATTCGTAAATTATCAAAAAGATAAAGAAAAACGATGGGCTATCAGCTCCCCTATTCACAATACATTCCAATTATCATTAATTTTGATTATATTAAACTTATAGCCACTAATGAATAACGATTTTTTGAATAAAAATATAATAATGAAGACCTATTGGATAGTTGTTTGCCTCTTTTTAATTATTGCTTCTACAGCTAATGCTCAAAAAAAAATGGCTAATATAAACAGTGCCGCAATTCCTTATACCCTTACTATTGATAAAAATATTTCAGACTCGGCATTAATTGATCTAGTACAAAAGCAAACACTGCGCTATTTTTGGGATTTTGCCCACCCTGTAAGCGGCATGGCCAGAGAAAGAAGCAACGAATCTTTTAACTACGGAAAAGAGGTTGTAACTACCGGCGGTACCGGATTTGGTATTATGTCCATTATTGTAGGCGTAAACAGGGGTTGGATTGCCAGAGATACGGCTGCAAAGTTTTTATTGAAAATGGTAAAATGGCTTTATAAAGCAGATTCTTATCACGGTGTTTTTCCGCATTGGTATAACGGAGAAACCGGCAAAACCATTCCCTTTGGCCGCAAAGATGATGGTGCTGACCTTGTAGAATCCTCCTTTTTACTACAAGGCTTATTAACTGCAAGACAATACTTTAACAAAGACATTCCGGTAGAAAGAGAGCTTCGTGGCAGAATTAACGGCCTTTGGAATGAAGTAGAATGGAATTGGTTTACCAGAAACGGGCAAGATGTTCTTTACTGGCACTGGAGCCCTAATAACGGATGGAGTATGGATTTTGCCGTACGAGGATTTAATGAGTGTTTAATTATGTATGTGTTGGCGGCTTCCGGTCAAAACTCAAAATATATGGTGCCCGCATCGGTTTACCATAAAGGTTGGGCTAACGGCCAGCATTTTTTAAATGGTAAAAACTATTATGATTATCTGTTACCCTTGGGGTATCCTTATGGCGGTCCTTTGTTTTTTTCTCATTACTCGTTCTTAGGGTTATCGCCCAAAGGGCTGAAAGACCGGTATGCCGATTACTGGCAGCAAAATCAAAATCACACGCTTATTAATTACAGCTACTGCATAGACAATCCTAAGAAATTTAAAGGTTACAATACTAATTGTTGGGGACTTACCGCCAGCGATACTTATAATGGTTATGATGCGCATTCGCCTACCAACGATAACGGCACCATTACGCCAACGGCGGCATTATCAGCCTTTCCGTACACACCGGAAAAATCAATGGCGGCATTAAGATATTTTTATAAAGAGTTGGGCAATAAAATATGGAGCGAGTATGGCTTTACCGATGCATTTAACCTTACACAAAACTGGTATGCTAACAGCCACTTGGCTATAGACCAAGGCCCTATTGTGGTAATGATTGAGAACTACCGCACCGGCTTATTATGGGATTTGTTTATGAGTTGCCCGGAAGTGCAGGCAGGTCTTAAAAAATTAGGATTTACAAGTAGTTATGTACGAAGCGAAAAGCAAAAGTGAAAAGTAAAAGGGTAAAAACAAAAATCGGGTTTCTTAACTACTCATCCGTCTCCGGAATGGTGGGCAAATCGGGAATACCTGCTTCACTCAGCACTTCATCGTACAGATAGTCCTTACGTTTCAACTCAAAATTACGACCGAGGTATAATTTTCTTACCTGCTCGTTGGCGGCCAACTCTTCAGCAGTGCCTTTTTCAAATATTTTACCGTCAATCATCAAATAGGCCCTGTCGCAAATAGAAAGGGTTTCGTTCACATTATGATCGGTAATTAAGATGCCGATGTTTTTATATTTTAACCGGGCTACAATGCCCTGAATATCTTCCACGGCAATAGGGTCAATACCGGCAAAGGGCTCATCTAATAAAATAAATTTAGGATCTACGGCCAGCGCCCTTGCAATCTCCGTTCTTCTTCTTTCACCACCGCTTAACACATCACCATTGCTTTTACGTACATGCCCCAGCCTAAACTCTTTAATCAGCGATTCTAATTTATCTTTTTGTTCCTGCTTAGGGAGTTTTGTCATTTCCAATACCGCAGCAATATTATCTTCTACACTCAGTTTTCTAAATACGGATGCTTCCTGCGGTAAATATCCAATACCCATTTGAGCGCGCTTGTACATGGGTAATTTTGTAATATTCTGGTCGTTTAAAAATACATCGCCTTCGTCGGGTTTTATAAGGCCTACCACCTGATAAAAAGAAGTGGTTTTGCCGGCACCGTTAGGGCCTAAAAGCCCTACAATCTCACCTTGTTTTACTTCAAAAGATACTTGGTTTACTACCGTACGCTGACCATAGCGTTTCACCAGTTCTTTTGTATAAATCGTCATACTCATAAAAGCAAAATTAATAAATGCAGGAGGTATTTATTGTTAAAAATCGGTTTAATTAAACAAAGGATTTTTTTATGAATTATTTAAGCCACATTTATAAAAAACCTTGCTAATTAGTATAATTTAAAACAATCTACCTAATTTATCGTTTAATGAAATAGATAGATCTATAAATTCAAATTTTAAATTATACGTATCTGATAATGGTTTAATCATTTTGGTCAACGATTTTCTATCCTTAGTAATAAAAGCATCAATAGCCCTGTTGTGAATTTGTGAAAATAATTTAATATCATTTATCACAACTTTTCTATCTCCAAAATCTCCTAATTGGCTACGGTTTCTCAAATCTGCTAAAACTGACCTGCGAGTTTAGCATCAGCATAATCAAATTCTAATAATCGAAATGTATTTAAAGAAAGTAGATTGTCAGGATTATCACCTACAGCATACTCGCTAACAACAATAGTTGACAGAT